>NZ_FOQK01000018.1 GCF_900113715.1 Pseudoselenomonas ruminantium | reverse complement strand
TAACAAGCACATCGATGTAATTCGTAACCTATTGCCGGAACAAAGCAGGCTTATCCAAACGTAGCAGCGGGCGGGGGCGGGTACACTTTCTTCGCAGCGGGAGCGATTTGCCCGAACGCAGTGAGGGATGGCCCGCAGTACGTACTTCCTAGAACGATTCGATGTATTGGCGTGCCGCTGGCCTGCCCGGCACATGTATCTAAGTACGTACTAAAGCAGCCGCGCGGGGCATTTAGCGGGAGCGGAGAAAAAGTGCACCCGCCCCCACCCAAGCTGAGCTGTACCGAGTTTGTTTTAACCACGTACGGACAGATAAACTGCAATTTATCTATATCTTTTTGCATCCCGTCTCACAATTCACATATGCTTGACCGGTACCGGCCCACGCGAGAGCGCAATCGCTCCTGTGCGGGCAATCTCCAGGATCTCATACTCTGACAAGACCTCGATGATGCCATCGATCTTGCTCTGCGATCCCGTGAGCTCGACCACGACATCCTCCGGACCGACATCGACGATCTTAGCCCGGAAAATCTCGACAATGTTGATGATATCCGCGCGGTTCTTGCGGCCTGCCTTGACCTTTATCATGACGAGCTCGCGCTCGATGGACTCCACCTTGCTGAGATTGACGATCTTGATGACATCGATGAGTTTCGACAGCTGTGTCACCACCTGATCGAGCTCATTTTCCGACTCGACAGATACGACGATATTGATGCGCGTGACCTCCGGCTCTTCGGTATAGCCAGCCGATATGCTTTCGATGTTGAAGGCGCGGCGGCTGATAAGCCCCGATACATGTGTGAGCACGCCAGGCTTGTTGTCGACCAGGACGGCCAGCAGATATTTCTTCATCATCACTTACTCCCTCCCAGTACCATCTGATCCAGACGTTTGCCGCCCGGCACCATCGGCAGGACATCTTCTTCCTCTGGAATCAGGACATCGATGAGTGCAGGACCTTTTTCCGCCAGGATAGCCGGCAGTCTCGACTCCAGCTCCTCCTTAGCCGTCAAGCGATAGCCCTTGAGCCCCATAGCCTCGGCCAGTTTGACGAAATCGGTCTTGCCCTTGAGCTCGGACTGCGAATAATGATGGTTATAGAACAGGCGCTGCCACTGGCCAACCATGCCCAGAATGCAGTTGTGGACGATGATGACCTTGACATCGATGTCGTTATCGGCAATCGTCGCAAACTCCTGGCAGTTCATCATGATGCTGCCATCGCCTGTGAACAGCACGACCTTGCTGTCCGGCTTGCCGATCTTGGCCCCCATCGCCGCCGGCAGGCCATAGCCCATGGTCCCCTGGCCACCAGAGGTCAGGAAATGACGCGGCTTATAGACGTCAAAGAACTGCGCCGCCCACATCTGATGCTGGCCGACATCCGTGACGGCGATCGTATCTTCATCCGACAGCTCGCTGACCTTCCGGATCAGTGCTCCCGGCTTGATGAGATCACCTTCTTCCCGATAGCTGAACGGACGCTCCTCGCTCATGGCGACGGCATGCTCAAGCCAATCCTTGTACTCTGCTGCAAATGCCCTGCCCGTAGCACTGAGCTTTTCCTTGAACAAGGGCAGGGACCAGCGCAGATCGCCGAGCACGCGGTAATCTGCCACAACATTCTTATTCACCTCAGCCCTGTCGAGCTCAAAATGCACGACTTTGGCCTTCGGCGCAAAGCCGGATACCTTGCCGGTCACCCGGTCGCTGAAGCGCATGCCGATACAGAGCAGCAGATCACACTGCTGGATGGACATATTGGCCGCATACGAACCATGCATGCCCGCAAAGCCTAGGAAGCCCTTATGGTCCGCAGGGACGACGCCCAAGCCCAGAAGTGTCGTCGTCACTGGCACGCCGAGAAGCTGGGCGATCTTGCGCACCTCGCCGGCCATCTCAGAGCCCACGACGCCGCCTCCCACGAACAGCAGTGGCCGCTCAGCCTGCTTGACTGCCTCGACCACAGCATCGATTTCCGCTTCGCTGCCCGTGTATTCACCCGAATAGCCGCGCAGCTGGACCGTTTCCGGATATTCATAGTCGAATTTCGTATCGAATACGTCCTTGGCCACATCAATGACGACTGGCCCCGGACGGCCCGTGCGGGCAATGAAGAACGCTTCCTTGAGGACGCGCGGCAGTTCCTTTACATCCTTGACGAGATAATTATGCTTTGTAATGGGCGTCGTGATGCCAAAGATGTCCGCCTCCTGGAACGAATCCTTGCCGATATAGGGATTAGCCACCTGTCCGGTGATGCAGACGAGCGGAACCGAGTCTGTACAGGCCGTAGCAATGCCCGTGATGAGATTCGTCGCCCCTGGCCCCGAGGTCGCAAAGACAACGCCGACCTTGCCCGTAGCGCGGGCATAGCCGTCAGCTGCATGGACTGCGCCCTGCTCATGGCGCGTGAGCACATGCGGGAATTTCATCTTGTAGACAGCATCATACAGGGTCAGCACTGCACCGCCCGGATAGCCGAAGACGACGTCCACCCCTTCTCTTTTCAGGCTCTCCAACACAGCCTGAGCTCCATTCATCAACACACGAAAGCCCCCTCTAGCATTTTGTTTACAAAGCGTATTTTTGTTTTGCTATATTATACACTATTTGTATACAATATTACAACCAGAAAATACATCTTTAACAAATATGCTCCGAAGGCTTTCAGCAGCGATGGTCACTGGCCAGCACCAGCACACGCACCTCTGCTGCCCCAGCCCGCTTGATTTCCCGGGCACAGGCACCAAGCGTAGCCCCTGTCGTCAAGATGTCATCGACCAGCAGGACATGCTTGCCTGCAAGGCTGGCCGCCGCACAGACAGCAAAGGCACCTTTGAGGTTCTCCCGGCGCTGCTCCGGTGTAAGCTCATACATGGGCAGCGTGGCCTTGACGCGCTGCAGAGCCCGTACCATCGGGACACCATGCACCTGCAGCCATACGGCAAATATCCGCTCCGACTGGTTGAAGCCACGCAGCCGCTCGCGGCTGGCATGCAGCGGCACCGGTACGGCCACCTCACTCCATGCCAATAGCGCCGCTATCCCCTTATCCGCATCAGCGGCGGCCAGCAGCCGGTGGATATAGGGCAAGGCACTCTGCTGCCTCCGGTATTTGAGCCGGCGCAGAAGGTCCCGCATCCCGCCCCGATATAGGCAAAGCGCCCATGCACTGCCGGCAACCGGCTGCATAGGCGCTGGAACTGGCAGCCGCGTTGGCTGACAAACCTGACGGAGACAGGTCTCGCACCAGTCTCCCTTATTCTTGACATATTTATGGCAAAGCGGGCAATGTGCGGGAAAAAGAAACTCCCACAATGCTTGAAACAGATCACTCACCATAACAGCACCTCAATCAATGGCGCTGGAAGAAACCACGCTTGGGACGCTTATGATCCCATACCATGACGGCCTCGAGTACCGAACCGGCAATGCAGCGCGCCTTATCCGAAATCGTAAAGCACTCTTCCTGCCCCATCGTCGGGTGGATATCGGCTACTTTCTGGCCCTTGCGCACGCGTGAACCGCCGTGCAGGGCACCGCGCAGCACACCATCGATCGTCGCCTTGAGCTCAATGACCTGCCCATCGTCTGTGTGCAGATGGGCCACCGATTCGCCCTGCTTGACCATCAACGAGATGCTGCGAAGCATCTCCAGCCGTCCATTCTCTGGCGCAAAGACCAGATGCTCGACATTCTGGCTTATCCCCACCGTGGCATTGTCCAGATTCTGGTCCTTCGAGGAAAAGCCCTCATAGATCAACCGGCCAAGATTATGGCCACGTCCAGTCTCCACTACCACGTCCACATCACGGCCAGCACAGAACCCCGGCCCTAAGGCTACCGTATGTTCAGCCATATCACGCTTGGTCCCCTTGTTCTCATGGGCCACCATCGCATCGACAAGCACCTGCGGTTTGAATCCCCGCACGCATTTGGCCTCCGGATCTTCCAGCATCACGAGCTGTCCTTCCTTCAACCGCCTTTTCGCATCCTCAACATTTTTCGCACGATAGCAGGTGATACGCTCCACGGTCGCCTCACCGCGGTACATGGCCTCCGAATACGCGACACGCCGCCGGGTAGCCGTCGGCTCCGCCTGCTCCAATACCAGCACGCGGAATCCCGTACGGTAAAGCGCGTGGATCACACCACTGGCGATCTCACCGCCGCCACGTACGATTATGAGATGTTTCATTGCGTTTGCTCCCTTTCATTCTGTTCTATATCTTCTCTATTATACTATATCTGCATAAAAGCGCGGCTTATTTTTTACAAAAAAAATATTACATATTTTGTATGAAGTATTGCAATCGTCTGAAAAATATGTTAATATAAAGGCGTAAAGAGGAGATAGATAAGCAAACCAGCAGGAAAGTAGTCCTGGAGGTCGAAAGCTTGCCAGGTGTTTATCCAGCCGAAACAGGCTCTCTTCAAGAACAACCATATCTGGCTATTACGAAAGGATGTGAGTGTTTATTGAAGATATCACGCAGTTACCCTTTATCCCGGACTGACTAGCAAGTGCAGAGGTGAAGAAAACGATTATCCTCAGGACGGAAGCGAGACGTAATGATGGTCAGGTGGCCGCCAGTCGTACTCAGAGTCTGAGGAAGTTGGGAGCACATCGTCGGCGCCACGAGATAAAGCGAGTGACTATCCCGGGTAAATCTTTACGAATCATCTGGAAAACCGTCGAAACTTTAGGAACCCTATCGTTATCGATAACGGCAAGATGACTAACAAGAACGTGTACATGAACCATGGTGTAAGGCACATTGTTTCAGCTGAACATCTACATACGTAGTCAACAAAGTGCGCAGCCTTCCTGCTCGAGACGGAATGTTGCAGACAAATGAATAAGAAGGATCACAACTATCTATGTTTATCAAAGAATAAAGCCGGTTCTCGGAAAAGAGAACCGGCTTTTGTCATGCCTGGACTTTTTCAGCTGTCTTCGTATTCACGAACACGCAGGGTAAGACCGCGCTCTGCGCAGATTTCCCGGCAGCGGGCGATCTCCTCAGGCCCTTCCACTTTGTCGACGATGGTCAGCACGACATTCGGCACATACTGCTTGCTGCGCTCAGCAAAGTCCAGCATAGCCTCATACGACTTGATGCCATACTTGGCCCGCGTGAGCTCATAGTAACGCTCCGCATTGGACGCATTGAGGCTGATGGACACCGTATCGAGTATACCGGCAAAATCTGCCGCGATATCGCGTCCATACTCAAGATTGCCCAGGCCGTTCGTATTGAGGCGCGTCGGCAGATCCGGATGCGTCTTCTTGACATAGTGGAGCAGCTCCACCAAAGTCGCCAGTTCCATGGTTGGCTCACCAAACCCGCAGAATACGACTTCCTTGATATAGTCCCAAGGAACACTGTCAAGCGCCGCCTTGAACTCCGGAAGCGTCGGCTTTTCCTTGAGCCATAGCGAAGATTCCTCAGCCATCTCCTTCATATTGCGCAGACAGAACGTGCAAGCACAATTGCACGCATTGGTGATATTGACATACAGATTGCGCTTGCCTTCCGGCTGCAGGCGCAGGCTGTCTGCCAACGTCATATATTTGCCCCCCGCATGGGTTGCGTATACCAGCATATCACTTCAGCTCCCTTAGATATTCTTCAAACGGCAGGCCATAATTCCAAGGCAGGTTGAGTTCCACCGCATACGCCAAGCATCTGCTGATGAAATCCGCCGCCTTGCGGACCGCCTGTTCGAGACTTTCGCCATTGATGAGACTGCCAGCCACAATGGCGGCAAACGCATCGCCTGAACCTGACCGGTCACCGCCTATCTTCTCCACCTCCAGGACGCTGCCCCGTCCCGCCTCATAGATGAAATTGCGGATGGTATCGCCCTCGCTGAGTCCCGTGATGATGACCTGTGACGGGCCTTGATCCGCCAATGCGCCTGCCATATACTCAAGCTCCTGGTCCGATACCCGTCCATCCTTCGGATAGGGCATCCCCAGCAATTGGCAGGCCTCGGTGAGATTCGGCGTCACCAGGTTGGCATAAGCCAGAAGCTTCCGCATCTCCTCACACATCTCCTGCGTGTACGAGCTGTAAAGCTTGCCATAGTCCCCCATGACCGGATCGACCATGACTCGCGTTGCCGGCTGCTTGAAGCGGCGGATAAAATCAGCCACGATCTCAATCTGGTGCACCGAGCCTAAAAAGCCAGTGCAGATACCATCAAAAGACAGCTGGTTTTTCTCCCAGCTGTCCATGTACGGCCGCATGCGGTCTGTATAGTCATCAAGATAGTGATTGGCAAAGCCGGTATGAACCGACAGGATAGCCGTTGGCAATGGGCATGCCTGAATCTTCATCGCTGACAGCAACGGCAGCTCGACAGTCACCGAGCAGCGTCCGAATCCCGTAATATCATTGACCAATGCAACGCGCTTCTGATGTTTCAACGGCTTTGCTCCCTTCTTCTGCTACCGCCTCAGCGGTTATCGACCTTATCCATGGCTACGAGGTCATGCTCCTCAAAACGATGCCAAGCCAGCTGCTCGTACTTCGTGCCCGGCCGGCCATAGTTCGCATACGGATCGATGGAGATGCCGCCGCGTGGCAGGAACTTTCCCCATACCTCGATGTATTTCGGATCCATGAGCTTTATGAGGTCCTTCATGATGACATTGACGACATCTTCATGGAAATCCCCATGATTGCGGAAGCTTACCAGATAGAGCTTCAACGATTTGCTTTCGACCATGCGCTCACCAGGCACATAGCTGATGTAGATGGTCGCATAGTCCGGCTGGCCTGTTATCGGGCACAAAGCTGTGAATTCAGGACAGTTGAACTTGACCCAATAGTCATTTTCCGGATGCTTGTTCTGGAAGGTCTCCAGGATTTCCGGGCAGTAATCGTAATGATAGTTTACCTTCTTCTTGCCAAGAAGGGTGATCTCTTCAGCGTTCTTATCGCGTGACATTAATTCTTCTCCATGTGTAAAAACTTTTCTTCAAAATTCTCGACGCTCTCCGGATGGCCAAACAGATACCCCTGGATGGAGTCTGCCTGGCATTCCTTCGTCAGCAGCTCATACTCAGCCAGTTCCTCGACGCCCTCGATGCAGCATTTGATGCCGATGCTATGGCAGAGCGAGACAACGTATTTGACCAGACGGCGGTCAAAATCGTTTTCGAGTATTTTCTTGACGAACTCACGGTCAATCTTGACGATATCGCAGGATAGATACTTGAGCGAGGCCAGCGAGCTATAACCCGTGCCGAAGTCATCCATCGCGATGGCCAGTCCTTGCTGGCGGAATTCGTCAAACTGCTTGTTGACAAAGCTCCAGTCCGCAACGATCTTGCTTTCCGTGAGCTCAAGGATGATTGCCTCCGGCGGCATCTCATAGCGCTGCAGGCAATCTGCTACAAACTTCTTGAAAGACAGGTCCTTGACCTGCTCATAGCTCATATTGATGCTGACGCGGAACTCAGGGATCACCTCGCGCCAGCGCTTGCAGACGCGGACCGCCTCCGCAAAGATCCACTTGCCCACGGGGATGATCAGCTTCGTTTCTTCAAGAATGGGAATGAACTCCATCGGCGCCACCATGCGGCCCTTCGGATTCTTCCAGCGCAGCAGGGCCTCAGCACCGATGATCTTCTGCTCGACGGCGCTGACCTGTGGCTGGAAGAACAAGCTGAAACCCGTACAGCCATTTTCGACGCTTTCCCATAGGCTGTCGCGCATCGATATGGAGCGCACCCAGCGGTTGTACTCCTCCTTGCTGAACAGCACGTTGCGGTTCTTGCCCTCGCGCTTGGCGATATCCATGGCCGCCTCTGCATGCTTATGCAGCACCAGGTAGTCCTTGCCCGCCGTGGGATAGAATACCGTACCGCACGAGGCCGTGCAGAAATACTGATGCCCATCGATATCCTGCGGACGCGAAAGCGCACTCTGCACGCTGGCAAAGATCTCGCCGACTTCCTTTTCGCCAGCACCGGGATAGATCACGGCGAATTCATCGCCGTCCAGTTTGAACAGTGTCAAGGCTGGCGGCAGGACATTGGCAATCACCCGTGCTACACGCTTGAGCACCTGATCGCCAAGCAGGCGGTTATACGTCTCATTGACGATCTTGAAGTTATCCAGGCCAAACACCATGATTGCACCGCCATCGCCAGTCGCACGGTATTCTGCCAAAGCCAGCTTGACCGCATGCTCGAATTGATATTTGTTCAGCAAGCCTGTGATCTCATCTGCCTGGTTGCGCTGTGCCATCCTCGACATCATGCCTACAAACATACTGGGCCGGCCCTCACGATCAGCGCCTACCCGTCCACGGCAGCGGATCCATACATATTCACCTTTACGGCTCTTTACGCGATACTCGGCCGCATGCTCAAAGACACATTGCGCTGCCTCAAGATTATGGGCCAAGGCCGCATACTCCTCCCGCTCCTCGGGATGGACCAGCGGGCCCCAATATTGGTCAAAGTTCTCCATAACCTCGCCCGGCAGGTCGAAATCCTGGACAAGATTCGGTGAAACCATGACAATATTCTCTTGTATGTCCGTAAAGAACAAGTAATCATTTGTTGTTTTCTTCAAGAGGTCGAAATAAAACTTGAACCGTTTCAAGCAGGGGCTTAAGGGGATACGATTATTCTTCTTCATACATTTATCATCCTAATTGCCTAAAACCAAACCTCGGGCAACCTACCCACTATATTCCTATCATATACCAAAACAGGACAGGGGGCAAGCCACTTCCAGCGGTAGAAAAAGGGCGCACGCTGCTACGCCCTCCCTTTTTCTCTCCCACAACCTATGTCAGGACTTACTTGAACAACTCGATAAACTTGTTGAGCTGCTCGGCAGCTTTCGTCACCCGCGCCAGATGCGCCGTGATCTCTTCCGTCGAAGCAGCCTGCTCTTCGCTGATAGCACCTGTCGACTCGATGGTATGCGAAATCTCATTGACCGCATTGTTCATTTCCGCCAGCGTCGCCTGGATCTTCTCCGTAGCTTCGCGCGACTGCTCTGCCAGCTTCCTTACCTCCTCAGCCACGACAGCGAAGCCACGGCCCTGCTCACCAGCACGTGCCGCCTCGATTGCCGCATTAAGGCCCAACAGGTTCGTCTGGCCAGCGATATTGGTGATGAAGTCGATGACCTTGAGCGTCTCCGAATTGCGCTCCTGCAGGAACTTCGCCTGCTCGATCGACTGCTGCCCCGATTTCGCCAGCTCGCCCGCACTCTCGGCTACCTGTTCCACGGCCTGATATACCGTCTGCGTAGCTGTGGTAATATCCTCAATCGAGCGGACCAGCGCAAGATTGCTCTCCATATCCACACCAGTGCTGATGGTTCCGATGACTTTGCCACTCACGCCATGGATTGGCGTGAATATAGTCTTGATGGGCACACCATAGACACTCGCATCCTGGTCATCATAGGTAACGCGATCATACTTGATGCATTCCTGGATCGTCGGTATATTGCTGATGGGCATACCCGGTGTGATCTTGATATCAAGCTTTTTGCCCGGTACATAATCGATATACTCGGTAAGATTCGTAAGACCGATGACTACGTCCTCACGAACGATCTGGTTGATATACGGAATCACAACCTTGAATGCCTGCAACACATCTTCATCGGATTTGAACATCTCTGGAAAAGCCATTTATATTCCTCCCTAAAATTTTGTATCCTTTCCTTATTCCTTTAATAGTTCGCGCTATGATAACTGTTTTCCTCTTCTTTGCGCAAAAAAATACCATAAAATGCAAAAACTCCGGCAGAAATCTGCCGGAGTCGGATGAACACAATCTTTATTTGTTGAAAATGTTCTTGAGAGCCTGTTTGTTGACATCGCGGTTAAGCTGCGCGAGATACGTCGTGAGCTTGATGTTCTTCGGGCAAGCCTCGACACAGTTCTGGCTGTTGCCGCAGCTCGTGATGCCGCCTTTTTCCATCAGGGCGTTCAGACGCGTCGGAGCATCGAACTTCCCGAGCGGATGGAGATTGAAGAGATATGCCTGTACCGTCGGAGACGGTCCGATGAAGTCGGACTGCGGACCAACATTCGGGCATGCCTCGAGGCAGCAACCGCAGGTCATGCAATGCGAAATCTCATAAGCGGTCTCAGCCGTATGCGGATTCTGGATAGGTGCATCTTTGACGTCCCAGGTACCATCGACTTCAATCCAACCATGGATGCGTTTGAGACTCTCAAACATAACGGAACGATCAATCAAGAGATCGCGGATAACCGGGAACGTGCGTGCTGGAGCCAGATGGATTGGCTGCTCAAGGTTATCAACCAGCGAGCAGCAAGCCTGACGGGCTTTGCCGTTGATGACCATCATGCAAGCGCCGCAGACTTTCTCGAGGCAGTTGCATTCCCAGACAACCGGAGCGACTTTCTTGCCGTCTACGGTCACCGGATTTTTCTGGATTTCCATCAGGGCGGCAACGATGTTGAGGCCCGGACGATAATCTACTTCGAACTCCTGCGTGTACGGCTTGTCATTCGGGCCGTCCTGGCGTTCGATAACGAGTCTGACTTTCTTCTGTTCTGCCATTCTATTTGTCCTCCCTCATTACTCTTTCTTAGCTACGGCGTAGTTGCGCAGACGCGGCTTGATGAGAGAATGCTCGAACTCACGATAGGAAACCTCCGGCTCGCTGTTAGCAGCATCGAAGGAAACGACGGTCGTGTACATGAATTTCTCATCGTCACGGCCAAAGAATACGAGGTCGTCATTGCCATCATCCGTCATAGCGCGGCCCGTCTCAGCATCGAAATGATATGCGCCGGTCTTCTCGTCGAAGGCCTTCTTCTTCGCATCATCCCACTGCTCATAGTCGGATTTGAGGACGATCTTCGCATGGGCACCACGGCTCTCGTCACGCAGCAGAGCGGACTTCGTGATAGCCATTGCATAGATGATCATATTGCGGAGCTGGCGAACGAACATAGCCTCCTGGTTTGCCCAGTTGCCATGGTCCGTAACGCCGATGTTATCCCAGCGTTTGAGCAGTGCATGGAGTTCTTTCATGCACTGTTTGAGGCCGTTGTTATCACGCTCAACCGATACATATTTGTACATGATATCGCCGAGCTCGTGATGCATCTGATGTGCGTTCTCCGGACCGTTCATATTGCGGATACGGTCGAATTCCTCTACGCACTCTTTGCGAGCTGCCTCGAGCTCTGCCTCCGTGAGGGCATCGCCGAGCTTGCCGCTGCGGGCAAGACGCAGGGACTCTGGGCCGGAGATCGTACCGGAGTACGTAGCCGACAGCAGGGAGTTTGCACCCAGACGGTTTGCACCGTGATACTGGTAGTCACACTCGCCGGAAGCCATGAGGCCCGGGATGTTCGTATGATGCTCACGGTCAACCCAGATGCCGCCCATGGAATAATGGATGGACGGGAAGATCTCCATCGGTACTTTGCGCGGATCTTTACCTACGAAGTCATCATACATCTCGAGGATACCGCCGAGTTTGCGCTCGAGGTAATCAGCCGGGATATGGGAGAGGTCGAGGTATACGCGGTTCGGGTTCTGCATGCCGAGGCCCATGTGGACAACGACTTTGTAGATAGCACGGGAAGCAACGTCACGCGGTACGAGGTTGCCGTATGCCGGATACATATCCTCGAGGAAGTACCAGCGCTCTTTCTCGTGGGTCTCCGGATTCTCGCGGTAAACCCATACGCGGCCACCCTCGCCACGGCAAGCCTCCGACATCAGGCGGTTCTTGTCCGAGCCCGGGATTGCCGTCGGATGGATCTGCAGGAACTCCGGGTTGCCGATCTCTGCACCCTGCTGATAAACAGCCGATACTGCCGAACCGTTGCAGATCGTGGAAGCCGTGCAGCGGCCATATACTTGGCCAGGGCCGCCCGTTGCCAGGATGACGACATCAGCCGGGAACGAAACGATCTCGTTGGAGTTCATGTTCTGGGCAACGATACCACGGCAGATACCATCTTTGTTCTTGATGATCTTGATGAATTCCCAGAACTCATATTTCTTGACGCCACCCTTGACTTCCCAGCGGCGGACCTGCTCATCGAGAGCATAGAGGAGCTGCTGGCCCGTCGTGGAGCCGGCGAATACCGTACGTTTGTTTTTCTGACCACCGAAGTTACGGAGGTCGAGAACGCCTTCAGCCGTACGCGTGAACGGTACGCCCATGCGGTCGAACATCTTGACAAGTTTCGGAGCTGCCTCAACCATGCCTTTTACAGCCAGCTGGTCAGCGAGGAAGTCACCGCCATATACGGTGTCATCGAAATGCTCATAGACGGAGTCATGCTCACCCTTCGTATCCATGCAGGCGTTCATGCCGCCCTGTGCGCACAGGGAATGGGAGCGTTTTACCGGGCAGTAAGAGAACAGGTCTACTTTGCCGCCGCCTTCGCAGATTTTCAGCGCAGCCATGAGGCCCGAAAGGCCGCCGCCTACGACAATAATCTTATTTTCAGGTTTATTAGCCATTGAAATTCTCCTTTACTTTGCTAAGCTTCCACTTACATCACGAAGTAGCTGCCCATGAATACCAGCGTAACCAGGCAGAGAAGAGCACAAAGACCCATGCTGCAAACGCTGATGACGTTCTGGATGCGCGGGCCCTTAGCGATACCCCAGGTCATGCAGAAGGTCGTGATACCATTGCAGAAATGGAAGATAGCTGCAAACATGCCAAGGATATACAGCAGAGCATAGATCGGATGACCGACAAAGTAGCTCTGGAGAAGCTCATAGGAAATCGGCGTGCCGCTGATGCCCTTCGTAAATACACGGAGATAGAATACATGCCATACGAGGAACACAACGAGGAACCATGCCGTCCAGCGCTGGAGCGCGAACTGCCAGTTGCGGATATATCCGAAACGGCCCGGGTTGTTGTTAGCCTGCAGGGCAATGTAAACGCCATAGATGGCATGGAACAGGAGCGGAACGGCAATGCCGAACACCTCAAGACCGAGGAAGATCGGTTTCGGGATGAGCTCCATCATAGCAAGTGCACCATTGAGTGCCGGAGCGCCGCCGAGGGCCATCGAGTTGGTGAAGATATGCTCAAAGAGAACGATACCGAGCACCAGGAGACCCACTAAAGAATGCAAACGACGCAGATAAAAAGTTGTGTGGAACATTCTGTACCTCCTAAAATAATTCCTTTACCCCTATCAGTAGCCTTTCAGCGTACGATACTTCGCCTGGTTCGTCTCGTAAAGGTTATTGCCTTCACAGTCAATGACGACAATAGCCGGGAAATCCTCAACCGTAAGAGCTGCTACAGCCTCCGGGCCAAGCTCCGGGTAAGCGAGGACTTCATACTTCTTGACGGATTTTGCGATCAGGGCAGCGGCGCCGCCGACAGCAGCAAAATACGTTACACCATTCTTCTTCATCGACTCGACAACAGCAGCCGAACGGGAGCCCTTGCCGATCATGCCCTTGATGCCCTGGTCGAGCATCGTCGGCGTATAAGCATCCATACGGCCAGAAGTCGTCGGGCCGCAGGAGCCAATCGGATCACCCGGTTTTGCCGGCGTCGGTCCGAGATAATAAACCATCTGATTCTTCCAATCAACCGGCAGCTCCTCGCCGCGTGCGAGCGCCTCAGTCATAGCCTTGTGCGCAGCATCGCGGGCAGCGATGATCGTGCCGCTGATAAGTACCGCATCACCGACATGCAGCTTGCGGGACATCTCTTCCGTAAACGGAGTCTGGATTTTAATTGGTTCTGCCATTTCTGTTTCCTCCTATCCTCAAATCAAAGCGTACGCGATGCATGGCGCATGGCATGGCAGCAGATCGTTACAGCGACCGGCAGGCCTGCGATATGCGTCGGGCCCCACTCGACGTTGACAGCGAGTGCAGAGGTCGTACCGCCGAGCTGCGGTCCGATACCCGTCTGATTGATGAGTTCCAGGAGTTCGCCCTCGAGTTTTGCGTATTCCGGCATCGGATTGCGCTCATCGATGGAACGGGTCAGAGCCTTCTTGGAAAGGAGTGCGGCACGATCCATGGTGCCGCCGATGCCTACACCGACAACCATCGGCGGGCACGGGTTCATGCTGGCATGCAGGATGATGTCCATGACAGCCTTCTTGACACCCTCAACACCATCGGCCGGAACCAGCATCTTGACGCCGGATTTGTTCTCCGAACCGAAGCCTTTCGGTGCTACCGTGATCTTGAGCTTATCGCCCGGCACGATCTTCGTGTAGATGACGCCCGGCGTGTTGTCCTTCGTATTGACACGATTGAACAGCGGCTCAGCAACGACAGATTTGCGCAGATAGCCCTCAGTATAGCCTTTGGCAATACCGGCATTGATGGCATCCTCAAGCTGGCCACCCGTGATGTGCAGGTCCTGGCCCACTTCGAGGAAGACGATCGTCATGCCAGTATCCTGGCAGTACGGACGATCCTCAGCGCGTGCAATCTCAGCATTCTTGATAATCTGGTCGAGGACGTTCTGACCGACCGGAGATTTCTCCGTCTCACGGCCGCGTTTGAGGCCTTCGTAAACGTCCTTCGGCAGATAATAAGCTGCCTCTTTGCACATCTGTGCTACGGTTTCCGTGATTTGTTTTGCGTCAATTTCTCGCAAAGTAATCCCTCCCATAAATACAACTTATCACACATCTGTGGGTTCATCATAGCACATTTTTTCGCCCCTTTCAAGCGAAAGGAAAAGTGCCGCAAACCCGCATAAATAGTGAACCCAGTTCACTTTTTACCCCAGTTCCCATGGAGACGCGCGTGACAACTATCACATCAATTAGTATATTAGCGATTTACGGGAAAATTCCTGCTGTAATTTTTATTTTCGTAAAAAAAAAATTCGTTTTTTTTATTGCTGGATTATTGCAGAATTTAAAATATTTATATCCGTATAAGCTTCACAACCGGCTCGCAATCAGCCTGCAGCTCCGCCACCATGAATGACCCTTTGGCCGCATCTCGCGGCCGGGCAATACTGCCAGGATTGAGCACCGTGACCTCGCCCGGCTGGATATCCGCGACGTGCGTATGGCCATATATGGCGATATCTGCCTGCTGCGCAGCCGCTGCCTGCACCAGCATATCCGTAGAGAACTGCACACCGTAGAGATGACCATGGGTCAGCAGAATGCGGTGTCCCTCGATCTCCGTCACGAGGGCATCCTCAAGGCTCGTATATGGCCAGTCATTGTTGCCAGCCACCTTCGCCACAGGCAGCTGCGTGACCATCGCCAGATATCCCGCGTCCATGGCGATATCACCGGCAAAGAACCACCCCTCTACCTCCTGGGCTTCCGGATTGGCCAGCATCAGGTCCAGTGCCTGGGTGTCCCCATGGCTATCGCTTACGATTCCGATTTTCATTCCTGTCCTGCCTCCAGCTTTTGCGCTAACACCTTGAGTGCCTTGCCGCGATGGCTGATCTGCTGTTTTTCTGCCAGCGTGAGCTCAGCCATCGTACGGCCCGGATATTCCTGCGGATAGAAATACGGATCATAGCCAAAGCCATTCGTGCCGCGCGGCGTGAGCTTTATCTGCCCATCGCAGCGTCCCTCAGCCGTCAGCACCGCCCCATCCTCATCCACGAAGGCGATAGCACAGCGGTAATCGGCTGCCGATTCGCTGACACCAGCGCGCTGCAGCTCTTCAACCATCTTCGCATTGTTGGTCGCATCATCGGCATGGAAGCCGGCGAAACGAGCCGAATGGATGCCTGGCGCACCATCCAGCACTGCAATCTCCAGCCCCGAATCATCAGCAATGCAGGCACAGCCCGTCTGCTGCTGATAATAAGCCGCTTTGATGAGCGCATTCTCAGCGAACGTCTTGCCATCCTCGATGGCATCTGGCAGCTCGCCGAACTCCGCGAGCGATACGACATCAAACGGCAGCGCGCTGAGCGCCGCCGCCATCTCGCGCACCTTGCCTGGATTCTTGGTTGCAATCACGATTTTCTGCATGGATTTCCTCCCCATTGCTTTCATCCTTCACGGCCGACCAGCCAGACAAGCTGGCCGCCCAGCACATCCTTCTGATACGAAATGAGTTCACGGCACCCCTTCTCGCCAAGCTGCAGCAAAGCGCCAAGTTCCGCATGAGAAAACGGCCTGCCCTCACCAGTACCTTGAACCTCAACGAATTTGCCCTCACCAGTCATAACGACATTCATATCGACGATAGCCTGCGAATCCTCCTCGTAGCAAAGATCGAGTATCGGCTCGTTTTCGTGGCTGATACCGACACTGATGGCCGAAACGAAGTCCTTGACCGGGAAGATGTTGCCTTTCACGTAAAAGGAGGCACAAGCCTCCACCAAAGCGACAAAGGCACCGGTGATCGACGCCGTACGCGTACCGCCATCCGCCTGGATGACATCGCAGTCGATCATGATGGTGCGCTCGCCGATGGCTTTCGTATCGACCACCGAGCGCAGGCTGCGGCCAATCAGCCGCTCGATTTCCTGTGTGCGGCCCGACTGCTTGCCACGCACGGCTTCACGCTGCGTGCGTGTGCCTGTGGCGCTCGGCAGCAGCGAGTATTCGGCTGTGATCCACCCCTCGCCGGTCCCCTTTAGGAAGAACGGCACCCTGTCCTCGACCGTTGCGGCACAAATGACCTTCGTGTTGCCCATCTCGATGAGCACCGAACCGGCCGGATATTTCTGGAAATGACGATGTATCGTATATGGACGGAGCTGGTCCGCGCTCCGCCGGTCTATGCGTTGCATGATATCCCTCCTGTCAAAAAAACCTCCCCCTGCGGGGAGGTTCTTCATCTTCAATTCTTTTCTTGATACTGGCGATAGTTCTTGATGATGCAGATCGGCGTCTTCTGGGAAGCATTGCCGAACGGGTTATCGATCAAGAGTTGTGCAGCCTTCGGGCCATCGACCTTATCCGTGACACCGACCACACGCGAACGCTTGAGGTCATTGACATCGGCGATCATCGCCCCGAAGCAGCCGAGACGCTGCTGGATCTTCTTTACGACCTCATTAGGCTCGCCCGGGCCGTAGACGATGCATTTGTCAAACGGCGGCATCGTGCCCGTAACGTCATCGATCATAGCCGTCTCTTTGCCGCCCCAGACATAGAACATGCCGGACTTGCCAAAGATCTTGGCAATGAAGCCAGCAAACAGCGCAAAGGCCACACGCCACTTGCCCTCGACATCCATCAGCGACTGCATGCCATGGGGCGATGCCAGCGAACCATAGTCGGGGATGAAGCGGCAGCAAAACTGTGCCACGCGGCTGATCTTGAGATCCTCCGGACGTACGTAACGTCCCTGCGTGATGGCCACGACACTCTCTGCGCAGCAGAGCAGATCATTCTCGCCAATCTTGTCTTTCGTATAACGCTCGATTGCATCAACGATATCGTCTTTTTCTGTCAGGATGCGCGTCGGCACCGGGATGAGTTCTAATTCTTCTGCCATTGCTCGCTACCTCCTTAGTCCTGTACCAGCTGGACGCCTGCCAGCTGGGCAATCTCTTCAGCCGTGAACACCAGACGGATCTTGCGGTAATGCCACGGCGTGCGGCCCGTCTCCATCCAGATGAAATCCAGCGGCAGGTCAACCATATGCGAAAGCGCCGTCTTGAGATCCTGGCCCTTGCGCGGCGTCAGCTTGACTTTCGCGAAGATATTCAGCTTGTCCTCAGCATGGACATCGCCCTTTTTCTGGATCAGCACAGCCTCGAAGTAGTCATCCTCACGGACCTCCCCTTCGCGCTCTGCCTTGCCACGAACCTCGATGCCGTCATACTGCTCATAGGGCAGCTGTGAACGGCAGATTGCATCCATGATGGTCGCACACTGCTTGCCTTCATTATAGAAGTTCAGCTTCTTCGACAGCACGATGCTATTGTCATCCTGCGCCTCAACAACGACCGGTGCACTCGTGTCCACACGGATGTCCTCGATACCGGCAGCTGCGAGATAGAGTTTAGCGGCCACTGCAGCCAGAACAATCAGACCAACGATAACGTAAACGATTGTCACAATGATTCCTCCTAAAATCCAGATGCTTATTGCGGCTGCATGGCTTTCTCTTTTGCCATGGCTGCCGCTAATATACTATAATATTTTTCCGGCAAACGGGTGATGCGTCCTGTTTCCTGACTGGTAAACACATTCTGGGAATGGCCGGTTACCATGACCTCGCCATCGGCCTTGCGGATGATGCGGTAATCAAAGGCCATCTTGGCCTTTGTCAGCGCCGTCGGTGTCGTCTCGATGAGCACGACATCGTCAAACTTGCCCGGCGATACGTACTTGGCCCGGACGTCCGTGATTGGAAACACGAAACCATCCTCCATCAGCTCGCCCAGCGTGATGCCGATGGACCGCAGATACTCCACACGGCCAATCTCAAACCAGCGGATGTAGTTCGAATGATGTACGACCGCCATCGCATCCGTGTCGTAGAAATTCACGTGATGTTCCGTAATGACCGGCATACAATCCCTCCCAACGGAAAAATTTTCTTTCATTAATAAATGAAATACACAATGTATAGCCTAGAACAATTGCCGTCTAAAGTCAAGTCAAATCCTATACATCTTGTCCAACCGCCGCAGATACGCCTGCAAGCGGTCAAGTTCCGCTGCTTCCTTGACCATCCGGCCCGAATAATAATACTCCACGGTCTGCCTCTGGTCTTCCAATTGGTTGCGCTCCTTGAGCCGCCGTATGAGCTCGCGCACCGTCCCCTCGTTGCCGTCGACAAACGCCACATTATCCGGCAGCAGGCGGCGCATCGTATCCTTGAAATAGTTGAAATGCGTGCAGCCCAGGACCAAAGCCGAGTACTCACTGAAGTCAAAGGGTGCGAACTGACTGACCAGATAGTCCGTCACCGCCTGTGACTCAAACTCCTGGCGCTCTGCAAACTCCACCAGCTCCGGCAGTGCCAGCCGGTCAACGAGATGGTCTTTATCGACCTTCTCGATGAGCAGTTCCATCTTGCGGCCCTTCACCGTTATAGGCGTTGCCGTCACCAAGACCCGATGCTCGCCATCCATATCCAGCGCCTTCTTAGCCGCCGGCTCCATCCCGATGATGGGGATATCGTAGCGGCGGCGCATCTCTGCCACTGCCACCGACGTCGCCGTATTGCAGGCCGTGACGATCGCCTTGACATCCTTCGTCATAAGGAAATCAAAGGCGCCCGCCACGAAATCACGGACCTGTTCCTTGCTCTTGGTTCCGTATGGAACATTATCCTCATCAGCAAAAAAAACGAACTGCTCATGCGGCAGGACCTTCATCGCGTGATGCAGCACCGATAAGCCGCCAACTCCTGAATCAAAAAATGCGATTTTCATGCACTCAGCTCCTAAAACGCATCTATAACATACATAAAAATAATCCAATGGCTATTATAGCAATCTGCTACTTGTTTGACAAGATATCCGCATTCCTGCTATAATATATCTGTTCATTATGGAGAGGTACTCAAGTGGTTGAAGAGTCCGGTCTTGAAAACCGGTAGGCTGTAACAGGTGCGTGGGTTCGAATCCCACCCTCTCCGCCATATAAATACATGGAGTGGTACTCAAGAGGCTGAAGAGGACGGTTTGCTAAATCGTTAGGCTGGGTAACCGGTGCGGAGGTTCGAATCCTCTCCACTCCGCCATATGAAAAGCAACGCCAGGTTTCAAACCTGGCGTTTTTTGCTGCATCCATATCCTGCTTTCCCGATAGCAAAACCGCCTGCCCAAGGATCCCCCTGGACAGGCGGTTGACACATGCTTTTCTTTTCACTCAGTCTTCATCCACAGCTGGAACCATGTCATCTGCGGTCAGCGTGCCAGCTTTTGCCCGTTTGGCAAACTCTGCCGTAGCGGTGAACAGGACATCACTGGAGCTGTTGAGGGCCGTCTCACAGGAATCCTGCAGCACACCGATGATGAAACCGACGCCAACGACCTGCATGGCGATGTCGTTGCCGATACCGAAGGACGAGCAGGCTACCGGAATCAGCAGCAGCGAACCACCAGCGACACCGGATGCACCGCAGGCACCAACCGTCGCGATGATGCAGAGCAGCAGCGCCGTCGGCATGTCAATGTCAAGGGCCAGCGTATGAGCTGCCGCCAGCGACAACACTGCAATGGTGATAGCCGCACCGCTCATATTGATTGTCGCCCCCAGCGGGATCGAAATCGAATAGGTATCCTCATCGAGGCGCAGGCGCTTGCAGAGCGACAGATTCACCGGGATATTAGCAGCTGAGCTGCGGGTGAAGAAGGCATAGATACCGCTTTCCCGCAGCGTCGTCCAAACCAGCGGGAACGGATTGCGGTGGATATGCGCATAGACGATCAGCGGATTCATGATGAGTGCCACCGAG
This sequence comes from Pseudoselenomonas ruminantium, assembly GCF_900113715.1. Taxonomy (GTDB): domain Bacteria; phylum Bacillota; class Negativicutes; order Selenomonadales; family Selenomonadaceae; genus Selenomonas_A; species Selenomonas_A caprae. Next base: position 48,545 of record NZ_FOQK01000018.1, on the reverse strand, counting down.
AAGAAGGCACCGAGCAGCACGCCGAGCAGCTGGACATAGCCCAAGAGTGCCCCAAGACCGCTTTCCCCGATCGCATTGGCAACGAGGCCCATGATACCGAACGGTGCAAAGCGGATAACCCACTGGACGATTTTCGTTACCGTTTTCGCCAGATCATTGATCATGACTTTCGTGGTATCAGAAGCGCTGTGCAAAGCAACGCCACAGAGGACACCCCAAGCCAGGATACCGATGTAGTTAGCCGAAGCGATTGCATGGATCGGATTGTCCACCACGCTCAGGATCAGATTGTGCAGGACTTCCAGGATGCCACTCGGTGGCGCGAGCTTGGCATCAGCCATCTGCAGCTGCAGGCTGGTCGGGAAGGCAAAGGAAAAGCCAACCGCTACCAGCGACGCCAGGAAAGTAGCAATCACATAGAGCTTGACAATCGGGCGCATCGAAGCACTCGCATCAGCATTCTTCTGTGCCATCGCATTCATGACCAGCACAAAGACGAGGATCGGGGCTACGCCCTTCAATGCGCGTACAAACAGATCGCCGAAGATGGCGATGACCGGCACCGTCTGTGGTGCGGCTACCGCCAGGATAATACCTATGACCAGGCCTACGGCAATCAATTTGATCAATGCCGTTTCCTGATACTTTCTACCAATTTTCTTCAACTGGTTGGACATCAGAAACATCTCCCTTACAACTCTTATTACGTAAAATCAGTCCGTCTATGCTAGGAATACATATGTTAGTATACATCAAACTTTACACCCTTGCAAGATATTTCAGTAAAAATGTTTTCCTAGAGTGAACTATTTATATTGTGTACTAAAATACGCACATATCTTTGGGATATGTGCGTATATCATGGACATATTAAGTATTTATTCTGATTTACTGTTAAGTTCGTGCAGGTAGCGGCCCACAGCATCCTGCCAGGCCGGCAGGCGATGGAACCCCGCCGCCTCAAGGCAATCCTTGCTCATGCGCGAATTCTTGGGGCGCACAGCCTTCGTCGGATAAGCCGAGGAAGGTACCGGCGTGACCGTCACCTTGCGCCCCGCCTGACGAAACGTCTCTGCCGCCAGCTCAGCCCAGGAGCAGACCCCTTCATTCGTAGCATGATAGACGCCGTACTTATCGCTCTGGGCCATATCAGCCAGCAGTACAGCCAAGTCATGCGTATAGGTTGGGGAGCCGATCTGATCGTCGACAACCGTCAGCGTATCATGGGTTTCCGCCAGCTTCAGCATCGTGCGGATGAAATTCCGGCCATTGATGCCGAACACCCACGAAATGCGGACAATGAAGTATTTCTCCACGAGCTCCTGCACAGCTTCTTCGCCGTGGAGCTTGGACAGGCCATAGGCATTCTGCGGCTCTTTCTTGTCTGCCGGCTCATAGAACCTTTCACCATCTCCGGGGAATACGTAGTCCGTGCTGATGTAGATCATCTTTGCCGCCAGCTCCTGCGCGATCTTCGCCAGATTGCGCGTGCCCTCCGCATTGATCGCCTCGCAGATTTCCTGCTCATCCTCAGCCTTGTCCACAGCCGTGTATGCAGCACAATGGATAATCACATCCGGGCGATAGGTTTCGATATACCGTTTCGCTGCGGCATGATCCGTCAGCGAAAAATCCCGGCTTGCTACGCCCCTCACCTCGATGCCACGGCGTTCCAGCTCCTGCACGCAGTCATAGCCAAGCTGCCCCGTCACACCTGTAACCAATACTTTCATGCTTCCTAATCCTTTCTCTCTGCCGGCGGCTTCTCCCCCGCCAGCGGTATCTTCAAGAGCATCTTCGTTCCCTTGCCGAGTGCGCTCTCCATAGAAATCTCGATGCCGTGCTGCTCACAGATCCAGCTGGCGATCGACAGGCCCAGTCCCGTACCGCTGACCCCACCGTCAGCCTTCGTACGTGACGCATCCACACGGTAGAACCGCTCGAATACCCGCTGCTGGTCTTCTTTGGCGATACCGATACCGTCATCGGCCAATTCCAGCATGATATGGCCGCCATCCGGCAGGCGGCGCGCTCTGGCCGTGATATGTCCGCCCTGTGGCGTATACTTCACACTGTTTTCCAAGAAGATGCGCATCATCTGCCGCATCGTGACCTGATCGGCATAGATGACACCCTCGTCGTTCTGGAGCAGATCCACCGAATGGGTCTTGGTCACCAGCTTCATCTTGCGCATGACATCCTCGACGAGCTCTGACAATTCGATGCGCTCCTTATGGAGTACCTGCCGCTTCTGATCGGCACGCGCCAAAAACAGCAGCTTCTCGATCAATTGCTGCATGTCCTCGGCCTCCGAGCGTATCGACGAAATCCCCTCATCAAGCACTTCCTTGTCCGAGCGTCCCCAGCGCGACAACAGATCTGAGTAACCTAGGATGACCGTGACCGGCGTGCGCAGCTCATGGGAGGCATCCGATACAAACCGCTGCTGCTGCTTGAAGCCTATCTCCAAGCGCTCGAGCATATGGTTGAACGTATCGGCAAGCTCCGAGAGCTCATCACGGGCCGGCGGCACCGTGATGCGGCGGTCCATCTTCTCGACCTCGATCTTGCGCGCCGTAGCCGTCATCTCGCGGATGGGCAGCAGGATGCGCTTGCTGACGAAATAGCCAGCGAGCAGAGCCAGCAGAAAGCCCAATATCGTCATGAGGAATAGAATTTTCTGCAGCGTCTCCAGGAAATGTTTTTCGGCCGTTATGGTCTTGAAGAAATGCAGCTGATAGATCTGCCCCTGGTACTCGACATCCATCTTGGCATGATAGATGGTCATATTGCGAACCTCAGCAACCTGCATATTCTTGTTGGCCCAGAATGGCGGATTCTTCACCGAGCTTCCCTCGATGCGCTGCAGGGACGGATAGCGGGCATCGTTTTCATAGACGACCTGTCCCGACAGATCCGTGATGCGCAGCACTACGCCAGGCATGACCGGATCATCCCGCCAGAAGCTGTCCCCCATGGGGCGCCCCTGCCGCATGCGCTCGAGTACATGATTCATGCTGATCTCGATTTCCACCTCAGCTTGGTGGTAAAACGAAAAATAAACGCCGAGTCCTGTCAGCACACTGGTAAGAATCAGCACAAGCAACAGGACCGACGCATAGAAACAAGTGATTTTCGTCGAAATCCGCGCATAACGCAGCCGGTTGAACATCATCTCCGGATGACGCAGCCAAGCTTTAATCCTTGATCGCATATCCTACGCCTCGGACAGTAAAGATGTATTTATCATCGAAATGATCGTCAATCTTAGCCCGCAGGTAACGGATATAGACATCGACAACGTTCGTGTCTCCCGTGTAATCATACCCCCATACTTCCTGCAGGATCTGGTCACGCGTAAGCACATTGCGTTTATTGCGCAGCAGGTACTCGAGCAGCGAATATTCTTTTTTCGTCAGCTGGACTTCCTCGCCCTTGACGCGTACCTCATAGCGGCTCGGGTACATGATGAGATCACGGACCTGAAGCTTCTCTCCCTCGAGGCTCACCTCGCGGCCATCAGCGCGCGGCTTGCGCAGGGCATTGCGGACGCGTGCCAGCAGTTCCTGGATGGCAAATGGTTTCGTCATATAGTCATCGGCACCGATGTCGAGACCGTTCACCTTGTCCTCGACATCATCCCGGGCCGTCAGCATGATGATGGGAATATCCGAAATCTCACGCACCTTGCGGCAGACTGTCATGCCGTCCATATCGGGCAGCATGATGTCGAGCAGCACGAGGTCGTAGTCCTCCTGCGCAATGCGCTCAAAAGCCCGCAGGCCGTTCTCCTCTGTCTCCGTCTCATAACCTTCATGTTCAAGCTCAATCTGCAGAAAACGCGCAATCCTTCGTTCATCCTCAACAATAAAAATACGTGTATTCGTCATACTAAAACTACCTCCGGAATCTACGTGATCACAGCCATCACATAATGTTTCTAATATAGTCTATTACTATGATATAACGAAAGACAGGGAAATTAAACCCCTGCCTTCCATTTCTAATTCAAATATAACCCCCGCAGCGGCTCAGACCTTCGCAGCGGCTTTGCTCACGAACTTTTCCTGCTGCACAGCAAACCGCTCGTGGATGCCGCAGCCGATTTCCTCGCGCTCATCAAAAGCGCGGACAGCAAAAGTGATCTTGCGGCCCTCCACCGCAGTGACCTCAGCTTCAGCACGTACCGTAAGCCCGACCGGCGTCGCCGCCTTATGCTGGACTGATAGCGAAATGCCTACGCTCGTCCAGCCCTCAGGCAGCAGCGCTTCCACTGCCTCAGTCGCTGCCTTCTCCATCAAGCAGGTCATGGCCGGCGTCGCGTAGACTGGCAGGCTGCCGCTGCCCATGGCGGCCGCCGTATTGGCAGCCGTGACCTTTTCCTCTACCGTATTGCTGATTCCCGTCTTGATTTCCGTCAGTTCCATTTACCATTCGCCTCCATCGACGGCCTCACAGCCCTCGCTCAGATACATTTCCCGGAACAGATCGATGAGATGCGCGCTCGACGAAGACAGCGTGCGGTTCTTGAGCCAAGCCACCACCGTATGCGTGCTCATCTCCGGCTCTACCAGTTTCTTATAGATCAGATTGCCATCCGTCAGCAGATTCTTCGACGAAATCGGCACCAGCGCATAGCCCATATCCATCTTGGCCAGCAGGAGATCCTGCACGATGCTGTCGCTGACACAGACCACATTGGGCTCGAAGCCCAGCTTGCGGCAGTTCGACACGAAAATCGACTGCCAGCGCAAAGGAATGATGATCGGCGCATCCTTGAGCTCCTCCATGCGAACCCGGTCACTGGCCTCGCCAATCTCGTCGTTCTTGTTCATAATCACCACAAAGGGCTCATTGGGCAGGACAATCGATTCGTAGACCTTCGAATCGACCTGGGTACGCGTCACGCCGATCTCGATGACACGGTTATCCAGCAGCTCCAGGATCCGCGATCCTTCGGCCTCCCAGATCTGGTAGTTGACATTCGGATACCGCGCATGGAACTCCGTGATGAGCTCCGGCAGCAGCATGGCCCCCGACGAAGTGATCGTGCCGATACGGATAGAACCAGCCACCCCTGAACCGATTTCCGTGATCTCGCGCACCGTGCCATCAACCATCCCGAGAATATGCTCTACCCGCGAATACATGACCCGGCCTGCATCCGTCAAGCGGATGCGGCGGCTGCCGCGCTCGAAGAGCTGAACCCCCAGTGCCGTCTCCAGGCGCTTCATCTGCCGCGACAATGCCGGCTGGGCAATATCTAGCCGCTGGGCTGCGTGACTGATATTGCCCTCCTCGACGATGGCATAGAACGCTCTCATATCCTTGATTTCCATAACAATCCTCTTTCTTGCTCTCCCTATTGGTATACTCTTATTTTATAGTAGGTATACTATGGTTAGTTCTATTATACTTTTCTCCTCCGAAATAGGCAAATAATTTTACCGGAATTTCATAGTACGAACAAAGTTTACACACCAACAGATTGTAAAGCTGTAACTCTTATCCCATATTTCTGTCAATTCACACTTGTGATTTAGCTATCGCATGCTATAATATTATGAGGAAAATTTACCAATTCACATTCTATTGTTCTCCACACAATAGATACATACTATTTAAATGAACCGATTACGATAAAGGAGTTTTCGAATGACCAGAATCAAAGATGCATTGGATGCCGTTGCCGCTGCTATCATCGCTCAGAAGGATTACCTCACGGACCTTGATGCCAAGACTGGCGATGGCGATCACGGCTTGAACATGGCCCGCGGCTTCCGTGCCGCGCAGGAAGTCGTCGAAGAAATGGATGACACCTCCAAGCCCGGCCCGGTTCTCCAGGCCATCGGCAAGGCGCTGATCCACAACGTCGGCGGCGCTGCCGGCCCGCTCTACGGTGCAGGCTTCGTCCGGGCCGGGGAAGCCTGTGACGAGGACACGCATATGAATGTCGTCAGCATGGAAAAACTTCTGCGTGCAGCCATTGAAGCCATCCAGAAACGCGGCCGGGCGGAAAAGGGCGACAAGACCATGCTCGACACGCTGATTCCGATCCATGAATGCTTCCTGCCGGAAAACGCCCAGGGCAAGACACTGTTCGAGGTCCTGCAGGAGGCTTCCAAAGCCGCTTGCGAGGGCGTCAACTACACCAAGACCATCGCTGCCCGCAAAGGCCGTGCCAGCCTCGTTGGCGAGCGCAGCATCGGCTTTGAAGACCCGGGAGCTGTAAGCTCCATGATCATGTACCGTGCCCTGTATCAGTTCCTGAAAAACTAAGCACGAACCAGCCTTCTCCCTGGCAACGCCGCGGAGAAGGTTTTTGTTTGCCCGTCTCACGGGTTTGTAGTATACTCATAGAAGAAATTTCGACGCAATACAGGATTGTATAAATAGGAGGAAACAACATTGACTGAACAGAGAGTCCGCACCCGTTTTGCCCCGAGCCCGACGGGTTACATGCACATCGGCAACCTGCGCACCGCGCTTTATGGCTACCTCTACGCCAAGGCACAGAAGGGTGACTTCATCCTGCGCATCGAGGATACCGACCGCACGCGCTATGTCGCAGATGCTGTCGACTTCATCAACCGCACGCTCGAGCTCGCCAAGATCGTCCCAGACGAAGGCCCGGACATCGGCGGCGACTGCGGCCCCTACATCCAGAGCGAGCGCATGGACATCTACAAGAAATACGCCGAAGAGCTCGTCAAGAGCGGCCACGCTTACTACTGCTTCTGCGATCCAAACGAGGATCACTCCGTCGGCCAGTTCGGCGGCTATGACCGCACCTGCCGCGACCTGCCGCAGGAGGTCATCGACGAGCATCTCAAAAATGGCGATCCCTATGTCATCCGCCAGAAAATGCCGCTGACGGGCGAGACGACCTTCTTCGACGTACTGCATGGCAACATCACGATCCCGAACGAAGAGCTGGAAGATCAGGTTCTCCTCAAACGCGACGGCATGCCGACGTACAACTTCGCCAACGTCATCGACGACCATCTGATGGGCATCACTCACATCATGCGCGGCGCTGAGTTCATCACCTCCACGCCGAAGTACAACCTGCTCTATCAAGCTTACGGCTGGGAAGTCCCGACGTTCATCCACCTCGCACCGGTCATGGGCAAGAACGAAGACGGCTCCGTCTCCAAGCTCTCGAAACGTCATGGTGCTACGTCCTTCGACGACCTCGTCAACATGGGCTACCTGCCGGAAGCCATCGTCAACTACGTGGCCCTGCTCGGCTGGAACCCGAAGACGACCAACCAGGAAATCTTCTCGATGGACGAACTCATCGAGCATTTCAGCCTCGACGGTCTTTCCAAGTCGCCAGCAGTCTTTGACTACGACAAGCTCGGCTGGATCAACGGCGAATACTTCAAAGCCATGGACGACAAAACCTTTGCTGGTATGGCCCGCAAATTTGCTGGCGAGCTGCCGGAAAACCTTGCAGCCAACTGGGATGACCTCGCTGCCCTCCTCAAGACGCGCCTCACGCGCTTTGGCGAGATTGCTGGCGAGATCAGCTTCCTCATCGATATGCCGGCCTTTGATGCTGAGCTCTATGTCAACAAGCGCAACAAGGTAACGGTAGAAAAAGCTGCCGAATTGCTGCCGACGCTCATCGGACTCATCGAGAAGGTGGACGAAGCAGACTGGAACAACGACAACCTCTACGCAAAACTCGAAGCCTTCATCGAGGAGAACGAACTCAAGAAAGGCCTTGTGATGTGGGTGCTGCGCATTGCCGTCGCTGGCCAGAAAGTAACGCCAGGTGGCGCTACCGAGCTGCTTTCTTTGCTGGGCAAGAAAATTTCTTTAGAAAGATTGAAAAAAAGCCTTGCAAATTTGCAAAACATGTAATATAATAAATCATGTCTGTTACGTGGCGCCTTCGTCAAGTGGTTAAGACACCGGCCTCTCACGCCGGGTTCATGGGTTCGAATCCCATAGGCGTCACCAAATCGGCACCTTCGTCAAGTGGTTAAGACACCGGCCTCTCACGCCGGGTTCATGGGTTCGAATCCCATAGGGGTCACCAAATCGGCACCTTCGTCAAGTGGTTAAGACACCGGCCTCTCACGCCGGGTTCATGGGTTCGAATCCCATAGGTGTCACCAGGAAATCACAAGCCAGGATATATATCCTGGCTTTTTTGTTGCATGCAGCAGCAGCCCACGGATTTGACATTTCATCCCCAGCTCTTATAATGAAGTGTAATACTGTACCCTTATAGAAAGGCTGTGACTCCATCCATGTTATTTTTCTCCATGCTGCTGCTCGGTGCTGTCATCGGTTTCGTCGGCGCTGGCGGTGCCGGCGTCACCATCACGCTGCTGACCGTCGGCTTCCATGTCCCGATCCACACGGCACTGGCCGTCGCACTGGCCTCGATGGTCTTCACGATGCTCTCAGGCACCATCAGCCACTTCCGGCAGAAGGAAGTCATCGTCAAGACCGGTGCCATCATCGGCCTTGGCGGCATCAGCGGCGCTTTTATCGGCGCCAACGTCTCCAATAAGATGCCCGCTGATTTCCTCAGCGAGATTACAGGCCTCATGCTGTTTTCCAGCGCCATCATCCTCTATATCAAGCTCTACCATGACAAATGGCTTGCAGCCCATACACCGATGCGCAGCGAGCTCCTGACCGGTCACAAGCTCTGGATCTACGGCCTTATCACAGGCATCATCACAGGCTTTCTCTCCGGTGCCTTCGGCATCGGTGCAGCCGCCTATATCCAGCTGGCCCTCATGGTCATCTTCGGCGTGCCCCTGCTGCAGACCATCGGCACCTGCATGATGATCATCCTGCCGATCTCCGCCGCCGGCGGACTTGGCTACCTGTTCAACGACCGCCTCGACTTCATGATTTTCATCCAGACACTAGCCGGTCTGATGCTTGGTGCCTGGTTCGGCGCCAAAGGCACACACCTTGCACCACTCCCCCTCCTCAAAGCCGCCATCGTCGCCCTGCCAACTATCGGCGGCATTACTATGATACTCTTTCACTAACAGAAAAGACGTGTTGCCCCCTGACTTTTACCGTCATAGGGGCAACACGTCTTTTGGTATCGGCCGTTACCAAATGCGTTTCATGAATTTGCGATAATTCGAATTCAGATAATCAATGATCAACGCAAACATAGCATAAATACTATCGCCATGCAGCTCGTCTTCAATGGTCAAGCATACATCCAGCAACAAGTCTCCTTCTTTGTTCAGATACAATTTGAACGGCTTGTAACCAGCTGATTCTTCATTAACCATCTTTAAGAGTTCCAACTGATTCTCTTCCGATAAAGCTTGGGACATAATCTGCACCCGCACTAAAGCGAATATAGAATCATCCAGGATTACAACCGTCGGGAGTTGCTGCCCTTCCGTAGTGATATGGGAGCGGAACACAACAGTATGCTGGCTGTCCCCCTTCAATTCTTCCTCGGCAAAGACCATGATATCTTTTTCCTTCAAATACGCTTCAAATGCTGCTGCTTTCTTATTCATCTGTTTCAGCCTCCTAATCCCTTCTTAGTCTACCACAATTTCCTCATCAGCAGCCCGTTTCTGCTGGAAATCAGTTTCTACGGGTGACATGTCAAAGAACACTTCCTTCATCGCCTTGGCTGGAGCAGTCAGCAAAGTGCTGTCAAACGTAAATGCGCCATGTACATGAGTCTCGCGTTCCCGCATCATGTCCATTACACTGAGGTTATCGCCATAAAGTTTTCGGTAATTCCTGCCAGCATCAACCAGAACAGCTTTCCTTGTTCTGAGCATTCCGTCCGCATAAAGCTGGAAAGCTCTCTCTTTGCTATAAGCCATCTCCAGGTTGTTCCAGTAAACCAGCTGTTCACCATCTCTGGTAGGCGTGCGGCCATAGACCGCCAGATCTGTCTTTTCATTTTCCAGATGAATCTTGTCCACAGCCAGTACATCATCAAGAGCAATATCACCTTCAGCCACATGAACGTATCCACGATTTGACCAGAGACTTTCCATATGCGTTCCCTTGCTGGAGCGCAAGCTTCCTACGTAGAAATTACCAGCGATAAGTTTCTTACCGCCTGCCCCCATAGCCGAAAGTTCAAATGCCGCGTCTCCGTCCTTAGCCTCTAAGGAGCCAATCTGAATGAAATTACCTGTCAGCGTAACATCCGGAGCCGTACCACCACTAGCCACTGCCAATATCTGATTGACTTTCGATGCTTCGGTATTGTTCTCCATTTTCAGCAATACAGCCTTCCCCTCTGCCAAGTTGAGGAAGAGGTCGCCACTTCCCAGCGCTACATGTGTGGTTTTCCCGGAAATAATATTGTTCGCATGAATATTGCCATTCTGTGCAGCCACCTTGATATCGTCTTTAGCGATAATATTTTGCAAGTTTATATCCCCTGTATTCGTTTGAATGCTGACAATCGAATCAGAAGCAATATCGCCGCCAACAGCTATATTTCCCATTCCAGTAGCTAAATCCACCAGGTTGGCATCTACCTGTCCGCCAATACTTATCTGTCCTTTTTCCGTGTGCACCGTTACATCACCTGTCAACGTTGCCGTTTTATCGAAAAATATGCTGCCTTGCTCATGAACCTGCGTATACAGATTTCGCTTAGCCTGAATGGCATCCGTCACATGTAGATCGCCATTGCGCCCCGTCAAACGGATATCCCGTCCGGATTCTAGCAATCCATTCTGCTCGATAATGAAATTCTGTGCACCCGGTGTATAATTATTGGCCCCAGCAGCCATAGAGATATCGCCTGTCTTCGTAGATGTCTTGCCATAAACCTTGACCTGACCTACATCCACGCTGATATTGATATTCTCCTGCGCAGTAACGGTTTCCACATCCGGACCATTGTTGCCAATGAGGATATCGCCCTGCCGTGATGCTATACCGATACTTCCCGTCTGTGCTGTCACCGTCTTGGCAATTTCAATATTGCCCTTATCGGTATTGATGGACACATCGCCATTCTTCACTAACACATCACCATCATCGCCCGTTTCCGTATTGCCTATAACGACATTGCCCTTATGACTGGAAATCGTGATAGCTTTTTCGGCGGTGATATCCTTGCCAATCTGGATATCGCCTGTCCCAGTCGTCAGATTGACTGTACCTTCTATGGAATTGATGGTATTACCTACATCTATCGTGCCTTTTTCCGTGGAAATATTTACATCTTTAGTTACGTTTACATCCGTTCCCAAAGCAACACTTCCCCGTTCGGTGATTGTGGCTGACAAGCCCTTCTTGGCGTTAAGTTTTCCCGTAATGTAGATATCACCGTTACGTCCATAGAGATTAATGCCACCACCAGAATTAATCATGCCATCATCCTTGATAATGAAGTTGCTATTCTGAATGCCCTGTATATACACATCCTTTCCTGCTTTCATGCTGATATCACCCGATGCCGTAATTGCATGCCCCTGGATGGTAATCGTGCCCGTATTTGTTCCAATGCTGACACTCTTATTTGCTATCAGCGATTCCTCCTCCCGCACATTTTCACGGCCTACAGTAATATTTCCCCTGCCCGTTTCCAGCTTTATACTTTCATTCGTGGATTCTATTCCCTTGACAATCGAAATATCGCCTTTACCTGTGCTCAGATGGATATCCTCTTTTGCCATTATTGTTTTTTCATTCTTTTCGTCTGTCTGACCGATTGCGATATGCCCCTGTCCAGAAACATTAGCCATAACTTTCCCAGCTTCTGCAACAAGCTTACCATCTAAGTCGATATCTCCATTGCCCTTCACAATGAAGTTCATATTTTTGCCAGCTTTCAGTCCGGTTTCTTTATCTGCCGGCCGATCCAGCATAGCCGCCATAGTACCGATATGGATACCACTACCATCTTTTACCGAAGTCGCATTCCATACTTCTGCATCAATATTATTTCCTGCGGTCATGGTACCAATATAGTAAATCGCATTCTTAGCCAACATAAAGACATCGTTTCCCGCATCCATTTTGCCAATGCCATAGATAGAACCTTCGCCTGTACTTGCAAGTACGATATCCTTGTTCGCATATACATCCCCTAGCAATGTTAGGTCGTTATCAGCAGTCAGCCGCAAGCTTCCCGGAGCAGTCTGTACATTATTCCCTCCAAGAACCTGTATTTCATTATCCGTCAAGAATCTTACATCGCCATGTTCAGCTAAATTGATGAAATCCACATCTCCTCGGACGGTATTTACACTCACTCCTGCCACATAGATTCCATTATGCGTACCATCAGTGCCATAATTTGTCACAGCCTTGACACTGCCATTGATATTTTGCGTGTTGCCATCTACACCATTTGCTACGAAGATTGCAAACCGATTCTTGATGCTTTCCAGCGATACCCCCTTACCCGTGTAAGTATCCACCACCGGCGCCTCGATTTTAACACCATTTGCCTCTTGAACAACACCTCCGGCTGTAATGGTAAGCGAATTATAGGCAGCCTTATCGCTCAACAGCATGTCTACCACAAAAGTCTTATCCGGCGCAGGCATTATCTGCCCAGTGGTAATGTCCTTATGGATATGCACATCAGCTCCTGCAGTCAACGATATATTTCCCTTATCGGGAAGTGCATCCGCATTATTTTTCGCCTGCAGTGCCGACAGAACTTCAATGCTGCCATTTGCCTTCCTATTTTCTACCTCAATATTGCCTTGAACTGCCGAGGAAACAGCTAGTTCCAAATCGTCTGTGTTCACTTTGACCAAAACATCACCAATAATTGGCTTATTAGCCTGCGAACCTTGCACTGCAATAGCCTGGAATGCATTTCCCGTCCCCTGCAGATCCACACCCTTGGCACTGGTTGCTGTTACTGCTTTAGCCTTGATACCTGCATCAGCAGCTTGCTGGATATCTGCCGCTGCCGAAGTCAGCTCCACTTTCTTGCCTGCTTTGATGGTGGTATCAGCTGCCTGAGACAATGTTCCCTGCACCCCAAGGGCAATAGTCCCCGTAGCCGTGAGGTCGCTTGCATTCGCCAGGGTACCGTTCGCACGAAGATTGCCTACAGAGATATCACCTGCCACGTTCCGCTTAATTGCCACCGACAGATTGTCAGCATTATCCTTGATACGGACATTACCAGCAATGTCTGGCTTTACAGACGCAGTCGTTTCAATACCATCCACTTCGATGCTGGCAAATGCATTGTCCTTATTCTCCAAAAGCAATGATTTACCGTTGAAGGTCTTGACCTCAGCAGCGGTAATAGCCCCTTTGCCCGTCTGCATGATTGCCCCATTGGCAGCTTTTAGTGTCAGTTTCTTTCCTTCGGCCTTCACGCTGCCGTCTAATTCGAGACTGTCTTTGGCCGCAAGAGTCACATCACCGCCAGCAGCAATGGCACCTGCCACCGCCTCCTTTTTTACTTTTCCATTGGCGTCTTTCTCCACTTCACGCCCCACAGACAGCGAACCTTCACTGACAGCGGTAAACTCGCCCTGGGTCTGAATGTTCCCTAACGTCAATGTACCGTTCTGAATGCCCAGCATAAGACTGCCCAAGCCATGTATATGCGCAGACTCTGCCGCAATATTCACAGTTGCCCGGTCATTCAAAATGCGGATAGCATTATCCTTCTCACCGACAATGCCAGTGGTCGCATTCGTATTGAATTCCAACTTCTTTCCGGCATTGATGTACGCATCAGCAATATTGCCGCCTGCACTGCCCATCAAGAAACCTTTTTCACTATGCAGCGAAAGCGTATCGCCAGCATACATAGCACCCAGTCTCAGGAACTTATCATTATTCATGTTGCGAATAAAGATATTTTTGTCAGCGCGTATCTCGGCAAGTTCTCCCTGTTCCCCGTTAAGGGAAACAGTCAGGGGCTTATCAGCCGTGCCGATACTCTCTTTTCCACCAGCCAGGGTCAAATTCTTACCGATGATATTGGCTGCATCAGTCGTTTGCGCATTATAGATCCCCTGGTCGGAATGCAAGCGTACATTGCCATTCTGTCCGGCCGCAATACTACCCACATTGATGGCCGAATGCTCGCCAGCTGCATCGGCGCGCCCCGCCACAGAGACACTGCCGCCCGCTGTGACATTCAGCATACCGCTGGCTTTCACGCCCAAGGGCATATTGCCCTTGATATCAAAGGACAGCAAATTGCCATCTGCATCACGGTTAGCCGTAACATCAGCCGCAGACACATTTAAGAGCTGCTTCATCTTGTCCGTGCCTCCAGCACCAGTCAGCTCGTCCACAGTAATTCTGGTGGCCGTGCCGTCAAAGGACCCCACGGTGCCACTAGCCGCGTTCAGCGTGATATTTCTCCCCAGGATATTGGCTGCCCGTTCCGTCTGCGCACTGCTGCCGCTGTCTTTGTTGACCAGCTTTTCGCTGACGGCATAGAGCATCATGTCCTTCGTCCACTCAAAGGTAGGATTGGCTGCCTTATTCACCAAGTCTTTATAGGTGGTATCTGCCGCCAAATATGCATTTGCGTCGGCATACTGGGAATACTTGTAAGCGGCGGTATCCTGCAGATAAGCGTCTGCTGAAGCATACTGCCCATAGGTGATATAGTTCTGATGACCGTCAGCAGCAAGTTTTGCCGCCATTTGCGTCTCAGTAAGCCCTGCATAGGCACCTTTGCCGGCTTTGTAGTTCTTGTAATCCGCAGAGTTGTAAACTTTCGCTACGGCTTCCTTTTGCCGTGCATACTCAGCCTGCCAGTCACTTTGAGTCTTGCCAGCGTAGGCCGCCGTCACGTCTGCCACGTAATCATCGCGGTTCTTTTTCAGTCCTTTTATATACGCCCCCTCGTACGTATAATTTCCACTTGCGTCCTTTTCGCCATCAATCAAGCCAGCATCTATCCAACGATGTACCATATCATCTACAGCATCCTTGGAGCCGGTTTTGTCATCTCCAGGCAGGCCATCTATAAAGCCGCCACTGGCCACAGTCAACGTCACATCGCCCTCGCGTGATTCAATCTTACCCACGCGCATGGAGCCGCCCGCTGCCACTTCAGTCAGATAGATGTTTTCCTTGGCATCAGCATTGACCTGCGCACCATAGCGATCCGTAGCATAGGCCAAATCTGACGCCGCAAGATTAATCGCCTGACTTGCCGTACCAATACCACCATTCTTGCTGGTCAGATTAATTCCCCGGCCTTCAATGGTAGTGCTGCTATCGATCTGAGTAATAGTACCCGTCGCATTTAGCGTCACATCGCCTAAAGCCGCATCATTGTGGAAACTATCTCCCTTCTGACTCTTGAGGGCAATAATCTGCACGTTCCCCGGCAGGGACTGGTTGTTCTTTATCCCACCCGTGGCTGTGATATCAATATCTCCCGCATTCGTCGAAATAGCCGTGAGCTGGATATTGTCCGTTGCCGAGTTGCCATCCTGACCCAACGAAGCGATATGGATATTCTGGATATCGTCCTTCGCCGTAAGATTTACAATTTCACTCTTTAAGGTAGTGTTGCCAAACTGCGCAATGCCGCCTGCGGCAGAGTTCACCGACAGCGTAGCTGCTGCTTGCGAGTTCGCCACATTGCCCGTCAGATTGATGCTGCCACCATTTGTATTGGTGCTCTTGATGTCGATTTTGCCCGTTTCAGCACCAATCAGGCCAATGTTAATCGGCTGAGAAGCATTGATGGTATAGTTATAGAGCTGAATCGTCGAAGTACCATTTTTCCACCGGTCTCTGCTATGCTTGAACCAGCCGAGGAAGCCAGAACTCCAGGTTTCGTGCGTCCGATCGAAAATCGTAGAACTCAGAACCTGCGTGCTCCCATCTAATTGCAGCTTGCCGTTTTCCGGGACACTGCTGCTTCCCTGATTGATAACCGCACCTTCCGGAAGGCCTAATTTCTTTCCTTCGTTTGTATCAATGGGTTTAGAGTTTTGCTCCCAAGCCTTCAGACCATCTTCATTCACGGTCTCGATTGCCCCCCACATGCCTTTGCGCACATAGTGCTCATAGGTTCTCGTGGTCTCTACGCTATTGCCGTTAACCCAGCTGTACGTCTGATTCTCTTTTACATTGTAAGTTATGGGTGTACCGACGGATAGGCCATTATTGGCCTGCACTTGGGCGCTCGCATAGAGATCATTGTCGTTCCTATGATCCAACAAATACTGGGCATAGCCCGTGATGGTGCGGGTCTGCCCCCGCTTATACTCGTTCCAGGTATCTTTCGCCGTATCGGCAATGGTGATAATGCCTTCCCGCTGATTATTGAGTACATTGCCCACATTCATATCTAAAGCTGTCTGGTTCTCCACCGTGATTTCGGCCGCACCGTCTGCCGCCAAGATCCGACCGTCACCGGTGCTGGCAATCTTGCCCGTCAGATAGACCTTGCCACCCTGGGTGTCGATATCCTCCACCACCAGCTTGTTCGTGGCAGGATCCCAATAGACCTGTGCTTCATAGTAAAAGACCTTTTCCGTATCGTTCCACTTAGCACCGCCATCATTGACCTTGAACATGGTGCGGTTCTGGACAATAGCCGCCCGGTCACGTGATTTTTCCTTGGCCGCATCCAAATCCGTCTGACGCACCGTTGCCTGATACGTCTTATAGCCACTCTGGATAAGGCCATTCACATTGATATTCGCCGCAGACACATAGATATCCCGTCCGGCAATATAGCCCGTAGCCTCAGGAGAACTGCTGGAACGCTGATAATCGATAGTTGCATTCTTTGTATCCGTATCCGTTGTACTTAAGCCAAGATTATTTTTCATCGTATTGGCATAATCCACCAGGTACTTTTCCGGATCGCCGTTGATATTGACAATGCCTTCCTTATAGTCCTGCGCGATGGTGCCATTGCCCGCAATAAGCTTGACCGTATTCCCGAATACACCCGTGGGACGCGCCTGTGTGCCGCCGCTAATACGGATATCCCCGCTGGCGTTGCTGATGGTCACATTCCCATAGAAATTACTGATTTTACCGTTTATTTCCATATCGGTGAGGGCAGTATAGGTGATGCTGCTGTTATTATTGATTTGCTCTATCAAATCTGCCTTGGCCTCTGCCGACAAGTCCTTGTCATTATTAACCTCTTGTATCATCTGCTGCTTCTTTTCGTCGGTCAGGTTGATTGTGCTGTCCTTGCCGCCGCTGAACGTTTTGGTATTTTGCACCAAAAGCCCGGCTGCCGTACCATCGGTTCTGCCGTAGATTTCGCTGAAATTGGCAACACTGCCGCCACTTTCGTTGCGATTCATTTCATTGATTTTCTTATTCCCTTCGACGGTTCCCGGAGGTATGACGGTATTCTGCAGATACGCACCGTAGCCGCTATAATTAATGCTGCCTCCCTGCTCTCCCATAAGGATATTGTTGAGCTTCAGATAAGCATCCGATGCATTTGTGATAGTAATGGAGGGCGCAGAATTAGCATGAAGTTTTCCTGTGCCGATAAAATCTTCGGCCTTCACGTTAATATTACCGCCACTGGTGGCGATATCCGGAATCTCCACATAGTAAACCGAACGGCCCGAATTCACATAGGACGTCACATTGCCCTGTGCATCCTTCTCCACCAGCCCCAGGCGTTTCATTTCGTCCTGGATACGGTTACGCTCATTGATGTATGCTGCCATCTGCTCAGCATTTAAGTTGTTTCCATCATAGGCAGAAATCAGCTTATTCAGCTCCGCTAAACGCGCGCCCAAAGTATTGGCATAGTCAAAGGTTCCCTGCGTTATCCCATTCTTAACCCGGTCATTGGCCTTGTTGTCATCTGCCATAATGGTCAGACCTTCAGCCACACTGCCACCGATCGTTACATTGATGGGATTGGCAGTCCCTGCAATGAGAGCACCGGTGACATTTACCGTGCTCTTTCGCATCTCGGCACTGCTTTCACTGCCCGTCGTTGCATTGGAGGACAGGAACTTCTTGTTGATGCCGGTGCCGCCGCTTACCCAAGCCCATTTGCTCTCATCCGTAACAATATCTTCCCTGCCACCACTGGCAGTAGCGTTGATATCCCGGGTAGAGCGCACAGTACCGCTAACATTCACCATCCCCTTGTCCGCTTTGATGGTATAATCCACCGTGGGGGACGTGATGGGAATAGCGGAATAGTTGTAGGCACCAGCCTTGAGGTCTACTTTAAGATTGGACAGCACACCGTCTCTGTTCGCCCCCGCATAAAGACCAACATTGTTGCCACTTTCAATGATACCGGCAACCTTAACCTCACTCGTACGGTTCATGGTGGTCAGATTCTTGGCAACCAGCGGACTGACCACACCGGCCAGCACGGTGGCATCGACATGGGAATTCAGGTTTTGATTGTCATAGGCCGCAAGCAGGATGTCCTCTGTCGAAGCGGCCTTCTCATTACTGAGCGCCACGCCGCTCTGTACGTCCACCGTATTGCTGATGGTCAGTTTGTTTTCAGTGACAGCATCCGTAGCGACTACACCACCGCCGCCCTTGGCCTGTGCATGGTTCACCAGATCGTTCTGAGAGGAGGCAACGAATTCCTGCAGATTATCCGTGGTAATCTTTGCCCCCTTACCGATGGTGACCGTGCCTTTTTCCGTAATATCCAACAGGCTTCTGAGACGGTTGCCGGAAATAACACCGCCGAAATGGTCTTTGAGCGTATAGGCTTGTACGTCTTTTACTCCATTGCCGTTGGTATCATCATAAGCCCCGGTAGTAATAACATTGGTCGTACTGACATACATACGGTTGGCAGTGATTTCCGTGTTATTTTCCACGATAGCATTCGTGGCAGTATCAAGGACATTATCCACGCTAGTGCCGCCCACGCCGATAACGCCTCCATGACCTTCGGAGGCCGTGAGGCTGGTTTCGTCATTTTGGGTAGCAAGAATATAGGCATTCTCTGCGATATCCCACTTGCCACCGATAATGCTCTTGACTTTATTGGTTGATTTATTGCTCACATGGGCACCCACATAGCCCAGGGCACCGCCGCCACCCGCATCGGCAAAGGCCTTGCCCGTATTTTCACCGCGCGTCTTTACCTGCAGGCTGTTCAGCTTCGTAACGGTATTCTTCCCCGCAAGGGTGCTGGTCAGCGTCTCCGTACCGCTGATATCAGCACTGGTATTGCCCACGGCTACCGCACCGGCCGTAACATCATAGATATAGGCCTTGCGATCCACATAGGCGGCATTTGAAAGCAACAAATCGGTGTTTTCAGCAAAGGTGCTATTCGCCACCTTGACCGTGCCATTGACCGTAGTATTCAATACCACCGCATCCGGCGCTACTGCTACCGCAGAAATATTATGCCCCTTGACATTCCCCTCCAGGGTACGGCCATTGGCATTGCCTAACAGAGAAGTAAACTCTACATTTTTCGCGTTAAAGCGGCCACCAGCTACGTCTGCCACAGCGCCCATGTCCATAACGCCTTTGCCACGCATGCGGCTTACCCCCAGAACGGATACGGCCACATTACCGGCACTGAGTTTGGCCGTAGTATCGTTGGTCGCACCAAGATGGAAGGAACTCCCACTAAACGTGCCATCTGTACCCTTGATTTTGGCCGCAGCTGTCCCCTTGTCCTCAATCGTGGCATGGTTCACCGCCACATTGACACCGCCTACGCCCACGCCCTGGGTATGGGCTTCCAGGGCATTGGCTTTCTTTGCATCAATAACGATATTGTTCGCCGCAGAAATATTATTTGTGCCGCCCAATGTAACGCCCACATTATCCCCATTTTCTACACTGGCAAAAGTGGTGGTGACATTAAGCGCAGAGACACCTACATTGGTGATTTGCGTCTTGCTCTTGCTTTCGTCCAATGCGTTGACATTGACATTTTCCTTGCCTGTGATGGTGCTGCCCGCGATATTGATATCCGTTGCCCCTTTGTTGACGATACCAGCATAGCCTACGCCTACGCCCAGGCCGGCACCTACGGAGACTGCCGTCACAGTGATGTCAGCCCCCTTATCCGTCTGTCCCTGTTTGGCTTCGATTGCAACATTCTTCCCCATAATCGAGGCATCGTTAATCGTCACATCCGTATCGTAGTTCGTATGGATGATAGCATCCGTCACGCCCACAGCACTGCCACCGACCGTGACCGTCGTGTTTTGCGCAGAAATATCATTTTTCTCCTGCGCCAACACCTTGACATCACCATCAGCAGTAAGCGTCGTTTCCTGAACAGTCGTATGCACGCCCTGTTTCTTGTTATCCGGCGTTGCAAGGCTGACCGTCACATTTTTAGCGTCTGCCAGGGCTTCCCTGCCTTCTGCCGACAGGCCAAAGAACCGCCCGTTGTCAACACCCACTGCCCCTTTGGCGTCATTCACCTTTTTCAGATGCATGTTGATTTCATCTTTGGTAATTTTATCCGTATTCGTGGAATTGCCATTTTCATCGCTGGTATTGCTGAGCTGCGCATCGGTAATGCCCTTATTCACAGAGGTGACCGCCACGTTGACGCCTACCCCCAGACCACCAGCAGCTACGCCTGTTACACTGCTGGCAAATTTGCGCACTTCTTCCGCACTCACTTGCACATCCTTAGAGGCCTCAACCGTGCCACCCGTGACATTGGCACTAACACTGCTGTTGATATTGTTCAGCGCCACAGATACACCGACGCCAGCCAGACCGGCTGCGCCCACACCACCCGTAGCATCCGCAGTGAGTTTATCCTCTGCCTTTACCGAAACTTCCGTCGCTTGCAGATGGCTGTTGCCGGATACCGTAGCCGCAGTTTCGCTCGTGGTGTTGTTGATGCCTACATTCCCCGCCAAAGCCGCACCGATACCAATGGCGGCACTGGCCGTAACCAGCGTATTATTCCAATTATTCTCATTCTTAGCCTGTACGGATATCGTCTTCTTATCACTGTCACCCGTGGCTTTCTGCGTTTCCTTCAAATCGCTGTCTGCCACATCTGCTTTAACCTTGGAACTATCATCCATGACGGACACACCGGCTCCAGCCGCCACGGCAGCGTACCCGCCAGAAGCACTTACCGAAATATTCTTGCTGCGGCTGTTGGCCAGATGCTGGGCCAAGATGTCGGCCTTTCCCGCAAAGGTCACATTCGTATTTTTGAGCAATGCTGTCGTTTCACTGGTGTTATTACGACGGACAATGCTGTCACCAGAAGCTACGCCCGCTGTCGCCGCTGCCCCCACAGCTGCCGCAAAGGACAAATTCGAAGAACCATGCTTGGTCACGGCATTTACCGTCAGGTCTTTGGCCTTGACCGTCTTCCGGTCAGCAGCACTAGCCGAAGATAGTGCTGCTGTCGTCTTGCGGTCAAAGGTTTCCCAGGTAGCGGATACACCAACGGAGACACCTGCAGTTGCCGCTGCTCCCACAGACGGAGTCCCCGTGAAGGTGCCAAAGTTTGTATAATCCAAAGCATTCACATTCACATCAGAAAGATCATTGCTATCTTCCACGTTGGCGTTGATTGCGGTATTCTCTATTTTGGCCGCAGTATCCCCTTTGACCGTATTGAGATTCACGGTACCCGCAAGCCCCACACCCACGCTGGAGGAAGCTGCTACACCACCAGAAGCCATTTGCGAGATAAGGGTATGCGTAGCCGAGCTATCCACCACAATACCTGTTTTGTCTTTCTCTTCGCGGCTAGCACTCAATTTGTCACTATCCGTGGTAAGAGCCAACGTATCCGTGGTAAATAACTTACCATCCTGCGGACGGGTAACCTTAATAGAACCGGTATTGGCCGCTGTAATTGAGCCACCCTGTACCAGCGCATTCGTATTGCCTGTAATTTTGTTGATAGATACCGCCGCACCAATAGCCGCCTTGCTGTTGATGCCGATTGAAAAGCCTCCAGCAAAGTTATAAATACGGTCATCACTGCGCGCTACTACGCCCACACTGCTATTAGCCGCGAGTTTCTGATTTTTGACCAGTGCATTGACATTATTGCCCTGATAGTTGTAACTGCCAGAACCAGCAACAGCGACCTGTCCAGCAACGGATACAGCACCACCTACTCCTACCGAATGGATATCGCTGTCGCCAGTTGCCCGCACCTGCGTAAGTCCGGCGTTCACCGTAGTTATCTTGCCCGTATCCGTAGCCATTTCTGCCGTAATATCCTGATTCAGGCGATTGATGGCAATCCCTGCTGCACCTGTTACCGTACCTGTTACATTGATATCGCCCACGGCACCTACCGTATTGATTTTCCCCTTGGAATCCGCTTCAACGCGAATCTCAGGATGCGCGTCAGAATTCTGCGGGTTGATATTCGTATTATTGATGGCCGCATGGGTATCCTTGTAGAGATCCGAAACAGCGGCTGCGCCCTGAAGGTTGAGTAAGTTCTTGCCCCAGGCCACGCCAATGCCCGCCCCCACAGTGGTAATACGGGATTTATCCAGATTAGCTCCATCCGTCTTGCTATCTGCGGCAGAAACTTGAATATTCCCATCCACACTGGTTGTAATATCCGCATGGTTGATTTCTGCCCGCAGTTTTTCCTTGTTGTCCGAGTTGCCAATTGCCGTATAAGCTACAGAGCCGCCAATGCCAACTTTCGTGCCACCTGCCGATACACCGCCGGCTACAGTGGTCTTTTTCGTTACATCCGTTGCCTTGACGGAAAGATTTTTCACATTATCCAGCTTGGTATTGGTAAACGTATTACCTTCCTTCTTACCGTCAATGACACTTTCCGTGCTGTTCGTGCCCTTATTGATGGCCACCGTCCCAGAAGCCCCTACAAGGCCCGAACTCGTTGCACTCACCTGTACCCCGGCTGCAACGGCCAGTGCTTTGCCCGTGTTGCTTGCCTCAAGGATAATCGCATTATCCACCTCTTTATCCAGCGTGATAGCATTGCCCTGTAAATAGGTACCCGTGGTATTGTTCAGCGAATTGTATGCAAGGCTCAGCCCTAAAGCAGATCCTTGACCACCTGCTACTTCGCCCGCAACATTGATGATAGATGCAGAATTAGCCGCTTTTTCCGTAATCGTTTTTCCTGTGATGGTATTGTTGGCAAACGTAACCTTGGTATCGTTTTTCAGGTCGTTCCAGCTGCCGGACCCCGCTCCATTGAACGATTTGCCGCCAATGGCAACACCTGCACCTACGGAAACGATCACGGAATCACTGGCTGCTTCGCCACTCAGATTACCGGCGTGAATGACCGAATCCTTGATATCAGCCGCGATATCGTTCTTCACATAGTTGTAGGAAATACCTGCACCCACACCGGCTTTGCCATTCCAGCCACCAGCAACTGCAGCACTGATAATGAGATTCTTGTTCTGCCCCAATTCTGCCTTGGCATCGTTTTCATCCTGAGCCGCCTCATTCGCTGCGTTGCCAGCATCAGTACCTGTTGCCTTGGCGTCCAAATTAGAAGTCACTGCATTTTCATCCAGGTATTGTTTTCCCGTGGTATCAATGCCTTTTTCAGTCAGTAAGTCCTTATTCTTTTTCGCCTGACTATCTTCTGCATCCGGCAGAGGAATCTCGCCTGCCTTGACATTCACAGTCTCCGCTTTAAGCCCCTCGCCTGCAGCACCCGAAATATACGCACGCGTGGTATTCTTCACGTTGCCATAAGCAAAGGCGCCCTCAAAGCCATACCCGCTTTTGCCGCCGGCAAAAGTTGCCGCTAATGCCCCATTAATCTGCGTGGTTCCTTTCTGCGCCGTCACGTCTACCGACTGGAATTTATTCGCATAGGTACCGCCGATGATGCCACTGGACATATTGTTTTCCAGATTGCTGATGGCCACAGCACCGCCCACGCCCACATTCGTACCTTGACCGCTGGCAGAATTGGCCGCAAGCCCCCCCGCGATCTGGAAGTCCGTGCTGCCGGCATTATTGAGAATCGTACTGTTTTCTGCAGCTGTAATCGTATTATCGATCATAAGCGCATGGATGTCCTGCTTGGCTTTATTGTAGTACACGACACCTGCACCGGAAACGTTGGTGCCATTGCCTTTGGAGGCAGTAACTCCCATGCCCGCAGCAAGTTCAATCCCCACTTTGGAAGCCGAATTGGCGACAGACTTCACCTGTTGCAATTCGGAATTACGCAAAATGGAGTCCACATCCCGATTGGCGCTGTTCATAGCAAACGTGCCGCCAATACCAACCTTGGTAGCAGAATTCCCCGATTTCACGGAATTTTTGATATCCGTACCGCCCGTCGTCATCGTATTGAGGATATCCATCGCAGAAAGTTTAACGGTATCTACAGCAGCAATTGCCTGCTCTGCCGTCTCATTCTTCACTGTCACATGATTCAAAATGGCGTCCGTTCGCCCGCCCAAAAAAGTCAGCGCTGCGCTCCCCTCGATACCGATAGATGCACCGGCACTTGCCGATGAACCAGCAGCAGGTGCCGAACCTTCATCCTTAGGCGTTTCATCCGGATTTGCTGCCTTACTGGCTTCTCCGGCTGCTTGCGATGCATTATTTTTCGGCGTTTCCGCCCCTGCTGCTGGCGGTGCAGGACTTTCATTCTGTGCTTCTACTTTATCCTGCTCCAGTTGCTCCGTATTCTTCTTGGCGTCGTCCGCGCCTTCCTTCCCCTTCTTGGACCACTGTGTCCACTTCTCAGAGTCTTTACGGCTGTTTGCATTCTCTGATTTATCTTCAGCAGTCTTGGAAACGACCTTGGCCTTTGCATCATTCTGCAACGAGCCAGTGGTAATTGCAGACGCCGTAAGGCTATCCGTAACGATATTGCCTTTTTCTGCATTTGCAGCCGTTTTCTGCCCCAGTTTTGCCGTAAACGTTTCGCCAGCGATATTTTGTGCCAAAGCAGCATCCTGATAGATTTTCTGTGCAGCCTTTTCTGCATCCGTCGTGCTGCCAGAAGGCGCAAGAATCCCCTTGCCATTATCACTGACCAGCACGATATTGTTTACATCATAATTGATGATGCCTACGCCAATGCCAAATGCCTTGGAGCTTTCCTTACCTTCCGATTCACTGCGCGCAGAATTGTCCACAGATGTGGCATTGGTCGCCGTCATGTTGACCCCTTCCGGCGCTTTAACCTTGACCTCATCATCGAGCGATAGGATGCTATTGCTATCGCCATAGCTCAAAGCAACCATGCCCGCGATGCCTAAAGAATCTCCTTTGCCGGCATTTTTGACTTCATTCTTCGCATCGAAGGAATTGTCTGCTGTCATACTTACAGACTTCGTTCCTGTAATTTCTACGCCTTTTCCGGCCATGAGCAGGCTATTGCCACGGATATTCTGCAGGCCTACAGTCGCGCCGATTCCAACTTTGCTGTTTTCTTCTTTTGCACCATAGCTGCCCTTGACGTTGGTCACTGCATCTGCAGACAGACTTACCTCCGTCCCTTCGATCTTGCTTTTTTGCCCCAAAAGTACAACAGCATCGTTCTTTTGGGTATTAATGCCCACAGAACCTTCGAGTATTGCCGTAGCCGATCTATCTTTGTCCGCTGCCCCCTCCGTATTAACCGTGTAGGAAAGGACGCTCGTTTCCACCTTGTCTTCTGTCTTCTTATATTTTCCCATGCCTGCCTGGGCATCCAGCTTTACTGTGCCGCTGCCCTTGATTTGGGCAGACTTATCCCCTTCGTTGTCAAGCAAAATTTTTGCATTATTCTTTACATTGCTGACCAATACAGCAGCACCAATCTCTACTTTAGCTGAGTTAGCCTGGGCATTCTTTACCGTAAACTGCAGGCTATCCTCCTTGCCGGTGGATGCAGTCAGTAAAGTTTTAGCCGCAACATTGACAGAACCGTCCGCCGTTGCTGCCCCATCCTGCTTAGCAGCGGTAATGACAGCATTCTTCCCCAAGGTTACATTGACATCGTTTTGATTGGCCACAACGCCTACGCTGGCCCCCAAGCCAAAGGCCGAAGTTTTCGCTGCATTATTGCCGCCTTCATTCGTTCCTTCCAACTTGTCTTTGACATCCTTGACACCGCCTTTGCCGTCCGTCCCGGCAGCGTCTTTCGTCTTTTCATCTTTCGCTGGATCTACCGAAGCATCCTTGATTACCTTTGCCGGATCGCCAGATTTTTTCTCACTTTTTTTCTCGTCCTCAGACTTCTCCGAATCCGGTTTGTTTTTCTCTGCCGTTGCCGCAGCCTCATCATCCTGCTTATCCTTATCACTCGCCACAGCAGTATCTTTCCCCTTATTGCCTTCCGAAGGTGCCTTCACGGTATTGTCTACAGTCATCTTCAGTCCGGTAACGCCGTTTTCCGCTTTGATATTCACGGCGCCTGCCGTAAGGGAGCGGTCCATCGTCACATCGGCGCTGGTATCGTAATTGGCCACGCCCACACTGGAAACCACATAGCTCGTATTTCCCTCGGCACCCACATTGATGTTGACATCACTATTGGTAATAGCCTCGATAGACGCCTTCCCCTTTTTTGCCGAAAGCGCCTCTGCATTTGCTGGAGCATTCACCGCTACTTTGGACTTGGTATCCCCCGTCAAGACTGCCACACCTACCGCCACAGCATTAGCATCGCTGCCCTTGCCAGTAGCAGAAATAGCCGCTTTCGTATCAGCATTGGCCGCAATCTTTATGGCATTGCCATCCGTATCCGCATTTTTCGCCGTCAGATTGCCATCAATAACGACATCAGCCGTATTGTAAACACGGGAAACAGCAACGGCAGCTACCGCTTTGGCGCCATTTGGCACCGTATTGCCTTCGCTGTCTTTTTTATTCTCTCCCGCAGGCACCGTAATAGTCTGCTTTATCTCCACCTTGGAAGTGGCAGCAATATCGATATTTTTGCCTGTAATGGCACTGTTTTCCCCAATGTTGACAGATGCCTTATTCTTCTTGCTGGAATAGTTGACAAAGAGATACTTGTTCGCGCCAGCTTCTTTGCCAGCCAGCTTGTCTGTCAGCCCATTCAGCATTTTGCTGTCATCCCCAAGAACAATGCCTTTCAGAGTATCCGTCAGGGTCATCGGGGTGCTGTCTTCATAAGTGCTGCTGCTTTCTGCAGTAAGCCTTACCGCCCCGTCACTGCTGGCAACAGCCACCCCTTTAGCTATCTCGTCTTTGCCAATATTTATAGCAGCAGTAATATCCGTGGAGCGGTCACTCCAACGGATA
This sequence comes from Pseudoselenomonas ruminantium, assembly GCF_900113715.1. GTDB lineage: Bacteria > Bacillota > Negativicutes > Selenomonadales > Selenomonadaceae > Selenomonas_A > Selenomonas_A caprae. The sequence goes on along the minus strand of NZ_FOQK01000018.1, from coordinate 21,437 downwards.
GGATTCGCTTCGTTCGTATCCTTAACCACAGACTCCTGTTTTGCTTTCAGGATAATGTCGCCACCTGAACCTGCAACCGCCGTCAAGCTACCCAGCCCAGCACTTGCTCCACCATTGATATTTACCAAATTGGTAAAATTCAGATTTTTTGTGCTATCTATTTTCGCCCCATCCTTGAGGTTAATGATTCCCGCACCAAGTATGACACCACTATGCGTGTTGATCTGCCCGCTGATATCGATGGTCCCCCCCTTAGCAAAGGAACCATCCCTAAGTTTTTCAATAGCCGTCTTTGTGATATCCACAGCCGGATTTGCCGAATTGTACAGCTTGTCAAAATCCGTTTGTGCCGGCACAACACCCGTAAATTGTCCCGCATTGATGACACCAGTAGCGCCCACAGCGATTCCGTTAGGACTCAGGAACAAAAGATGACCGTCAATATTATTGTTACGCACAGCATTGACAATACCATTGATGGTTATTCTATCACGCACAAGATTAGCCAGCATAGACGCACTGCCAAACTTGAGATTGGCAATATAGCCCTGCTCCAAATTGAATGTTTTAAAGCGGTTATAAGCAAAATCGCCACTCTCATGCTGCGGATTGATATTATATACCTTACCCGAAGCACTCAGCGTCTTATCCTCACTATCCACAATAGCAGCTTCGCTAAGGCCATAAGGATAGGCAAAAATACCCGCAGCCATAGACAGCGAGGCCAACAGCCGCTGCTGCTCCCGCTGGCGGGCTTTGGCCGTGGCTTTTCTGCGCTCCCGTCTTGGCATCCACTTCGTTGCAGTCTCATCATAAAGCTGCCAATCGCTACCCGTCTTTTTTACTTTATATCCGTATGTCATAATAAGCACCCACTTTCTCGGTGTCGATATTGTTTGCTATCCTTGCATTATCAGGGCAGCAAAAGCCTTGCAACTCACTCAGAATGTAGCCGCTACACTGAAATCGATCCGTGCGCTGTCCTGACGTTTTTCATAAAAATCTTTTTTCAAAGGGAACCCCACAGTCAAGGTACTATAACAATTTCTATACCTCTCCTCAAAGCCAAAACCTGCACTCATCAAGGTACGATGCTCAGGCGCTGTATCGCCCGCCACCGTTCCCCAATCAAAGAAAGGAAACACAGAAAAATACCTTGCCTTATCTAAGGGAATATGATATTCCACGCCTGCCGACAAGCCCCGTTCACCGCCAATGAATCCCTCTTCATAGCCCCTGACGCTATTGACGCCGCCGATAAAGAAGCGATTCGACGATGCTGTCAGAAAGCTGCTCGAACTCCACTGGCCATCCAGACGCGCCTGCAAGAATTGACCGCCATGGTAGCGCTTCTGCCAAAAGGAATTCAGCCGGTATATCCTTGCCGTATCCGATTTGCCATCAAGTTCGCTGCTGCGTGAAAAGACGAAAGAATGTTTATGATAGAATACACTGTTGTCGCCATAATGGGTAAAGGAAACATAGGGGATAATCCGCTGTATCTTATCATCGACCCAGGGAACTATTGATTTTGTTCCATGTCCCGCTTCCGTTTTGGCAGTTTGGTGTGCATACTGAAGACCTGCCTCATGACGAGAATGTTCCGTAATCTGAAACGGCACACGCCAAGTCAGCGAATAAGAGGTTGACTTACCTTCTACACCGAAAGGTTTTAACTCCCCATTCGTCACTTCCGTCTTATTGGCCGAATAATCCAGCTCAAGCCGCATCCCCTTCTGCGAGATAGGAACACTATATCCTAGCGACCAGGCCCTGGTTCCCTGACTGCGAAGGAACGTGGCCCGTAAAACATCACGGCTACCAGTCAGGCTCCGCAGTGTGTAGAATATTCCCTGCCGCCAGCGCCCGCTGCTGTCATAGCCATCATTATCCATATAGAGCGTAACCGTCTGGTTCTGTGGCTCAAAGGCTATGATCTCATAGTCGGTAGTCCCCTCCTGCTTTCCAGGCTTTACCACTACCCGCAGCTGAACATCGTTGGTACCGTGAAACCAGCGCAAATCACGATTCAACTTATCCGTATTAGTAACTTCTCCAGACTTCAGCCCCAGTCGGTCTGTGATATATCCCGCTCTGGTATGCTGGTTTCCTGTGATAGTAATCCCGCCTGTTTTTCCCTCTATGAGACGAATTTCAACTACGCCCTCATGAATACGCTGCGGCGGCAGTACCGCCCCACAAGTCATATACCCCTTTTGCTGATAAAGCGCCGTGATTTTCTCTGCCATCGCTTGCAAATCCTTTACGGTAACTTTACGGCCGATATACTCTGCCGTTACCGCATGAATTTCTTCGGGGGTAAGGATTTCCGAGGAATTATACGTTACCTGCCTGAGTTCGAAGTTAATTGCTATTTCTGCTTCTGCTTCCTGGCTCTTTTTTTCCTGCTCCACCTTTTTATTCTTCGCAGCTTCATCCTCTGCTATCTGTTCCCGCACACGCTCCCGTTCCATATCCCTGCGGTCTTTTTCCAGCTGAATACCAGCAACATCTGGTCCCATTTCAGCTTCTGCGGCAGGCATCGCATAACTCCCTGCCAAAATCCCCACAACAAGAGATACCCCCAACGATTTGAACGATTTCATCTACATAGCTCCCATCTATTCCCATATCATTTCGTAATCATATAATATTTCCCATATATAATTATATCGAAACAATGGGTTTAATTCTTAAATTTCTTACAGAAGACGCCTTTCCCAAGTATCGCTTCCAAGGTCAAAGGATACAATAAGGCTAATCAAATTTATATTCGACAATATATTGTCTTACTCCTGCTACGAAAAAGTATCATCGTCATGCCAATAAAAGGCTATGATTATGATTCTAAAGTCCAGCCTACTACCTCAATATAATTCCTTTCTAGGAAAATCATCTTATATCTATAGAGATTCGTTCTATTACAAAATATAAATAACGCTTCATACATTATATCTACAACGAAGGGGAGCTGTTGCATCGAAACATGCAACAGCTCCCTTTCGTTGTATCTTAAACAGAACATACTATTCTTTTTCCTTATAGGATATCTCCATTACCGAAAACTAACATTGAACTTGCTATTCGCTGAATCAAACGCATAGGAAGCCTGTGTCCCCTGTTTAAATCCTGCGCTGTAATCACCACCATTTTGATTATCAACAATTCCTTTATATAAACCACGCGCCCTATCTTCCTCCAGCGAAAACAACTCCAGTAATGCCTGCTTTTTCTTCGAATCTGCTGCCGCTGTAGAATCCAAACGTACACGAGCTTGATTTGCTCGCTCCACTAAATTACGTACATCATTTTTCAAACCATCATAACCTCGAAAGCTCGAATGATTAGCCAAATATTCATTGACACGATTTGCTGTCGTACCAATATCCGTATCAAGCATATCTTTTTCCCGCACGAATTCCTCTAAACTATCCCCTTTCGCTGCCGATACCATGGCTGATTGATTTTTCTGATGCCCCTTGCTCATATCATTAGCAGTTGTCTTATCAACAATCGCAGTTTTTTCTATATCGCCCGCCATCGATTGCGTATGTAAATAATACCCCCCAGCACCGATGAATAACAACACCGCTGCAATCAACGCCATACCTACAAGATTATTGCCATGATTTGGGCTTCTCGTGGCTTGAAGATCTTTCATTGCTGTCTGTTGCACAGCCATTTGCTCTTGCACTGGTGTTCCACATTTCATACAAAATTTATTCCCAGGTTGCAATTTCGTACCACACATTTTACAATAATTCGCTATCATTTTTTAATCATGCTATTATATTCATTCGCGTTTTCTCCCCTGACCTCCTTCTTCTACATAAAAAACGGCAATGTAAGTTCTACATTGCCGCTCAAATATATGCTGTTATTCCATATTCCTCATTTTAACGCAGGAATACGACATTCGTCGCATCGAGGAAATGGGTTGCCCCATTCTCGATCAATACGCGGTTGGCATCTGCCGTCGAGAGGATGGGATTGCCATTGTGGTTGTCGAGCGATACGGCCCGGACGACGAGCGGATTGCTGCCTGCGCGGGCAGCGCGGTTCATATCCGTCGTATAGCCGACCATACCATTGGCAACGACCTTGTCATAGTCGAGGTTCTTGTAACCGTAGATCGGCTGGCCGCTCTCATTCTTGATGACCGGGCTCATGACAGGCTTGAGTCCCAGGCCACGGCAGTCAACGATGAGACCCGTATAGCCGCCGATGGCACGTCCTGACGGTGCCGAGGCTGCCGACGAACCCTTGGACGATGCTGCCGAGCCAGTCGTACCCGTATTCGTGCCAGGCGTCGTCGTCCCTGTTCCCACATTGATATCGATATGGACCGACGACGGCATGGACGGAGCTACCGAGGGCACCGGCTCAGGGAACGTCTCCACTGCTGACGGACGCTCCATGACAGCGCTTGCCAGCGACGAAGATACGCCGAACATCGGCACCTCCATCGTGACTTCGTAGCCGCCGTCACTCGTCACGCTCTCGCTGACGATCCGGGCACCGCGGATCGTGGCATTGACTTTCGTGCGGATGACATCGCTCGTCACCTCAGCCATCTCCACCGTCGTCTCCGAGTCGATGTTGACACCACCAACATACTCAGCCAACTGGCGGTAGGCATCGACGATAGCCGCCCGGCGAGCCATCATACGGGCCTGCGACTGCGTGCGCGCCCGTGACGGTGCTACGCCGCCGCCCGTTGCGCGGATGACGCTGTTGTCCCAGTCCACATGGTCATTTGACGCGGCAAAAACCGTCGTCATGGACAGCACCATGATGGCGGTCATAGCAACAACAGTTGCCATGAGTTTGGATACTCTCATCATTTTCTTCCCCTCATTTCTTTGCAAAGGTATTTGTTCCAGTTATTTACCTAACTGTATATTAAACAAATTCTCTTAAAATCCTCTTGAAACAGGGTTTAAATTTGATTAAATAGTTGTAGAAGTCAACAAAGAGTATAACGCCCCCACCATACCTGCATCATTGCCCAAACGGGCAAATTCGAGCCGGGTCGACGTACGCATGGCTGGAACCACCAGCGCCTCCAGCCGCTGCTCCAGCCGCGGGCGCAGATAATCCTGCTGGGCCATGACACCGCCACCGAGTACAAACACCTCAGGATTCAGCAGGCAGTAGATATTGGCGATTCCCTCTGCGAGGTTGTCCACCATGTGCTCGATGGCCAGCACCGCATCGGCATCCCCTGCAAGAGCCCAGGCAAAGACCTGCTCACCCGTAAGCTCTGCCGGGGAGACATTATGGGAAGCAGCAGCCTCCACGAGCATCGCCCGTGTCGAAGCTGCCTCCTCAAAGATGCGCTGCTCACCATGCAGGCGCATGAAGCCGGCCTCGCCGGCGCTGAATCCCGCACCATGCCAGGCCTTGCCCTCAAGGATGAAACAGCCGCCGATTCCCGTGCCGACCGTCATCATGAAAGCCGACGACGCGCCCTTGGCAGCACCTTGCCAATACTCGCCCAGCGCAGCCGCATTGACATCATTCTCGACCACACACGGGACCCCGCAAGCCTCGCGTACCAGCTTACCAAGCGGAGTCCCGCTGTACCCTGGGAAACTGGTCTCACCGGCAAAGACAATCTCGCCCGTCACGGGATTGACAATGCCCGCCGTATCGATAGCCACACCGGCGATCGGCATCTCTGCCTGATACTGGCGGACAATCTCCACCACCTTGCGGACGATACCTGCACCGCCTTCTTCCCGGGCCAGTGTCGGCCGGTTCTTCTTGGCTGTGAAATTGCCCTGTGCATCGGTCAGGCCATATTTGATGGCCGTTCCACCGATATCTATTGCTACATAATTCTTCATGCTATACGCCACACTTTATCTGCGTTTTTTCTGCTCTTTCTTATTCTTCTTGGCATCCTTGCCATCCTTATCCGTCTGCTGCCCCTTTTCGAGCTGCTTCTGCGCCTCTTTTGTCAGCTTGGCGCCTTTTTCCTTTTCCGTGCGGGCAGCGATCTCAGAGCCATGCTGCTCTGCATACTCGAGGATGGCATGATAGAATTTCGCGTCAACATCCTTTTCGGACAGGTCAGCGATCTTGACCGTGCGCTTCACCGTCGTCGTGCCCAAAGTCCCCCAGTCGCTATCGAGGTCTTCGTGCTTGACGATCTCCACGGTCTGCTCCTTGACATGGAACAGCAGATACTCCGCACAGCCTGCCAGATCGCCATAGCCTGCCGTCGACTGGCCTTTCCAGCGGCGCTTGGAGACGACATCCTGGATCTGGATGGAATCATACGTCTTGAGTACCGGCACTGTCAGGATATCGAGATTGATATTCCCCTTCTCATCTTTGCCGAAATAGATATGCTGCTTATTGAAATAATAATTCTGACGGGCCGTCGACTGCACCCACTGATAGATTTCCTCCGAAATCGTTTCCTCTGCGTCTGCTTGCGGAGCTGCGGCAAACAGCAACGCTGCCGCGAGCAATCCCGCTCCCCATCGCATCTTCATGTAATCTTCCCCTTTAGCAATTGATTCATTCAAATGTCAGTAAGTATAACACCATCAGCTGAAAACACAATGAACTCAGTCTTCCATCTCCTTGTAGAGTTCATCCAGCTCATAAGGCGTCTCCTGATAGACGTAGTAATTGAGCCAGTTGGCAAACAGCAGATGTGCCACACTGCGCCAGCGGACAATCGGCGGGCGCGAGGGATCATCATCCGGGTAGTAGTTCTGCGGGATATTCGGGTTCATACCTGCCTTGAGGTCGCGGTCATACTCCTGCTTGAGAGTCGTCGGATCATATTCGGCATGGCCAGTGATGAAGAACTGCCGCTTGGCCAGGTTCGCGATGATATACGGGCCGGCTTCCTCATCCGATTCCGCCAGGATCGTAAGCTCAGGCACCTTCAGGATGTCTTCCTTATGCTCCTCCGTATGGCGCGAATGCGGCACATAGAACTCATCATCAAAACCACGCAGCAGGCGCTCATGAGCCACACAGGTATGATGCTTGAAGACACCGAAGATCTTCTCCGGTACCGGATACTTCGGAATGCCATAATGGTAGTAGAGTCCAGCCTGGGCGCCCCAGCAGATATGGAAGGTGGAATAGACATGCGTCTTGCTCCACTCCATGATCTCGGAAACCTCATCCCAGTAGGCTACCTCCTCGAACTTCATGTTCTCGACCGGCGCCCCGGTGATGATCATGCCATCGTATTTCTTATGGCGCACCTCATCAAACGTGCCATAGAACTGCGCGAGATAATCGCTGGGCGTATGGCTGGGCACGTAAGTCTCCGTGTAGATGAAGTCAACCTCTACCTGCAGCGGCGAGTTGCCCAGCAGGCGCAGCAGCTGAGTCTCCGTGATGTATTTGATTGGCATCAGGTTCAGGATCAATATCTTCAGCGGACGGATATCCTGGCTATAAGCTCGGTCCGCATCCATGACAAACAGATTCTCACTCTCGAGAATATGCGCCGCAGGCAGCGCATTCGGTATCTTGATTGGCATTCAACCACTTCCTTCGTTTCGCAATCTCGCCCAAGCTTTACACTTGAGCACATACTTTTTCCATTATACCATAAATGGCGCCATTCATTTACAGTCTTACAATAAAATAAGCCGGTTCCTTGCAGAACCGGCTCATGTCCATTTCATTTTTTCGGTGCATATAAGCGATAGTAGCGGTTGACCCACGTATCATACTGCTTGGCATAGTCGCGCAAGGCCGTGACCATCTGATACTCATCCGAGGTCGGCGGGATCATGCGGTAGTGGCCATCGAGCTCATTTTCCAGCGACTGCCAGCCCGTCTGAGGTGCCCAATGCGTGCCATTGATGACGAGCAATGTAGCCTCTGGCAGGTTCATCGCCATCTTGAGGAACTTGACATCGACGACCTTGCCATCGGTATCCTTTGTCTCCTGCCAGCTCCAGAAGATCAGGTTATTCTTTTCCATGCGCATCGTCGTCGTATCGGCAGCGATCGTATAGCGGATGCCATCGGGCGTCTGTTTCGTAAAGATATCGTACCAACGGTCTTTCGCCTCAGCCCGTGCCGTCTCACCGGCGCCCGGGAAAGCCCGGTCGATGGCAGCCTGATAGAATGCCGCATCAAAGGCCTGCGAGTTGATTTCCTTGCCCTTGGCATCGTTGTTGCGATAAGCCGCATCATTGGCATGCGACCAGATCACCGCGCCCGTCTTATCATGGAAATGTTCCTCCATATACCACACCTGACGCGTCTGCGGGTTTATCGACAGCAATGCCGTGCTATACGCAAGTTTCCCCGGATCACCGATCTTATCCAGCAGACCATATGCCGTCAGGGTTTCCTTGGCTCCCTCATAGCTGTATTCCGTCTTTGTCCAGGCCTGTACATCCGTCTCATAGGCTGCCTCCCCTGCCTTGCTGCGGCGTGGCATCGTCACGACAGACTGGTAATCGATATACTTGCTGTAATTATCGTCGGAGCTCAGCCAAAACCAGCCCGTTGGTGCCGGCTTGCTTACTGGCTGTGCCTCTGCCTGCGTCGCAGCCAGGCGTATCGTCGCCGTCCCAGGATCCGTATGCACGACCGTCTTAGCCGACACCGGTGCGGCCAGGAAAAGCCACAGCGAGCAGGCCCCCAGCCCCAAGATATACCTTGCTTCTTTTCTCATTGCTATCCACCTCTTTATCAGCGGTAATTTTATCGGAATATGTATTATTGTACCGTATTTGCGTGTGACTGGCAAATTTCCTGCCTGTCATTTTCCCCGCCCAGCATCTCCACATCATCCAGGATGCCCAGCAGCGCCGCAATCGCAATGCCATAGTTCGACATCGGCACGCCCTGCCTGCGGCACGCTTCGACGCGGCTCAGTACATACTTGCGATTGAACATGCACGCCCCGCAATGGATGACAAAATCAATGCCCGCCTGCCGCAGGTCCGCGGGAAAATCGCGGCCTGCTGTCACCGTGATCTCCAGCTGCCCGCCCAGGCGCTTGCGCAGCAGCTGCGGCAGCTTCACCCGGCCGATGTCTTCGGTCAGCGGCCGGTGGGTACAGGCCTCAGCAATCAGGATATGCGCATCAGCCGGAAGCTCCAGCAGCTTGCGGGCCGATGCGGCAAAATAAGCAATATCGCCCTTATAGCCTGCAAACAGCACGGAAAATGACGTCAGCCGGCTCGCTGCCGGTTTCTGTGCATGGACACTGCGGAATGCCTGCGAATCCGTGATGATGAGCTGTGGCGGCTCCTTGAGCAAAGCCAGCGTCGCTGCCATCTCATCCGTCGTGCAGCAGAGCACATGACAATGCCTGTCCAGCAGTTCCCGCAAAGTCTGTACCTGCGGCAGGATCAGCCGCCCCTTCGGTGCCTGTATATCCTGCGGCATGACCAGCAGGACTGTATCGCCTGCAGCACAAAGCCCTGCGGTGATACTCTCGGCCGCATAATCCTCTGGCAGCTGGCGGATCATTTCTGCCCGCAGCGCGTCCAGGCCGCTCTTTTCCGCAGCACTCACCACCAGCGGCGTCAGGCCTGTCTGTTCCTGTATCCTCCGGGATAGCTCCTGCCCACCATCAGCCCGCACATCGGCCTGGCTGACCACAGCTACCACAGGTGTCTTCGCCGCCTGCAGGCGCTTTATCCACTCGCACTCGCCAGCCATATCCTCATCGCTGAAAAGCACCAGCGCAATATCTGTTTCCTTGGCGGCCTGCTCGGTCCGGCCCACACGCAGTGCGCCGAGCTCCCCCACATCATCGAAACCGGCCGTATCGATGAATACCACTGGTCCGATGCCATGAAGCTCCATCGCCTTGTAAACCGGATCTGTTGTCGTCCCTGGTACAGCCGACACCGTTGCCACCTGCTGCCCCGTCAATGCATTGACCAAACTCGACTTGCCACTATTGCGCTTGCCAAACAGGCCGATGTGCAGCCGGTTGGCCCGCGGCGTATCATTAAGACTCATTTCTACTCACTCCTTGCGTCCTTCTTCTTATTCAGTATAGCACAGCCCCATCAAAATATGATACACTGTATGGGTACATCAACAGAAACAAAGGAGTCTTCATCCATGAGTGATTATACGAACTTCCAAGTAGGAGAACGCTTCCCGCTGCCCATCAAGAGCCAGCAGGATGGCGGCATGTTCCAGATTGATGCCAACGGCAGCATGTTCATCCTGCAGCTCTCGCGCACTGACGTCATCGCCACGGAAGCCTTCCGCACGGGCAAGATGGAGCTCGCGCTCTACGAGCAGGATGGTCTGCTGTTCTTCCTCTATCAGATTGACGGCATCTTCAAGGAAGGCTGGGGCGATGCGCCCTTCTCGCTTACGGGCATCAAGCCCGAACTCATGCCGACCGAGAAAAGCCTGCGGGACTCCGTACTGCATCTCTATCTTGTCGACACTACTCTGCAGATCTTGCTGGCCCAGCGTGAGGTCCAGGTAAACGAGAAATTCATGAGCATCCTGCGCAAGCACGTCAAGCACCAGCAGCAAAAACCGCTCTCCCCCGAAGGCTATCGCAAGAAAGTCCAGCAGATCTGGGCCCAGAAGACCTCTGCACAAATGCGTGAACAAGCCTGTGCCGTCCAAGAAGTCAAGCTCGACATCACCGTTCCCCAGCCGCCACAGAACCTGCACTGAATAAAGGCATAAAATAAAGGCGCCGCCTGCACGATAAAACAGGGACGCCATTCTTACATATTTTGTTACGCGACACCTTCAGCCACGTTGTTATCAATCTCACGGCTATCGAGCCATTCAGCTACTGCCTGATACTCTGCAGATTTGCGGTCTGACAAAGTCCGGCCGACCACGTCATGATTTTCAGCATAAGCTTTAAAACCGGTATGGCCCATCAGTTTAGCTGCTTTCGTGAACTGTTTTACGCGGACGGGAATAAACACATCTTCCATCCACTGAGAATAAATTTGCACTTTCATGATAATCTCTCCTTGTAACAAAAATCCTGATTGCAATTGATCGAATTGATGAAATAACCCTCCACATTATCTCGACCAATTCCCAATCATGCAAGTACAATCCTCTGTCATTGCTCCTCTGTTACAAGTTATATCGCTGATTATCACGAAAAACTTAAGCTCACGTAACAAAAATATGTAAAATCCTTAATCCACTTTTGATATCACTTTGTACTCTTATTCTACTACCACGCAGGTATCATGTCAATAGATTTGTTAGAATATTTTTTATAGTCGATAAACAATCTTTATCAACTTAATCCAGCTCGATAACCTTGCGTTTCCGCCCCGCCAATTGCAGAGTCGTTGTATAGCCAAATCCCTTCGCGTAATCAACAGCTTCCTGGTTATACGCGCCACAATCCTCCGGCTTATGGGCATCGGAGGTCGTGATGATCGGCAGGTCATATTTCGCTGCCAGCCGCATGAACTCCGGATACGGGGAAATCTCGGCAATCGGATAGCGGTACAGCGTCCCCGTGTTTACGTCGACAATCATATCCGCTTGCTTGAGTGCCTTGACCGCCCGCTCGAGATACGGGGTCACATCAAAATCAGGCAGGAACTTGAACAGGCGGATATTGAAAGGATGACCGAGCACATCATACAAACCAGCCGCAGCCAGCTTCTCGATTTCCTCCGTATACCATTCGTAGATATCTTCCAGCGGATGATTTTCCCATTCCGCCTTGATCTCCGCCGAATCATACGCCCAGCCATGCAGGAAGTGCACGGAGCCGATCACATAGTCAAACGGATACTCCTTGAGGATATCCCTGACCTTTCCCTGATCCTGGAAGTTGCAGACCTCAATCCCGGTCCGCACGGTATGCGTCCTGCGCAGCTCCGCCATGAAGGCAAAATATTCATCGAGCGTATACTTGAATTTGTTCGACTTGAGCCACTGCTGCTGGAACCGTCCGATGAACGAATCATCGAGCACCAGGTCCTCATAGTAGAGCTCCTTGAATTCCGGAAATGTATGCGAATGCTCGGAAATGCCGATTTCCGCCAGTCCCCGTGCCTTGGCCGCCGTGAAGAAACCTTCCACCCAATCCTTGTCGTAGGCCCCCTTCTCAAAATGCATATGGTAATCGATCTTCATCGTATCAACCTCCCCATCAAAAAACCTGCAACCCCATTGTAGCATATCCGCTCACGAAGTTACAGGTTTACACCATTTCTTTATTTGTCGCAGAGTCCCTGCTGGATGAGCCGGCCAACGGCCTGCATGACACCACCAGCGGTATTGGCCGGTGCTGCAAAACGTGCCAGGGATCTGATGGCCGGCTGGGCATTTGCCACAGCAAAACTATAAGCTACTGCCTTCAACATATCCGCATCGTTGGCATAATCGCCAAACGCCACACATTCCTCAGCTTCCAGCCCCAGATAGTGCTGCACCTGCTTGACAGCTGCGCCCTTGTTCACCCCCGGGGCCATGACATCCACCCAGCGGTCGTCCGCATAGGCAATCTGCACCCGCGCACCGAATTCCCTGAGCTGCGGGCAGATCCGCTGCTTTGCCCGCCCCTCCGGCACAAAAAAGGCCAGCTTGAGCACCTCATCGTCCACTGCCGCCCAATCGTCCACCAGCTCCCACCGCGTGCCATAACGTGCCAGCTCGGCCCGCAGCCGCATATCGATCTTCCTGCGGCGCAGATAAGCGGCCCGCTTGCCCCCGAGCAGGACGCAGACCTGCTCATCTGCCGCAAACCTTGCCAAAAGATCTGCCGCCAGCTGCCGCTCCAGCGCACACGAAACAATCTCCTGGCCCCGATACTGAGCCAAGGCTCCATTTTCCGCGATGAACAGGAATTCCTCCTGATAGGGGGCAAACAGCGTCAGCAATGATGGATACTGGCGCCCGGAGCACGGCGCAAAGAGGATTCCGCGCGCATGCAGCTGCTGGATCATATCATCAAAACCTGCGGGCAAGCGCCCCTTGTCATCCAGCAATGTCCCATCCATATCCGACAGTATCAGTCTGATCATCGGCAGCCTCCTGACACAAACTCCGTGCAGAACAATGTTCCGCACGGAGTTTCCTGCTTATTCGCCACGTCGGCCATGGTACAGGCACCACGGCTCCTCTGACATATAGTCGCCCTCATGATAATAGGCTGCACGTGCCCGGCAGCCGCCACAGGCACCCTTGTACTGGCAAGTACCGCAGCCGCCGCTGTAATCCAGCGTGCGGAGTTTCTGGAGCACCTCATTGTTCGCCCAGATCTCATCAAACGGCGTCTCGCGCACATCACCGAGCTCCATATTGAGGTAGGCGCACGGCTGCACCTTGCCTCGCGGGCTGATGATGCAGTAGGACAGTCCCGCCAGGCAGCCGCGATGGAAACGGCTCTTGACACCAAGCTGATCGGCAATGCGCAGGAACTGCGGCGCACACGTCGGCTTGAGCTCGATGTCCACCTCTTCCTGCTTCTTCATGATGCGTGTAAGCACGCTCTCATACTGCTCTGCCCGCAGCGATTCTTCCTCGATGGTCTTAGCTCGCCCCGTTGGCACGAGGAAGAAGAAATGGACAGCCTTGGCACCAAGCTCGACGGCGAAATCAACCATAGACTCGATTTCTGCCTGATTCCAATCCATGATTGTCATATGGATCTGGAACGGCAGGCCAACTGCCTTGCAGTTCTTCATACCTTGCACCGCGCCATCCCAGCCACCGGGGAAGCTGCGGAACTTATCGTGCTTTGCCTTGTCGAGGGAGTCCAGAGAGATGCCCATGCCACGCGCACCGGCCTCAGTGAGCTTCTTGGCCACCTCCGGCGTGATCAGCGTACCATTCGTGCCGAACACCGGGATCAAGTGCAGATCCGACGCATACTTCACGAGCTCAAAGATATCGGGGCGCGTCAACGGCTCACCGCCCGAGAAGATCATAATCTTGAAACCGGCCTTGGCAATCTCACGCAGGAGTTTCTTGGCCTCCTCGGTATTCAGCTCTTCCTCAGCCTTGCAGCCCGCATCACGGTAGCAATGCGCACAGTACATATTGCAGGCATTCGTCGTATTCCAGGAAATGATTTTCATCTTACTTGCCCTCCGTCAGACCGATTTCCTCATCCGTGAGGTAGCAGGACGGATCAGATTCCCAGAAGTCTCCCGTGACTGCCTCAGCCCGCGTGCGGAAATTGCCGTTGCAGTTGTCCAGCCATCTGCACTTGGCACAGCGTCCCTTGAGAAGATGCTTGCGGTCTTTGAGTCCAGCCATGATGGGATTGGATACATCCGACCAGATATCGCCGAACTTGCGGTCACGCACATTGCCGAACGTATGGTGCTGCGTGAACTGATCCGGATGCACATAGCCGAGCGGGTCGACCTCGCCAAACGCGATGCCCGAACGGTTGCCACCATTCATCGCGATATACTTCTTGATCTGCTCAGCCACCTTATCCTCGCCAGCAGCCAGTGCCTTGAGATACATATAGACGCCATCGCAGTGGTTGTCTACGGTCAGGATTTCCTTCTCAAGACCGCGCTCCTCGAAATCCTTCGTGCGGCGGATGATCGTATCCATTGCCCGGCGGGATTCCTCTGCCGTCACATCCTGATCCACCATGTGCTCGCCACGACCCGAATAGACCAGATGATAGAAGCAGACACGATTGATGTTCTCGCGCTCGATGAAGTCAAAGATATTATCGAGTTCCTTGATGTTGTGATGGTTGATGGTAAAGCGCAGGCCCACGCGCTGGCCAACTGCCACGCAGTTCTTGATGCCCTGCATGGCTTTCTCGAAAGCCCCCTCGACCCCGCGGAACTTGTCGTTGACATCCTTGAGGCCATCCAGGGAAATGCCGACATATCCCACGCCGATATCCTTGATGCGCTGCGCAACTTCACGGGTGATCAACGTGCCATTCGTCGACAGCGTCGGACGCACGCCTTTCTGCTGCGCGTACTCGGCCAGCTCGAAGAAATCCGGCCGGATCAGCGGCTCACCGCCCGAAAACAACAGTACCGGCACATGGAAATCTGCCAGATCATCGATGAATTTCTTGGCCTCCGCCGTCGTCAGCTCGTCCTTATATTTCTGCGCATCCGAGCCCATATAGCAATGCATGCATTTGAGATTGCAGGTTTTCGTGGAATTCCAGACAACGACCGGCCCCATCCCTTCCGCTGCTCCATTGCGCATCGTATGGGCATTCTTCGTATACCGCAGGCCATCGCCAAAATAATCGCGGGCAAATAAAAGCTTCGTTACACTGATCATTATTTCGTACTCTCCTAAATCACACTGAATCACACACAAATCAAACGTTGGCGCACTCCGCACGGATACCATCCAGCAGCAGGCGCGTCTTCATCGCCACATTCTCCTGGAACGAGATATTGAGCTTGCTGAATGCCGCCGCCTGATAAATCGAATGGAACATCTCCGCGATAAGTTCTGCCGGCACATCACTGCGCACCTCGCCCTTTTCCTGTCCCTCGCGCAGGATACGCTCAAAGATCACCTTGAACCCTGGCGAGAGAACCTTCGTCTGCTTATCGCTCCCCTCCGGCAGGCCGGAATGGTCAGCTGCCGACAAAAACAGCGGCAGCACATAGCGGTTCTTGTCCAGGAAGGCCGCCGTGATGCGGCAGCCAGCCTCCAGGAGATCTCTGGCCGGCCGGTTCTGGGCGCGCAATTCCTTCAGCTCCGTTGCCACCTCGCGCACCATTTCCTGCATCAGCTGGACAAGGATTTCCTCCTTGGACTGAAAGTAATTGTAGAACGTTCCGATGCCCAGATCCGCGGCATTCATGATATCTGCTACGGAAGTCTCCTTGAATCCCTTGTGGCTGAACTGCTCCACAGCCGCAGCAAGGATGGCCTGGCGAGAGAGCATTTTCTTTCGCTCCCGGCGCCCCATCTTCTCCTCCATCTCCATCGCTCTCCTAACTATGCCTGCATTTTGTATTAATGCTCATTCTATATTATCGTTCTCTTTTATTATAATCGAAAACTATTTCGCTGAAAAGAGAAAAATGAACTATATTCATAATTTTACCAACAACTGCATCCACCAGAAAACAATCGAAAAAAATTTTAAAATAAATCACAAAAACCTGTTGACATATCCCCCTGCCAGTGATATTATAATATCCGTTGATTGCGATAGCGGTCAGCAAACAGAATATCAACCATGACTCAGTAGCTCAGCTGGATTAGAGTATTTGACTACGAATCAAAGGGTCGGGGGTTCGAGTCCCTCCTGGGTCACCATTTTGAAATATGATAGCCACGTCAAATGGCTGTTTATAAGACTTCTAGTATACTTACTAGGGGTCTTTTTTCGTATTCACGCCAACGGCTTTCCCAACTGGAGCTACTTAACTTCTTCGATGTGGTACAAAAACACAAGTCAAGTATAGGTAAAACAAGCACCTTCTGAGGGGGACTATATAAGACTTGTAAAAGGTAAGAAAAAAACTTAAAAAAACAAGCGTGGATTATTTGTAGTAATTTACGGTACACGCGGACACGAATCGGAGGAATGAAAAATGATGTTAGGAAGGAGCATGGATATTTTCCTACTGGCAAAGCGCGGGGAACTGGTGAGCGAGAACACAATTAAATATTATGCGTATTGGTGCAAGGACTTCGCACGATATGTAGCAGAATTAGGCGTGTTGGACTGGCAGGAAGTAACGGCGGAGCACTTACAAAGTTATCTTTATAATGAGTTGTTGACGAATCGGAAGGTTAGGAAGGTTACCGTACATGATAGTTACAGAGCCATAAAAGCGTGGAATCGGTACTTAAAGAAGAAATCTTATATACCTAATTGTATAGCTGACGAAATCGAATCACCAAAGCAGGGAAAGAAAATTCCTAGAACTTTTACGGCGCAGGAAGTGCAGGCTATGTTTAAGCAGTGCGAGGGGTACGGCTTTACCAGTAAAAGAGAAAAAGCAATGCTGACATTGTTGTTAGGCACAGGAATAAGAAAATCAGAGTTGTGCGGGCTACTCCTTTCCGATGTGGATATAGAGAACGGCATAATTAAGGTGACAGGCAAGGGCGACAAGCAGAGGATTATTCCAATAGGTAGGAAGGTGGTTAGGGCGTTAGGCGAATACAGAGAGATTAGGGACAGCAAAAATTTTTTTATCCGTAGTAAATATTATTTTGTGAATATCCACGGTGCAAGGTTATCCATACCAACGGTGAACAGTATATTCAAACGAATCAAGGAGAAGTCAGGGTTACAAGGAGAGCGTGTTTCCTGCCATACGTGGCGGCACACCTTCGCTAAATCCTACTTAATGAACGGCGGGGATATATTCAGCTTGCAAAAAATCATGGGGCATTCTGACTTGACCACGACTAAACGTTATTTGAACTTGAACGAAAAGGAAATTCAAACTCAGTATGACAAGT
Organism: Pseudoselenomonas ruminantium; assembly: GCF_900113715.1. Taxonomy (GTDB): domain Bacteria; phylum Bacillota; class Negativicutes; order Selenomonadales; family Selenomonadaceae; genus Selenomonas_A; species Selenomonas_A caprae. Next base: position 4,058 of record NZ_FOQK01000018.1, on the reverse strand, counting down.
TTAATCCAGTAGATAATTTGGACTGGTGCTTGTAGAACTGGTTACCAGTAAATATCACACCTACGCAAGTTATCCCTCAACACTTATGCTTTACTATTGTTAATTATCATTATTCGTTCTCCAGATCGAAAAATATCTATACACCCTTATCACTTTATTTTTTTGATAGATATCAGCTTACTGTCGACGTTTTTCACACAACTTCTCTATATATCTTTTCGGGAAAATATAATTGTTAATATCGCAAAATTCTTTTAATTGTTCAAAAGAAGTAGGCTTATCATTGCCACCACAAAACTTATGAAAAGCCCTATGAATACTTTTTTTCATCACCACAGGAACAGCAAACTCTTTATTTAGCATTTTCACCTCTGATTCTATCGCTATTATTTCGTCCGTACAATAGTCGCTTAGTTTTTTTAATATCGGTAACTTCAATTCTAAAAATGCCATATCTAATATTTCTCGAAAGCTAACCTCTATATGATGTACATTCAACACATCTTTTCTGCTAGTTTTTTCACCTGTAAGTTCGCATCTATTTCCCGCTGCTTGAAATTGCTCTATTTTCCAATTTTCTACACACCCTCTTAATGCATGATACAGTTCAGTCCTCCCCCCTTTCCAATTAGGGCTATTCCCCCCCCTTAACCCTTCTCGTACACACTGGTCGCATCTAACACCTTGTTGAAAATCATTATATCTAATTTTAATCTCATGCCCCTTAGGACAAATCACCTCCAATTCATCACGACTATGCACATATGTAGACAAAAGCGTATATCCTTCTTTTGCAAATTCTTTCTTAACCTTATCATTGCTATACGATTGCCGTTCACTACAATCATTCCCCTTACAAATCGGACACCTAGCCTCTTGTTGAAAATCATTAAATCTCATAGGAAACGAATGTCCTTTAGGGCACAAAAATTCCAACTTTTGTTTATTATTCGTATAGTTTTTCGATAGCACTTTATATCCATACTCTTGAGCATATTTTTTTACATATCCCAATGTATGTCTTTTCACACCTGAGCATTTAGGGCACCGCTGTCCACTTGCGAATTGTGCATAAGCCATTTTGAACGGTTTATGATTAGGATTTGGACATTTTAAATTTAATTTAACCCTATTATTAGTATAAACTTTGTCCTGTAATTCATACCCTTTCGATTCAATATACTCTTTCACTTTATCATAAGACAAACTAATCTTTTTCAATTTCTCTATTTCACTACATTTTTGGCATCCTCTGCCAGCATGGAATTTATGATACGTTAGTTGGAATTCCCGATGATTTTCTTTAGGACAATAAAACGCCAATAAAGTTTCACAATTAATATACTCCTTACTCAATAATTCATATCCTCTTTCTCTAGCCTCTTCTCGTACCATATCTATTGTTATTTTTCTTTTCATAAAAACACTCCTCCTACATTTCCAAATACTATAGCACATCAAAAAATCTCAACGATATAACAATCCCATCATAAATGCCATACGTGTTCAATATGCCAACATATTAAAAAATCATATTCATTAGTTCTCATAAAGCTATATATGTATAGGTGCTATCTCCCCTCCATCTATATCATTTTCGACAGGAAATATGCGTTCTCTTAAATCACTTCGTTCAATCATGCGTGGCTCTAAAGCACCTACTCATGATTCATTGAGGTTACATATTATGTTTTTACCACATCGGAAGAATTCTCCTGTTGCCATGCTTAATCTTTGTTGCGCCGTACCCCGTCCAGTAATAGCGCTATATTTTGATTGCGCGCCTATCCTTGGGGTAACTGATTCGTTCACGCCCCGCCTAGTAATCAGCCTGTCTACTGGTTACGCCGTCCTATTGTTTCGCTCCTTCCCTTCGGTCACTCCCTCAATTCGGCTTACGCCTCACTCCCCTTTTGTCCTATACTCATTTTTCCGATTCGATAATAAAAACCCGTTTGCTTGCAAATGGTGCGAAACGAAGTTGAGCAGATAACAACGGCTATAAGTTTTAGATTACGTCAATTGTTAAGATAGATAATATACAGAGAGACGAACTCGCCTAAAAATGCTGTTCAGTCTTACAGCCATGCGGAATACACCAATTTGAAAAGCGGTACAGTTCGAACCCGTATTTGCTAAAAAAACGGTACAGTTTGAACCCGTTTATTGAAATAAGTTATGGATTTCCTTCAATATAGTGTCTTGTCCAATCGTGCCTATTCTCCAATTTAGATGAAATTTACCGCCATATTTAGCTATAAGCCCTTTTCCTACTAACGATTCAACCGCCTTGCGCCCTTGTCTCTTGTCCTTAATTCCTGCCGCTACACCTAAGTCAGTAGCTTTTTTTATTTCATGGTTATTGCCTGTTAGTATAGCGTTGTCCTTCCCTCTTAAATGATTGTGGTCTAATACATAGTGCATAACTCTCTGCTCTGTTTTGGTTAGCTCTTTAGGATATTCGTGGAGTCTTACAAATTGCAATCCTAATTTTATGTACTGTAAAGACTCCTTCCTAATTATCCTGTCTCCTTTTCGTGCTAATTCACCTTCCTCTATTTCGCCTGTCTCTAAATTTGCATATCGCGCCACTCTAACACCTCCTATTTTTTCGCGCTAACTGTTTGTTTTCTCGCCGTGTTCTGAAATTGTCCACAAGAAAATAGTTGTATCTTGATTTCCTCAGTTCCTCGATTCGATTTTCTTCTTCGCCAAACTTGCGCCTACGCTCATACATCGCCCTATTGCGCCATAGCTTGCGACCTAACCTGCTCGCGTTTTGTGGTGTCATAATTTCACCTCCCTTCTCAACCTCTATAAAAAAAATCACCGCCAACATACTAGGAACATAAAAAACACAATCCCATATATATTGTCAGTGACTTTTCACCCATTTATATATATTTGCAGTGACAAATTAGACGATTTTAGGATTTTTTTGAAATTTCTTCTCTCCCATTCCAATCGCTTGCCTATGGTTTGTCTATGCTTTCTTTTTATGGCCGATAGCGTTGGTACATTCGCTATTGGTAAAGGACTATGAGCAGGATTATCGTGTGTGTCCGTTTTGTGCTGAACATATAAAGAAAGAAGCAAAAGTATGCAGATATTGTGGTAAGGATATGCCTGTATATTTTATGCGTAGAACTCGCTCTAAAAAATGATATAGGTATACTATTAGGTTATAGTGGGGCAAGATTTTCATATATCGTAAATCAGATTGTCCGAAATGGAGCATTATGTTCAACGGAAAACGGATTATTACAAACAGTATCGAGACATAATGTCATTAAGAAATATTGTCAATTATTATCAATAAGGTGGCAGTTGTAACGATTTTTAGGCGTGAGCCTAGCAATTTCAAGGCTTCAAAGGTTGCCAACGATAACAGGACGGGTGTTACTGTGCAGCTTTTGGGGCTTTTTTTGCGTTACGGGCGTTACGGCAAATCCAAACTATGATAACTTACAGGAAAATCGACACCTAAAATCAGCAGGGGTATACCAACCATAGGGCAATGCTCTGGAGGTGTCAGAAATAGACTATTAGACTAGGAAAAACGGCAGAAAAACGGGGGTATTATTGCCAATCATCAGTAGCCCATGCCACAAAGAACAACAGACCGAGCACACACAATGCGGTAAATCCCATGATAATCAACTCCTTTTCGTGCAGGTTCGGCAGATTAGCAGGACAATCCTTTCTCCGATTCGAGGAAATTTCCTTGCACACAAAAAAAAGAGAGCACATCTGATGATATGCCCTCTGTCTGGTTCTTCAGGGTCAAGGCCAGGTGTCAGTGATAGGTTTCTGCTTATTCAATATGTCCTTCATTTCCTTCATGTACTGTCTCCTTGCTTCCTCAGGGTCGATGGTGGGTTTTGGGGGAGCAGAAGGAGTCGGTTTTGGCATTGGTTTTTCTTTATCCCAATTCCATAAGTCTTTTAAACCTTTTATAAGTTTACGAAATGGATTTTCAGGATTAGGATTGCTTGTAGGAGAGGCTTGCTTTATTGCCCCACCAGTTACCATGTCCAGTTCCATATCGTCCAGTTTGT
>NZ_FOQK01000006.1:30181-135732 GCF_900113715.1 Pseudoselenomonas ruminantium | reverse complement strand
GCCAGAAAGATAATCGTGGATAGCAGTTTCCTTAAACTCAACAGAATAGTGCTGATGATGTCGTTTGAAGAATACATCCGGGCCACAAGCATCATAGTTACGAACCCATTGCCTGAAGGATCTTCTGTCAACACCTGCATCCGCGGCTATGGAGGCATAACTGCCCTCTCCACGTTTATACTTTTCAATGAAGTGGATTTTCTCTTCGGGTGATAATCTCTTCTTGTACATAAAATGCTCCCTATCAAGCAGACAGTTTTATTATTTCTTCTGTCTACCTAATAGGGAGCATATCAGCTTGGATAGCCCGTGGCTTTTTTATGCTTGCCATATTCTGTTCGATGGATCCTGAAATCAAGCCTGCTCTGCAGAAGCCAACCGCTCCTGCAGCCACTCCTTGCCGTCCACATACTTCGAGACAATATACGTCGACACATAATCGCCAGCCGCATTGACCATGGTCGCTGGCGGATCGATCAGGTTGCCGATTGCCAGAGCAAGGGTATATGCCGTTGTCAGCTGCTCGGGACTGTTATTGAAGAAGAAGGAACACAGCACCAGCTCTCCCACACCGCCACCGCCGGGAATCCCCGACATCGCTACGGAAGAGAATACCGCAATGGCGATGGCCAGGATGGCTTCGCCGCTATTGAAGTCCATGCCCGAAATGCCAAACAAGAACGCCACTTTGATGATCGCGCCCATCGCCGAACCATCCATATGCATCGTCGCTCCGAGTGGCAGAACGATGTCTGCCACCTCCTTCGAGACGCCACTTGACTTTGCCGCCTCGATATTGGTGGGGATCGTCGCAACCGACGAACAAGTGCCGAAGGAAACGGCAGCGGGCCGGAAAATATGACGCCACATCAGCGGGACCGCATGACGGCCACCGCCAAACCAGGCATAGAGCGGAAAGAACACGGCCAGATAGACAAAACACATCCCCCAATAGACGAGCAGTGTCTTCGCATAACCGCCCATCAGGTCCCCGCCATACGTGGCTGCCAGATCTGCAAAGAAACCGAAGAAACCGATTGGCGCATAATACGATACAATCGTCACCGTCTTCATGATGCAGCGTGACAGATCATCAAGGAGCTTGGCCGTCATGGTCTGCCGGCCGCCAGCCAGCTGGACACCGAAACCAAAGATGACAGCAGCGACGATCAGCGGCAGCATAGCCCGCCGTGACAACAGCTCCACAAAATCCGGCTTCGTAAAGAAATTGACCACCAGCTCGCTGATGGATACGCTCTTGACTTCCGCAGCCGACGCTGCCATCTCACTGACCGAAAAGCCCACCGGCACGATGTCGATGCAGGAAACAACACCATACATCAGCAGCGAAGCAATCAGCGCCGTCACGGTGAACGTCGTGATGGTGATGCCCATGACCTTGCCCGCACGCCCAGCCGATCCCATATTGGCAATCGCCGAAGCGATGGACACAAAGACCATCGGCACCACGATGCAGAACATCATATTGATGAACAGATCGCCCAGCGGTTTGAGGCCCTTGGCCTCTGGCCAGCAAAGCCCTACGGCCGTGCCGGACACGATGCCGATCAGCATGAAGATGACAAACCCATAATTTTTCAGATACTGCATATAATCCCCTCACAATCCCAGCACAGGTTATCGATTTAGTCAAAATTATACAAAAAATCAACAGCCACGGCTAGCCACCTGCGCATATACAGCATTTTTTTCCCACAAAACAGCATCAACACACACAAATCCACTCAGGTCAAGGCATCCATCATACCGAGCAGAGGCAGGATGATGGACAGGACAAAGAAAAACACCAGGCCGCCCACCAGGAAGATAGCCGCAGGCTCAGCCAGCGCCTGCAGCCGGCGCGACTCATTCTGCACGACGACACGGCAAAACTCTGCCGCCTTGGCCAGCATGACCTCAAGCTCTCCCGATTTCTCCCCCGCCAGGACCATCTCGCCCAATACAGCCGGAAAACCAGGACAGGCGCACAAGGACGCATGCAGCGGCAGCCCGCGCTCGACTGCCTGGCGTGCCTCCTGCAATACCAGCCGCAGATAGCAGTTCGCCGTAACCTCAGGCAGCAAAGCCAGAGCCGCTGGCAGCCGGATGCCATTCTCCAGCAGGACTGCCAGTGTGCCCAGAAGCATCAGCCATTCCGCAAAGCAGACCAGCCGCCCGTAAAGCGGCAGCCGCAGGCACCAGCGGTCAAGCCGGCGCCGAACACCTTCCTGCTGCCAGGCATAGGCCGCCAGCACCAGCACGGCCACCGACACGAGGAAAAGCTCCGGGCCATGCGCAAGCACCAGGGCGGAAACAGCCAGCAGCAATCTTGTCGGCAGCGGCAGCTCTGTATGGAGGCTCGTCAGCATCGCCGAAAAGGTCGGCAGCACAAAGACCGTCATGAAGGCAAAGGCCACCAGGGTCGTCACCCCCAAGATCAGCGGATAGAGCAGGACAGATTTCAGCTTTGCCTGCGCCGCATAGGACTTCTCCAAAAAATCCGCCAGCCGCAAAAACATCACATCCAGCGTCCCCGCCACTTCGCCAGCCTTCACCAGGCTGACGATGCGGGCCGAAAAGACCTTCGGGACCCCCTGCATCGCTTCATGCAAGGACTTTCCCTGCATGACAGCCGCCAGCAGCTTATCGAGGAGCTGCTGATAGCTGCTGTCTTTGCCTGTCCGCAGCGCCTTCAGCGCCTCATGCACCGGCATCCCCGCCGACAACATCACCGCTAACTGCCGGCAGAACAGCACCACCAGCAGCCGCGATGGCTGCGGCGCGGCCATCGCCTTGATGCGGGCAAGGGCTGGAAAATGACGCCCGTGCCCCAGCTCCTCCAGACTGGCAACCCACAAGCCTTTTGCCCGTATCTGGCGCGCCGCTTCCCGCCGCGACTCCGCACTGACGCGGCCCGTGAACAGCTCCCCCTTGCGGTTCCGTGCCTCATACGCATATGCCGTCATCCCTGCCAGCCTCCCATCGTCAGGCTTTCCCCATATCGTTCATACATTTCCTGCGTGATACGCCTTTGCCGGTATAGATGCTCGGCCGCAGCCTGCCCCGTCTGCATCCCTTGCTGCTGATGGCTCATCATCACAGACTCCAGCTGGCTGTACTTGCCCTGCCGGAGCAAGCTGCGCACCGCCGGTACAGCCAGCAGCACCTCACTCATGCAGACACGGCCTCCTTGGCAGCACGGCAGCAACCGCTGCGCAAAGATCCCCGTCAGCACCTCAGCGACCTGCGCCCGGATTGAATCCTGCTGAGCGAGCGGAAACATCCCCTCGATGCGCATGACCGCCTCAGCGGCTGACCGTGTATGCAGTGTCCCGAGAACCAGCACCCCCGAAGCTGCTGCCATCAAGGCCGTCTGCATCGTCTCTCGGTCACGGATCTCCCCCACTAAGATGACATCCGGCATCTCCCGCAGCGCACTGCGCAAAGCCCGGGCAAAGGAAAAGAAATCCTTCCCATACTCACGCTGGCTGATGAAGCACTGCTTCGGCACATAGCAGAACTCCACCGGATCTTCTAACGTGATGATATGATACGCTTTCTCCTGGTTCAGCTCCTCGATAAAGGCTGCCAAGGTCGTAGTCTTGCCAGAACCTGTCCTGCCTGTCACCAGCACCAGCCCTTGGTCAAACGCTTTTATCCTCTGCCAGGCCTTAGGCGCCCCTATATCCGCAAGGCTCGGAATCCTCTCCGGCAGCAGACGGATGGCAAGGGCAGGAAATCCTTGCTGATAATAAGCATTGACACGGAACCGCCGTCCTGCGAACGTCCATGACAAGTCAATATCCTTTTCCCGGGCCAGCCGCTTTCGCTGCTCCTCATCCATGATCACAGCGCAAAAGCCAGCCATAAATGGCTCCGTAAGCGGGCGTCCATCCACAGGCGCCAATACGCCCTCACACCGCATATGCGGCCGTTGCCCCACGGTCCAATGCATATCCGACGCTTCTTTTTCCATAGCCCTGCGGATAAGCTCCTGCCAACTTATCTCCTCATCCATGTCATCACCCCATAATTTCAATGATCACGTATTTCTTCTACATCCCATACCTAATACCTGCAAGAAATACGCTTCATTTGCAAAACCACCTTTCATCCCTTCCTTGCAGGACATTTCATCAGCAACCTAGAATTATATCCCTCCACCACGATGGCTTAGCCTGGGGACAGAAAAAAGCACCTCCTATGGAAGTGCCTTTTTTGTATTCTGCCTTTCAGCCAGTCACTTTCTCAAAATCCGCCGCACCGTGTTTGCAGAGGGGGCAGATATAACCTTCGGGCAGTTCCTCGCCCTCGTATTCATAGCCGCATACTGTACAGCGCCATATGGTCTTCCCTTTGGCAGCGGCCTGGGGACGCGGCTTGATCTGTTCCTGATAATAGCCATAGGTAGCAGATTTCACAGCAGATAGTATCTTGCTGTCTACCACATCCGCCAAGAATATGGTATGGCTTCCCACATCCCAAGCCTGTGTAACCCGCCCAGAGATATAGGCGTTGGTGCCTTTTGTCACGGCCAAGGTACCGTTTGCCGTGCGCTCGACGGCCGTGAAGTCCTTGAACTTATCCACTTCGCGGCCCGAACAGAAACCAAAATGCTTGAACAGCTCAAAGTCCGCAGCTTCGCTCACCACAGACACCGTGAAAGCCTTCGTGTCCATGATCATATCATGGGTATGATTCCCCTTGTTTACCGCCAGGGTTATCTGATTGGGTTCTGAGGTAACCTGCGTCACCGTGTTGATGATGCACCCGTTGTCCTTCTGTCCGTTGTTAGCCGTCAACACATAGAGCCCGTAAGAAATGTTGAACATGGGATTCCCGCTCATTTTTCTATCCCCTTTCAAGACAATATCCGAAACTGCCTTACTACATCTTCGCCCATATCACGCTTTATTGAATTTCTCCTTGCTCTGCTTGCAGCGCGGACACTTCCAGTCCGCAGGCAGATCCTCAAAGGCCGTCCCTGCGGGGATGCCGTGTTCCGGATCGCCAACGGCCGGATCGTAGACCTGCCCGCAGATGGAGCAGATATATTTGCCCGTGGCCTCCTTCACAGCGATTTCTCCCGGTGGAATGGTCTGAGGCGGATTGTCCAGATCCACCACCTTCTTGCTCTCCAGATTCTCATAGCCCAGAGGCGTATGCGTGGAGCAATAGACCGTGGGGTTGTTGCGGATGAACTCCCGCACCTTATCCAAAGTGTCTCTGGCGGCAGCTTGATCTTCAAAGACCACGGAGAGCTTGTTCTCATAGAGAGCTTCATCGGTGTAGGTCACATCGCCATGCATCATGTAGAAGAGACCATCCGCTTCGGCGATGATGATGCTATTGCCTGTGGTGTGGGCCTTTGGCCGGGAGCAGATAGACTCCCTCGGCGATCTTCTCCGAGGCAGGGAAATTGTGGTAAGGGCCGTCCTTATAGGCCACGCCGATCACGTTATCCCCCTTGTATTCCGTAGTTTCCTTTTCTTCCGGGGACATGTAGATTTTGGCCTGAGGGAAGCTCCGCAGTTCCCCGGTATGATCGGCATGCTTGTGGGTGACGAGGATTTTCGTCACTTGCTCCGGCTGATAGCCAAGCTCTTTCAAGGCCGAGACATAATCCTTGATGCGGCTGCCCAGATAAATCTGAGTCTTTTTGTCCACCACCATATCCGGTGCCTCAAGGGGCATCCCCGTGTCCACTAAGATTACCTCGCTGCCCGTATCGATGAGGAAATTCTGCAGGGTGGACCGATACCGCACTCTGGCATCGAATTTATCCACGCCATCCTCGCCGCCCATTGCAAAGGGCTGGGTCATGAAGCCCTTCTCATAGAGTTTAACCGCTTTGATTTCCATGTTTGGCACTTCCTTCCGTTTTGAATGCAAAATCGCAACCAATAATCAGCGTTTGATATCCTTGGTGAAAGTTTCCAAGGTGTTATCGGCGGCGGCAGCCAAGAAGGCCGTATCGGCGCCGAAGGCCAGGAAGCTGACGCCCAAGTCAGCAGCATGACGGCCATAGCGGCCAGCCCGGACTGCAGTGACACCGAAGCCGCGATTGCCCCCCGGCGCATAGGAGGCCCAATACATGATGGATTCTGCCACATCCGGCGAAGTGGTTTCCTGCGCCACACCATATTACAAGACGCCAACCTCAATACCATGTTTGAATTTGTTGCTCAAATAATCTTTTACCATTGCCATTTTACAAAGTCCCTCCTTGTCTAAATCATGAAACAATGCTTTTGCACTCACGAATCAAGTTTATCTTATCACATGATTGTGACTTTAATATGACTTTTTAGAAAATTCCTTTTAATTTTTTTCGACAGCATCGAATCAGTAAATCCTGCGGGGCAGGGTAACGAGCATTTCTGTCCCCTGTCCCGCCTCACTATGACATTCGATGGTCCCCTGCAAAAAAAGCCTACGATCGAGGACAAAGGTGTCTTGAACTCATGGGAAACGTTGCCGATAAAATCCTTGCGCATTTCGTCCAGGCTGCAAAGCTCACGGGCCATCCGATTAAAGCTGTCCATGAGCGAGGCTCCCTCCGCCGTCATGATGCGCAGGCTATACGGCGGAATCTGCGCCTGAAGACACCTCTTTTCCCTTTTTCGTTGGCTATATCTTACTATGTCTTTATGACATCGATGTGACTTTTTCCTGCTTCTTCCAGAAAATTTTCTGGCACATCATCAGGCGCAGCAGTAGCAGCTCCCCAAATGTCATCGGCATATCATGAAATCAGCTGTCCAGCAATTTCATGATATGCTCCTTGGTGAACTCTTTGCCTAGTCTTGCATCCGTTATCCCTCTGCCATAGAAATCCACATAGGCCCAGCCGTTTTTCCTCTTCTGGAGCAGTATGCCGCCGAGGGCGAGAAGATTCTTGAATTCCTTGAAATCGTTAGCCGACACCGCACAGTCCTTGATGTTTTTCCGCATGCGCGCCAGGATTGTCTCCCGTTCCGTCTCCCACATCCTAAGCTGCGAGGTCTTGTGGTGCTTGCGGGCATTTTGTGCCACCCAATCCTGTTCCTGCTCGATTCCCTTCTGGAGCTTGCGTCTGTCCTTCGCCTTCCTGACCGCGGCCTCACATTCCTCCAGATGTTTGAGGATTGCCTCCCGGCTCTGATACGCAGCATTCTCCGTCATATCCACCAGCTTGATCTGGGCTCTGGTAACCGCCACATAATAAAGATTCAGTTCCTGGATGAAATCCTTGAACCGCTCATCCTGCTGCTCCAAGGGGCTCATCCCTGCCTTGAACCTTGCCGCATTGAACCGGCAGCTCATATAGCGGAACCCCAGATCCGGGAAATCATCCATCAATCTTACAGTATGCCATTCCAAGCCTTTGCTGGTATGCGCATTGGTCAGCACCAGCGGCGCTTCCGGCCTGTTCATGCGGCGGGCAACATCCTGCAGTTCATACAGATCATCCTCGTAATTCTCCGCAATCTTCATCGCTGACAGTATCTCCACATCCGCGGTGCTCTCAGCATACTCCTTCAATTCTTCCTTGCTGTGCAGCCGGTTCAGGAACTTGAATTCCCCCACGAAGTCATGGCGCCGGTCAAAGAGGAATTCCTTGACCGCAATGGCTGTCTTGAATACATCCTCAGGCTTCTTGACCAGATAAACACGCTCCGGCTTTTCCCGATACTCGTCAATCAGATCCACCAGCGCCGAATTTGTCCGGGTAATGCAGGCTGTCTGCTTATTCTTCAGCTTCGCCTCGTTGATCATGGAATGCATGGGGTAGTATGGAACCTGCCCATCATAGAGCATATCCATGAACACCTTCATGTAGAGATTGGCCTTGTCCAGGATCGGCTGGCGGGCACGGAATGAATTGGTCAGCTGGAGCGTTACATCAGCCTTCTGCCGTGCCAACGCATTGATAGCTCCGCGGAAGCCATAGATCGACTGATGCGAATCGCCGACAAAGATCCGGCTGCAGGCAGCCCGGTTGATGATGCTCAGCGTCACGGGATTGCAGTCCTGGCTCTCATCCACCAGGATGCAGTCATACCGCCTGCCCAGACCTTGTTCCTCCGGTGACAGCATCTGGAAGAGCTTCAGGTAATGGTCATGCGGCATAGGCAGTCTTCCCTCCGCCACCAGCTCAAAGATCTTCTTTACCTCGCTGCTAGGAAAATCATGCTCAGCGGATATAAGGAAATCCCTATATCTGCCGAGCATCAGGAAAAGCTCATGATTCGTCTTGGAGGGGAAACAGTCATGAAGCATATCGATCTTGATAGCCGATAGGACTGGCCGCGACCCGCTAGAAAAGAAATGCCTGTATGCCATGCTATGCATGGTCATCGCCCTGGTGTTGGCCGGAAATACCTGATTGGCCTTATCGGCGATGCTGCGATTGAAGGCCAGATACAGGAACCGCTTCTGCGGATTCGCATTGGTCACAGCCAGCAGCGTGGTGGTCTTGCCCGAGCCCGCACAAGCGTCGATCTTCATGACCTGCCCAAGCCGCAACTCTTGGGATGCTTTTATTATCTCTATCTGTTCAGCTGATGCACGCATTGTTCCCTCTCGTTTCCCTGTCCACTACCATATTGCCTCTATCTTTTCCGCCAGATCTATGATCCGTCTTCATAAAATCAGCAGCGTGAAATCTTCCCGCTGCTGATGCTTGCCATGTCATGTCCTGCCAACGGACCGCCAGCGCATAATGCGTATATTATACTCCCTTTGACCGTCCTCTGTCCACGGCTTTGCTAAGACCAGCCTGCGCTGGCAGCAAGCAGCGGTACTGTTTCCCGCTCGTACATCAGATCTTCCTGCGCAATACAATCATATCCACCAGCTGTCTTCCCCCTTCCAAGATGGCATGGTCATAATTATCTAGGAAAAAATCCTTTCGCACGCCATAGCGGACAAAGCCACAGTGCTCATAAAAGGGGATGGTAAGCGGACTGTCCCCTGTACCGGCCTGCAGCTCATCAAAATCCGCTGCATAACGATCCGCCAGGAATTCGATGAGTTTTTTCCCATAGCCCTTCCCCTGCGCCTCTGGTGACACTGCGATATTCTTCACTTCCAGCACGCGGTTGCCCGCATCCATGACTACGCATTCAGCCTTTACGCCATTGTCTTCCAGCACATACATCGTGCCCTCAGCCAAATACTTCGCGATCATGCTCTCCTGTTCATCCGCCAGCAACAACAAATCGATGTGTTTCTTTTTATCGGGCTCCTTATAGATCCTCACGTCGCTTCTCTCCCCTCGCATGCTACGATATGGTCTTTCCCAGCTGAAAGGCCTGCTGCATGTCGTCCTGCTGGAAGCAGGGATTTCCCTCTCTTTGGAAACAACTTTTGCAGCCAATACTTTCGGTTGCTGCCCACCAAAACCACTATCCTGCTCATTCTAAGCCCTCCCATCATCCGCAAGCTATGCCCAATAGCAAACCTGATATTTAAATAAGGATTTTACACCTTTACACCCCCTGCGTCAACAATTGAAGTTTTCCGGTAAAGTTTGACATAAAAGCAAAAGGGGCTGTTGCACGTAATGTGACGTGCAGCAGTCCTTTTTCATGGCCAAAAAGATAATCCCGGGGCTTGAAGAGAACTATCTTTATCTCGAAACAAATCAGCAGAGTTCTTTTATCAAGCCAAGCAACTACGAGAAGAGCAAGACTCGAAAATGGAAACAGGACATTGGCCGTAACCAAAGAATTTATCCGGAAAAGTAAAACAGGATTCCATAGCCAGATAACCCATTACAGCTGCGAGAATTGCAAAGACTGTCCGGTAAAAAGTCAATGTATACACGGAAATCACTGCAAGACTCCGCTGGAAGAGCGAACCAAGAAAATCCCTGTGGATAACGCTGCTTAAAAAATCAAAGAGCGCAAGAAACAAAGACGATTTTCAGACCGTCTAGTGTCTTGCGCCCAAAATTCCTGTATTTTGCTCTTACTTTTAAGATATCGTCAAGTTGAAAAGCTAATGGGGCTGTGCATAAGTAATTTCTCACTCATGCAACAGTCCCTAAAAGGGCCGTACTGCACTTATGGCAGGCGGACTCTCCCCTATACTACGTGCCACGCATAAAAAACGACAAGCGCCAATCACACGAATCTGCACACATGGTCAACCGCAATATCCGAAAAACCATAGGCTTCCGCTTTGGTGAGTTTGCCGTTTGCTATCTCATGGAGCTTTTCCAGCAGCATCCCACCGCTTTCCTCAATGGTCTGCTCGCCACGGATAATGACCGATAGATCCACGTCCATATTATCTTCCATCCAACTATAAGTATGCTCATTGGCAGTCACTTTCAGCACTGGCACAATGGCATTGCCCGTAGGCGTTCCCCTGCCCGTGGTAAAGATGATGACCTGACAGCCGGCGGCCGCCATGGATGTTACAGAAGAAATATCATATCCTGCCGTATCCATGACAATGGCCCCGCGCTTCGTGGGCGGCTGCGCCTGTTCCAGCACCTCCACGATGGGACGGGTGCCGCCTTTGCGGATGCAGCCAAGGCTCTTTTCGTCAATCGTGGACAAACCGCCCGCTTTGTTGCCCGGTGTCGGCTGGCCCGCCCGGCAATCCTGCCCTGCGGCCAGCAAATGTTTTTCATAGTCCTCGCACACCCGGATGATCTGGTCATGGATTTCCGGCGTGGCGCCCCGGCGAGCCAGCACATGTTCGCCGCCAATCCACTCAATGGACTCACTCATCATGGCGGACGCGCCCAAATCCACCAGCCTGTCGCTAAGATTGCCCACCGCAGGATTGGAGGCAATCCCAGAGGTAGCATCGCTGCCGCCACATTCTATCCCCAACAGCAGCTCGCTAATGGGGAATTTTTCTTTTTGCTGAAGTCCGGCTTCAGCCGCCATTTTCCTGGCTGCCCGCACAGCTTTTTCAATGGTCTTCAATGTGCCGCCTTCTTCCTGTATGCCAAAGGAAACTACCGGCTTGGAACACTTTGCCTGTATCTTTTCCCGCAACTGGGCATGGGGTACGGTTTCACAGCCCAGGCCGATGATGACCACGCCGTAGACGTTTGGATTCAGCGCAAAACCCGTGAGCACCTTCTGGCTCATTGCCGTATTGGCTGCCACATCACTGCAGCCGGTGTTAAAGACAATATTCACAGCGCCCCGCACCTGGCTCGCCACAATCCGGCAGGATTCACTGCCGCAGGCACAAGTGGGCAGGATCAGAATATGATTGCGGATGCCGGGCCGGCCTTCTTTGCGTCTGTAACCGTAAAATTCCATATCATTTGCCCTCCTTGCCCATTACATACTCACTGGCATAATCCCGGGGAATGCTGCGGATATTCTCATGCGATACCCAGCCGCCCTGCGGGATATCCCGCAAAGTTTCCCCGATGATTTCCCCGTACTTATAGACCATCTCGCCCTTGGCGATCGGCTTCAAGGCAATCTTGTGCCAAATGGGAATCAGTTCGACAGCCCTAACCTTGGCCTTGCCGCCGCCATGACAGATAACCATGTCCTCCGGCTGTGCTTCGCTGGTGCAGGTGGCCACATTGTCCTTTTCGTCCAGCAGAATCGCTTTCTTTTCCATAAAGTTCTCCTTCCGTCAAATCGCTTCGTCCATATCTAGCAGGTATTTCCCATAGAGCATATTCCACTGCGCCGGAGTCATGTCCTGCTTTTTTTGCGATTCCAGCTGATAAATTTTCACTGCCTTATGCGTTCTTGCCATCATTTTTTCGGCCCAGATCTTCATTGCCTTTTCCATCATCATTACCTCCCGCTTCACATTGACCTTTTCTGTCTTCATCATAGCGTATTCAGCCCCAAATAAAAAACACTTATAATCGATTTATCTATTGAAAAAACCGATTGATTTCGTTATGATGAAGCTAGTCAAAGGAGGTGGTGCCATGAATATCCAGCAAATGCAATACTTCGCCGAGGTTTGCCGTCAGGAAAATGTTACCAAAGCGGCCGCCTATCTGCATATGTCCCAATCCACGCTGAGCCAGTCTATGAAAAATCTCGAAGCGGAAACCGGCCTGAACCTGTTCCGCCATGTAGGGCGCAATATCCAGCTCACCGCTGACGGGCAGGCTTTGTTTCATGAAGTAGAAAAGATGCTGAAGCAGTTCAAACGCTTTGAAGCCAGTGTCAAAGAGATTGCCAAACGCCATAACCGCCTGCAGCTGGCCGTGCCTTCGCAGATTGCCACCATTATCCTGCCGCTGCTTTTGGGCGAATTTTTCCAGCAGCACCCGGAAATCCAGCTGGAAATCACAGAGCCAGCCGGCGGCGCCGCGCTGGATATGGTAGAGCGGGAAGAAGTCGACCTGGCCTTTGTCCACGATGCCGAAGGACGGCCCAATCTCACCCTGCGCAAATTATCGTCCTGGCCCATCTGCCTCTGTGTCCCACGCAAACATCCGCTGGCCAATAAACCAAGCATCACCTTGACCGAAGCAGCAGCATATCCCCTGGTTCTGCTCAGTCGTAGATTTATCCTAACCAAACGTGTGCTGGCTGAATTTGACCGGCAAAAGCTCCAGCCACAGATTCTCCATTATTCCCCCAACCTTTCGAGCGTCTGGAATATCGTCCAGCAAGGCATCGCCCTGTCGATTCTGACCGGCAATGGCATTTTACCGGATAGCGATCTTATCGCCATTCCCATTGAAGGTCTTGCCCAAAAAGGTTTTATCGTCACCAAAAAAGGCCGGCAAATCTACGCGGACGAACGCTGTCTTATCGACTTCGTCCGGCGTAAATTTACCGACACTCTTGAAAATACGAACAGTACCCCTTAATATCACAAAGGCCAGCTAACTTTGTCTTTACCATGCTGGGGCAGCCAAGCGAGCAGAAAGGAACGAAACTTTTGGCTGGCTTTCGTGAGGACTGTGGTCTTGTCCCAGACAAGATATACATTCTGCCCCAGGTCATCGCCCGTACCTAATGGTTTTACCACGATATCCGGATGGGGATTCAGCACGGCAGCGTAGTCATAGCCAAGATTTATCACCTGATGCCGGAGAATCAGATCGGTGATGAGCATCTCATCGGCCGTTTCAGCGACCAAATCTACATGCAATCCCGGCAGCAGGATATACTTATCGATATTATGCCGAAAACATTGATAACCCCGCCCCTTGCTGACAATGCGCGCACCTTCCAAATCTGCATAGGCAATGTTTTCTTTACCGGCCAGCGGATGCTGGCGATGCAGCCGCGCACAGTATCGGGAAAAGAACAGCGGTTCCGCTGCGAAACGATTTTGGTCAGCTTCTCCTGTTACGATGGCAAAGTTGCATTGCTTTTCCAAAACGCCCTTCAAAGCTGCATCATCTGTCGTATCCACGGTGCTAAGAATAATATCCGGACATGCCTGGTGAAAATCCCAAAGGAACTCTGCCCCCAAGTAAGCCATTATATGGTCAAGCGCGTAGATAGTCACCACGCTTTTGGATTGTGAGGCCAATGTGCTCATGCTCGCAATACTCCGGTATTCTGCCAGCAGCCGCTGCACATGTGGTAAAAGTGCATTGGCATAGTCTGTCGGAACAAGGCCATGCGGATTGCGGATAAAGAGCAGCTGGCCCAGTTCCTCCTCCAAAGACTTGAGCATCTTGCTGACGCCCTGCCGCGACACATAGAGCTTATCGGCGGCACTTTGTATATTGCCCTGCCGATAAACTTCGAGAAAATATTCCATTTGTTTCTGATTCATCCGATCCCCCCTCCTATTCATTTTATAGCAACCAATAAGTTGCGTCAAAAGAGAATATCTTTGCTTGTTGTGCCTCGGCATGGGCACTATACTAGAAGTATAACATAGCTAGTGTGCCGTCTGGTTGACAATCGACCAGATGGCACACTAGCGCAATTCAGGAGTTACGAAAAGGAGACATGACCATGAAATTGACGCAAATCCGCAATGCCACCAACCGCCTTGAATATGCCGGCAAAACGTTTCTGATTGACCCGTGGCTGATGCCCAAGCATCAGTTTTCCTTCATCGATGTTCCCGGCAGACCTTATCATGTACCGGATGAAATGAAGGAGCATTTGCCCATGCCCTTCTATGACCTGCCCATGCCGATAAAAGAAATCCTCGCCGGCGTCGATTATTATCTGGTAACGCATATCCATCCCGACCACATCGATATGTCCATGGATGGTACTGTGGGCGCTCCTTTAGACAAGAATGTGCCTGTAATCTGCCAAAACGAAGCAGATGCCGCTGTATTCCAAAAATCCGGCTTCCGCGATGTGACCGTACTATCCGAAACTGGCATGCTGTTTGGTCCGGCAAAGCTGACCAAGGTACCCGCCCTCCATGGCACGGTAAATCCCTGTGGTGATGCCATGGGCGTGATGTTTGAAAGCGCCGCCGAAAAAATCTTTTATCTGGCCGGGGATACGGTCTGGTATCCGGCAGTAGCCAACACGCTGAAACGCTGGCAGCCGGAAATCGTGGCACTCAACTGCTGCGCCGCCGAAACGGTAGAAAATGGTCGCCTCATCATGGATGCCGAAGATGTCCACTGCGTTGCCAAGACTGCGCCTAACGCCAGACTGTATCTGACACATCTTGACAATGTGGCCCATGCCGCACTTACCCGCCATACACTAAAGGGCAAACTTGCTGAACGTAATGTGACCAATTATGATATGCCAACGGATGGACAGTCTTTAATGTATTAATGACTCTAACTCCAACAAAGCAAAATGAATCCCCCATCCTGCAAGTTTTCATGCGGATGGGGGATTATTTATTTCATGCTAATTTTTCATTTCGCGTGCGATATATTCTCCCGTAATGCTCTCCTTGCTTACAGCTGCCATTTCCGGCGTGCCGCAGACTACGATTTGGACGAAACTTTGCTTTATTCTGCCAAACAGATTCCTGACGAGACGACAGCGGCTATTAAGCAGTTGATGGAACGCGGTGTCGAGGTTGTCGTAGGCACAGGACGCGGCCTGGCGGAACTTGCAGACTACCGTGACGCCTTTCAAGGCATGCACTACGGCCTGCTTGGTAAGCGGCGGTCTTCAGACCGCTGCCCATTGTTTTCGTAAACGCACAGGGAATTTTCCACGCCTATTTCACTGGCCGGCATATATACATATTCGCAGGTGTTATTATCTCCGAAGATAACACCTGTTTTTAATTCCGCTATGGCAATCATTTATTTTTCTCCTGTTCTGCTTCTTTCACTGCAATAGATTCCAACAAATCGGCAAGGGTGACCTTCTTGAAATCAGCCAGCATATGTTGTCTGACATCTTCAAGCCGTTCCCCCAAAACCCCATGAATATTCCGCCCCACAGGACAGGCAGGATTGGGATTCTCCTGAAAATGAAATAAGTCTTCGTCTTCTTCCACAGCCTGGAAGACATCCCACAAGGTGATGTCTTTCGGGCTTTTGGTAAGTTTTGCCCCACCGACACCAGCCGCCACTTCCACGAGACCTGCAGCTTTAAGCTGGCCTAATGTCTTGCGAATAATGACGGGATTGACATTGACACTGCCTGCCAAAAAAGTCGATGTGGTCTTGTACTCATCCTTGAACCGTTCTATACAAAGCAATATATGCGTTGCTACCGGCAGACGAAATGAAAACTGCATGAAGGAACCTCCTAAAACCATTATTTCTTACTATATAAGGTTGTAGCCTATCATATTACATCACTTATAAAATGTCAATCTTACCTGCTGATATGCCTTTATGGCATCCACTGCAAAAACTTCATAAAATTCTTCATTGTAACCATTGACATTACATCGCTAAAATGTTATCCTCTCATTGTAAGCGATGTTGTTACAATGTTTTAGGAGGAATTTAACATGGCAAATTTCAGCAAAATCAGTGTGGCAAACGATGCCAGAACCGAGCTGCATGACAAATTGAATCTGACGGGAGCAGAAATCAGCGTCAACAACCTGCCTGCCGGAGCCGGTGTTCCCTTTGTACACTACCACAAGAAAAATGAGGAGATTTACTTCATCACGGCCGGCAAAGGCACCGCTGTAATTGACGGGCAGACCGTAGAACTTTCTGCCGGTGACTGGCTGCGCATCGCCCCGGCGGCACGGCGTCAATTCTCGGCGTCTGCCGATGAAGGCATCAGCTATATCTGCATTCAGGTACGCGAAAAATCCCTGGAGGAATACACCGCAGCTGACGCTGAAGTAGAACAGTAAATCCGTTATTGCGATAAGCAAAAGCCATCCATAAGCACCGATTAATCAGCTGGCTTATGGATGGCTTTTTTTACGCCCATTATTTCACTTCGATATCCAACACTTTCTCAATGGCTCCCGGCTTTTCCTGAAACAGTTCCAACACCAGGCCATCGGGAAGCTTCACCCATTTTTCCGGCTTCCCTTCCAAGGAACGTACACCTTCATAGGCCAGCATTTCCTGCAAAGCCGCCTTGAAATCCTGCACCACAATGCCTAAGTGGTGCCCCCGTCCTGCTGCTGGATCTTCCGGAGCAGCCACCAGCTGCAGGCCGCCTTTCAGCCATACCTGCTGTAAAACGCCATCCTTTTCCTTACGCCTTGTCTCCGTCATGCCCAGTACCGTCTGAAAAAAATTCAGACTCCATTCGATATCTGCCACGGTCACTGCCGCATGTTCAAGATAAGATGCTTTTGGGGTCATCATCGTTACCTCCTGTTCTTAAGACCTATATTCTTATGGCAATTATCTTCTTCCTTGTCACTTTTTTATACACCATCTTTCCTATACACAACCACCAAAGAAAAGGCATGAACAATGTTCTTTGCAAGAAATCACATTTAGGAATTAGCGCTCAAGCAAACTTTTCCCTAATTCATAAGCCGCTGCACATTGCTGGGGAAACATCTCCTCACGATAGGCTGCTTTGGCCTTAGGATCGAAGATCGAAGACTCATATTTGTCATAGTCGGTAAACTGGGTCGTATTGTACGCATAAAGCGTCTTGGTTTCCGCCCGCAGGATTTTGCTCGCAAAGCCTTCGTGAACGGCAAATTTTTCCCGCATGCCAAACTGCTTGACATGCTCCTCAGTCATATTCATGGTGTAGATAAAGGCATTGGGCAGAGACTTCGGAAATACCGTCGGTATTTCGTTGCTGTAAATGTAATTGGAAAACAACAGCCGCTCGATAAAGGCGCTCATGCCGGAAGAAAGATTCATAAAGTAGACCGGCACACCCATTATGAGGGCATCGGCTTCCTTGATGCGTTCGATAACCGGCGTCAAATCGTCCTTCATTGCGCAGGTGCCATGCTCCTTGTCCTTGCGTTTGCAGTAAAAACAGCTGATACAGCCTTTGAAGTTCAGGCTGTAGAGATTTATGAGTTCCGTTTCCGCACCAGCCTCCTGCGCGCCCTGCAAGGCCTGCTGCAAGAGTTCTGCCGTATTGCCGTTGCGCCGCGGGCTGCCATTTATAGCAATCACTTTCTTCATCGTTAAATCCTCCCATCAACCAATACACAAATACTTAATGTATTCTTCGACACCAGCCAAAGATTACCTGCTCTGCAAAAAATAGCCTGACAAAGCTATGCGCCCTGTCAGGCTATTTTTTAGCGTTTGATTTCCTGATACTCAGCCACCCGGCCTACGCTGAAGTGGAGATTTCCCGGCTCCGCTGGGTGATGGTCACCGGCTCGGGGAAATTGTCCCACATAATATGAAACGCCTGAATTACTTCCTGATCTGTCACAGTCAAAAGTCACCTCAATCCTTCAGCTTAAATACCTTCTTCGGCTGACCGCAGAGAGGGCAGGCAAAATCATCCGGTTCCGCCTCCAAGTCACCGACATGCTCATAGCCGCAGACCGAGCAGACATAGATTTTCTTGCCGGCAGCTTCTAAGAGGCCCGGGCAATGCTTTTCCAAAATCTTCGCCAAAACAACGCCATGATGGCCTTCCTGCTTGGCAAAGATTTCCATTTCATCGGCAGCTTCTACAAGGCCTGCTTCGCGGAATTTATCGGCCATAGCCTTGACCTTCTTTTCACCGCTGGTTTCTGCACTCATCAAGCCGCGCACGAGCTGCCAGAAATCCTTGGGCAGCATGCCGTTTACTGTGGCATAGAAACCGGCATGAACAGCCTCCTGATTTGCCGCCTCGATAAACTGCTCAGCCACATCGTCAAGCCCCTGCTCTTTAGCCAGACGCGCCAGCGTATAATACATCATCGTTCCCTTGGCTTCGCCCAAAGCCATCATTTCTGCCATTTTCTCCAGCGGGGTTCCCTTCGTGATACCATGTAAGCTCATTTCACTCTCTCCTTTATCCTATCATACACATAATCGTGACTACCTATAACACGCTTTTGATTATACGGCCCCTTTGTGACCTCTATGTAACTTTCATTTGGTTTTTTACAATCTTTTTGTAAAAGTTTTATTTCCGTGGTATTGAAAGCAGACATGTCTTGCTGCTGTCCAGCGGCAAAGCCACAATCATCTCTGTGCCCTGCCCTGGCTGGCTTTACTTCACCGCAAAATCCACGGTGCGCAGCAATGCTCCCGTGGATTTTTAACGTATTTTCTTCTTACTTTTCTGGCACGACTGGCACTAACAGATAGCTGTCATATTTGCCACCCACATGGATAAGGTGTTTCCCTTTATTGCGTGTGGCTGGTGCCTTGACCGCAAGATTCGGGTGCGTGACTTCGGTATGATTGCCGCCCAAGATTTTCATGGCCGGCTTCTCGCCTGGCATAAAAGTATACCCCTTTTCAGGCACAGCAATCTTTGCCACACCAAACGGCGGTACACTGTCGGCCTTAGGCGGCTGGTAGGCCGCTATGGTCAGCTGCAGTTTTTCGCCGGCATGGTATTTCATGCCCATGGGCCAGATGCCAATATCCACCGGCACAATCTCGCCTTTTTGCAGTAAATCCTCATGGGTATGTTTTAAGACCGGTTCAGCCGGCGTGGATTTTTGCTTATCCAAGGCCCGCTGGGATACACGCAGATAACCCTCGGAAACGATGGGCATACGCGTCATGGGGTCAGCGATAACCTTGCCATCCTTATCGAGTTTTTGCACCGTAACCTGCAGTTCCATATCATCAGCACCGTCTGCCTCTACATACGTATGCAGGTTCATATAGCCCGTCAATTCCGTATCCTGGTCAAAGGTCAGTACAAAATCGACAGCAGGCCGCTCAGCCTGCGTATCATAGCTGACCACCTGTTCCTGGGCCGCTTTTCCCCAGCTAAGAGTCTGTTGACCAGTCAGATATAATTTCTTATACTGCGTTCTGGCCAAAGGAAATTCCTGCTCGACTCTGTCCTCCACATCTTTATGCCCAGGGTCAAGTACCGATAGCCGCACCCGCGGCGTCTTTTCCCAGTCATTGGCTACGCCTTTTAAATAATGATCGAAGAACTTGCGCAAATCTTCCACATGTTCCGGCTGATAATAGTCAGCCCACTCATTGGTATTGTGCACACGCAGCCATTTATCCTTACTGGGAATCTGACGGAAACCGGCAAAGGTACCGTGTGTATGCACCGGATTGGTGAAGCTGGCTACCACATAGGCCGGAATATGGATATTCTGCAGTTTGGCGATCTTATCCTGCCAATAGGCATCGAGCAAGGTATGCGTCACCACCATACGCGGCTGGTCCTCAATATAATTTTGGCTGGCAAAGGTTTCAAAAATCCCCTCTGGGAATACGGGATTCGGAATGCCGCCGCGATTAGCCGTTTCGCGGAAATGATCGACAAAGCCCTCCCATGGTGCAATGGCAGCTAAATGCGGCGGCTGCTCGCCTGCGATAAACCACTGCGAAACCGTCAGCCAGGAATTGCCCGACATGCCTATTTTGCCATTACTCCAAGGCTGCTTGGCTGCCCACTCGATCGTATCATAGCCATCCTGGGAATTCTGACTGCCCCAATAGTTTAAGTTGCCCTCCGAATGGTATGCCCCACGGCTGTCGGGATTGATGATGACATAGCCCTGCGCCACCCAATAGGCCGGGTCCGGCGCTTCGAATTTTTCCAGGCCGGAAGTTGCCGCCTGCGGTACACCAGCCCGTCCCGGCACATCGTCAAGCCATTGGCCGCCGATTTCCTTGCCGTAAGGGCTCCAGGCCATGATGGCCGGATGCTTTGCCTCATCTGCCGGCCGGAAAATATCCGTATAGATAACCGTGCCGTCACGCAAAGTAACCGGCACATCCTTTTCAAACAAAATATCGCAGGTAAGCGGCTTGGACCCCTCTCGGCGGATCGAACCTGCTTTAAGAACCATCTTTTCCTGTTTTAATTCGGCGGCACGGGCACGCGTTGCCGAAACAGGCAAGCCTTTACGATAATAAACCTCTACGGTTTCACCACCGGCCATCTTCTGTGGCAAGCTGATGGCTGCTTTTTCTGCCGCCATTGTTCCCGGCACTGCTATCCCCATGGATAAAGCCGCCAAACCCAGACAAAACATTTTACGCATAGATCCCCTCATTCTATGGCCCCCTATATTACAGATATTTATCTTTTTCCCATCATACATTATAATACTTTTGTATTGTTTTGTTAACTTTCTTATCCATCATAAAGCAGGGAGAACATTATGACCACTTACGCTTTTTATCAAACTCCATTCGGCCTGCTGAAAACAGGCATAGCTAATGAAACACTTATCCACATCAGCCTTGTATCCCAACAGGACGAAAAAAATCAGCCCACCTGCCTTAGTGACGAAGCCTATGCCCAGTTGCAGGCATACTTTGCCGGCAAGCGTACAGATTTTTCCCTGCCATATGAACTTACCGGTACACCTTTTCAAAAGCAGGTCTGGGCTCAAATTGCCCGAATCCCCTATGGACAGACAGTTACCTACAAAGATATTGCCCAGGCTATCGGTAAACCACGTGCCCTGCAAGCAACAGGCCAAGCTGTAGGTGCTAATCCCCTGGCCATCCTCATCCCCTGCCACCGCGTTATCGGCAGCAATGGCTCATTGACTGGTTACGCCTGGGGCCTGGAAATGAAACAAGCCCTGCTAAAACTCGAGCAGGGCTGCGCAGAATAACACTGCAAACTTTATACACTCACTTTGCTGCTGATATGCCACGCAGTAAATCTGCGGCTTTCACCTCTTTATGCCTGTACCGTTTACGCCCCTTGGTTATGTCGCCATAGTCAATAGCTTTGACCGGACAGATATGCAGGCAGCCCAGACATTCTACGCATTTATGCTGCCATACAGGCTGACCATTGGGGCGTTTTATATTATCCCTGGGACAGATTTTTTCGCATAATCCACAAGCCGTGCATTTCTCCTTGTCACATTGGAAGTTTTCATCTATCGACTGCTGCTGGGCCTGCCATTTATCGTGATAGCTCTGGCAGAATTTTTTGAGCAGCTGCCAGGTATCATGATGCTCTCTGCCAGCAATAGCTTTGGCTATTTTCCTTATTTTCTTCTCCGCCAGCCATGCCCGTATCGCTATTCGCCAGTCAGCCGCAATGTCCCGATAAGGAATGTAGTTCGATACCAGCCGTACATACCATTTCGCCTGAACCTGACAATTCTTAGCCGCCAGTATCTTTTCCATATCCATAAATGGTGTGCCCCAATAGGGCACACCGCAGGTCGCAACGGCAAAAACATACGGCGAATTTGCCAGCGTCAGCTTTTGTAAAAACTCCTCCACTTGCAAGGGCAGACCAAAATAGTGCATCGGAAAGACAAAGCCCACACAGTCAGTATCAACCACTGGTGCTTCTTCCTGCCCAGCAGTCACCAATGACCGCAACTCTACGTCTGGCAAAGATTTTTGCAATTCTCTGGCCACATAAAGTGAATTGCCTGTCGTTGAATAATAATATATTATCATACGGATTTCTGCCGCCTCCTAACATGCTTCAGAATAAATAAGCAATTATAACGCCGTTGTTCCAGTTTTACCACAGGCAAGACTTCTTCTTCCGAGCTATATTCTTTTCTCTACAGATTCACTGCATTTGCCGCAATGACTGCAGCCATTGCAAATCAGCCTGCTGCCGCAGGCATGGCAGTGCGGTCCATCATAAACCGGTTGATAGCGATCTTCTGGTGGAACCGGCAGGCCAATACTGTAGCATAAAGCAAAGTTCATGGGCCTGCCTACATAATTCAATCCTGCCCGAAAGGCTTGCTCAGCCTGTTTCTGCTTGCTGGTCAAGCGATAATGCCTGCCATCTTTTATGAAATGCGAACCGATTTCTATAAACGAAAAGGATACATTAGCCGACCGGCACTCTTGGTGCAAAGCCAGCACCCAATCATAGCTGCAGGGCCGTGCCCCCTCATAATTCTCGCCGCCACAGATAACCTGCTCGATAAAACCTTCCTCCAGATACGGTTTCAGGCTTACGGCCCCAACCAGCGGAGCGCACATCACGCCTTTATGCCGGAAGGGCAGCTCCTTAAGCAACGGCAGCCGGATATCAGCCATCTTTTGATTCTCACAGGTAACATTGAACCAAATATTCTCCCAGCCGCTGCCAAAATCCTGCGGCAAGCAGTCAGCCACCCGTTCCGGGCGCTTGGTCAGCAGATAAAAGATGACATCCGGCCGCTGGCGCATGATTTCCCAGGCTTCTGCCCGCCATTTATCTGCTTCTGCCAGAAAAAAATCCGAAGTCATACATACCCGGATGAGTTCGCCGCTTTTTATTTTATAGCTGCCATGGCGGTCTTTCTGCAAGGGGTAGTTAAAATTCTCCGTCCGGTAAATGTCCGCCCCATCTTTTCCCCGTTGCTTATCCAGCGTGTACATATAGCAGTTGGCGCAGCCGGGACTGATTTTTTTGCAGCCATGCCACGGATTCCATATATCATGCATCTTTGACGTTCCATTTACGATTCATTGACCAATTTGCCGGTCATATGCTCGGGAATCAGCGCCAGACATTGCACGCGGGGCAGAGCGTGCTTCAATTCCTGTTCCAAGTACGCTTCATCAGCGGTAAATTTTCGCACCAGCGAGCTGCAGATTTTGCGAATCTTTTCCTCATCCGTCACCAGCTGCATCCGCCCAAAGACGACCACGCTCCGGATATTGAGCGCCCATTCCCCAGGCTTTTGCCAGCCCTCATCGTAAGCACAATAGCTCACCTTGTCATAGGCCCTTATGGCATCCATCCGGTGTCCTTCCTTGGCACTATGGAAATAAAGGATACCGTCCTCCTCGCAGTACCAATGATCCATGGGAATACCATAGGGATAGCCGTCGTCACCCAGCATGGACAGCACGCCCCGTTTCGCTTCTCTCAGCACTTCTTTGCATTCTTCCTCTGTCAGCTGCTGCTTGAATCTTCGCATCTTCCGAAACATAATTTCCCTCCTACAAAAACAGCGCCACTTTCTTATCTGCCAAGACCTAACGATAAGAAAATGACGCTTTTCCCATTACCCGGTGGCAACAGGTGTCCATTCATATTCTTTTTTTAGAATAGAGCAAAAAAACATCTTTGTCAATCCTAATTCTGCTTCACTCCGTCACAAGCTGCACCGTTACGCCATCGCGGTTCAATAAAGCAGTCAATTCCTGTTTTGACATGTCAATATGTCCCAGCCGCGTATAAGCCCAGGAATTGGAACCATAAAAGATAACCAGCTTATTTTCTGCATAGAGGACAATATCCCCGTATTGGGTAGTTATCTGCTTATCTGCGCTGGTAATATTTTGACCGATATCGCCCACCTGTTCAAAACCACCGTAAGGTGACATTTTTATAGTCAACGGCAAAAGTTTCTGCAATGCCGCCGCAGAAGCATTCTGTTCCCAGGTAACGGGGACAACTTTATCATCAATGATGAGTTTCATCGCCTGCTCCTTCTTTGGTTCTGCCACGGATTTATTTTCCTGTGGGACAGCCTCGCCCGCCTTACTGCCAGTATCCGCAGTAGTCTCCTGCGCACCTGTACAGCCGGATAGCAGCAGCATCACCGACAGCATGACCACACTTATGATTTTCCGGTTTGGCATTGACCTCTCTCCTTATGCAAATACAGCTGCAAGGCATTATTTTGCAGACTTCAAATATTCCTGCCAGCCTGCCGGGCTTTTTCCAGTGCGGCATTGCCGGCAATATCACCTGCGTCCGTCACACCGCCACAGAAAATCGTCTCCTTCAATTCGGCCTTGTCAAAGCAGTCTACCCAACCCTGCACGCCGACGCGGGTTCCGGCTACGGTATCTGCTTCATCCTCTGCCGCCGTAGCCAGCAGATAAACTTCACGGAAACGATAATCCGAGGGGAACAGCGGGTTGGCCCGGTCCAGCAAGGTCTTTAACTGGCCGCACATACCATAGTAATAGACCGGCGTTACCAGAACGACCACATCTGCCTGACCGATTTTAGCCGTGATCGCATTGGCATCGTCTTTTATCACACACTGCATGGTCTTTTGGCAGGCCAGACAGCCTTTGCAGAAATTTATAGTCTTATCCCGCAGGGTAATCTGCTCCACCTCGTGTCCTGCCTCCCTGGCACCTTCAGCAAAAGCCTTGGCCAATGCCTCAGAATTGCTATTCTTTCTCAGGCTCGTGGAAATGATCACTACTTTCTTGCTCATATTCTCTCCTCCATACACATTATCCTCTTTTACTCTATCACTTGGAGTATACTCAAAGTCAAGCCATATAATACAAATGCCGCCCAGCAAATTCTTGCACGATTTCGCAGGGCGGCATTTCTTGCTTTTTACTTCAGGTTCTTATCAAAGAAGGCAAACAGCTTGTCAAACGGAATCTTGTCCATCTGGTCATAAAGGTCTACATGGGTAGCACCGGGAACGACGATTTCTTCCTTCTCCCCTTTGATGGCGGCATAGACATTGTCGGAGAAATACTTGGAATGTGCCTTGTCGCCAGTAATCAGCATGACCGGTGTATTGCCCAGTTCATCCATGTTGCTCATGAGTTTGAAATCGAAGAAGCCATACGGCGTCACCGAATCCCAAGCCAGCTTATTGGAGTTGATTGCCCGCGGATGGAATGCACGACCTACATAGTAGCCAAAGAAATCCTGAATAACGGGATTAGCATCAGCAGGCAGTTTATCCGGGAACATGGTATCAAAGGTTTCCACATTGCCCTTGGAATCTACGCCCAATTCATGTGCACCACGGATGGCCTTGCCCGTTCTGGCCTCTTCATTACGCATCTTAGCCAGATGCTGTTTCACGATCTCCCGCTGTTCCGGCGTGTAGTAAGCGCCATTATAATGGTCGCTGATGCTTTCACTCATATCATACATAGCTGAGGTTGCCACGGCCTTGATACGGCTGTCGCTGCCGGCAGCCGTGATAGCCATACCGGACAGACCGCAGATGCCCATGGCACCGACCTGATCCGGGTTCACAAATTTCAGATTGGAAACGAAATCCACGGCGGCATGATAGTCTTCCGTAAAGATTTCCGGCGAGCCCATATTGCGACGGCTGCCACTGCTCTCACCGGTGGTGGAGGGATCAAAGGCTACAGCCACATAACCATGCTTGGCAAATTCCTGTGCATACAGACCGGAGGACTGCTCCTTCACCGCACCAAAAGGCCCGGTAATCACTACGGCCTTGTACTGCTTGCTGGCATCAAAATTCTTCGGCAGATACAGATGACCAGCCACTTCAAAACCAAAGCGGTTTTCAAACTTCACATTCTTGGCTTCAATTGACTTGTCAATCTTGAATACGCGGGTGTCATTGTTAAGCTCGCTGATGGATGAACG
This sequence comes from Pseudoselenomonas ruminantium, assembly GCF_900113715.1. Taxonomy (GTDB): domain Bacteria; phylum Bacillota; class Negativicutes; order Selenomonadales; family Selenomonadaceae; genus Selenomonas_A; species Selenomonas_A caprae. The sequence goes on along the minus strand of NZ_FOQK01000006.1, from coordinate 109,999 downwards.
CTGCATCTGCGAAGCTGTTGCTAAAGTTTTAGCCGGCGTTGCTGCCATCGTCACATCACTCCCCATAATGCCAAAGGACATCACGCCTGCCACCAGAGCAGCCAAAACCATCTTCTTGTTTTTGCCAATTTTCTTCAACATTTCTATTCTCCTTTACTTCACTTACATCTCTATGTCATGTTATCGTGACTTTACCTTATCACTTGAAGCAGACTCCAACTCAAGCATTTTATTTTAAGTTCTGCTGAAAGAATGCCTCAATTCTCGCAAAGGGAATCTTGGCTTTGTTATCGTAGAGGTCAACATGAGACGCACCGGGAACAATCACCAGTTCCTTGTTATCGCCCTTGAGCTTTTTGAAGGCATCTTCGCCAAAGTAACGGGAATGGGCTTTCTCACCATGCAAAACCATAACGGCATTCTTGATTTCATCGGCATAGGACAGAATCGGCATATTCATAAATGAAAGAGCCGAAGTCTGATTCCAGCCGCCATTGGAGTTGAGTGAACGGGGATGATAGCCGCGTTCCGTCTTATAGTAGGCATAATAATCCTTCACAAACTGCGGCGCATCAGCTGGCAGCGGGTCAACTACACCACCGGAATTTTTATAATAACCGGCCTTATAATCCGCCGTACGCTGGGCATTCAGGGCCTCGCGGTTAGCATAGCGTTCTTTTTGCAGCGTTTCCTTGTCTTTTTCATAGTCAAAGTAACCATTGGCGGTAACTCTGGTCATATCATACATGGTCGAAGCCACCGTGGCCTTGATGCGGGTATCGCTGGCTGCCGCATTGAGTGCCATGCCGCCCCAGCCGCAAATGCCGATAATGCCGATGCGCTCCGCGTCTACATTATCCTGCACCGAAAGGAAATCCACGGCTGCCGAAAAATCTTCCGTATTGATATCCGGCGAGGCGACATAACGAGGCTGACCGCCGCTTTCCCCGGTAAATGACGGGTCAAAGGCAATGGTCAAAAAGCCGCGTTCAGCCATTTCCTGCGCATAGAGACCCGAAGACTGCTCCTTTACGGCACCAAACGGGCCACTTACCGCAATGGCAGGAAGTTTTCCCTTAGCATTTTTCGGCACATACATATCCGCCGCCAAGGTGATGCCATAGCGGTTGACAAAAGTCACCTTGCGATGGTCCACCTTGTCACTCTTGGGGAACACCTTGTCCCATTCCTGCGTCAGCTGCAATTTTTCGGCTTTAATCATTCTGTCGCTTTTAACTTCTGCCGACTTCATCCCTGCCACTCCTTTATCTGCTGCCTGTGCACCATTTCCCATGATTCCCAAAGACATCACGCCTGCCACCAGCGCGGCCAAGACCATCTTTTTGTTTTTGATTATTTTCTTCAACATTTCTATTCTCCTCACTTCACTTACACCGTTTATCCTTTTGCTTGATTTCATTATAGCGATTCTGTTTTGTAATTACTAATACTTATAAAAAATATATTACTATGCTTGCCAGACATAGCAATCAACATCTTCAATGCTCAGACTGAACCATCAGCGACGTATGCACCTGTTTGCAGTAACATTGGCCCCAGACCGTCAGTGCGGCCAGCAGGCAGAACAGCAGACCGCCCAGTACCACATATTGCGTGCCCCAAACATCAATAAAATGACCGCTGACCGTAATTCCAAGCACACAGCCCATATTGGCCGCCGTCAGGAACAGGCCGTTGGCAAAGTCCGGTGCTTCCGGAGCGGCACTTGCAATCCAATACTGATTGATATTGGCATTGATCCCGCCCAAAATGCCCCAAATGACTACGATAAGCCCCATCAACGGCCAAGCGCTGCCGCCGCCCAGCAGGGCAATATAGATTACGGCTACCACCAGCGGAAAGATCTTGACCACGGGCAAGGGCCGCACCGTTAGCAGATGTCCCGCCAGCATACTGCCCAAAATATTGCAGATTCCATAGGCAAACAGCAAAATGCTGATCAAAGACGGAGCTACGCCAGCGACAACACCCAGATATTCGGTCAGATAGTTGAACACGCCAAAAATCGAACCGTTGAGAAAAATCACGGCCATAATAGACACCCAAAGCATCGGCTTGCGCAAGACCGCCAACTGGCTGCCATAACTCATAGCCGTCTGCACCGGCATGGATGGTACCAGCCAAATAGTCAGCAGAAGCACCACCAAGGTCGCCAATGCGAAAAAGGCCATGGATGCCGCGAGCGAAAACTGCTCTGCCAAAAAGTTGCTGATGGGCACACCGGCTACCATCCCCGCTGCCACTCCGGCATTGATTTTCGCCACAGCCTTAGGTTCTTCGCCCGGTTTAGCCAAAGCCGCCGCCACCGTAAACGCCATGGAACAATAAACCGGATGGAAAAAAGCCGGCAGCACCCGGACGGCAAGCAGTACCCAAAAGCTTTCTGCAAAGACGGCAATCACATTGCACAGCGTGAACAGTCCCAGGATAAAGACCATCAGATGTTTGCGATCAAAGCGTGACAACAATAGCGGCATGGTCGGCCCCGCCACGGCCACGCCCAGCGCAAAGAGACTAATCAGCCAGCCGGCCTGCACAACCGTTACTTGATAATTTTCAGCAATATAGGGCAGTATACCGATAAAGCCCATTTCCGTATTCAAAATGCCGAACACGCCTGTGGCCAGAATAAACAGCAGCACTTGTTTGTTCTTTATGTTTTCATAACTCATATCCCCACTTCCTCTCTGCCTTTATTATATATTCTTCGCTTATCCAATACTAATACTTATATAAAATCTCGATCTATGCTTTACAGTAATAGATTTCTCATAGTAAGATAGAGAAAAAACCAGGCAAAGGAGTGGAACCATATGGAGCTGCGAGTACTTAAATACTTTCTTACCGTGGCACAGGAAGAAAGTTTTTCGCGGGCAGCAGAAAAACTGCATCTGTCTCAGCCCACCTTATCCCGCCAATTAAAAGAGTTGGAAGACGAATTTGCAAAGCAGCTGCTTATCCGTGAGCCACGGCGCATACTGCTGACAGAAGACGGTCAGCTGCTGCGCCGCCGCGCTGAAGAAATCCTGTCACTGGTGGATAAAACCACTGGCGAGCTTTTGCGCCACGACGAAATCAGCGGCGATATCCGCATTGGCGCTGGCGAGTCCATTCACTTCGGCCTCGTCATGAAGGTGGCACAACAGCTGCGGCAGAAATATCCGGGCCTACGCTTTCATATTGTCAGCGGCGATGGTGCCACCACCATGACACGGCTGGAGCGGGGTTTGATTGATTTTGCCTTTGTCTATGGACGGCTCGACCCGGCTAAATACCAGGAACTGCCCTTACCCGTCCGTGACCGCTGGGTGCTGGTCTTGCGTCAGGATGATGCTCTTGCCCAAAAGGAAACTATCCAAGCCGAGGATTTATGGCAGCAGCCCTTACTATTCTCCCGCCAGACGCTTTCGAACAGCACCCATGGCGATGAACTGCTGGCCTGGCTGCAAAAACCGCTGGCAGAACTAAATATCGCAGGTTCCTATACACTGCTCTACAATGCCACTTTGATGGTCAAGGAAGGCATGGGCTATGCCATCTCTTTTGATGAACTCATCAACACCAATGGCACCATTCTCTGCACCCGCCCGCTGGAACCAGCTATTTTCACGGAACCCTCTATCGTCTGGAAAAAAAATCAAGTTTTTTCCAAGGCTTCCCAAGCATTCCTTGCCGCACTACAAGAAGAATTCGACGTCAATATCTGAAGGCATCACTGCTAACTAGAAATCCTTCAATAAGCACAGATTATACACATCTCTGACTTATTGAGGGATTTTTTATCCGCAGCATCGTCAAGAGCAGTGCCATTTTGCAGGGCATCGTGTAAATTATTGGGGTTATTGGCGAGCTCTTCGTCTTGTCCGTCTATAAGAGAATAGCTGCTGGCAAAGGCATTGGCTTACCGTTATAACAGATATTCGCCAATGTTAACTCGGTTTCCTGTCACGAAGATAAAAACGCCATACAGTATCCTTTTGCTTCATATACAAAAATTTTCCGCTTGACTTCGAGTCCACTCCAAATGCTAAACTTACAATATATGATAAAAATTTGACAACGAGGTGATTTTATGACCATCAAGGAAGTCAGCGAAAAGTACGATTTGTCTGCCGATACCATCCGCTACTACGAGCGCATTGGCCTCATTCCCCATGTCCCCCGCAAAGAAAACGGCATCCGCGATTTTGACGATGCCGCCTGTGGCTGGGTGGAGTTTTCCAAATGTATGCGCAATGCCGGTGTGCAGGTTGAAGCCCTGATTGAATATGTTGATCTGTTTTTCAAGGAGGGCACTGAAGAAGCCCGCAAGGAAATCCTCGTCGAACAGCGCGCCCGCCTGCAGAAGCAGTATGAGCAATTAAAGGCCACCATGAAACGGCTGGACTACAAAATTGCCCATTATGAAGAAATCATGACCAAGAACTGCCCGAATCACCAAAAATGATTTCCCACGAAAAAACCTCTTATGACATTTGCCATAAGAGGTTTTTTCACTCATTTACTTGCCCCTGCAATCGGACAATTACCAATTTTTTGCTGATACTTATTCCATGCAAAGTAACACCCAGCGGCCACCGCAATGACGCCTGTGCAGATTACACTGTACATAAACGTATAGCCATAGCCAGCCGCGACTAATCCTAACAAGCCAGCCGCAAGCCCGACACTGATATCCAGCGACCAGAAATACGTTGCCGTTGCAACACCACTACGCGATAGTGGCGCGCTCTGAATCGCCAATGTCTGAAAAGCAGGACTCAATGCGCCAAAGCCACAACCAAGAACTGCCGCCGACAGCAAAAGTCCCGTCATCGTTGAAATCTGACCGAAAAGCAGCATTCCCAATGCAAAACACAAGAAGCCAGGATAGATCGTATAATCCGGGCCCTTGGCATCAAATATCCTGCCCACCACAGGCCGAGTCAACACAATCACAGCAGCAAATACAGCAAAGAACATACTAGTTTCCTGCTGCAATCCCAAAGATTTCGCATAAAGCGGAATGAACGTCAGCACGCCGCCATACGCAAAGAATACCAGACCACCAATAGACGACATCACCACAGACTTGCGTTCAATAAAGTCATGGATACTGATACCCCGCCGCGTTTTTTTCACCGGTAAGATAACATGATCCGGCAAGCGCCGATGATTTGCCACCCAAAATGTGAATACGGCCAGAATCACCATGAAAAGGAAAAAAGCCTCTGCCCCCCAGCTGCCGATAATAACCAGTCCCAGCAAGGGCCCCACGACCATGGCCAGATTCGTCGTCAAAGCAAAATAGCCAATTCCCTCCCCTTTACGCGCCACAGGCAATACCATAGCAGCCATTGCCGCCGCTGCCGTAGTCGCCAGCGCAAAAATCACACCATGCAGCAGGCGCAGACTATAAATCCCTGTAAGGGTTTGAAAAAAATTGAACCCTAGCATGACAAGTCCAAAACAAAGTGTAGTCACAAACAACAACGAACGTTTATTCACGCTGTCGATAAGCCGACCAGCCAACGGGCGGCAAACTACAGTCCCAATCTGGAAAAAGGTCATCGCCATGCCAGCTTCCAGTTCTCCGCCCTGCAAATCATCCATAATAAAAATTGGCAAAGCTGCAATCATAATATACTGGCTCATAAAAACCAGAAAATTACAGCCTCCCATACTCAAAAATTCCGGTGTCCAAAGTTTGTTCATTCGCGAATCATTTCCTCAATCTGTACTAACATTTTCTTCATATTGGCTGTATCAGCCTCCCCTAATTCCCGCTCTAGCTGCCGATTTTCCTGCTCATCTGCTGTAGCCAGTTTATCCACCAGCAACCGGCCAGCTGCGGTCAGCTGTAGCAGAAAAGCCCGGCGATCAACCGGATTTTGCTCTCTTTTTACATAATCTTTCTTTATTAGTCGATCCACGATTGCCTTGACCGTATTGGGGTCTTTTTTCATCTGCATGGCCAACTCTTTTTGGCTGACATCCGGTTTTTCGGCTAATATCTTCATCGCCACCCACTGCTCTACTGTCAATCCATAGGGGCTGAAAATTTTTTCAATATGGCGGTGAACCTTTCGCGCCGTTCGGCATATCAGATAGCCCAGCGTATCATCAATCCGCATCGTCATTCCTATGCTCCTATCGCAATAAAATAATACGTTAACGTACTTAATATTAATACGCTAACGTATTATTGTCAATACAGCTATGGGAGCTAGTTCATAAGCCCAACTCATTAAACCAGCGTTTGATTTCTTCTGCTTTAGCCTGCGGCGAGAACAACTTGCCCGGCTTCCATTCCGCCTTACCCTTGGTCAGCTTTTGCAGATAGTCAGCACTGCTGCCGATATCGCTGCCACCGGAGGTGCAGATAGCTGTCAGCTTCTTACCTGTAAAATCATAGCTTTCCACAAAGGTATCCAGAATGCGCGGTGCCTGTCCCCACCAGATAGGATACGCCAGTACGATGGTATCGTAATTAGCTATCGGCGCATTCTTATCCGCAAGTTTCGGGCGGACACTATCGTTTTTCTGCTCCACCGTAGCACGGGTAGTTTCGTCATTATAGTTCAAGTCCTCTTTGCTATAAGGAACTTCCGGACGGATTTCGTAGAGATCAGCATTCAGAGCCTTAGCCGTATTCTCGGCAAGCGTGCGGGTATGGCCCGTGGCCGAAAAATACGCTATGAGGATCTTGCCTTTGGCCGCAGGCGCCTTGCTGTCTGCCTGTGCACTCTGCGCAGGTGCCGATGCCGCCTTTTCTGCCGTCTTGCCCGACTCTGTGCCACAGCCCACCAAGCCTAGAATCATCAACACGCCCAAACAGGCAATCCACAGTTTTCGCATAATGTTATCCCCTTTCATCACCAATTTCATCTATGTTCACTCTAACACTTGTAGTAAACTTCAAGTCAAGTATTTTCTCTTACAAATTGGCGCCTATTTTATACGCCATATCGGCAAAGGACGACTTTTCGACCAGACTGCGGGCACCGCAGCCTGTCGCCCAAACCTGCCCGACATCCTGCCATTCCATGTAGCGCACCAACGTTTCATAATGATTGGCCAGTGCTTCCATCGTCCAATCGGCACTGTTATAGGCCGTAGCCATCATAATGGATTTCTTGCCATGCAGTTTCCCCGTACGGGAATAGAACCTATCTACGATTATCTTTAACTGGGCCGACATGCCAAAGTAGTATAGCGGTGTGGTCAGCACGATAAGGTCAGCGGCCAGCATCTTGGGCATCAGCGTATTTTCGATGGCATCCTTGAACACGCAGGGACCATCCATGCCGCATTTGTCGCACCCCTGACAAGGATGCGTTTCCTCATGCGCCGCATCAAAGGTAAAGACTTCATGACCGGCGCTTTTCGCCCCTTCGGTGAACCTGTCTGCCAGATAAATCGAGGTGGACTCATTTTGCGGATGGGGGCTGCTGGTAATCACCACAATCTTCATGTTCTTTCCTCCCGAAACACTTCCCGGTACAAATTCTTTTGCTTCCTTACTGCTCTTTTCGCCAGTCAGAGCGCCCAGACCACAGCCGGAAAGAAGCAAGGTCATGGCACCTGTGCCGGCAAGCTGTATAAATTCCCGTCTGTTCATAAGGATTTCCTTTCCTCAATGCCGCTGCTTATTTGCCTGCATAATCAGCCATGGATGGTGCAATCATCGCAGCCTTAAAGGGACGCACTTCATAATCGGCCATACCGCCCGCGTAATACACATCGTCCCGCAGGATTTCTTCCACGGCTTCGCGGGTTTCTGCGCCGGTAATCATAATCCCGGCCATTTCCTTGTCGGTATATGGCCCCACCAGCAGAAAATCGCCCTGCTCAAAATGCTTGGTAAACCAGGCAATATGCTGCTTGAAGAGCTCCTCGCCCTTGCCTGCCGGGATCTTGTCTGCCTTTAACACCTGATTGATGATAAACATATTTCTTCCCCCTTACAAATTCTTGCCCGTTTCATAGGCTTCCTGCATAGCTGCCGATTCACGAATGGCACCGGGTGCCAAAGCCGAAGTGCCGATAACAGCACCTGCATTGCGCACGCCCACCTGATTGAATTCCTTGAAACAACCCACATACATAGCAAAATCCGAAAGGATATTGGCCATGAATTTCTTATCCGGCACGCCGCCCAGGGATTCCCGTGTTGCCATTTTTTCTCATACTGCCATGAATAACTAAAACCTTCATCGTCATCTCTCCTTACACATACACATTATCATGAAAATATTGATTCTTGCGAATTTTGGCAATATACTTTTGCCAGCCAAATCGCTTCCCAACGTGCATCCCCCAGATAAATGCCCCCAGCATTGCTCGGAACTTTCACGCCCAAAGCCCCCAGCTTATCCATCGCATAGCTTATCTCTGCAATGCAGCCCTCGCTGCTCGGAAACAGCAGGGCTGCCACAAAGCCAAATTTATCCGGATATGACCGTCTTTTCCTGCATAATATCACCGAGCCCCCAAAGGGCAAAAGCCCCGCCGATACCAGCTTTTAGAAAATCACGCCGTTTCAAGGTATCCCTCCTCAATCCACGCCTAACAGCTTCCGCAGGCAATTATAGGAAATCTCATAGATGGACAAATACTTATAATCAATGCCCGCTTCGGCCATCGCTTTTTTCTGCTCCTCCGTAACCACGGCATAGGGGTAAATCCCATAGATAAAGGGAAAATACGCATAGATAAAGCTCTGCTTATTCTCTTCATCCATTTCCGGACAAAACTTGTCCAGACAATGACGCACCGCTTGCATGGACTTGCCATAGGAACGCTTGAACTCCACCAGATTCTCATAGCGGCTGTTCCCTTCCATATCGAAATGATTCATGGAAAGAAGCTTCAACAGCCGTGACCGCTTTTCCAAAGAACGAGACAAGGCCTTCGCCAGTTCATCATGGCTTAACGAATCGTGCGCAGACACAAGCTGCTCCAGGTCAGCCACCCACAAATCATACTCCCGCTGCATCAGCGCGAGAAAGATTTCCTCCTTGGTATTGAAATAGTTATAAATAGCCGTGCGGTTAAAGGTCGTTACCTTGCCAATCTCTTTGAGCGTAATATCCTTGAAATTCATCGTCTCATAGAGCTTGGCACATGCATCAATAATCTCTTCGCGCCGCGCGAGCAATACTTCTTCCGAAACCTTTGGCATAAACAGCCTCCTGCAATTTACTTTCTTTAAAATGACATCGTGTAACTTATCTTGATTGCATTATACGGCCAAAATGACACAATGTCAATATAAATCGCAAAAAAATTCGCCACGCTTTTTCCGTGACGAATCTCTAGGCTTAGACAGTTCCCCGCAATATGTCTATTTTATCTTAAATATTCTTCTAGTACCAAACCTGCATCACTGATTTTCTTTGCAGTTTCCTTGCCAACATAGCGGAAATGCCAAGGCTCATAACTGTAGCCTGTGATACTTTCCTTTCCCTGCGGATAACGCAGGATAAAGCCATATTCGGCCAACAGTGGGTGTATCTGCGCAAAAATTTCCTTCTGCGCTATCATTTCGTCATTATCATCAATAACCTTTCCGTCCACGACCAGGCAGATATCGACAGCCAAGCCCGTATGATGCTCGGAATACCCCGGAACCGCTACATACTGCTTCACATAGTCGGCCCCATACTTTTGGGTAAATTCGGCCACGATTTCCTTTTGACGGGCTACACTCCGATAGACAGAATCCAGCTCAATCTGAATCCCCTTTTTCTTCAGGGCTTGGCGCAGCTGCTCAAAATGCTGATAGGTTTCCGGCTCAATCTGGAATTCCTTTCCAAACGCATTCTTCACCGTAATCAGCGGCAGTTTTGCCTCATAATCGTCCGGCAGCTTATGCGTTTTGTTGACGAATACCAAGTAATCTACATCACGGCTCACACCAATCGTACGAACCGCTTCCGGGCTTGCCGCCTCTGCCTCGTAAGCAAAACTGCAGCATACCATAGCGGATAATGCACCAGCCAGTAGTTTTTTCTTGAATGATTTCACAATCGCACGCCTCTTTCTGTTTGTAAAAATACCATTGGTTATATTCGCTATAGTAGCAGCTTTTACCTGCCTTAACCCCTAAAAAATCCATATAGCCTGCATAGTTTTCCCCTAATTACCGATACAGATATTTCTGCTCCAACTTTGCTAAGGTTCCATCCATTTTCAGTTCTGCCAAGACAAAGTTGATATAGTTCAAAAACTCCTGGTCGCCTTTTTGCATGAGTATACCGCAGGAATGACGGGTGAAGGGGGCTTTCATCAGTGGCGCAGCCAATTTGTCATTCCGTTCGATATAACGAGCAGCCTCCACCGTTTCCGTTATCATGATGTCGGCATTGCCCTCTGCCACCTGCTGGGGAATGTCAGCATTATCCTGATGAACGATCAGTTTGGCCTTTTTAAGATTTGCATGGGCAAATTTTTCATTGGTGCCGCCAGGATTGATCATGACACGCACCTCCGGCTTGTCAATGTCGGCAAGGCTTTGATATTTCTTGGCATCGCTTTTCCGGCACAGAATGGTTTTACCAAAAGCACCTTCGCCATAGGCATCCGACATGGCCATGGTCTTGGCTCGTGCATAATTTCGGGAAATACCACACAGGGCGATATCAAATTTCCCAGCCAGCGTATCTGCGGTAAGCGTTGGCCAGCTCGTGGGCACATACTCGATTTTCACGCCCAAAGAGTCAGCAATCAGCTGCGAAAGTTCCGCATCAATGCCTTCGTAGACGCCTGTCTTAGGATTTAGATAAGACATTGGAACGTAATCACCTGTTGTCCCGATGCGAATAGTCCCCCTGGCGGCAATATCGTCCAAATGCCCTGCAAAAACCGTTCCGGCGGTCAATAGCATCAGCGCTGCCCAGCACAGGAAAACACGAATCGTTCTGTTCATAAAATCATTCCTTCCTCACGGATAATTTTCTAACAATATTGCTATTCGCTCTATTACCTGTTTTTCCCTGTAAAATTTTCCCGAAAGTTCCGCAAAGCAGCGGCCGCTGGTGACAAATGACGCCCATAAGGATAACGAACCTCCTCAAATAAACAGAGACATGTAAATAGGCAATAGGCGTATATCTTGCTCTTTGGGGAAATTTTTCGTATAGAGAATATATTTATCGGCAATCACGCAAAAGTGGTATCCCCTCCCGGAACATACCATAGAATCTCAAACAGGCAACAACCCTGTCTGCATAAGGATACCGAAAATATCCGGACAGCCAGTATCCGAAACGAACTGGCTGTTTTTTATTTGATAAAAGTTCATGCAGCGAACCTTAAACTTCTTGCCCGTAGCCGCCTGCCCCATAAAATTACCATCATGCGTTCCCGTACAGGTCCAGCACACAGCGATTTTCCCCGGTTCGGTCACGCAGTCCTCCATATGCCATGATACATCAGAAAACGCCGACCGCATCATGTGCACAATCGCCAGATACCCTTTAGGTCCCACCAACGGCTCTGGCTGTGTCGGTGCGTAAAAGATGGCATCTGGAGCGATCAGTTTTTCCGCCAAAGCTTCATCCGCTGTATTGATCATCGTTTCAAACGCAATCAGTAATTGTTTTTCCTCGCTGTTATTCATGGTCAATAACTCCTTTTTCAATCAGTGCCTGTTATACGCTACTTTCTTGCTGCCTGTCAAATTTGACCGGTCAACCTGCAAAAAAAACTTCCATCGCCGGCCTGTACATAATGGCCGGCTTTTTCATTGTTGCCATAGGGGTAGTGCTTTCATAAGGAGGACGATTGATACCACTCGAAAAATGCATACTTAATTAACGCTCCTTACCGATAAAACACTGCGCTGCCCAGCACTGCGGGTCGGCGGCATAAAAATCGCGGTAGGCTTCCATCCTGCCAGATTTGTAAGCGCCATGATACATCATCCTTTCTTAAACTATTATGGCTTTGCGCTTACAGGAACATCATAACAGGCAGAAATCGTTTTGTGAAATGCAATTGTCTCATCATTTATGCACAAAGCGTATTAATTATGGTATCATGGAACCCACGAGGTGATGCTTATGAATATGCAGCAGTTAGAATGCTTTGCAACGTTAGCCAAGACGCTGAATTATGCCAAAACAGCAGAACAGCTTTCTCTTTCACAGCCGGCGGTATCCCGCCAGATCCAAAGTCTGGAAACGGAACTCAATGCCAAACTCTTCAACCGGACTACGCGTTCCGTCAGCCTGACGCCGGTGGGCTTTCAATTCTTGGATGATGCCCAGCAGATGCTGTCGCTCTACTATCATTCGCTGGAGTGGATTTCCACCTTCCATCAGCAAAAGCGCACGGTTCTGCGCATTGGCTATGCCGATTCTCATGCCAACTGCCTGATCAGCAAGATTCTCACCCCCGTTCTGGCAGAAAATACCAATATCGTGCCCGAACTCACGCTTGACCAGACCGACGCCAACCTGCACCGCCTAGCCACCAACCAGCTGAATCTGGTCATCGGCATGAAAGATGCCAAATTCCAGGATGATGCGATTGTCTTTCAAAAACTCTGCGATGATGCCTTCATCTGTGTGATGAACAAGCAGCATCCTTTAGCGCAGAAATGCAAAAAGAGACGCCAAAAAAGCGTCTCCTCTGCGGATTTCTGGCCCTATCGCCAGATCATTGATATTCCACCTTATTTGTTGAAACATGTCTTTTCCCGCGGTCATCATATCGTACCGGTCAACGATGAACTCGATAACATCCTCTGTGCCACAACCAGTGAAGCCTATAATCTCGCCCTGGCAGGCGCAGGCTTTTCCCTGATTCCCAGCCATTTGGCCCCGCACCATAAGGAGCTTGTCTTCCTGCCCTGGCAAGAATCCCCCCACGCCCCCATGGGCATCTATTATCGTCAGCAATCAGCTCTGGACAAGAATTCGGCGATTTACAAATTCATCGGTGCTGCTCAAAACTGTATTCTTCCATGACCAAACCCGCACCGCTGAAAATTTTTCACGTCCTCAAGCAAAGTATTTCTCTTTCTCCAGCATATGATTCTCTTTGGCCAAAATAAAGGTAGTCGTGATATTGGCACTTTCATTGCAGACCCCGTTGAACATGGCAGCAATCGGCTCTACACAAAGGATGACCGAAATCGCCTCCGCAGCCCCCCCACCACAGTGAACAGATAGGCAATACAGATAATGCCGCCACAGAGAATCGGTGGTTTAGCAATCGCCATAATGCAAACAGAAACCCATAGCGTAAGAAAGAGACTGCCCAGACATCTCTGCCAGCTTCTATCGCCTGCTCACTGGCACCCTCGGCAATAGTAACAACACTATCTGCGACCATATGCGAAGCCTGTGCCGACTGGTCAGCACTTGCCGTAAGCTGTTCACTGGCAGCAGCCACCTGCTGGGACATATCGGTTACATGACTGATGACCTTGCGCAGATTCTCAATCATATGGTTGAGCGAGCCGCCTAAAACACCCATTTCGTCATTGGCTGCGGCCTTGACATGACCGGTCAAATTGCCATCGACAATCTGCCCGGCTTCCTCCATCAAATACCCGATGGGGTTGCCCACCCGGCGGTTGAAAATGCCGATGTGCACGACGCAGAGTATCAGCATGACGATAAGGGCCATGACAATGCTCGTGTATTTCGCCTGCGTGATGGGGCTCGTATAATCAGATTTCGGTGCGACAAGAACAAGATTCATATTACAACGGACCTAAAAGAATTTTTTGTAAAAAATGTGTCAACTATTATTGACAACTTCATTATTGTGGTATAACGCCCCCATGACGCAATCGGCAAAAACGACTAGCCTTTGCGCGTGATGGTCACGCCGCGGATCTGCTCCGGCAGCAGGGCTGCGGCTTCTTTGTCTACGATGACAGCAACATCGCGATGCAGCTGCAGGATCGAGGCAGGGGCCTCCGGCGTCACATCACCGCAAACTGCTTTGTATACGGCTTTGGCCTTGTTGCGGCCATTTGCCAGCAGGATGACGTGTTCAGCCATCATGATGGTCTTTATCCCCATGCTGATGGCATAGCGCGGGACTTCACTAGCATCCTGGAAAAAACGCGAATTGGCCTGGATGGTTTCCTCGTCGAGCTCCACCTTATGTGTGGTCGCCGCAAATTTCAGGTCTGGCTCGTTGAAGCCGATATGAGCATTCTGACCGATGCCGAGCACCTGCAAGTCAATGCCGCCCTTCGCTGCAATGAGCTTCTCGTAGCGTTCGCCTTCTGCCAGCATATCCTTGGCCATGCCATCGGGGATATGGACATTCTCCGGCCGGATATTGATATGCCGGAAGAAATATTCCTGCATGAAGTAATGATAGCTCTGCGGATTGTCCGGGCTCATACCGATGTATTCGTCAAGATTGAAGGTTGTCACCTCCGAGAAATCCAAGCCTACGGTCTTATGCACAGCCACAAGGCGCTCGTACATCGACACAGGCGTGCTGCCGGTAGCCAGCCCTAGGACACTATCGGGCTTCAGATAGATCTGGCCGGCCACGATATTGGCGGCCTCCATTCCCATCTGTTCATAAGAATCTGTGATGACAATGCGCATATTTCTTCCCCCATCAACCATAAAGCACTCGTTTGACCTCAGCCAGCGTTGTCAGTCCCTGCTCTGCCTTGACAACACCATCCTGCCAAAGGGTCTGCATCCCCTGCTGCAGGGCCAGCCTTTCTATCTCCTGCCGGCTCCCCGTCTGGAGGATGGCCTGACGGACTGCACTATCGATCAGCAGGATCTCGTGCAGTGCCAGCCGCCCGCGGTAGCCCGTACCGCCACACGCCGCGCAGCCACGGCCGCGCCATAGGGTCTCCCCGCGCCGATACCTCTTCCCCAGCAGCAGCGTCTCTGGTGCCTCAGGCTCCGGCTGGTATTCTTCCCGGCAGTGCGGACATATCCTGCGCACCAGGCGCTGGGCGACAATGCCCGACAGCGTTGCTGCCAGGAGATAGGGCGCAATCCCCATCTCCAGCAAGCGGAAGATCACGGCCGCTGCCGTTTCCGTATGCAGTGTCGTCATGACCTGATGACCTGTCAGGCCGATGCGCACAGCCATCTCCGCCGCCTCCGCATCGCGGATCTCTGACAGCAGCACCACCTGGGTATCCTGCCGCAAGGCCGCCTTCAGTCCCGTCACATAGTCCAGCCCTGCCTTCGGATTGATCTGCACTTGATTGACACCTGGAAGCTCCCGTTCGACGGGATCTTCCAGCGTAAGCAGGCTGCACTCCGGCTGGTTGAGCTCGCTGAGGGCGGCATAAAGCGTCGTCGTCTTACCTGCTCCCATCGGCCCCGCGATGACGAGCAGGCCTGCGGGACGATGGATCAGCTGCTCGAATTTCTGCTGATTGGCCAGGGAAAAACCGAGCTCGGCCACACGCAGAAGCTGCTCGTCCAAATCCATGAAGCGAAGCACCATCATCTCGCCATGCAGCACCGGCATGACCGATACGCGGATGTCCAGCCCCGCCCCCCTGCCATCGTCATAGCGGATATGTCCATCCTGAGGCCGCTGGTGCTGGGCAATATCCATCCCCGCCATGACTTTCAGCCGCGATAGCAGCGGCGCAGTAAGCTCCAGAGGTATCTGCTCGGCTGCCTGCTGCAGAATCCCATCGATGCGGTAGCGCAGCCGCATGCCCGTGGCGAGAGGCTCGAGATGCAGGTCGCTTGCCCGCTGCGAGATTGACCGGTCAAGCAGCCAGTCGGCTAACCGTACCACCGCCGACGACCGGCCAGCTGCTACATTGCCTTGCCTTACCTCCCGCAAGGCTTGCCCGATAAGCCAATTCCAATTTTCCTCTGCCGCCAACATAAAAATCACTGTCCTTATATCATGGATTGGTAATTAACCTTCCATTTCTACAGGACAGTGATTTTTTCCTTCCTATCTGGCAGAATCCCTTTTTAGTTCGTTGGTATCATCGAGCGAATCCACGCTTCAAAACTGCTGGGATTCCGCGTTTGTATCAGCACCGTTCCCGGGCCACGGAAACGGGTCACCAGGCACTCGCCGGACTTGATGCCGGAAAGCCAGCCATTCGATGCTTTTTCGATGGTATAATCCATGTAATCCGGCCAGGCGACCAGATTGCCATTATCGATGATCACTTCCTCACCTTCGCCCAGCTCCACGGGATGGATGACACCAAAGCTGCTGACAAACAGCGTACCTGTTCCCTTTATCCTCAGCACGAAAAAACCTTGTCCCGAAAAAAGGCCATGGGACAGGTTCTGCATCTTCGTATCGACTTCGATGCCTTCGGTACTAGCCATATAGCCGCCTTTCTCGACAATCCAGCCATAGGAGCCCGTAAGCGGCAAAGACACGATACCGCCAGGAAGCGCATGTCCGAGCATCACTTCGCCTGGACCGCGGGAGGCAATGAGCTCCTGACAGAAGAAGCTTTCCCCCGACAGGAATTTCCGCGCGAGTCCCGACAATATGCCGCCAGTCATCTTGCCTTCTACATCGACAGTTGCCGACATCGTTATCATGGCGTCTGATTCAGCCTTCAGCCGCTCACCTTGCTCCAGCTGGCACTTTACCACGGGAAAAGCTTCCGGATATAAGATTTCGTATTTCATGTTACTACTCCTATCTCGTATTATTTTTATAGCGTGAACGATAAGAGTAGTATAATGCTGCTTTCTTGCAGCAAAATTAGCCGTTGCTTATCCCTGCATTAAAAAGTGCCGGACAGAAGAAATTTCCGTCAAAGCTGGGCCTGACGGTCATACAGGCCCAGCTTTGACGCGTTCGACCAAGTAGGCATAGGGAGCATTCCGCTGATGATTGAGCAGACGATAGCAGCCTACTGTGAATTGACGGCAAGGCAAGGCTGCCAGATACGCAGCCAGCATATCGGCCTCGGCTTTACCCTCGGGATGACCAGGATAGACTACGATTACCGCAATGCCATTTACCTTGAGCTTGGCCAGGGCCTGATCGACCGCGCACTTCGTGCTTTCACGACGCGTCACCGCCGTATGTTCAGCCCCTGGCAGATAGCCGAGATTGAACAGCACGGCATCGACCTGCCCGGGAACCTGCACGTCAAGCTGTTCATGACTTCCCAGGATATAGTGGATACGCGCGGCATATTGTGCCGTGCGCGCTTTGGTATTGGCGATGGCTTGCGGCTGGATATCAAAGGCATAGATCTGAGCCGTCTCTTTTGTATGCTCAGCTAAAAACAACGTATCATGTCCATTGCCAGCCGTCGCATCGACAACAACCTCCGCCCGCTCAAGCACGGGAACCAGCGCCATATGCATCAGCTTCAAAACATTACTTACCGTCTGCATCGTAAACTTCTCCTTCTCTTTTTGACCTATCGCTTTTATTTTACCGTCAATCACCGGCTGGTTGCAAACCTTCTTGGAAAGCAGGCAGATTTTCCTTGGTCTTCACACGATTCTATATTAAAATAGGTCTATCGTTATTTTTAAAGGAGAATCGTTTACCATGTCCGTTACATCCTGCCGTCAATACTTGCGTCACAATCCAGATCTTGCCGCCGCACTCGTTTTTGCGCTTGCCGCCAGCTGCTTTGTCCCCTTCTCACCAGCTGCACTGCTTGGAAGCATCAACCTGCCGCTGCTCGGGCTACTGTTCTGCCTCATGAGCATCGTCGCGGGTCTTAGGCAAAGCGGCCTGTTTGCTGCACTTTATCAGCATCTCTTCCAGGGCGAGACATCCAGCCGCACGCTCGGCCGCTTTTTCATCTTCAGCTGTTTTTTCAGCTCCATGCTGATTACCAACGATGTCGCGCTCATCATCTTCGTACCGCTGGCTATACTCGCCTTGACCGAAGTCCGCGCCATCCGCCTGCTGATGCCTGTCGTCATCTGGCAGACGATTGCCGCTAACATGGGCAGCATGCTGACGCCGATCGGCAATCCGCAGAATCTTTTCATCTACTCTTATTATGAATTATCCCTGGCCGATTTCCTCAGCATCACATTTCCCGTCGTGCTTATCAGCGGCGGCATCATCTACCTTGCCACCTGCTTCCTGCAGGACAAACCGGTAAATATCGCCGCACAGTCCGGAAAGCGTCTCAGCTGGCACCGCATCCTGCCGCTGCTTTTGCTTTTTGTCCTCTGCCTGCTAAACGTCCTGCGCATCATGCCCTTTTTTGCACTCATGCTTATCGTCGTACCTGCCATTGCTTTGCTTGACCGCAAGTTATTTTACGAAGTGGACTACAAGCTGCTTTTGCTCTTCACTTTTCTCTTTATCGGCGTCGGCAGCCTGGCCCGCATTCCTTACTTGCAGGAAGGCCCGGCTGCACTGCTCACCGGACACGAATTCTTAGTCTCCCTATTGCTCAGCCAGGTCATCAGCAATGTGCCGGCCACCGTCATGCTGGCACAGTATACGACAGCTTCGGCCCCGCTGCTACTCGGCGTCAACATCGGCGGCCTCGGTACCATCATCGCCTCGATGGCCAGTGTCATCTCCTTCAAGGCCTATCAGGGCACGCGTTTCCATAAGACCGGCCCCTACCTTTCGCTGTTCACCCTGGCCAACCTCGGCCTGCTGGCCATCCTGCTTGTTTATTATTATCTCTGCCTATGATAGAATAGGCACCAAGGAGGGATTCACATGAAATTTGCAATCGTTGGCACGGGCGGCACTGGCGGCACGCTCGGCGCGTATCTCGCCGCCAGTGGCCAGAATGTGACGTTCATCGCGCGCGGCAGGCATCTTGCCGCTATGCAGCAGCATGGCTTGACGGTCCGCACGGAGCATCGCGGCGATATCGTCATCCAGCCGGTCAAAGCCTGCACCATGGATGACTACGCAGAAACACCTGACGTCATGCTTGTCTGCGTCAAATACTACGGGCTGGCAGATGCCATCGCACTGGCCCGCCGCACAGCCGGCCCCAACACCTTGATTGTCCCGATCCTCAATGTCTTTGGTACCGGCGAAGTCATGCAGCGCGAGCTGCCGGATTGCACCTGCCTCGATGGCTGCATGTATGTCTTTGCCAAGATTGGCGAGCCGGGCGTCATCCTGCAGCCCGAAAAGATCCTGCGCGTCTTCTTCGGATTCCGCCCGGGACAGGATCAGCGCCTGACGCCCCAAGCCCAGGAGCTTGAGCAGATCATGAACGCGGCTGGCATCCGCGCGCATTTCACGGCACATATCCAGCGGGACGCCCTGCAGAAGTTCGCCTTCGTCTCGCCGATGGGAGCAGCAGGACTCTACTGCGATGCCGTAAGCGACGACTTCCAGCACGAGGGCGAGGTGCGCGAGCTGTTTGCCGGGCTTATCGCCGAGGTCGTCGCCCTCGGTCATGCGATGGGCATCGAATGGGAAAAAGACCTCGTCGCAACGGGACTCAAAATGATCGATGCCTTCAAGCCTGGCCTGCGCACATCGATGCAGCGCGATGTCCTGGCCGGAGGCGTCTCCGAGTTCGACGGTCTTGTCAACCGCATCGTCGCCCTCGGCCAGGAATACCATGTCCCCACCCCCCTTTACCAGAAGGTCAGCGACTGGGGCAAAGCCCATCATATCCAATAACCGCGAAAACAAAAGGCGATGCCGCAAGCTTTTCTCTGCTTGCGGCATCGCCTTTTCCAGACCTCAGGCCTGCATCAATCGTCCATATCGCCGTAGCGCTGGGCAAGCAAGCGCTGTTCTGCACTGTACTTGCGCTGCTGGATATAACGATGGATAAAGATATTTGGGATCGCCACGCCAACGGCGATCGCGATGATGATGATGACGGCCGACACCCCGCTGCGGATTCCCGCGAGCAAGGCCTCCGAATTGATGGACTCGATATTGAGCAGGGCAAAGAGCAGCCGGTACAGCAATACACCTGGAATCATCGGGATAGCCGAAGGGATGGTCATGATGATATTCGGTGTATGGAACCAATGGATGGCCCGGAGCGCGATGATACCGACAACAGCCGCGCCGAAGAAGGAACCTGCCGCCTGGGACCAGCCGAGCTCCAATACCGTGATATTGCGCAGCAGCACCGTGATGATGCCGCCCACTGCCACCACCGGCAGCAAACGCTTCGGGATATTGAAGATGATGGAAAAGCCCATCGATGCAACGGCAGCGGCAATCGCCTGCGAGAGATAGAACGTATCCGGCGTCAGGCTCACGCTCGTGAAGTCAGTGACGCCGCCCAGGCGGATAGCCGTCACGATACCGAACGTCATGCTGCCGACGACGAGCAGCGTATGCATGGCCCTTGTCATACCCGATACGATGAAGTTGTTGAGCAGATCATCCACCGCATTGATCAGCGGGATGCCTGGCACCAAGAACAGCGTGCAGGCTATGAGCGGATACCAGTTGAGTCCCCCCGTCAGGAACTGCGTCGCCCAGGCCAGCATCGTCGTCGCAAAGGAAGTGATGGCGATAGCCGCATAGGTGTTGAACCCATAGCCCACGCAGCAGCGGCGGATCAAAAAGCCCAGCAGTGCACAGACCGCCGTCAGCACAAAGTCAAGCCAGCTGCCGCCAAAGAGCTTGCAGAAACCGCCGCAGGCTGCCCCGGCCCCCAAGGCCGTGAGCCATACCGGATAATTGCGCGGCAGGTTGCGGATATTATCCAGCTGCCGCTCGTAATCCTGCAGCGAGTAGTTTTTCGCCATGGCCCGCCAGGTCAGCTTGCTGATTGCTGACAGCACCGTCATATTGACGCCATGTTTCGTGCATTTGCGGAACTCCGTATAAGAACGCTGCTCATCATTGACATTGAGCATCAGCGTCGTGTACATGACATGCTGATGGATATTCTCTTTCGGAATCCCCATGAATGCTGCCGCGCGCATCATATCGCGGACCGTGCGGTCCGAGTCCGCACCATTTTCCATCAGCAGCTGCCCCGTATGCAGGAGCAAGTGCATCTTCGGCCCGATTTCTGCAAAGGGTTGGCTGAAGACCTTCTCCTTATTCTCCTGTTTCTCACCCAAGCGTTCCATGCTTTGGCTCATTCCTCCTTATCGCACTTGAAAAAATCCACGATCTGGCTGATAGCCAGCGCCATGTGGTTCTGGTTCTGGAAGGGATGGTTCGCCCCTTCGACAGGCACGAACTCGATGACATTGTTCTCGGCAAACTCCTGGGACTTTGCAAACGGAATCATCTCGTCCTTGGTCCCATGGATGATCCGCATTGCATCGGCAAAATCGAAATACTCCTGCTCCATGACATCAAAGGCCGCCAGATCATCGAGAAAGCTCTGGTCGAGTTTCATCTTGCGCTCAAATCCCACCTGTATCTCCTTGCCCTTGGCAAGTTTTGACCGGTCAGCCTCGCTGATATGATTGCACATCGAGTCCAGCATCGTGACAGCCGGGCTGCGCAGCGCTATCTTCGTGAAGGGATTCTCCTGCTCACGGATATAGCGCAACGTCAGATATGCGCCAAAGCTCGTCGAATAGTTGTAGACATGTTTTGCCTGCAGCTCCTGCCGGGCATAAGCCGTCACGAGCCGCAGGTACGTCAGGCATTCGGTCACCGAAAGCTTCTTGCGCGCATCCTCGCCGTGGCAGGGCCAATCAAAGGCAATGGCCGCATAGCCCTTGTACTTGGCGACAAGATGCTCACCGAAATTTGCCGTACCCGCGGTGTCCTTGTGGCTGCCGAAACCATGCGTGATGATGGCGACATTCTCGAACGTCCGCGTGGTCTTGTCGCTGTCACGCACGAACAGCTTGCAGCGGATGCTATAACCTTCTTCGTTGATATCAAACTTCTTTTCCATGGGGTACTCTGACTTCCTTTTATCCTAGATAACTACTTTGCTTCAACTGAACAGCGCGATCTGATCGCTTTCGCCCATGCCCTCAAGGCAGCCATGTTCCCGCAGGATCTCGATGTTAGTCTTCGAGATGCCCGTGCGGCGGCGCATGTCCTCGATGCTCGTGAACTCGCCATCCTTGCGCGCCTCAACGATGCTCTGGGCCGCCTTCGTGCCCATGCCGCTGAGGCTGGCGATCGGTGGCAGCAGCGATTTCTCGTGGATGACGAATTTCTCCGCATCCGACTCGTAGATATCCACATACTCGCAGCTATAGCCGCGCAGATACATCTCCCAGGCCAGCTGGAGGACGATGAGCGTCGCGTTCTGCTTGGCATCGAGCTTCTTCTCCTTGGCCGCCAGCTCCAGCTGATGGATCTGCTCGCCGACATAGTCCTTGCCACGCGCGATGACATTGGCATCGAACTCAGCCGCGCGGATTGAGAAATACGCAGCATAATAGGCCAGCGGGTAATGCACCTTGCAGAAAGCGATGCGGTACGCCATCATGACGTAAGCCGTCGCATGGGCGCGCGGGAACAGATACTTGATCTTCTGGCATGACTCGATATACCATTCGGGGATACCGCCCTTACGCAGGATCTCGACCACATCATCGGCTATCCCCTTGCCCTTACGGACTTTCTCCATCGTCTTGAAGGAGAGCAGCGGATCGATGCCGTTGTGGATCAAATACATCATGATATCATCACGCGCCGAGATAGCGTTCTTGATGGTGCACTGCCCGCTGCGGATAAGGTCCTGGGCATTGCCGAGCCAAACGTCGGTACCATGCGAGAACCCCGATATGCGCACGAGATCCGAGAACACGTCCGGATTCGTATCGTCAATCATCTGCCGCGTGAACGGCGTGCGGAACTCGGGGATGCCAAAGGTACCCGAAGTCGCCCCAAGCTCTTCCGGCGAAAGTCCCAAGGCCACCGTCGAATTGAACAGCGACATCGTGGCCTTATCGTCAAAGGGTATCGTCTTCGGGTCACGGCAGGTGAGGTCTTCAAGCATCTTGATGACCGTCGGATCATCGTGGCCGAGGATATCGAGCTTGACCAGACGGCTGCTTATCGAATGATAGTCGAAGTGGGTCGTGATCGTGCCGCAATTCATATCGTTGGCCGGATGCTGGATCGGCGTGAAGAAATGCACATCCATGTTGCGCGGCACAACCATGATGCCGGCCGGATGCTGGCCCGTCGTCGACTTGACGCCCATGCAGCCATGGGCAAGCCTGTCGATATAGGAGATATGCTTCTTGACGCCCTTTTCCTCGAAGAACTTCTTGACATAGCCAAAGGCCGTCTTATCGGCAACAGTCTGGATGGAACCTGCGCGGTAGACGTTGTCCTTGCCGAAGAGCACCTCGGTATACTTATGTGCGACTGGCTGATAGGTACCCGAGAAGTTCAGATCGATATCCGGGACCTTATCACCATCGAAACCGAGGAAGACGGCAAAGGGGATATCATGGCCGTCCTTGATGAGCGGCTCGCCGCAGACCGGACAGGTCATGTCCGGCAGGTCATAGCCGCAACCATAGGAACCATCGGTAATGAACTTGCTGTACTGGCAGTGCGGGCAGCGCCAATGCGGCGGCAGCGGATTTACCTCGGTGATGCCCGTCATCGTCGCGATGAAGGACGAGCCGACCGAACCACGGGAGCCGACCAGATAGCCGTCGTCGTTGGATTTCTTGACGAGACGCTGGGAGATAAGATACAGAACCGAGAAGCCATGGCCGATGATCGGCTTCAGCTCCTGCTGCAGTCTCGCCTCGACGATCTCGGGCAGGTTCTCGCCATACATGGCCTTGGCCCGGTTATAGGACATCGTGCGGATCTCATCGTCAGCACCCGGGATCATTGGCGAATAGAGATCATCCGGAATCGGCTTGAAGGACTCGATCATCTCGTTGATCTTGCGCGGATTCGTGACGACAGCCTCATAGGCCAGCTCCTCGCCGAGATAGTCGAATTCCTGAAGCATCTCCTCCGTCGTGCGCAGGTAGAGCGGCGGCTGCAGTTCAGCATCATCAAAGCCCTTGCCCTTCATCAGGATAGCACGATAAATGCTGTCCTCGGGGTTCAGGAAATGCACATCGCAGGTCGCGACGAGCATCTTGCCGAGCTTCTGCGCCAGCTCTGCTACCTTGAGGTTGATATCGATAAGATCCTGATCCGTGGTGATGTCGGGGAACTTATCGCTGCGCTTCAAGAAGTCGTTGTTGTGGATTGGCTGGATTTCCAGATAATCGTAGAACTTCGCGATCTCGATAAGCTCCTCATCCGACTGGCCCTCGACGATGGCGCGGATGAGCTCGCCGGCCTCGCAGGCCGAACCGATCAGGATGCCCTCGCGGTACTCCTGGACAATCTTCTTGGGCAGGCGCGGCTGACGATGATAGTACTTGACATGCGCCAGCGAAACCATCTGATAGAGATTGCGCAAGCCATTGGGATTCTTCGCGAGGAAGATGATATGGTTGGCCCGCTTCTGCTCATAGTCATCACCGGTCAGATAGCCCTCCATGCCATAGATGACCTTGATGCCGGCATCCTTGGCGGCCTTGGCCGCATCCGGGTAGGCCTGCACGACGCCGTGGTCCGTGATGGCAATAGCCGGCCATCCCCAGCGCCCTGCCGTCTTGATGAGGTCCTTGACCGAAACGACAGCATCCATTGCGCTCATCGTGGTATGGGCATGCAGCTCGACGCGCTTGACCTCGGCCGTGTCCTCGCGCTGCTGCTTCTCCTTCTTGGCCATCGCATCGATGAACAGTACATACTCGTTCATATAGGTATCAAAGCGAACCGAACCGCGCACGCGCACTTCCATGCCCTCTTTGAGCTGGCCGATGATCTCGTCGTAGTCCTCCTCAGGGCCGTTCTTGCCGCGCTTTGGCTTGAAGAACTTTTTGCAGGCAATGCCGTTGGACTCATCAGCCAGGCAGAACGTGAGCAGCTTCGTGCCCGTCTTGAACTCGATGGTCTTGAGGCCGGAGCCAGCGCCCTCGCCGATAAAGCCCTCGAGGATGACATTCTTCGCCTCACCATCGAGCTCGTCGATGAGCTTGCGCTCGCCCATGACGCCGCGGCCGAAGATCAGATTGCCTGCGCCCTGCACCACGACCGGCTTGTCAAAGTCATCATGATGCTTGGGCAGCTGCGGCTTGTCCGCTGCCTTCGGTACCGGGCTGGGCGCACGTTTCGCCGCCGGCGCGGCCTTCGGGGCTGCCGCCCGCGTCTCAGCCACGCGCTCTTTCTGGCAGGCCGCCAGGTATTCGGGCGTATTGAAGCTGTCGTCCACCTCCAGGTTCTGCAGCACCTCATCGCTGGCATTGCACTCAACAGGGCAGCGATAGCCGAGCAGCTGCTTGATGGCACGGCTCATGAGCTGCGTGACCGAATGGGCGCGCATGATCTCGCCGCCGAGCTCGCCAGGCACGTCGATGACGAGCTTGCTGCCATCAACGCTGTACTTGGAGCGCTTGAGCAGCTGGAACACCGTCGGATTGCCCTCAGAGACCACAGTCACGAGCTTGGGCCAGATCTGCTGGATGCCGTCCTCGATATTGATGACATCCTGATAGAAGACGACACTTTCGAGCTGGCACTTGCGCCGTATCTGGGCAGCCGCCTCCTGCAGCAGCGCATCGGGGATAAGCGTCTGGCTTGTCAGGGCGATCTCCCAGCTACTCCGCTTCGTGCAGACCTCCACATGCCGGATGGTCGCCGCCTTCATCAGTTCCTTCTGCCCCTCATCGAGTGACATTCCCTGAACCAGCTGCCAGAACATATTCTCTTGTTTCGGTACGATCCGATACTTCTGCATGCTGCCAAACTCCCTCAAACTACACGCTGTTTACTCGGGATAGAGCTCCCGGTATTTCTTCTGGTCAGCCAGGACCTGACGGACGTATTCGCGCGTCTCCTTGAACGGAATCGCTTCGATATCCGCAAAATCATAGGACCAGTCGTTCTCCTTCATCCATTCCTGCACGTTGCCGCGCCCTGCGTTATATGCCGCCAGCGCCAGCACATCATTGCCATGGAATTCCTTCTGCAGGGTGGCCAGATACCAGGTACCATAACGGATATTGCGGTCCGGCTCATGGAGCCCCTCCTCTGAGTAGCCCGTATCGCCGAGCTGCGTCGATATCCATTTGGCCGTATCAGGCATGATCTGCATGAGCCCAACCGCCCCGCGGTGTGAATGCACATCGCGCTTGAACTTGCTCTCCTTCTTGATGACCGCTGCCGCCAGATTGCTGTCCACCCGGTACATCGACGCATATTTCATCACGGTATCATGATAAGGATACACATAAAAATAGCTGCGCTGCACAGGCTCGAACTGCAGGATGAGGTAGGCGCTGAGGCTCATCACCAATATGAACAACGCGACACAAAAGCAGGCAACCATGCGGCGATGCTGCATCTGCCTGCTCTGCCGGACCCTATTGTGAAAATCCGTCATGCGTCCACTCCTTCCATAGGAGGTCAACCTGCCGCAGGGTCGCCGGCAAGTCGCCATTATTATCGATCAGGCGGTCGGCGCGCCGCCGCTTTTCCGCCAGCGGCATCTGTGCAGCAATGCGCGCGCGCGCCGCCTGTTCATCATAGCCATCACGCTGTATCAGCCGTGCAAGCTGCACAGCTTCGCTGACGTCGACCAGACAATTTTCTTCTGTCATTTTATCCCATCCGGACTCAAAGAGCAATGGAACATCCAACACGATAAGCGGCACATCTTGTATTTTTTTCTCGGCAAGCTGCCGCTCGATTTCCGCCCGGATCAACGGATGTACAGACCGGTCGATCCAGGCGCGTTCCTCCGGCTGAGCAAAAACAATCTTCCCGATGGCCGCGCGGTCCAGCCGGCCATCAGCCTGCAGCACCGCCGCCCCGAAATGCCTGCGATACGCTTGATAGAGACTGCCCCCTGGTTCGGCCAGTGCATGGGCGATTGCATCCGCATCGAGAATAGCTGCGCCCTTTTCACGCAAATACCGGGAAACGGTGCTTTTGCCGCTGGCAATGCCACCTGTCAGCCCGATTACCTTCATAGTTCTCCCCATTCCTTCTATCCCTTATGGCCGCTGGCATTGCGGGCATAAATGCGTCCCCCGCCCGCCAACGGTCATCTTCTCGATCTCTGTGCCACACCGGCGGCATGGCTGTCCTTGACGGTTATAGACATACAGCTGTTCCTGATGGCTGCCCTGCTTGCCCTCACCGTTCTTATAATCCCGGAAAGTCGTTCCACCGTCGCGGATACCTGCTGCGATGGCCGTATTGACCGACTGATGCAGTCGTTGGCACTCTGCCGCCGACAAGCTGCCAACAGGCCGCAGCGGATGTATCCCGGCCAGGAACAAGGCCTCATCGGCATAGATGTTGCCAATGCCGCCGATGTATTTCTGGTTGAGCAGGAACGATTTGACCGCCGTCCGGCGGCCTTTCGCCGTCTGCTGGATATACGCCGGCGTAAAATCCCCGGTGAGCGGCTCCGGCCCCATTTCCGCAAGGCCATGGATGCGCCAGCGCTCACCAGGGGATAGCGCATAGAGCGTCCCCAGCGTGCGCGTGTCACCATAGACCAGCAGTCCGCCACCGTCCAGCTGGAACAGCAGGCGGGCATGGCTGTCATGGTTCACGCCGTCCGGTTCATAGACGAGCCGTCCCGTCATGCGCAGATGAAAGACAAGCTCACTGCCGTTATCCAGCGCCATGAGCAGATATTTGCCGCGGCGGTTCATACCGGCGATCGTGCGGCCAATCGCCATCGCCCGGTACCCTTCCGGCTCCGGCCATTTGATCTGGCGCGGCAGCAGGAGGTCCACGCCCATGATGCGCTGACCGGTCAGCTGCTTATCCAGATAACGGCGGATGATCTCTACCTCAGGCATTTCTGGCATGTCATTTCGCCTCCGCCCAATCTTTACCGCTATGGATATCAATGACGAGCGGCACGGAAAGATCGGCGACGTGCTCCATTGATTCCTTGAGGATTGCACTGACCTGCTCAAGTTCTTCCTGTGTCGTCTCCAGCACAAGCTCATCGTGTACCTGCAGCAGCATGCGGCTCTTGACACCGGCGGCCTGCAGGCGTTTATAGGCATCTATCATCGCGAGCTTGATGATATCGGCCGCCGTTCCCTGGATTGGCGTGTTCATCGCCATGCGTTCAGCCAACGAACGCTGCATGAAATTGCGGCTCTTTATGGCCGGCAACTCGCGGCGGCGGCCATAAAGCGTCTTGACCCCGCCCGTTTCATGGGCCTCAGCTACCGTATCATCGAGGAATTTCTTGACCCCCGGATAACGCGCGAAATAGTTCTTGATATACTCAGCCGCCTCTTTCTTCGGGATATGAAGATCACGCGACAGGCCATAGTCGCTGATACCGTAGACAATCCCAAAGTTTACGGCCTTGGCCTTACGGCGCAAGTCCGGTGTGACCTCAGTAAACGGCACATCAAAGACTTCAGCTGCCGTGCGCGCATGGATGTCCTGATTCTGGCAGAACGCATCGATGAAGCTGGCATCTTTGGACATATGCGCGAGCAGGCGCAGCTCGATCTGCGAATAATCCGCCGACAGCAGGCAGTCATAGCCTGCGCCCGGTTCAAACAAGGCGCGGATTGTCTTGCCCTCCTCGGTGCGTACCGGGATATTCTGCAGGTTCGGATCCGAGCTCGACAGGCGTCCCGTCGCCGTGACCGTCTGGTTGAAGCTCGTATGGACGCGGCCCGACTCGGGATGGATAAGCTCGCCGATACCGTCCAGATAGGTCGATTTCAATTTTGTCCACATGCGGTAAGCCAGGATCTGCTCGACGATGGGATGCTGGAACCGCAGCGACTCTAACACCTCAGCATTCGTCGAGTAGCCCGTCTTCGTTTTCTTGGTGGGCGGCAGCCCCAGGCGCTCGAACAATACTTCGCCCAGCTGTTTGGGCGAATTGATGTTGAACTCCATCCCGGCCAGCGCATAGATGTCCTGCTGGATTTCTGCGATCTTGCTGCCGACCTCTGCGGCTTTGCGCTCGAGATGCGCACGATTCACATAGACACCATTCTGCTCCATAGCCGCCAGCACTTCCACCAGCGGCAATTCCACCGTTTCATACAGGTCCTTCATGCCAAGCGACGTAAGCTCAGCCATGAGTTTATCCTGCAACATGCCAAGTATCCTGGCATTCCAGACCGCCTGCTCGGTTTCATCAGTAAATCGCTCGGGAACAGACTGCTCCGGAAAATACTGATGGGAAAGATTGGCCAGCTCATATCTTGCCAGTTCCGGCTGCAGCAAATAAGCCGCCAGCTTCACATCAAAATATTTGTTTCCCGCCTTGAGACCGGCATGATAGTAGCGCTTGAGTTCAAATACCGTAGCAGGCTTTTGCTCCATCGCGGCTAAGACCAGCGAAAATGCCGGCGTGTCCGCTGCCACAAAACCAGCTTTGCCGACAGGTGCTGTCACCACGGCCAGTCCTTCGAGCTGCTCAAACGGCGCCTTGCCAGTAAAGATACCACTGACCGCCAAAGATTCCGCCTGCGCCAGCATAGTTTCGGCCTGCTCTTTCTCCCAACGGTCATAGGTCAAATCAAGCGTAACAGTCTCGGGAATATCCATCCCTGCAAACAAGCCATCGCCCTCGGCTCCATAGATTTTCGTGAAATTCTTCCAAACTGCCTTGAGCTCATAACGGTCGCAGAATTGTTTCATCCGCGCATGATCCGGCGTAATGGCATAGCTGTCCATCTGCAATTCCAGCTCTGGCACCTGCAATTCGATGGTAGCCAGTTCCTTCGACAAAATGGCCTGCTCGCGGTTCTCCGTCAGGCGCTCCTTTAGTTTCTTACCCGAAATATCCGCAATATGTGCAAAAACATTTTCCAGCGTGCCATACTCGATAAGCAGCTTGGTTGCCGTCTTCGGCCCGACCCCGGGCACGCCAGGGATATTATCGGACGTGTCGCCCATAAGCCCTTTGAGGTCAATCATGCGCAGCGGCTCAAAGCCGTATTCCTCCGTAAAGACTGCCTCATCGTAGGCCTTGAGTTCTGATATTCCCTTTTTGGTCAGCATGACGCGCAGATTCGGCCGCACAAGCTGCAAAGCATCCTTATCGCCCGTCACCACCATGACATCATGACCAGCCGCAGCTGCTTTCGTTGCCAGCGTACCGATGATATCATCGGCCTCATAGCGCTCCTTTTCGATGAATGAAATGCCAAAAGCTGCTGCAAATTCATGCAGCAGCGGGATTTGGGCGAGGAGCTCTTCCGGCGTCTTATCACGCGTTCCCTTGTACGCAGCGTAACGTTCCGTGCGGAACGTCTTTTTCCCCTTGTCAAAGGCGATGACCAGTGCGTCGGGCTCCAGCTCACTCAATAGCTTGGTCAGCATATTCGAGAAGCCAAAGATCGCATTGGTCGGCTCACCTTGGGAATCTGTTAGCGGTGGCAGCGCATAAAACGCACGATACATAAGACTGCTGCCATCTAAAATCACAAAACGCTGGCTCAACAGGATTCCTCCTCATATTGTTCAATTAAAAATGTACCAACCGATCATTTTCCAGGAACCTGGTGCTTACTTCGTAGCCTCCTGGTAGATTTCCGTCAACGATTTCTTGCTGGCACTGCCATCGGTCAGCACCGGCTTAGTCTCTGCCTTTTCTTGCACAGGCACTGCTTTTGTGTCACCCGCAACCTTCTGGCTTTGAGCCGCAGGCTCTTTTTCCGTACGGACTTCAGCAGCAACGGTCTGCAGCGAATAGCGTTTCTCCTTGTCCATGCCACCCGTCAAATGGAACAACGTCCGTACATCTTTATCCGTACAATAAAGCACATCGCGCTTATCCACGCCAAGTGCCTTGCCATAGGTACTCATGAGCGTCTGCGCCTCTGGAATCCAGCCCAGGTTGACCTTGACAGCATCCGCCAGATCGATTGCCGGCAAATACAGTACACCATCCTGCTCAACGGCATTGTTCTTCAACCGCTTGCCATTGACATAGAGCGGATAAACCTTGCCAATATACGTCGGATTGCCATCCGATTCGACGATTTTCTTGTCAATTTCCTCATCGCTGACAAAATTGCCAACACCATAGCCACTGAGCCATTTATGCACTTCTTCGGTTGTAATCTTCTGCCAGCCATACTCATCGGGATAAATGTAGTATACGACCGTACCATCAGCCGGCGCCTTCTCGACGACTACACGGTTATACGTGATTTCAATCGGCGTGCCGACATGGATCAGACTGTAAAGCTCCTCGACGTCCTTCTCAAACATGCGCATGCAGCCATGGGAAGCATACGTGCCAATAGAGCCGGGATTGTTCGTACCGTGGATGCCGATGTTGCCCTGCACGCCAATCCAGCGATATCCCAGCGGACAATCAGGGCCCGACGGGATTGATGTGCCAGTCTCGGGGTCTGTCCAGGTCGGATTGACTTCCTTTTCACTGACCTTGTAATAACCAGTCGGCGTCGGCGTCGAGGCCGTTCCCGGTGCAATCGGATACAGGCGGACCTTTTCCGCGCCACGGTACAGTGCCAGCGAACGCGCCGCCAGATTGATCGAGATCTTCAGCTGGTCTTCTTTCTTCTGCTCGTCCTTCTTCTCTTCTGCTGCCACATCAGCCACCGGCTCCTGCGCAGCTGGCTGTGCAGCAGGCTGCGCGGCCTGCTCTTTCTCAGCGGCAGGTGCCACGGCCACCTGCGGCTGCACACTGCCCTTCTCAGCAGCCGAAACACCGGCCGCCGTCCCCGTTATCATCATCGCGCCCAACATTCCAGCGCAAACTTTTTCCCACATAATACACTATCTCTTTTCTTTGTTTTTTTTGCCGCAGACACGGCAGCAATTACCTTATTAGCTTAACATCTTTACCCCGTGTTTGCAAGTGAAAAGGGCCTCTCCGCAAAAGGAAAGGCCCTGAGGCTTGCACATATTCCTACCGTGCCTGTGCTTCGGCAATGATGTCTGCGGCCGCGCGCTCCGGCACCGGCTCATAGCGGGCAAATTCCAGCTGATACGAGCCGCGTCCCTGTGTCAGCGAACGCAGGTCCGTTGCGAACTTATAGAGCTCTGCCAGCGGGATCAAGGCCTGGATTTCACTCATATCACGGTCTTTGCTATCGACGCCGAGCACATGGGCGCGCTTGCTGTTGAGCCGTCCCATGACATCACCTAGATAATACTCCGGCGTCAGGACCTTGATGGTCTCGATCGGTTCGAGCAGGATCGGGTCTGCCTCCATGACTCCTTTGCGGATGGCCAGGGCTGCCGCCGTCTTGAATGCTGCCTCCGACGAATCGACAGGATGATAGGAGCCATCGTAAAGATTGACCTTGACATCAACAACCGGGAATCCTGCCAACACGCCCTGGGCCAGCGTCTCAGCTGTCCCCTTCTCGACGGCTGGGATATACTGCTTCGGCACGCTGCCGCCAAAGATCGTCTCGGTGAACTCGTTGCCCGAACCAGCTTCGCGCGGCCCGATCTCGAGCCAGACATCGCCGAACTGTCCATGACCACCGCTCTGCTTCTTGTGGCGTCCCTGTACCTTGACACTCTGGCGTATCGTCTCACGGTATGGCACCCGTGGCTTGCTGAGCTCGATCTCCGCCCCGAATTTGCGCTGGAGCTTCTCGGCCAATATCTCCAGATGGACTTCGCCGACACCACGGACCAAGGTCTCCCCTGTCTCTTTGTTTTTGCTTACCAGGATGGTCGGATCTTCATCCTGCTGCTTGGCCAGCGCACCGAATACCTTATCCTCTTCGCCTTTTTTGTGGGCCGAGGCTGCCATTTCCAGCATCGCCTCCGGATACGCGATTGCTTCATACTGGATAGCATCGCTTTTATCGCAGAGCGTGTCGCCAGTCTTCACCTGCTGCAGCTTCGTCGTCACGACAATATCGCCAGCCGCCACCTGATTCAGATTGTGCTGGACCTTGCCCTGCATCGTGAACAGCGTGCCGATGCGCTCCTCGTTTTCCTTGTTCGGATGGAAATACGATGCATCCCCGCGCATATCCCCCGACAAGATACGGATGAAACTCTGGCGCCCGACAAAGGGATCGACGATTGTCTTGAATACCTGTGCCGAGAAGGCATCCTCGGTATGGCGCTCCTTGAGCTCGCCGCTCACGGGGTCAAGGCCGATTGATACCTTGAAATACGGCGTCGGCATGTACTCGACGATGCCATTCATCAGCTTGCGCATGCCGATGTTCTGCTTTGCTGACCCGCAGAACACCGGAAAGATCTTGCCAGCCTGGATGCCCTCGATGAGCGCCGCGGCAATCTCCACTTCCGTGATATCGGCCCCCTCGATATATTTCTCCAGCAGCTCATCGTTGAACTCGGAAATCGCTTCGATCATCTTCTGCCGTGCCTGCTCGACTTCTGCTGCCATGTATTCAGGCACCTCGTCCTTGATGACCTCCTTGTCATGGGTGACGATCTTCATATGCAGAGACAGCAGGTCCACAACACCTTGGAACGCTGCCTCTTTGCCGATCGGCAGCTGCACCGGCACGACGCCGTCGCCGAAGCGCACGCGCAGCTCCTCGACGACCCCGTCGAAGTCCGCATGCTCACGGTCCATCTTGTTAATGAAAAAAGCCCGCGGCAATTCGTTCTCCTCTGCATAGTACCATGCATTCTCCGTACCAGACTTGATGCCCGACGAAGCCGAAATGACAATCAAGGCACTATCGGCCGCCGCCATCGCATCCTTCACTTCGCCAACGAAATCCGGATAGCCCGGCGTGTCAATGAAATTGAGCTTGAAGTCCCGCCATTCGCAGGCTGCCAGTTTCAGGTTGACCGTCATACCGCGTTTCGTCTCTTCTGGCTCATAGTCCAAAGCGCTCGTGTTATCCTCAACACTTCCGAGACGTTTCACGGCTTCCGTATTGAACAGACAGGCATCCAGCAGGCTTGTCTTGCCTGTTTTCCCATGTCCCACGACAGCGACATTGCGAATATTGGTACTCTTATAGTTCTTCATTGACATTCCCTCCTATTGTTATGATATTATCTGTATTCTCCGAAAATTTATAATATCCTGCTGCGGCTGCTATATTTTCCCAGAAACTCTGCCAATCCCATAGATACCAGGCTCCACTACCAAAGGCTCTACCGCAGGCAGCAAAAAAGCTCCAGGCCGTAACCTGGAGCCTCTGCTCCTATCGCAGATCACTCTTTGGCATGATACTGGCCATCGAGGATCTCCGTCTCATTGAAGAAGATATGTATCTCGCGGTTGGCATTCTCGACGCTATCCGACGCATGGACCGCATTGCGGCTGCCGCTGGCAGCAAACTGCTTGCGGATCGTACCCTCCTCGGCCTCAGCCGGATTCGTCTTGCCATGCAGCTTGCGGACGCGGGCAATGGCATCCTCGCCTTCAAGGACCAGCGCAATCAGCGGTGCTGACGTCATGAAGCTCACGAGATCGTCATAATACGGACGGCCGATATGCTCCTCGTAATGGATGGATGCCAGCCGCTCATCCATCTTGAGCAGCTTCATCGCCACGATGCGGAAGCCTTCCTGCTCATAGCGCTTGATGATATCCCCGCTGTAATGCTTGCTGAACGCATCCGGTTTGATGAGTACGAGTGTTTTTTCCATTGAAACAAATCCCCTTGCCTAAGTATAGAAATATTAAAATCAATCAAAGCATCTCTGCCTTGTAATTTTCTGCTACCTTGCGATAGTCGAGCGCCGAATCATGCAATGCCTCGATCTCGTCCTCGCGCAGTGCCCGGATGATCTGCGCCGGGTTGCCATAGACGAGCGAATTGCTTGGGATCTTCTTATGCTGAGTGATCATCGTCCCCGCGCCGATCACGACGTTGTCACCGATCTCGGTATAGCCCAGAATGATCGACCCCATGCCCACCAGGCAGTTGTTGCCGATCTTGCGTGCATGGATGATCGCATTGTGCCCGATCGTGACATCATCGCCGATCTCCGTAGGAACATTCGCCATGACATGGATCACCGCATTATCCTGGACGTTGGTATTCTTGCCGATCCGGAGGGGTTGGAAATCCCCGCGGACCACCGCATTGAACCAGATACTTGCTCCCTCACCGATTTCGACATCACCGACTACCGTAGCCGACGGAGCTAGAAAAACACTTGGATCGATCTTTGGTGCCACCGATTTATACGGAATGATGTAGCTCATGAACTGTCGCCTCCTCAGCATCTCCATATCGACTGACGCTTTTCGTGCGCCATTTATTATCTTAATTATAGCGACTTTTTGAAAATTTGGCAACTCTAATCGGCACAATCCGAATCAATCAAGAGATTTCGATAAACTTTGACCTGCTGATTCCGTACCCATACGCCTACCTGCGGGCCTGTCATGCCTGCAGGACAATCGCGGCCGCTCACGCGCTTCAGCTGCCGGACGATGGCCGGAGCCTGCGCGAGATACCATGGCAGGCTGTGATGATCCGCACGGATCACCGCATTGAACTCCGGCCAGCTCAGGCAGCTTTTGTCTACTGCCAGCAGCAGATCGACGATCTTGGCCGCCTTGCCGATGCGCGGGGCCCGCATATGCTGGGCAATCACGAACAGGCCGCCCTGGAGCCACTCCCTGGGCAGTGTCATGCGCGCGTTCCAAGCCTTGAGGATTGCCAGCCCCCGTTCCTCATGTCCGTAATGGTGCGGCTCCATTTCCTTGGGCGTCTGTCCTTTGCCCAAGTCATGCACCAGGCCGGCGAACCGTGCCAACAGGGAATCCGTTTCGGCAGCCACCGTATCGACGACCAGCATCGTATGCGCAAACGCATCGCCCTCGGGATGGAACGCCACAGGCTGCGTTTTGCCGATCAATGCGGCCAGCTCCGGAAATACCACAGCCAACAGGCCAGCTCGGGCAAGGCTGCGGAAATACACGGACGGCTTTGGTGCCTGCAGGGCACGCCGCAGCTCAGCCAGCAGCCGCTCGGCCGGCTCTGCACCAAGCTCTTCTTGGCAAGCAGCCATCAGCGCATACGTGTCGTCGCTGATGGCGAAGCCGAACTCAGCCGCCTGACGCGCAGCCCGCAGGGCCCGTACAGGGTCTTCGCAGAAATGCTCCGATATGGCGCGGATGCGCTGCTGCCGGATGTCAGCGATGCCACCGTAGAGATCGATGATTTCCCCCTGGGGCAATTCCATGGCCAGGCTGTTCATGGTCGTATCGCGGCGGTAGAGATCCTCCTCCACCGTCACCTCAGGGTTATAGTCAACGGAAAAACCGTTATAGCCGCTGCCCGTCTTGCGTTCCTTGCGCGCAAAGGCGACCTCGGATCGCTGGCCGTCGATCGTGACCAGATAGACCGGGAACGATCGGCCCACCTTGACAGCCTCCGGCAGGAGCACCGTGAATTGCTGCTCGGTGATGCCGGAGACCATATAATCCTTGTCATGGGGCGTGACGCCGCGCACATAGTCACGCACCCAGCCACCGACCAAAAACACACGTGCACCAGCCGCTTTCAGCCGCCGGGCAAATTCTTCTTCCTTCATCGTGTTCCCCTTACTCTCCTGTATCATCAAAAACACCTTCCCCCGCAGGAGAAGGTGTCGGTATGGCTCTTATTTCACGATATGCGCACCGCGCGTATCCAGATCCATGATGAGGATCTTCGCCTCCACATCATGCTGGCGGAAAGCAGCCTTCATCGCTTCCCCCACCGCCTCTTCACAGTGGCGGCGCTCGAGCGCATAGGCAATCAGGCAAGGCCCGGCTCCACTGAGGTTAGCTCCGAGCGCTCCCGCCTTGCGGGCAGCTGCGAAGACATCATACATGCCCGGAATCAGCTTGGCACGATACGGCTGGTGCAGTGCATCATCAAACACATTGCGCAGGAACTTCTCATTGCCCTTGCAGAGTGCCGCCACGAGCATCGAAGCCCGGCTGATATTGTTCACAGCATCGGCCATCGGCACCTGTGCCGGCAGCACAGCGCGTGCCTTGCGCGTCGACAGCGGGAAATCCGGCACGGCCACGATGAGCTTCATGCGGAATTTCGGCAAGAACGAGAAGCACTCCACATCCCCCCGCGTCACGGTGCTCACGGTAAAGCCGCCAAAGATCGCCGGAGCTACATTATCGGGATGTCCCTCGATATCCGTAGCGAACTGCAACAGCTCCCGCCGGTTGAAGCGGTTGCCGATCAATACATTGGCGGCCTTGAGGCCGGCGACGATCGCCGTGGCACTGCTGCCCAGGCCCCGCGACAACGGCACGTTGTTCTCCATATGGATGACCGCGCCCAGATATTGGTCAAGAAGGCCTGCCTTGCGCAAAAGATACTGCACAGACCGCCAGACGATATTGCGGCCATCGCAGGGGATGTTCGCAGCCCCCTCGCCGCTTATCGTGATCTTGACGCCTGCTTCCTTCTTGAGCGTGAGCTCCAGATCGTTATAGACGGTGCAAGCCAGTCCTATCGCATCAAAGCCCGGGCCGCAGTTGGCGCTCGTGCCCGGAACACGGACTCTTATCGTATGATCTGCAAAAGACATCAAGCCTGCTCCTTCTCTACGCGAATGACATTGCGGATCTCATCGACCACCGGCATCCCCTTGAGCTCCTGCAGAGCTGCCTGGATGCTCGCATGACGGACCGCATGGGTGATAGCGACGATCTCGGCATGGTCGACGATATTCCGCTGGGTCTGGATGACCGATTTGAGGCTGACGCCGGCATCGCCGAACGCCGTCGCGATAAGGCCGAGGACGCCGGGCTTATCATCCACCAGCAAGCGCACGTAGTAAGACGACTCCGTCTCTTCCAGCGGGCAGAGACGCTTCTGCTCATAGCAGGTGCAGCGCACGCGCCCAAAGGTATCATTGACGATATCGCGGGAGACATCGATGATATCTGCGACAACAGCTGAAGCTGTGGGCAGCGAACCGGCTCCCTGACCATAGAACATCGCCTCGCCGATCGCATTGCCGCGGACAAAGATTGCGTTGAACACGCCATTGACCGCTGCCAGCGGATGCTCCTTGGGCAGGAACACCGGATGCACGCGGACATCGACGCCATGCTCGGGCGAATCCTTGCCGACAGCCAGCAGCTTCACGACATAGCCGAGGTTGCGCGCGTATTCGATATCATCTGGCGTGATTTTCGTGATGCCCTCCACCGATACGTCCTTGAGCTCCACGCGGGTATTGAACGCCAGCGAAGCAAGGATGGCCGCCTTGCGCGCAGCATCGAGGCCATCGACATCGGCTGAAGGATTCGCCTCGGCATAGCCCTTGGCCTGTGCCTCCTTGAGCACCTCATCGTAATCACTGCCGCACTCGGTCATCTTCGTGAGCATGTAGTTGGTCGTACCATTGACGATGCCCATGATCTCCGTGATCTTATTTGCCGTCAGGCACTGCTTGAGCGGCGTGATGATGGGGATGCCGCCGCCGACGCTGGCTTCAAACATGAAATCGACATCATGCTTCTCCGCCATGGCAAACATTTCCTTGCCGAACTGCGCGACGACGTCCTTGTTCGCCGTCACGACGCTCTTGCCATGCTCCATGGCCTTGAGCATATACTCACGGGCCGGCTCAAGGCCGCCCATAAGCTCGACGACGACATCAATCTCTTCATCCTTCACGATATCATCGATATTGTCCGTCAGCACATAGCCCTCAAGCTGCGGACGTTTCTTGGCCAGATTGCGGACCAGGACGGTCTTGAGCTGGATCTGTGCGCCGACGCGCTCGGTAATCTGCCGCCGATTCATCTCCAGTACTTGAATGACACCGGAGCCCACGGTACCGGCTCCCAGTAGACCTACACGAATCACTTTCTCCATATCGACGCACCTCCTTTTCTGCTTAAGCCTGTCCCAGTACTTCCAAACGCTTCACGCCATCAACCATGCGCAGCTTGTCGAGCAGAGCCTCGAGGTCTACGCTGAGGTTGGCCGTCTCGATCGAGACCGTAGCATTGGCTACGCCCTGAAGCGGAATGCCCTGATTGATGGTCATGATGCTGCCCGAATCCGAAGAGATTGTGTTGAGAACACTCGAAAGCACACCCTTCTTATGCTCAAGCAAGAACGTCAGCGTGACGATCTTGTTCTGGCTTGCCTCATAGAACGGGAATACATAGTCTTTATATTTATAATACGCACTGCGCGACAGCTCCATTTTTTCCACGGCTTCGTTAATCGTACGAGCATCACCGCGTTTGAGCATCTCTTTGACTTTGATGGTCTTCTTGATGGCCTCTGGAAGGATTTCTTCGCGAACGAGGAAGAATCCGCTCTTTTGATTATTCATATATTACGCCTCCAATGGATATATTTCTACTGACAAAAGATAGTATACCACAAACCGTGGACGATTGCCAATATATTTTTTACAAATGTCCATCACACTTGTAAAATTCATATGTTTTTACGTGAATTATTGTAAATAGTGTCAACGATGTCCAGCTTTGATCTTACTTTCGGTTCCACTCAGAAGACGGCCGATATTCGCGTGATGGCGGATGATGATAAAGGCCGCGGCAAGCACGCCAAAGCCGATGTATTCCACCGGATAACCAAACTGCCAGGCCAGGACCGGTACCAAGGCAGCAGCGACGATCGACCCCAGCGAGACATAGCCGCTGATCTTGACGATGGCCAGCCAGACCAGGAAGACGATGAGCGCTGGCAGCGGCATCATCATGACGATGACACCGAGCCCCGTCGCCACGCCCTTGCCCCCCTTGAACTTCAGGAACAGAGAACACGAATGGCCAACAATCGCCAGGACGCCAGCCAACACCATCGCCAGCGGCGTACCAACGAGCAGTGAGCCCAGCCAGACACTCAAGGCCCCCTTCAGGAAATCCAGCAGGAAGATCAAGAAGCCCGGCCCCTTGCCCAGCGTGCGCCAGGCATTTGTCGCACCGATGTTGTGGCTGCCATGCTCGCGCAGGTCAATGTGCCAGAGCAGCTTGCCAAAAACAAGGCCATTCGGGATTGAGCCCAGCAGATACGCAATGAGACATGCAATTGCCATATTCTCCATTAATACTCGTCCTCCTCATCCCGGGCGCGCACGATCAGGCGCAGCGGCGTTCCCTCGAAACCGTACATCTCGCGCAGGCGGTTCTCGATGAAGCGCAGATACGAGAAGTGCATGAGTTCCGGATCGTTGACAAAGATGATGAACTTTGGCGGCTTGACATCGGCCTGGGTCATGAACAGGATCTTCAGACGGCGGCCGCGGTGCATCGGCGGCGGATTGATCGATACCGCATCGCGGATCAGCTCATTTAAAACGCTCGTCTTGATGCGCATCGACTGCTGCTCGGCAACATACTTGACCAGCTCAGTCACGCGACCGACACGCTGGCCCGTGAGCGCCGAAGCATAGAGAACCGGTGCATACTGCAGGAAGCCGATCTCCTCACGCAGCTCTTCGGTGAAGCGCAGCGTTGATTTGTCATCCTTGTTCGGATAGATATCCCATTTGTTGACCACAATGACAACACCACGGCCCGACTCATGCGCATAGCCGGCAATCTTCTTGTCCTGCTCCGTGATGCCCTCCGAGGCGTCAATCATCATCAAGACAACATCCGCACGATCGATAGCGCGCAGCGAACGCATGACACTGTAACGCTCCACCGGCTCGTCGATCTTACCGCGGCGGCGCATGCCAGCCGTATCGATCAGCATGAACTTCATGCCGTCCTTGACAAAATGCGTATCGATGGCATCGCGCGTCGTACCAGCCATATCACTGACGATGACGCGTTCCTCGCCGAGCAGCTGATTGACGATCGAGGATTTGCCCACATTCGGGCGGCCGATGACCGCGATGCTGATCTCATCCTCATCTTTATCCTCGAGCTCATGCTCCGGGAAAGCTGCGACGATGGCATCGAGCAGATCGCCGAGGTTCATCGCATTCGATGCCGACAAAGGAATCGGATCGCCCAGGCCGAGGTTGTAGAATTCATACGAATTCATCTCCAGCTGCGGGCTGTCGATCTTATTGACACCGAGGATGACCGGCTTCTTCGTGCTGCGCAGGATCTTGGCGACCTCTTCATCCGCCGTCGTCAGGCCAGCACGGCCATCGACAAGGAACAAGATGACATCGGCCTCCTCCATGGCAATCTGTGCCTGATCGCGCATGGATTTGAGGATATGGTTGCTCTCGTCGAGCTCGATACCCCCCGTAT
Source organism: Pseudoselenomonas ruminantium (assembly GCF_900113715.1). Taxonomy (GTDB): domain Bacteria; phylum Bacillota; class Negativicutes; order Selenomonadales; family Selenomonadaceae; genus Selenomonas_A; species Selenomonas_A caprae. The sequence continues at coordinate 68,943 of NZ_FOQK01000006.1, read as the reverse complement.
CGATCATCGTGAACTCGTGGTTGAGCCACTCCGCATCGAGATAGATGCGGTCACGCGTCACGCCCGGCATATCGTCGACGATAGATACGCGCTTCTTGCCAATCTGGTTGAACAAGGTGGATTTGCCCACATTCGGCCGGCCGACAATGGCCACGATTGGTTTGCTCATGATATTACCTTCTTTCTAACTGAATATCTATTCCTCAGTACTGGATATTTTTCGTATAGCCCGCATTGCTCTGCCAGGTGTAGGCCGTTTCGCCTTGGCGGTCCTTGTGATAGGTTGTCCAGCCAGACAGAGCCTCCCGAAAATCCTTGCCGCCCTGCACGGGCTCGATGCGTGCCTCTGGATAATGGGCCTGAAGTTCCTGCAGCGTCACATCGTCAAGGAAGATATCTTCGCCCGACCGCAATGCCGACTCGGGTATCAGGATGCCCGTCCGCCTGCCCTCCAGGCTGTCGAGCTTGCGCATGATGTCCTTGGCCGTGAGCAGCCCCGAAACATTGACCGTATGGCCGAAGTGATCGTTCTCCACCGGCACGATGCGCACATGCAGATTGTCCTTCGCCAGGGACGACGCCAGCTTCTCCAGCATCGGGGCCACAGACGTCCCCGAAACGACATCGAGATAGACCGGCTCCTCATAGCGGTCTGCTGCCGAAGCCGTCTTTTCCCAATCGTTGATGAAGTTGCGCGTCAGGCCGATGCCGTTATCAAGCTGCGGGAAGCCATCATAGAACTCCGACGGCGGTACCTCCCGGCCTGCCAGCAGATAGAACTCATCACCCAGATAGATGAAGGTGCGGCCCTCTTCCTGCTGGATCTTGCGCTGCCACTTCTCCACCTGGTCGATGACGCGGGCAGCCCCGGCTGCGTCGAACTGGGTGAGCGGGAACGGATCGGTGCGGTACTTCGTGATGCCCACCGGCACGATGGCCAGTGACTGTGCATGGGGCCGCCGCGCGACGATCTCGCGGATCGTGCGCTCGAGCTCCTCCCCATCGTTAAGACCATTGCAGAGCACGACCTGCGTATGATACTCAGCACCAGCCTGCTCAAGATTGTCGAGCTGCTCAGCGATCCTGGCTGCTCCCTTGCAGCGAAGCATCTGGGCCCGCAGCTCCGGATTCATGCATTGGACCGAAACGTAGAGCGGCGACAGATGGAATTGCTCGATGCGCTTGAAATCAGCCGGGCCCATATTCGTCATCGTGACGAAATTGCCATAGAGGAACGAAAGACGATAGTCGTCGTCCTTGATGGACAAGCTGCCGCGCATGTTCGGGGCAATCATGTCGACAAAGCAGAAATAGCAGTGGTTCGCGCAGTTGCGGATGCCGTCAAAGACAGCTGACTCGAATTCGACACCGAGTTCTTCGTCAAATTCCTTGTCGAAGGAAATCATCTCCTGCTCACCATCGGCATGTTCGATCAGCAGATCGATCTCCTCATCGGCCATGGCAAAGCTCAGGTCGATAATATCCCGGAGCTCCTGTCCATTGATGGACACAATCTTGTCGCCCGGCACCAGCTCAAGCTCCTCAGCCAGGCTGCCGGGGTATATGCGCAGGATTACACCTGCATGTTGCTTGCTCATACATCGTCTCTTTCTTTCAGTTCAATCCCGCTATCCTTTATCTTTTCTCCCATCAAAAACAAAGGAGTGATGCTATATCATCACTCCTCTGAGTTATTCTATCCAGTTGATATACTGACTAGTGATTAGTCTTTTGCTTTCGTGATGGACAGGGAGATGCGTTTACGCTTCGTGTCGATGCGCAGAACTTTGACCTTGACCTCATCGCCAACATGAACAGCCTCATCAGCGCGCTCGATGCGTTTCTCAGCGAGCTCGCCCATCGGAATCAGGCCATCGAAGCCCGGCTCGATTTCCATGAATGCACCGAAGTCCGTCAGTTTGATGACTTTGCCTTCAATGATGTCGCCCTCAGCATATTTCTCTGCATTGTCGAGCCACGGATCGCGCATCGTATCTTTGATGGACAGGGAGATGCGTTTTGCTTCCGTATCAACGGATTTAACAAATACATCGAGTTCCTGGCCAACTTCGAGAACATCCGACGGATGTTTTACACGGTGCCAAGCGAGGTCGGAGATATGAGCCAGACCATCTACGCCACCGATATCGATGAATGCACCGTAGTCAACGATACGTTTGACCGTACCGCGAACCGTCGTGCCAGCCTCGAGGGTGGAGAAGATCTCGTCTTCTTTGGCAGCGCGCTCAACTTCGAGAAGTGCACGGCGGGAAAGAACGAGACGCTGTTTGTGTACGTCGATCTCGATGATTTCGCACTCAACCGTCTGGCCAACATAAACCGACAGGTCTTTTACGAAATGGAGCTCCATCTGGGAAGCCGGGATGAAACCACGCAGGCCATTGACCGATGCAACAAGGCCGCCTTTGACAACCTGGTTGACCTGAGCCTGAACGTGCTCACCGCGCTCTTTGACAGCTTCCATGTCTTTCCAAGCAACCATGCGGTCAGCTTTTACCTTGGAAAGGATGCCGCCGTTGTCGCCACCAAGGGAAACAACATAAACATCGATTTTATCGCCAACTTTGACTACGTCCTCAGCGGACTCCGGAGCCGGATAAGCAAGCTCTCTCTTCGGAATAGCAATCTCCTGCTTGTATCCGATATCAACATAGGCTTCATCGCGGGAAACCTGGATAACGGTACCTTCAACAACCGTACGCTCCTGGATATCCGGCATCGAGCTCTCTGCCTGTGCTAATAATTCTTCCATATTCATCTGTTCTGACACTTTATATATACCTCCTTGATAATCCAGTCAGGCGTAGAAGCGCCCGCTGTAATACCAATTTTTTCAATTTTATCAAACCACTCGTCCTGCAGCTCCGCTGCAGTTTCGATGTGATAAGTTCTGCATTTGTCTGCACAAAGCTGTGCAAGCCGCGTCGTATTGGCACTGTTCTTGCCGCCAATGACCAGCATCATATCTACCTTTGCCGCTAAATCCATAGCCGCTGCCTGCCGCTGATCCGTTGCTGTACATATCGTGCGCAATATCCGTATGTCGCGGGATTTCTCCAGCAGATGCGATACGATTTCCCGAAACTTAGCGCCCGAGAATGTCGTCTGGCATACGATCCCGAGCTTCGCACAACTTGGCAGCGCATCGGCTTCTTCCACGGTTTCGATAACCGCCGCCTTAGCAGCCGACCATTCAAATATGCTGCGAACCTCCGGATGTTCCTTCTCGCCGACAATGACGACTGAATAGCCCTCATCGACGAGCGATTTGGCAGACAACTGCGCTTTCTTGACATGCGGGCAGGTTGCATCGACCACTTCAAGGCCACGGCTTTCAGCCGCATCATATACCTGCGGGCCGACACCGTGGGAACGGATGATGACAGTTCCCTTCTCCATCTCAGCCAAATCATCGACAGCACCAACGCCCTCTTGCTTCAGGCGCTCGACCATCTGCGGATTATGGATGATTGGTCCCAATGTACAGGCGGTTCCATCAGCGGAAGCATTTTCCTTGGCAATCGTTATCGCGCGCTTGACGCCATAACAGAATCCCAGATAGTCTGCTAAAATGACTTCCATACATCAACCACCAACATTCAATCATGCGAATTTGCTATATTAGCTATCATTTTTCGCAATCTAATGCTTAGTTTATCATATAATGCAGTGACAAGCAAACTATTTTTTAACAATTTAAAGATTTTTTTCCTTGAGTTCGGCAATCCGCTCCATGATCGCTTGCGAGAAGGCTTCGAGCTGCTCTTTGTCCTTGCGGTCACCGGTGAAATGCATCGGTTCGCCATAGATGACCTTGAGCTTGGGAAAGTGACCGCCGTTGGCAAAGATGCGGTCCGTGCCGATGATGGCGGCAGGTACGACCGGAGCATCCGTCAGCGAGGCAATCAAGCCGACTCCCGCTTCAGCCTTCTTCATCTTCCCCGTGCGGCTGCGCGTGCCCTCGGGGAAAAGACCGAGGCATCTGCCCTGCTTGAGCACCTGCATCGCCGCCTTGATGGCACCGCGGTCAGCAGCCCCGCGCTTGACAGGAAACGCGTGGCAGGAGCGGATTGCTGCACCGAAAATGGGATTCTCGAAGAGCTCGATCTTGGCCATGTAGCTGACAGGCCGTTTGAGGAACGTCGCCACAAACGGCGGGTCCCAGTTGCTCATATGATTGGCGGCCAGGATAACGGCACCGTCCTTTGGCATGTTCTCGCGGCCGATGATCTCCGCGCGGAAAAAGATCTTGAAGAATGCGCCGAAGACAATCTGAAGTATTCCGTATAGCATCGGCTCACCTCACTGGCACATCGAGAGGATCCGTGCGACAACCTCGTCAATCGAAAGGCCCGTCGTATCCAGGAGCGTTGCATCCTCTGCCTGCACCAGCGGCGAGATCTCCCGTTCACTGTCAGCCTTGTCGCGGGCAGCGATATCCTGCTGCAATTTCTCGAGGGTCATATCATAGCCCTTCTGCTGGAGTTCCTTCCAGCGTCGCTGCGCACGCTCCTCGATCGAAGCCGTGAGGAAGATCTTGACATCGGCGTTCGGCAGCACATTGGTCGCGATGTCACGGCCGTCCATGAGCACACCGCCGCGCTCTGCCATCTTGCGCTGCAAGTCAACCATCTTGACGCGCACCGGCCCCAACGCCGCTACCTGTGAGACAATGCCGCTGACTTCCGGCGTGCGGATAGCCGCACTGACATCCGTGCCGTCAACCGTGACCTTCGTCTTGCCATCCGCATACTGCAGATTGACATCGATGTTCTTGACGACTTCGAGGATCAGCTCGTCCGTGACCTCCTGGCCCTGCTGCAGCGTCTTCCAGGCCACAGCGCGGTACATCGCACCGGTGTCGATGTACGTATAGCCAAGCTGCTTGGCCGCCAGCTGGGCAACCGTGCTTTTGCCGGCACCTGCCGGTCCATCAATGGCAACAACTAAATTCTTCAAAATCAATTCCTCCTATTAATCCGGTCAACGCTCGACCGCTAATTACCGCAATTCCTCCAGCGTCTGGTAGAACGCCGGATACGAGATGTTGACGCACTCCGGCCGCTCGATGGTCACGCCCTCACCGGCAGCGCCCAGGATGGCCAGCGACATGGCGATGCGATGGTCATCATAGGAAAATGCCGCCGCCGACTCGATTTTCCGGCCGCCATGGATGATAAGTCCATCCTCCTGTCCTTCGACAGCGCCCGGTGCCAGCTTGTTGAACTGATCCGTGATGGCCTGCAGGCGGTCCGTTTCCTTGACGCGCAGCTCGCCTGCCCCTGTGATGACCGTATCGCCTTCCGCAAACAACGCAGCCACTGCAATGACAGGGATCTCATCGATAAGCCGCGGCATGATCTCAGCGCCAAACCGGGTGCCCTGCAGCCTGCTGTACCGCACGCGGATATCCGCAGCCGCCTCACCACCGCTCGTGCGTTCATTCAGTACCTCGATGTCTGCACCCATATCCTTGAGTACATCGAGAATGCCCGTGCGCGTCGGATTGACACCGACATTGCGCAGCATGAGGTCGCTGCCTGGAATGATGGCACCTGCCACCAGCCAGTAAGCCGCCGAGCTGATATCGCCCGGCACCTCTATCTCCTTCGGCGCACGGAACTCGTCCACCGGATGGATCGTCACCGCCGTGCCCTGCTTTTCCGTATGGACACCAAAGGCCTCCAGCATACGTTCCGTATGGTCGCGCGAGGTGAACGGCTCGACGACCGTCGTATCGCCTTCCGCGTACATGCCCGCCAGCAGGACAGCCGATTTGACCTGTGCACTTGCTACGGGGCTGTTGTACGTCATACCCTGGAAACGGCCCTCGGCCGGCACGATCGTGATCGGCAGTTTCTGGTTCTGCTGGCGGCCAAAGATCTTGGCCCCCATCTGGGACAAGGGCTTTATGACGCGTCCCATCGGCCGTTTGTGCAGCGAAGCATCGCCCGTGAACGTCGTGAGGAAAGGCTGTGGAGCAAGAATGCCCATCATCAGACGCAGGGTCGTCCCCGAATTGCCGGCATCGATGATCATGTCCGGCTCCTTGAGACCATGCAGGCCATTGCCGGTCACGATGAGTTCCGTATCGCTGAGGAATTCCACCTTGGCACCGAGTGCCTGCATGCAGGCTGCCGTCGACATGCAGTCCTGGGCATGCAGGAAATTCGTGATATGCACGGGCGTGCTGCCGAGTGCCGAGAACATCACACTGCGATGCGATATGGATTTATCGCCCGGAATCTGAATCTCACCCTTGAGACCACTTACTGCTTTTGCTATCGTTTTCGTATCCATTGCTCCACAACTCCTCTATTTTCTGCTGTAACAATCGCTGCATCAGTCGTTCCAGACGCTCCAGTTGCCGGCAGCTGCCCCCATCGAGAACGCCGCCTGCAAATTGTAGCCGCCTGTATAGGCATCGACATCCGTGACCTCACCGGCAAAGTAAAGCCCCGGCACGAGTTTCGACTCCATCGTCTTCGGGTTGATTTCCTTGACCGACACGCCGCCAACGGTGACTATCGCCTCAGCCAGCGGCCGAGTACCTGCAATGACCAGGGTCAGGTCCTGCAGGGTCTCCACCAGACGGTGGCGCTCCTCCAGCGTGATCTGATGCACAGGCTTATCCGCCGCCAGGAATGCGCTGTCGAGCACAGGGGCGATAAGCTTATGCGGCAAAAGATCCACCAGCGCATTGCCCAGCTGCTTGCGCTGATACTTCTCGAAGTCGCGCTGGACGCGCGCATCGAGTTTCTCCTGGGACAGTGCCGGCTTGAGGTTCAGCGACAGTTCGACGAAATGACTGTCATCGGCCAGATACTCCGAGGCCATGCGGCTCATCGAAAGGATGATGGGCCCGGTCACGCCGTAATGGGTGAACATCATCTCACCGAACATCTCCTGCACCTTCTCGCCGTCGACACGCAGCGTGCCGCGCACATTGCGCAGCGACAGCCCCTGCACGTCCTTGACCCATTCCTCCTCGGTCACCAGTGGCACCAGCGAAGGGCGCACGGGGACAGTCGTATGACCGACGGCTTCCGCCATCGCATAGCCATCACCGGTCGAGCCCGTTCCCGGATACGATGCACCGCCGACACAGACGATGACCGCATCAGCCTTATAGATGGCCCCGGACTGAGTGCGCACGCCGGCGATGCGGCCTTCCTGGGTCAGCAGGTCCTTGACCGCCACCTCCGTCTCGATCGTCACACCGAGCTCATGCATCCGCTGCACCATGGCATCGACGACGTCCTGGGCCTTGTCACTGACCGGAAACACGCGATTGCCGCGCTCTACTTTTGTCGGTACGCCCTGGCCCTCAAAGAAGCATATGACATCCTGGTTGTCGAACGCCCGCATCGAACTGTTGAGGAAGCGCCCGTTGCCATGGATGTTGCGGATGATTTCGGGCACATCCGCTGCATTCGTGATGTTGCAGCGGCCCTTGCCCGTGATCATCATCTTGCGGCCTGGCTTCTTCATCTTTTCGAGCAGTGTCACTTCGGCGCCGTTTTCCGCGGCCTTGATGGCAGCCATCATACCGGCTGGCCCCGCGCCTACCACTAAGATATGTTTCATCGTTTTATCCCCGCCAATCTGAACAGTGCCAGGAGCTCTGCTGGTGTCAGCTCGCGGTATTGGCCGCGTTTGACACCCTTCAGGGTAAGCCCCGCGAATCTTACGCGCTTAAGTGCCCGGACATCACAGCCGATAGCGGCAAACATGCGGCGCACCTGCCGGTTGCGACCCTCATGGATGGCGATTTCCACGCGGCTCTGGCCGCCGCCCTGTTCCAGGAGCCGCACCTTCGCAGGCGCAGTCATGCCATCTTCCAGTCGGATGCCCTGGCGCAGCCGGTCGAGCGTCACCTCATCCGGCTCGCCCATGATGCGGACAATGTAGGTCTTCTCGACCTCATATTTCGGATGCAGCAAACCATTCATCAGCGTGCCGTCGTTCGTGATCAGCAGCAAGCCCTCCGTATTGTTGTCCAGACGGCCCACCGGATAGACGCGCTCGGTCACCTCCGGCAGCAGGTCAAGCACCGTGCGGCGGCCGCGCTCATCGTGCGCCGTCGACAGATAGCCTTTGGGCTTGTTGAGCAGGAAATAGACATGCCGCTCGGCAGCGGATACCCGCTTGCCGTCCACGCGGATATCCGCCGTGGCGGGGTCAACCTTGCAGCCAAGTTCCGTCACCACCTTGCCGTCGACCTTGACCCGTCCCTCGGCAATCATTTTCTCTGCCGCCCGCCGGGAGGCTACTCCCGCCTGGCTGATGATTTTCTGCAACCGTTCCTGCATCAGAACAATCCTTTCGTAAGTCTTGCCCACCATTCCTTGATGGTCATCCACCAGGAATGATACGCCACATCCTCCGTTGCCAGCAAATCCACGCGGTCGACGACCTTGCCATCGGCATAGCAGATCATCTTGCCGACTACGTCGCCCTTTTTGACCGGCGCATCGATGCTGCCTGGCATATCGAGCTTCTTCTCGATCTTCGGCTTAGCGCCTGCCTCATAACCGATCACTGAATCGCGGGCAGCCACCGCCTGGATCTCGCCCTTGGCCCCCGTCGACACATCGACAGTGCCAGCGACCTCGCCCCGCTTGAGGATTGGCAGCGGCTCGACCTTGGAAAAACCGTAGTCGAGCATCGAGTAAGCGTCCGTCCACATGAAGTCGCTGTCCAGCACCACGGCTACCAGCTGGATGCCGTCGCGCTTGGCCGTCGACACGACGCAGCGGCCAGCCTTCTGCGTATAGCCTGTCTTGCCGCCATTGCCGCCTTCGTACTGCCAGAGCAGCTTGTTCTCGCTGATCACTTCCTTGGACGTATCGTTATACCAGTTGAATACCGCCCGGTCTGTGCTGACAATCTCCTCGTAGCCCGGGACCGTGAAGCCATATGCCGTGATGAGCGCCAGGTCGTGTGCCGTCGTGTAATGGTTGTCATCGGGCAGGCCATGCGAATTGACAAAGTGCGTATCGGTGGCACCGATTTCCTGCGCCTTGTCATTCATCATCTTCGCAAAGGCCGTCATCGAACCGGCCACATGCTCGGCTACGGCAATCGTCGCATCGTTGCCGGACCGCATCATCATCCCCATCAGGAGTTCCTTCATGGGGATCTTATCGCCTTCGGCCAGATTGAGTGACGAGCCCTCAGCCCCCACGGCCCGCGGCCCGACGGTAACGATCTCGTCCGGTTTGCTATGCTCCAGCGCAACGATAAGGGTCATGATCTTCGTCGTGCTGGCCGGATAACGGCGCGTATCTTTCTCGCGCTCATAAATGACTTTGCCCGTCTTGGCCTCAATCAGTACCGCTGAATGCGCCATAAGTTTCGGCAGTGCATCACCAGCCTTGACACGGATGCCAACCGTCGACGGATCTGGCAGTTTCGCCAGATCCGCCGCTGTGATTGCCGGTTTTACGTTTCCAGCTGCCGTAACGATTCCCGGCATCCCCATAAACATGCCTGTTCCCAGCAGGCATATTGCCACACTCTTCTGGATCGATTTCCTCAAAAAACAAACACTCCAATTCCGTTAAGATATACCTTTCTATTTTATCATTCGCCCAAAGGCTTGGCAACACCGTCCCTCAACGCTTCTTAACGGCCTTTGCCCCCAAAAGCCCGGTAAGCTCAGCCAAGACCTCATCACTGTCATCGAGCCAGAATGATTCGCCGAGTTTCTGCCAGCGGCCACCCATTTGCAAAAACACAGCCTGCCGGCCATGATGCGCTGCCAGGATGGCTTTCAGCTTCTCCCGCAGGTCTGCCGTATCCGCATCCGCCGGCAGGCGAAGATAGTATTCCGGCAGGTATTCCGTAAGTGACCATACCTTATCGGCCAGGATCTTGACCCCATCGTCCCCAATATCCGTCTTGCCCTGGATGACCACGGCCATATCCGGTACCAGCAGGTTCGCATGCTCATAGAAGGTGCGCGGGAACACCGTGATTTCCATGCGCTCCGTATAATCCTCCAGCGTTGCAAAACACATCGTATCGCCCTTTTTCGTCGTGATGCGCTTCGTTTCCGTCAGCAGCCCGCCAATGCGGACGAGCTGCTTGTCCTTGACCGCCCCCTTCTCAAGGGTCGCGATGCCCGGCAGGTTCTCCAGCTTGCGCCGGAACTGGTCCAACGGATGGCCCGTGATGTAGAAGCCCGTCGTCTCCTTCTCCCACTCCAGCCGCTCGGCCTCGGGAGCCTCCTCGATATCGGGCGGCTGGAGCTCGCCAGCGTCCCCCATCGTCTCCTCCGTGAACAGGCCCAGCTGGCCGTTCTGGGCATCTTTCTGCTGGCGCTGCGCCTCGCCGACTGCGGCATCGAGCACAGCCACCAGCTGGCTGCGCTTGGCCCCCGACGAATCGAACGCGCCGCATTTGATCAGGCTTTCGACGACACGCTTGTTGACCTTGCCCATATCGACACGGCTGCAGAAATCCACCAGAGACTTGAACGCGCCATCACGGCTGCGCGCCGCCGTGATATCTTGGATAGCCGCATCGCCGACATTGCGCACAGCCGCCAGGCCAAAGCGGATAGCTTCGCCATCGACGCTGAAATTGGCCGAGCTCGCATTGATATCCGGCGGCAGGATCTTGATGCCCATGCGCTTGCAAAGCTCGATATAGGTCGGCACCTTCTGCGTATCCATGATGCTCGTGAGCATCGCAGCCATGAACTCAGCCGGATAATGGGCCTTGAGGTATGCCGTCTGCCAGGCGACCAGTGCATAGGCGGCACTGTGGGACTTGTTGAAACCATAGTCGGCAAAATGCGTGAGCAGGTCGAAGATCGTATTGGCAAGCCCCGGCTCGATATGGTTCTTCGCACAGCCCGACAGGAAGTTCGTCTTCTGCGCCATCAGGATCTCATGCTTTTTCTTGCCCATGGCACGGCGCAGCAGGTCTGCCTGACCCAGGGAGAACCCTGCGAGGACCTGCACGATCTGCATGACCTGCTCCTGATAGAGCACGACGCCAAAGGTCTCCTTGAGGATGGGCTCGAGCAAAGGATGCATATAGGTGACTTCCTTGCGTCCATGGCGGCCGCTGATGAAGTCCTCGACCATGCCGCTGCCCAGCGGCCCCGGACGGTAGAGTGCCACCGTCGGGATGAGGTCCGCGAAGTTCTTCGGGGCCAGGTCCTTGACAAGCTGGGTCATGCCCGACGACTCCATCTGAAACACCGCCCCCGTGCGCCCTTCGCAGAGCATCCTGGCCGTGAGCTCATCTTCGAGCGGGATCTTATTGATGTCGACCTTCTCCCCGCGGGTCTGCTCGATATTCTGCAGCGTGTCGCTGATGACTGTCAGCGTGCGCAGGCCCAAAAAGTCCATCTTCAAAAGGCCCAGTTCCTCGACGTGGTCCTTGTCGAACTCCGTCACCAGCGTGCCATCGGACACCGTCACCGGCAGATAGTCGGTCAACGGATTGCGCGCGATGACGACACCGGCCGCATGGGTCGAGGAATGACGCGGCAGGCCCTCGACCTTGCGGGCCAGGTCAATCAAGCGCTTGACCTCGGGATTGGCCTCATAGAGCACATGCAGGTCCTTGGACTCCTTGAGGGCCTTATCGAGGGTCATCTTGAGCTCATTGGGGATGAGCTTGGCGATATCGGCCACCTGAGCATAGGGCATATTGAGCACGCGGCCCACATCGCGCACTGCCCCCTTGGCCGCCATCGTGCCGAAGGTGACGATCTGGGCCACATGATCATAGCCATACCGCTCCTTGACGTAGTCGATGACCTCCTCACGGCGGATATAGCAGAAGTCAATATCGATATCCGGCATCGTCACGCGGTCCGGGTTCAGGAAACGCTCGAACAGCAAATCGTATTTGAGCGGATCGAGATTCGTAATGCCGAGCAGATAAGCGACGATACTGCCTGCCGCCGAGCCACGGCCCGGGCCCACCGAGATGCCCACCTCACGCGAATGGTTGATGAAATCCCAGACAATCAGGAAGTAGCTGTCATAACCCATGCGATGGATGATATCGAGCTCATAATCCAGCCGCTCCCGCACAGCTGGCGTGACATCCGGATAGCGCGAGGGCAGTGCCTCTTCGCAGAGGGCGCGCAGGTAGGCCTCGTCGTCAGCATATGGTGCCGGGATCGGATAATACGGCAGCTGGATATTGCCGAACTCAAAATCGACCTGACAGCGCGCAGCGATCTTGGCCGTATTGGCCAGCGCCTCGGGATGCTCGGGGAAGAGCGCAGCCATCTCTGTCGGCGACTTCACATAGTAATCGTCGCTGTTGAAGCGCATGCGATCCGGATCGTCGATGGTCTTGCCCATCTGGATGCAGAGCAGCACATCGTGGAACTCACTGTCCTCACGCTTCACATAGTGGCAGTCATTCGTGGCGACCAGCCCGATATCGTATTTCTCGGCCAGCTCGATAAGGCCGGCATTGGCCTTGCGCTCCTCGGGCAGGCCATGGTTCTGGATCTCCAGGAAGAAATTATCCTTGCCGAAAATCTCCAGGTACTCCTGCACCAGGGCATCGGCCTTGTCCTTGTTGTCCTGGATCAAGGCACGCGGAATCTCACCAGCGATGCAGGCCGACAGGCAGATGATGCCCTCGTGGTACTTGCGCAAAAGCTCCTTATCGATGCGCGGCTTGTAATACATGCCCTCGATGTTGGCCAGCGACACAAGCTGCACGAGATTCTTATAGCCCGTCTGGTTCTCCGCCAGCAGGATCAGATGGTAATACTTGACACCATTTATCTCCTGCCTATCCTTGCGGTCCCCCGGTGCCAGATACACCTCGCAGCCGATGATTGGCTTTATCTCCTGTTTCTTGCATTCTTTATAGAAATCGATGACGCCGAACATGACGCCATGATCGGTGATGGCGAGGGAATCCATCCCGAGTTCTTTGGTCGCCGACACCAGCTCCTTGATGCGGCTCGCACCATCGAGCAGGCTGAATTCCGTATGGGTATGCAGATGACAAAAGGGTATCTTGCTGACCATCTAGCAATCACTTCCTCACTATATTAAATCTTTCATTAAATCTTCGTTCTCATATCAGTGACTACTAGTATAACACAAAATGAGCATAGCCGTATCGGTCTATGCTCATTTTAGACTGGATTAAAATGTTATGTCCTTTATTCCTTCTCAAATCTTGAACTTCCGCACTTCATCGCTTAAGAGCTCCGCCTGACGGCTTAATTCTTCACTAGCCGAGGCGCTTTCTTCGCTGGTAGCGGAATTGGCCTGTACCACTTGGGAAACCTGCAATACCCCCTGATTAATCTGCTCAATGGCTAAGCTCTGTTCCTTCGAGGCCTTTGCAATGGATTCCACCAAATCTGCCACCTCGGATACATTAGCCACAATGGTCTTCAGTTTCTCAGCCGCTTGGTGCGCGGACGCCTGTCCATTGTCGACCTTGGCAATGGAATTTTCAATCAGCTCTGTGGTCTCTTTGGCAGCCTTGGCGCTGCGTGCCGCAAGATTGCGGACCTCCTCGGCCACCACTGCAAAGCCCTTGCCATGCTGGCCTGCCCGGGCAGCTTCTACTGCGGCGTTAAGGGCCAGGATATTTGTCTGGAAAGCGATCTCGTCAATCACTTTGATTATCTTAGAAATATCGCCTGAGGATACATTGATCGCTTCCATCGCCTGCAACATGCGCATCATATCATCATTGCCAGCTTCCGCATTAGTACGGGTAACGACGGTAATACTATTGGCCCGCTCAGCATTCTCGGCATTGCTTTTCGTCTGGGAAGAAATCTCCGCAATGGATGCCGACAGCTCTTCGACGGAAGACGCCTGCTGGGCGGCGCCTTGGGAAAGAACCATACTCGAATCAGAAATATTCTTGGCACCACCGGCCACCTGCTCCGCAGAAGAAGCAATGTTTTCCATGATAGCCTTCATTGCCTTCTTCATCCGATTGGTATCCTGACCAAGCTTTGAAATTTCATCGTTTCCCTTCAGTTCAATATCCCGACCGCTCAAATCACCGCTAGCAATCGCCGCTAAGGTCTTTTGCACTTCGAGGATGCGCATCATTTGCTTGGTGATAATCCCAGTTGCCAGGACTCCCATAATCATCACCAGCACGAGAATCGTAAGAATCATATTGCGGACAAAACGATGCTGGACTTCGATTACCGGCGCACTGGGTGCACCGACAAAGAACATGCCAATTCTTTCTCCACTCTCGGAAACAATGGGCAAATAGCAAGTAAAGTAGGGCACCCCAAGCACGTCGGTCTCAACGGCCAAGGTCTCGCCCCGGCCGATTACCGCCTCGACCACCTTGTCTCCCGCCTGAGTTCCCACGGCGCGGCTGCCCTCTTGTTTGATGGTTGTCGAAACCCGCATATTGCCACGGAAAATGGTTATCGCATCATCACCAGCAATGCCGTCAATACCGTCTGTCAAGTCTTCCATGAGCATATCTCCCTTGTACAGCCTGCCATCTTTGATCTGCCAATTTCCCGGATATTGTTTGTCCAGCAGCATGTTAAGATGCCTGGCATCATCAGATACCTTGCCAATATACACAGCGGAAAAGGCATCATCGGCATTCTTGTAGGCCAGGATACCAACGCAGAGGCATGCGAACGCGATACATACGTTCAGGAATAATACTGTCTTCTTTTTCAGATCCATCTTATACCTCCCTGTCTCAGCCCGTTGGGCATACTTAATCTGATATTTGCCGAGCAGAACCATATTATGTTGCAATATTCGTCATCAGACGAAGGGTTTCCTGCGTAGAAATACCTATGGCGCATATTATTTCACAGTCTTTTTTCAAACACAAAAAGCCTTCCCCCATCGGAGAAGGCTCAAGCCCCAGACGATCATATAGCAAGCAAAGATTTTTCCTCCATGCTTCGCATTCCCTCTGCAAGGATCATTATACCAAAGGCCCAGGATAACTTTGCGATGATCTGCCGCAGGATATCCTGTATTCATTCCACACACCGCAACAAACGCTGGACTGCGTCCTCGAGTACATCATCGGTCACCCCCGAGTAGTTGAGGACGAAGAGGTGCTGGCAGTGCTCGGGGCTGCCCTCGTAGTAGTCAGCCAGCGGACGCAGGCGGATGCCTTGGGCCGCAAGCTTTGCCCCAAAGGCCGCATCGCTTTCGCTCAACGCGAGCCGCAACAGGAAGTGCAGGCCCGAGCCGTGCTCGATGATCGTCAGCCTGCCTGCTGCCGCCGGTGCTTTCAGCAGGGCCAGCAGGCGTTCGCGCTTGCGGCGGTAGAAATTGCGCATGCGGTTGATGTGCTTCTCAAAGTAACCATCCTGGATGAAGCGCGCCAGCGTATACTGCTCGAAATTCGACACGGTGCAGCTGTAGAAGCCGAGCTTTTCCCTAAACGGCGCTACAAGCTCCTTCGGCAGCACCATGTAGCTGATGCGGATGGTCGGCGTCAGGCTTTTCGAGAAGGTGTTCATGTAGATGACACGGTCGCTGACATCGATGCCCATCATCGTCGGGATGGGCCGGCCAGTCAGTCGGAATTCGCTGTCATAGTCATCCTCGATGATGTAGCGGTCCGGTGCCGCCGCAGCCCAGCCCAGCAGCTCGTAGCGGCGGCTCACCGGCATGATGATCCCCGTCGGGAAATGATGCGAAGGGCTGATATGCAGGATCTGCGCCTTCTGACGGTTCAATTCCGCCGGACGCACCCCCTGCGCATCCATGTCAGCCAGCACGCAGTCAGCACCACTGGCCGTATAGATCTGCCGGATGCGGTCGTAGCCGGGATTCTCCACGCAGAAACGCCGGTCGCGGCCGAAAAACTGCACGAGCAGATTGTAAAGGTACTCCGTCCCCGCACCGATGACGATCTGCTCCGGCTGCACCGTAAGCCCCCGGAAACTGTGCAGGTGCTCGGCGATCGCCTGCCGCAGGAGTGGCACGCCAAAGGACGCCGACCGCTCCAGCAGCGCATCGGCATCTTCGTTCACCACCTTGCGCAGCAGCCTTGTCCACAGGTCGAACGGAAAGAGTTTTGCCGGGACGCTGTTGGCCGAAAAATCTGCCAGCCACTCTTTTCTGACCGTTGACCGGTCAACGGCCTGCCGCGCAGGCGGGAGGGGCGGCGGCACCTGCTCCTGGGGCGCGACATTCGTCACGAAAAAACCACGCCGCGGCGCGGACTGGCAATAACCTTCAGCGGTCAACTGGCCATAAGCACCTTCGACGGTGATCGTGCTGACACCGAGATTCCGTGCCAGTGCCCGCTTCGACGGCAGCTTTTCCCCTGCCCGCAAGCGCCCGGACAGGATATCGTCGCGGATGCAGGCATAGAGGTACTCATAGAGCGGCTTATCCCCCGCCTGTTCAAACGAATAGGTCAACAATCTTCTCATCCTCTTCTATCTGACATGTTTTTCTGTTTTACTTTGATTCTTTTACCATAGCCAGATTCAGTATACAATAGACCCATACCATTTACAAGAAAGAGGTTGAAGTTTATGTCGATGAACACCATATCCGTACAAACGATCCGCACCGGAAAGACACACTGGAGTGCACGTGAGCTCTGCCTGGCAGCCGTCATGACGGCCGTCGTCTTCCTCGCGACCTTCGTGCCGCGCATCCCGATTCCCCTCGGCTATGCCCACCTCGGCGATGCCGCCATCTTCCTGCTGGTGCTGCTGCTGCCCAGCCGCCCGGCACTCCTGGCCGCCTGCCTGGGCTCGGCCCTCTCTGACCTGCTCGGTGGCTTTGCCCTTTGGATCCTGCCGACGCTGCTGATAAAATTCGTCATGGGCTATCTTGTCCTGAAACTGGCACGGAAGGACAGCAGCATCCCGCGCACAGCCATAGCCTTCCTGCTTGCCAGCCTCTGGATGACCGCCGGCTACACGCTGTTCGGTGCCCTGCTCTACGCCAGTCTCAGCGCCGGCCTCGCCTCTGCTCCGGGCCTGTTCCTCGAAGGACTCATCAACTCGGGCGCAGCGCTGCTCCTGCTGCCTGTCCTGCGCCGCAATATCCACCTTTGATCTGCCTTTCGCCCGAGATACGAAAAAGGCTGCGAGAAGATAATGTAATCTTCTCGCAGCCTTTTCTTATGCACGAGCTGCCTTACGGCAGATACTTTAGATTTCCATGATGATCGGCAGGATCATCGGACGGCGGCGCGTCTTCTCGAAGAGATAACGGCCCAGAGCATCGCGGACATTGGACTTGATAGCTGCCCACTCCTTGACGCCTTCGTCCTCACAGCGGTCGAGGGCCTGCTCGACACGGGCTTTGGCCTCATCCATCAAAGCCTCGGACTCACGGACATAGACAAAGCCACGCGACACGATGTCAGGGCCGGCCACAACCGTATTGCTGGCCTTATCCATCGTAACGACGACGATCAGGATGCCGTCCTGGGACAGCTGACGGCGGTCACGCAGGACGATGTTGCCAACATCGCCGACGCCGAGGCCATCGACCATGACCATGCCAGCCGTCACCTTGCCAGCCACCGTACCCTTGTCGCGCGTGAACTCGAAGATCGTACCGTTCTCACCCATGAAGATATGGTCTTTGGGCATACCGAGCTCCTGCGCCAGTTTGGCATGCTGGACGAGATGATGATACTCGCCATGGACCGGAATGAAGAACTTCGGCCGCACGAGGTTGTGCATGAGCTTGAGCTCTTCCTGGCTCGCATGGCCCGATACATGGACGCCCTTATCGCGGCCATAGACCACGTTCGCACCCAGACGCAGCAGATTGTCGATCGTCTTGGAAACGAGCTTTTCGTTGCCCGGGATCGGCGTAGCCGAGATGATGACCGTATCGTTCGGCGCAATCGTGACCTTGCGATGGTCCGACATCGCCATACGCGTCAGCGCCGACATCGGCTCACCCTGGCTGCCCGTCGTCACGATGACAAGCTGCTCTGCGCGGAAGTTATTGATTTCATCGATATCGATGAGCGTCCCCTCGGGGCATGTGATATAGCCAAGCTCCAGCGAGATATTGACGACATTGACCATGCTACGGCCCAATACGGCAACCCGGCGCTTATAGCGCACGGCCGTATCGATGACCTGCTGGATGCGATGGACATTCGAGGAGAAGGTCGCGACGATGATGCGGCCGCGGGCATTGTGGAACGCCTTGTCAAACGAAGCACCTACCGTGCTCTCGCTCGGCGTATGGCCTGCGCGCTCGGAATTCGTCGAATCCGCCATCATGACCAGGACACCCTTGTTGCCAAGATCCGAGAAACGGCGGAAGTCCGTCATCTTGCCATCGATTGGCGTGTAGTCAAGCTTGAAGTCGCCCGTATGGACAATCATGCCGACCGGCGTCTTGATGGACAGTCCCACAGCATCGGGAATTGAATGATTGACACGAATGAAACCAACGCTGAAGCAGCCGACATTGATGATATCGCCCTGCATAACGGAATGCAGATTACTCGAATCAACGCCATTTTCCTTGAGACGTCCCTCAAGGATGCCCAACGTCAAACGCGTACCATAGACCGGTACATTGATCTGTTTGAGAACATACGGCAGCGCGCCGATGTGATCCTCATGGCCATGCGTCAGGACAATCGCCTTGATTTTCTCACGATTCTCCAGCAGGTAGCTGATATCCGGGATAACAAGATCGATACCCAGCATATCCTCTTCCGGGAACATCAGGCCCGAGTCAATCACGAGGATTTCGTCATCCACGCGAATAACCGTCATGTTCTTACCAATTTCCCCTAGTCCACCCAGAGGAATAATCTGTAGTTTTTGTGCTCCTTTAGCCAAAAAATACACCTCCAACTATTTAATTTATATCCTATTGCGTATGAAGCAATTATCGTCCGAACAAAAAATAAAAAAAGTTTATAACGCTTATCCGATCAAATCATTCTTTTCTATTTTAGCATCACGGCTAAGATATTGCAACCGAAAAAGCAGAACAGCATTACACTATTACATAATCCCGCAAGCATATGTCCACGAATCAAGCGCATAGATATTATCCTGTGGTATTGTTGGATAAATATTATTAATGTATAATTGACTTGTCAAAAAACTATTATTGTTTGGAGGTTTTTATCATGTTGATTGCTGGAGGTATTCTAGTAATTCTCACCTTCGTACTCATCGTCAAAAAGTACGAAGCCCGTCTGGTGCTGTTCAGCGCCGGTCTCATCATGTGTCTGATTGGCGGTTTGCCTGGAGATGTCATGAAAGCCTTTACGAAGGCCATGGTCAATAACTCGCTGGTACCGACAATCTGTACGGTCATGGGTTTCTCCTATGTCATGAAACTCACGCAGTGCGACCAGCACCTCGTCCAGTCCATATCGGGTATCCTCAAGCGCGGCCGCGCCCTGCTCGTGCCGCTGTCGTTCCTGCTGACCTGGTGGATCAGTCTCGCGATTCCCTCAGCTTCTGGCTGCTCGGCTGCCGTCGGCAGTATCCTGATCCCGACACTTATCGCAGCTGGTGTCCATCCTGCCATGGCTGCTGCCACGGTGCTTGCCGGTACCTGGGGCAGTGCCATCAGCCCGGGCAACGCCCATAACCCATTCGTAGCCGACCTTGCCGGCACCGATATGATGACTGTCATCCTCAATGAGACCCCGGCATCGATTGCCGCATCGATTGCCTGCATCGCCGTCATGACGGCCTATGCCTTCTTCTTCCACGAAGGCGCCTCTGCCGAACGCAGCAAGGCATATCAGCAGAAAATCGCTGCCGAAGAGCACCTGCAGCTGAGCACCTTCAAGGTCAATCCGCTGCGTGCTCTCGTTCCGATTGTCCCGCTGTTCCTGTTGATCCTCGGCTCGAAACAGGTTGCTGTGCTGCCGGAAATCAGTGTGCCGCTGTCGATGCTTATCGGCGTGGCGCTCGGCCTTATCGTCACCTGGTCGGATGCGCAGGAAGTCTGCCGCAATTTCTTCAAAGGTATGGGCAGTGCGTATAGCGATGTCATCGGCCTTATTGTCTGCGCCAGCGTATTCACGACAGGCATGACAGCCATCGGCCTTACGGGAGCGCTCACCGATCTCATGAAAGGCTCAGAGTCGATTGCTGCTGCCGCTGGTACATTTGGCCCCTTCTTCATCGCCGTCATCTCCGGCTCGGGCGATGCCGCTGCCTTTGCCTTCAATGGTGCTGTAACGCCATATGCTGAGCAGTTCGGCATGAGCATCATGGATCTTGGTTCACTGGCCCAGATTGCCGGTGCTATGGGCCGCTCCATGTCGCCAGTCGCTGGCGCTGCCATCATCTGTGCCGGCCTTGCCAAGGTCAATCCGATTGAAGTATCCAAACGCAATGCGCTGCCATGCCTGGCCGCTGCTATTGTGCTGATGATCCTGCTCTAAGGCAGTTTCTCTTAGGAAGGAAGTCTTTTTCATGTCTGACATAATCAATGAAGCCCGCGTACTTGACGAATTCCTCGAACTCGTGCAAGTACGCTGCTCTACCCGCAACGAACGCGAAATCGGCGATATTTTGACCAAGCGCCTGACAGAGCTCGGCGGCATCGTCCATGAGGATAACGCTGGCGAAAAACTCGGCGGTAATTGTGGCAATCTCGTAGCTGATTTCCCAGCTTCGGATGCGGCGCACAACGATTTACCGACTATCATGCTGACCGCCCATATGGACTGCGTCGAGCCCTGCGGCGGCGTGCATCCGATTCGCGAAAACGGCATCATCCGTTCCGATGGCACGACAATCCTCGGCGGCGATGACAAAGCCGGCGTCACGGCCATCCTTGAAACTTTGCGCCAGCTGCGCGAGCAAAACCTGCCGCATGGCCCCTTGCAGATTGTCTTTACGATTGCCGAGGAAAATGGTGTCCACGGTTCCCAGAATCTTGACACCAGTCTCTTGCATGCTGATTTCGGCTATACGCTCGACACGCATAACCATCCGGGCTGCATGACCTTCATGGCCCCGGGCAAGAACCAGCTGCATATCCATATCCAGGGCAAGGCCGCGCATGCCGGTGTTGCGCCAGAATCTGGCAACAATGCCATCATCGCCGCCGGCAAGCTGCTTGCCGATGCGCCGCAGGGCCGCATCGATGAGGAAACCACCTGCAACGTGGGCAAAATTGTTGGCGGCAGTGCGACAAACGTTGTCGCCGACACCTGTGACATCTACTACGAAAGCCGCAGCCGCAACAAGGAAAAGCTTGCCAAGATCACACAGGACATCATCGATCACTTCACCGCAGGCGCTGCTGCCACCGGCTGTGAGATTACCGCCGAGGTAAGTCCTGACTACGGCCCTTACGAGCTTACAAAAGACTGTACAGCCATAAAGCTTGCGAGCCAGGCTGCCGCAAAACTCGGCTTCCCCGTAAAACTCGAAGAATCCGGCGGCGGCTCGGATGCCAACCACTTCAATACATACGGAATCCCGACCGTCGTCCTCGCCGTTGGCATGGAAAACTGCCATACGAAGGAAGAATACATCGAAGAGAAAGATCTCTACGATGCCGCCCGCTGGGCCCTGCAGATTGTCCTAGATGGTGCTAAACAAAAATAACCGAAAAAATTGAGCACAAGAAAGTGATTTTATAAATCATCGTTTTTCTTGTGCTCTTTAATTTCAAATCCTATTTTTATGCAACATGTTCTCAAAAGAAATCGTACACTTCTCGAGCATCTATTATTAATTAAAATGATGGCTTTAGTTTCGCCAATTCCCATTTTGCTGATTTATAATACATTCCCTTTAAATTTATAGCACGCATATAACACTCTTTTGCCTGTTCTTTATTCATAGCTACGCCCTTCAATCCATGATGATAAATCTCTCCTAGTTTATACCAACCATAATCACAACCTTCATTTCCTGATCTCTCATACCATTTGCAAGACTCCTTTCCATTTTTTGAAGCAGCACATATATCACCCAGCTCATTCATTGCCAAAAACAATCCTCGTGCAGCAGATTTTCTCAGTATTTCATATCCTTTTTTATTTCTATAGTTCTCCTTAAACTGCGCCCATTCATAAAGAGCATACATATCCCCCATATCCGCAAGGTGTTTTATTTCGCTCATTGCCCCCATATCTGTCCACTTGTTTACTAGATATCTACATAATACATCATCAAAATCCACACCTTCGCGCCAACACTCATAAGCTTTTGCATTATCCCTTTCTCCATCAATCCCCCAGGCATAAATCCTTCCCATCAAGTACATTATTTTGCCATCTTTAGGCTTCAATTCCTTTAACACAGTCAATGCTTCCTTCATTTCACATGCCAAGAACAGTTTTTGTGCTTCTTCGAATGTCATAGTTTGATATCCGCCTGCGTTCGTCTCCAACATCAACGATTTATCTTCTGATGCTTCCTCATTCAATGCCTGTTTTATATTATATAATAGGTCTAAGACCATATCATAGACTTCCACTTCCGTATCCACATTTACATGAGCCTTATTATACATATATTTTCTCACTAAATCATTTTGCACATCTACGGCTAAAGCATCTCCTCCTTGATCCGTTATGTATTCAACTACAGTATCCACCACATATTTCTCATCATTTTCCAAAACATCCAGCTTTGCTAATACTGCTAACGACATCAACTGTTCAGGCTCCTTAATACAGCTAAGTTTCCCATTACCCCCCAGTAATTTTGCTTGCAAGTCTCTGTCAAAGTGAATATCTTGCAGCACTTCAAAATACTTTATTTTCTTTTTAGGCTGTATATCCATTGTAGACATTGCGGTTTTTAACAACAGCAAATCAGCCAACGACCAATTTCCTTTAGTAATATCATAAAAATCTCTTATTAGGCATACAATCTTACCCGTATCATTCAAATCAACATATTCTACGCCATTAAATTCTTGATATTCTATAGAACTCTGCCATGTCAGCAAATTAACATTACGTTCAATTTTATCCAGACGTGACACCATCATTGCCATTTCATTACGATTATGGCGTAAGAACTTTGCTAAGCCTGCATAAATATTGTTAAACTCTGCATTAACATTAACAGATAGAGCATTAAGCTTATTATTTACAGAAGCAATCAGTTCAAAACTCATCATATTTTGCTCTGCCAGTTTATTCAATGTCTGTTGTGCAGCATATTGCGCCGCAGCACGATTCTTATTGATTTTATCCTGCAACGCCTTATTACTGCCAGTTAATCCTCCTACCAGTCTTTGTAAAAAGGATTTGTTCTCCAACTCTGCCTGTGCTTCGTCAGCCTCTGTCATCGTAGCCACTGCTTCGAACACCAAACGATTTATCTCTTGTCGATTACTTTTATTGCGACTTATATAATTTTCCAATTCCATCTCAAAACTTTTTGATTCATCTGTCGTGAATATATCTCCATCATAAACACTTAATCGATCCATCAATACTCATCCCTCTCTGTTTATCATCAATTTGTAGCCAATCTATATATTAATTTTATTAAGCATAATAACTCTGAGTGCAGCCCCAATCATATTATGCTCATCTCTCTTCCCATCAGATATTATTTTATTTGCTTTAAGATCTAGATATATATCGCGAATTTTAGCTTCAGCTTCCTTTTGTGCTTCGCCTTTTAATTCGTAAGCCTTAAAGAAATAGTAACTAGCCAAGGCTAGATCTTCTTTATTATAAAAAATACGCCCTAATTCATAGCATCCCCAATCATATCCTTCATCAGCAGATTTTTTTAACCATTCTATTGCTTTACTTAAATTTTCATATTTATATAACAATCCAATTTCATATGCACTAGCACCAGCAAACATCTCATGAAAATCATAGCATTTTTGATAACTTTCTATTGCTTTATCTAATCTACATCTACCATCTTGATTTATTCCATAATAAATCTTTCCAAGCTTGTAATATGCCTTCGAACACCCTAATTGTCCTGCTATATTATACCATTTGACTTTTTCACTTTCGTTATCACACATATCGCCCATAGCGATTGCACTTAATCCACTATAGTGACCATTTAATTCATAAGCTAAATTATAACATTTCCATTCTTCATGAACATTATTTACGAAATCCGCCAAAAACCACCATCCTGCATCATATCCCACTTCACCTGCCGTGCGAAACCATTTTTTTGCTTTTTCATCATGATTTACTGCATATAATAATCCCAACTCTTCCATTGCTAAAAAGTACCCTTGTTCTGCTGATTTTAACAATAAATTTATACCTTTTTCTTCATCCCAATAATAATCATTCCCCAATATGAATTGTGCATACATATCACCATTATCTGCTAAATTACGCAGTTCCATTTCGCGATGTTCCCGCTCACCATAGTCACACTTTTCTCTGCATAATACATCTCTTTCTCGTGCGCCTCTATACCACCAATATCTCGCTAATTCTTTGTCACAATCACATTCTGGCAATAAGCCATTGTAAATTTCCCCTAACATATACATAGCCCTTGCACTTCCGTTTTCCGCAACCTTGGTGAGTTTCTTGGCAGCCTCCTTGAATTTACATTGCAAATATAATTTCTCTGCTTCTTTAAAATCATTCATCTCTTCATTTTCCGTTATCATTGCCACAGGCGTTTCTTCTGCAATTATTTTTGTGTTATCTATATCTTCTAAGCCTTTTATATTGTAAAGCAAATCCAATATCATATCGTAGGCATCAACATCCACATTCAAATTCACACCAGCTATATCATGTATATATTTTTGTGTTAAGTTATCACATACTTCCTGTTCGGTTATATTAACGCCCTTATCCCGTAAGAATGTACTCATTGTTTCAACCACATACTTTTCTTGGGATGACAAACTATCCAGTTTACCCAACACCCCCATTGAAATCATATACTGCGGCTTTACATTTTGTAACGTTTTCACATCTCCCAATAATTTATCTTTAATTGCTTTATTTGTATTAATCTCTTGCAATACCTGATAATAATTCACTTTATCTTTCTGTTGAATACCAATCTCCGCCATTACGCTTCTGATATACAGCAAATCTTCTGTTGACCAAGTCCCCTTCGTCTTTTCATAGAAATCTCTTGCAATACATACAATTTTCCCTGTTGGACTCAGATCCTTATATTCCGTATCATCTAATTCGTTAAAGCGAATCATATCCTTCCATCTACCCAATTCCACATTATGTTCTATCTTTTCTAAACGCTCTTCTATCATAACTAAGGCATTAACACTGCGACGTAAAAATTTCACCAATCCGCTATAAATATTTTTAAACTCTTCATTTGCCTCGTTCAGCGAAGCATTAAGCTTATTATTTACAGCAACAATCAATTCATAACTCATCATATTTTGCTCTGCCAGTTTATTCAATGTCTGCTGAGCAGCATACTGGGCCGCAGCACGATTCTTATTGATTTTATCCTGCAACGCCTTATTACTGCCAGTTAATCCTCCCACCAATCTTTGCAAAAAAGATTTATTTTCCAACTCGGCCTGTGCTTCATCAGCTTCTGTCATCGTAGCTACAGCTTCAAAAACCAACTGATTTATCTCCTGCCGATTATTTTGATTCCGCATTACATACTTATCCAATTCCGCTTCAAAGGCACTGCGCTCCTCTGTCGTAAAGACATCACCTTTAACAAGCATAAGTTCATTTGCCATTATCCATACCCTCCAATAACCGTTTTACCTCTGCCTTATAATTTTCTTTTTCTCTCTGTAATTCCCAATTTCGTTCTTTATATTGCTTCTCATCAGCGGCCATTGTCTGCAATAACAATTCTTGCTGTTGTGATATCACATTTATCTGTCTTGTCACATACCACGCTTTGCGTGCGGCTCGCTCTGACAAGCCACGTCCTAATAATCTTTCCCCTATCTTTTGACTGTCTAATTGAGCCGCCATTGTATATTCATTCAAACCATCGCTTGTCTGCGCTTTACTGAGGGCAATCCCTATACCTGTTTGTATCTTTTCATTATCAGGTATCACTATGTTGACACGCCATTTTATAACATCTTCTATCGTCTTAGTCAGCAATTCATTAGCAAATATCACTTTATCCTCACTAGCATACATATAGAGCAGTGCCCCAGCTTGCAAAACATCCTGTAATTCATCCACAACAATCTTTAATTCTTCTTCACTGAGTAAATATTCCTGTGCCAACAGGACAAGTTGTTGATTCAGGATCGCTACCATTTGCACAGCATCATCTTCAATAAATTTATCCAGCAATTTTTTCGTTGCTTCACCAGATAACGTTCCACCAACTAACCCAACGACAAAGGCGCCCAAAGGGCCCGCCAATGCCAGCCCAGCAGCATAACCGATATAACCGCCCACCACACCACTAGCAACTGTAGACATATTCTTAAACAACTGTTTGCCAGATATCTTGCTTTGAAAGAAATTACTGATATCCCCGACGGACATGACAATGGTTGTAATTGCCGCTGCCGCAAAATTTGCCCTTAACCCCTTAGCTAAATTATTTGTCGCCGCTTGACCATATATTTTCGTATTTATTTTTGCTGCATCCCGTAATACATTTACCATCTCATGCCGCACACTGCTTGGCAGCATTTGCACCAACTTAATAGAGGGAGCCATCAACATCTGATTCAGTCCTGTTCTTGCTAATTGCGCGGTCAAAACCGAGCTGGCAAAGGCAATTCCACCGGCTTTGATTCCACTGCATATTGACATTTCTAAAGCCTTGTTTGCATCTTCCCCACGCCAAACTGCCTGTGCAAATGTAATCGTTGCAGATATGCCCAATGCCGTTGTCGCAATAATCGCACCATGAACGGCATCAAATGTTAAAGAGTCTATGTTTCCTGCCTTGGCTATCCTCTTGGCTGTCGCATAGTCAACATTTCCCTGCCGAACTATTTTTGTTGCATCATCAGGATTTGTTGTTCCCGGCACCTGCCCCTGCTCAATCTTTCGCCGCATATGCTGTACAGCCTCATGATATTGATCTTTCGGCACTTCTAATTGCATAAAATTACCTTCAGCATCAATATATCGATAAGTGCCATTACGAAAAGCTGCATTAACAGATTCAGCTGCCGTCTGGCAATACTTCGTCTGTATAAGAACACCATCGACCTGACGGTCAGGCCCATTTTTCTTATTATCATCTCCTAATATAATCGCATCTTTGCCATGAGCTCTATCGATTAGGTTATTTGCCCGTTCAGCACTAAAGCCATGCCCTTGTTTAGCATGACATTTTGTCAGCGGTTCAGCATTGGCGGCATTTTCCACTGCAATTTGGTAAGAATTGAATACTTTTTGTTGCTTTTTATATTTGGGATTATGTAACACATTTCCCTCGTATGTTTTGTTATCCATCTTCCTTGCCCTCGTCAATACCGAATATTCAGTCTACTTTACTATTTCTATAATCCTCAAAAAAATCCTGCCTACACTAAAAGGAGCTTATTACATAAGTGAACCCTCACTCATGTAATAAGCTCCTTTGTACACTGTCTTTAGTTACCCCTGATACACACGGTAGCAGGAACGCCCGCAGGCTTTCGCCTCATACAACGCCTCATCGCTCTGGTTCATCAATACCTCAATGGGTACAGGCTGTTCCTTGGCATACGCAATGCCTGCACTCACGGTCAAACACTGCAGCCCTTCATCCTGCTGATAGACAGCGATCAGCTGCCGCATGAACGTCCGCAGCCGCTCCTCAAGCACAGCATGGTCAACCTTTCCCGTAAGCACCACGAGGAATTCATCGCCGCCCATGCGGACATTCAAAGCATCGGTAAACTGGCTCTTCAAGACTTCCGCTAAAATCAGCAGCGCCGCATCGCCCGTCTGATGGCCGAAATTGTCATTGACCTGCTTGAAGTGATCAAGATCCAAGGAAATCAGCGTGAACATGGTATCAGCGGAACATTTCTGGATAAACTCCGCAAAGTGACGGCGATTGGCAAGGCCTGTCAAGGCATCGTTCTGCGCCATGCGCAAAATGAGCTGCTGATTGTCGTAGAGCTTCTGATTCATCTCATTCATGGCGCGGCTCATGGCACCGAACTCATCGTCGCGCTTGGCAAGCGCCTCCATCTCTGCCTCGGTCTGGCTGTCCATCCTAAGCTTGCCATTGCCGAGTTCCCGCATGCGCTTCGTTGCCACCATGATCGGATAGGCCAGCCGCCGCCCGACAAAGATGGCCAGCAGCACAAACAGGATTTCCAGCAGGAGGAGGCCCGTGAGCGTGCGGATGACCTGCTCCTTCATATTCTGGACAAAAGCCTTCTCACGCAGGGCTACGCGACGGTCAATCTGATCGAGCCAGATTCCCGTGCCAATCACCCAATGATACGGCGCAAACTCCAGCGTGTAATAGCGTTTAGGCAAGGGATCTGAAAAACCGGGCTTCGGGAACATGAAATCAGAAAAGCCGCCACCGAGCTTAGCCTGATGAATCATCTCCCGGATGAAGTAACGCCCCTCGGGATCTTTGGCATCGATGCGCAGCTTGCCTTCGGCCTCTGTGCCCAGCAGCACGACATTTTTTCCTTGGTCCGTATCGATGGTAAAATATCCCTTGCCGTTGTCGTAGCGCATATTGCGTACGAGGTCAGCCGCACGCTGCATGGCCTCTTCCTGTGTAAGCTCACCGCGCACCTGCGCCTGATAGCAGTTTTCGATGACACTTAGCGCCGAGTGCGTCTGCCACTCAAGCTGCAGCTGGGCATTTTCTTCCATATCCTTGCGGAATTCCGCAATCAGACGGTTGTTTTCCTGCACAGCACCATAAATACCGCAGCTGCCTAAAAAAAGCATAGTAAAGAACGATATACCGATAAATATTGTTGTCAAACGAGATTGCATAGATTTGAACTTCAACATCGAAATCCTCCTGGCGAAAGAATTACACAGAAAGACACGAAAAACCGCAAATAATTACTGTAACTTTAGTCCCATTATACTCTCATTGAATCTGATAAGTCAAAAAGATTCCATATTCTGTAGTATAATGAGGATATATTACGCACAATAAGGCAGGTGTAGATTTTATGGAGACCTATCTTATAAACCTTTCACTGCATATCGCGCCACTTTTCTGCGTCTTTCTCGCAGCTTTCCTGCAATCCATCACAGGGTTCGGTCTTGTCATCGTCGCAGCGCCGCTTTTGATGTTCTTCTACGATCCCAAGCTTGTCATCCCCATCATGATCCTGCTGGCCACCTGCGGCAACATCGCCCAGACCATCCTGCTGCATCGCGAGTGCCAATGGAAAGTCATCGGCTGGCTGCTGTTAGGCGCCGTTATCGGACAGCCGCTCGGCTACCAGATCTATGCAGGCATTCCCGCCCATTACCTCAAAATCCTCATCAGCTGCGTGGTGCTTGTCTCGCTTGCCATCATGCAGCTCAGGCAGCAACAGATCCGCATCTGTCCGCGCAACACCATCCGCACAGGCATAGCCGCTGGCATCATGGCCATGACGACCGGTATGGCGGGGCCGCCCGTGGCCATGTATCTGGCAAGCACTGCCCTATCCGCCCGCGAGCTGCGCGCCACCTCCATCGGTTTCTTTTTCTTCTCCAATCTGGTCTCGCTTGCGACGTTTGCACTTGGTGGCGTAAGCCTTACCCCCTGCCTGTACGAATTTATCTATCTATTGCCAGGCCTGGCTTGCGGCATCCTGCTCGGACAGCTGACCTTCCGCTTCTTTCCCGTGCACATCATCAAGCGCATCATCTTCACGCTACTATACTTCACTTGCTTCTATACGATATACCGCGTGCTCATCACCATGTAAAAAACGGCTGCCCACAAGCAAGTCTTGTGGACAGCCGTTTTATGCTGACTTATTCTTCCTCCAGCGTCATGACGCCGTAATGCACTTTGCTGTATTTGCCGCCTTCGATACGCGTAAAGCCAAGCCGCGCAAATTCGCCGCTGCGGGCGTTTTCCTTGAACACGACGCGGTGACGGGCCACGCGGCGCGCCTCTTCGATATGCTCGTGGCTAAGCGCCGCGTGATTGGCCACGGTGCGCAGCGGCGTGAGACTCGCGCTGTCCAGCAGCGGATGGCGGAACATCGGATCGAAGTAAACCACATCAACCGACTTATCGGGCTGACGCTTCAGATAATCCAGCGAATCCGTGCAGACCGTCTTGACCCGGCGCATGGCCTCAAGGATGCGCCAGGTATCGCCTTCAAAATGCGACAGCCCCCGGCTCACGACAGCCTCGATAAGCGGCTCTGACTCAAGGCCTGTAACACTTCCCTCGGGTCCCACCACAAAGCTTGCGACAATCGCGTCAGCGCCAAACCCTAACGTGCCGTCAAGCACCGACATGCCGGGCTTTAAGTCCATGGCCTCTGCCATGCGGTCGCCGTCGCCCTTGCGGATATTCTTGAGGCGCAGATGGGCCATGTTCGGATGGAAGAACAGCTCTCCCTGGGGCGTATCGAGCACCAGAAGATCCTGCTTGGCCACGAGCACGAAATCCACATGATAGCGTTCACGCACCTCATCGACCGAGAGCCGCTGGCGCGGTGCGTAGGCAATGCCGAGCTTATCCGCCGTTGCCTTGGCCAGCGCGATCGTCTCATCGTTCCATTTACGCGCCGTCGTGACCGCCGCTGCAAGTTGGTTATCTGTCATAGTCTCTCCCTTTATCAAAAGCCAAACCCTGTCCGCTTGAACATCTTGGCTAAATCCTCACTGGAAAACTTCAAAATCGTCGGCCGTCCATGGGGACAGGTATACGGAAACGGCGTATGCGAAAGCTCCTCCAGGAGAATCTGCATCTGCCGCAGATTGAGTTCCTCGCCAGCCTTGATGGCAGCGCGGCAAGCCGTCGTCGCCAGGCAGTGCTGGCGGATTTCCTTGGCCGTCGTCTCATGCATCTCATTAAGTCCCGTAAGGATTTCGCGGATGATATCCTCGGCCTCGCTGACCGGCACATCAGCCGGCACTTCCATGAGGCGGTAATCCAAATCCCCCGCCGGCTCCATATGGAAACCGAGCTTTGCAAAAAGCTCCTTATTCTCCTCGACGAGGGCGGCTTCCTTGCGGTCAAAAGTCAGCAGCTGATGCACCAAAAGCTGCTGCGAAGGAATCCCATCGGCCATCGCCGACAATTTATCGAACAAGATGCGCTCATGAGCCGCATGCTGGTCGATGAGGTAGAGTCCCTTGGCGTCCTGCGCGATGATATAGGTAAGGTCAACCTGACCTATGGGGATAATCGTCCCCTCGGCATCGAGCAGGGCCTGCGCCTCACAGTCAGCCTGCGGCGCAGCCGCCCCATCCTGCCCGGAATCTGACCAGTCAGCTTGACTTGTCAGATTTGACTTGTCAGCTTGACTTGTCAATGTTGACTTGTCAGCTGCGCCAAAGTCCTTGGCACCTTCTGCCACCCTTTCCTGGGGCTCTGGCGCCGGATAATGGGTCTGCCGCGCCTGCCGGAGCTCGGCCTGGGCATCGGCAAAGCCAATCGACGGCTGGCTGGCTGGCCGGTGCACGGCTTCGTAAATCGTGCGCGGCGCACTGTCATGGCTGCGGTCTGCCGAAACCTGCCGTACTGGTTCCGTCGCCGGCACGAAGTGCATCGGCTCCATCGTATAGTTGGGCCGCGGCTTTTCGACAACAGCTGCGACTTCGCCAAGCCCGCGATCCGACGCCGGACGGATGGCGTCAAGCACCGCCTTGTAGACGGCCTTGAAGATAAGTCCCTCGTCCTCGAATTTCATCTCGCTCTTCTGCGGATGGACGTTGACGTCAATCGTGCGCTGCGGCACCTCGATCTTCAGCACCGCCAGCGGGAAGCCGCTTTTCGGGATCAAGGACTTATAGGCGTTATCGATGGCCTTGGCAATCGCCCGGTTCTGGATGATGCGGCCGTTGACGATATAGGTCTGCCAGCCGCGGCTGCTCTTGAGCAGCGAAGGCTTCGTGATATAGCCGCTGATTTTGACTTCTTCGCTGTCAAGGCTCAATGCCAGCAGTGAATCCGCGACATTTGCACCATAGATGGCCTGTATCGTGTCAAACAGATTATCATTGCCCGGCGTCACGACCGACACCTTGTTATTGTTGATGAAATGGAACTCGATATCGGGCCGCGACAAAGCGAGTTTTACGATAAAGTCGTTGATTTTCGAACCCTCGGTGTGGTTCGTCTTGAGGAATTTCTTGCGCGCCGGCGTGTTGAAAAATAAATCCTCTACCTTGATGGTCGTGCCGAGACCACAGCCGGTCTCGATGATATCGGGCGTCTTGCCGCCGCTGATATCGACGCGCGTGCCGAGGTCATCGCCCTTTTGACGCGTGAGCATCGTAAAGCGCGAGACCGAGGCAATCGTCGGCAGGGCCTCGCCGCGAAAGCCCAGCGTACCGATGGTATTGAGGTCGCCGACTTCGCGAATCTTGCTCGTCGCATGGCGAAGGATGGCAAGTTTTGCATCCTCCATGCTCATGCCCTTGCCGTTGTCCGTAACGCGCATGAAGCTGGTGCCGCCGGCCATGATCTCGACTTCGATACGGTTTGCGCCAGCATCCATTGCATTTTCTATAAGCTCTTTGATGACCGACGCTGGCCGTTCTACCACCTCACCGGCAGCAATCTTGTTGATGGTGTTATCGTCCAAAACATGGATAAGACTCATGCCTGTCCAGCCTCCCTCTTTGCCTGCTCCTGCAGTTTGTAAAGTTCATTCATCGCCTCAAGTGGCGTCATCGTCATAACATCGAGCGATAAAAGCGTATCGCTCAGGCTGCTCGCAAACAACGAGCCCATCATATCGTCAGCCTCAGCCACTTTTTCCACAGGTTTTGCCGCCTGGGCTGCAGCGGCTGCCACCTCAGCGCCCTGCTCGGACTCCAAGGCCGCCAGGATATCTTCCGCCCGCTTCGTCACAGCCTTTGGCAGGCCAGCGAGCCGTGCGACATGGATGCCGTAGGACTTATCGGCCGAGCCTGCCACGATGCGGCGCAGGAACGCAACCTGGGTACCGCGCTCCTTGACCGCCACGCAGAAGTTCTTGACCTTATCGTCCTCGAGGTCCGTGAGCTCATGGTAATGCGTGGCAAAGAGCGTCTTCGCGTGTACCTTGCTTTCGATATGTTCGATGACGGCGCGGGCGATGCTCATGCCGTCAAAGGTGCTCGTACCGCGGCCAATCTCATCGAGAATCACGAGGCTGTCCTTGGTCGCGTATTTTAGGATTTGCGCCACCTCATTCATCTCGACCATAAACGTACTCTGGCCGCTGACGAGGTCATCGCTGGCGCCGATGCGCGTAAAGATGCGGTCAACCGGCGAGATGGATGCTTCCCGCGCCGGAATGAAGCTGCCGATCTGTGCCATAAGCGTAAGCAGCGCCACCTGGCGCATATAAGTCGACTTACCGGCCATATTCGGCCCCGTAATCAGCATGATTTCACAATCGTTATGGTTAAGACGCGTATCGTTCGGCACGAAGAGGTCGCGCGTCAGGATGCGCTCGACGAGTGGATGACGGCCATCCTTTATATCGATGGCACCGTCATTGGTCATGCGCGGGCGCACATAGTTATAGGTGCTCGCTGCCTCCGCCAGGCTCGTGAGCACATCGACGATGGCAATCTCGTGCGCCGTGGCCTGGATTTCTGTCAGCTGGCCCTTGATGGTCTCCCGGACTTCGGTAAACAGATTGTACTCAATCTGCACGATTTTTTCCTGCGCACCGAGGATCTTCGTCTCAAATTCCTTGAGTTCCTCGGTGATATAGCGCTCGGCATTGGCCAGTGTCTGCTTGCGGATATAGCGGTCGGGCACGAGGTCCGTGCCGCTGTGGCGCACCTCGATATAGTAGCCAAAGACCTTGTTGTAGCCAATCTTCAGCGACTTGATGCCCGTCGCTTCCTTCTCCCGCTCCTCGATTTCCTGCAGCATGGCCTTGCTGTCATGGGCAATACGGCGGTATTCGTCAAGCTCGGCGTTATAGCCGGATTTGATGATGCCGCCTTCCCTAAGCGAAATGCCAGGCTCCTCGACGATCGAGCGCTGCAAAAGGTCCACGAGGGCATCAAAGGACTGGATGCCCGCCTTGCACTCCGTAAGCACCTGGGACTTGACCCCAGCCATATGCTGCTGGATGCCCGGCAGGCACATGAGCGAAATCTTCAGCGCGATGAGGTCGCGGGCATTGGCCGTGCCAACCTCGATGCGC
Source organism: Pseudoselenomonas ruminantium (assembly GCF_900113715.1). Classification (GTDB taxonomy): domain Bacteria; phylum Bacillota; class Negativicutes; order Selenomonadales; family Selenomonadaceae; genus Selenomonas_A; species Selenomonas_A caprae. Next base: position 34,777 of record NZ_FOQK01000006.1, on the reverse strand, counting down.
GTGAGCAGCCGCTCGAAATCGTGGATTTCCTTGCAGTCTGCCCGCAGGCCGCCACGCAGGGAAAAATCCTGCGTAAGCTCCTCGACGGCATCGAGGCGGCGGTTTATCGGCAGCACGTTGAGCAGTGGATACTCGAGCCATTTCTTCAAAAGGCGGCTGCCCATGGCCGTCTCGGTAAAATCAAGTACGTCAAGGAGCGTATCCTTCTTGCCGCCATCGCGCAGATTGCGCGTGATTTCCAGGTTGCGCAGCGTATAAGTATCGATGACGAGATTCTCTGACGCATCAAGATAGGTGAGCTTGTTAAGATGCGTAAGGTCCGTCATGACCGTCTCATGGAGGTAGTCAAGAAGCGTTGCAACAGCCTCCCGGGCCTCCTGATTATCGGGCCGCGTCGCCGCATCGAAATGCTGGATGATGCGGTCGTCAACGGCGCGCGAAATCTCCTCGCGCAGCGTATACGAGCAATTCGGCAGACGCAAATCGGTAAACTCCTTGAGCGCGTCCATAAAGGACGGCTTGCCGACGACCAAGAGCTCCGGCATCGCCAGGCGGTAGAGCTCATCCAAGAGCATCTGCAGGCGGTTGCCCCCCGTGTAGATGCCATAGAAACACTCACCCGTCGAGATGTCGGCACCGGCCAGCACGATGTCTTCGTTCTTCTCATAGACCAGCGCGATATAGTTGTTCTGCGCGTCTTTGAGGGCCGACTCGGAAAGCACCGTGCCCGGCGTGATGATCTTGATGATTTCGCGTTTCGTGAGCCCCTTGGCCTTCGGATCGCCAATCTGCTCAGCAATCGCCACCTTATAGCCACGGCCCACGAGCTTATTGATATAGGTTTCCGCCGCATGATACGGTACGCCGCACATCGGCGCTTTGTCTTTATTGCCGCTGCGGCTTGTAAGGGTCAGCCCCAGCTCCTTGGAGACAATCCGGGCATCATCGAAAAACATCTCGTAGAAATCGCCCAAGCGGAAAAACAAGATGCTCCCGGGATTCTGCTCCTTCGTAGCCAGATACTGCTGCATCATCGGCGTAAATTCCATGGAAATACCTCCGGTCTATTATACCCGCTCGCCCTTCAAAACCCAGGTCTGCGGTTGTGTGATCTTGACATTGATGAAATCGCCCTCCTGCTCATCGCCATGAGCAAACAGTACGATCTTATTCGTGCGCGTGCGGCCATTCCAGATGCCCGCATCATTCTTGCTCGGTCCCTCAACCATGACCTCCAGCACCTTATCCTGCAGGCCCCGATTGATTTCCAGGCTGATTTCGTTCTGCAGGGCCATGAGCTGTTCGAGGCGCTGGTGCTTGACCTTGTCATCGACCTGATTCTCCATCGTCGCGGCCGGCGTGCCCGAACGCTTCGAGTAGATGAAGGTATAGGCCGAGTCATAGCGGATCTCCTTGAGGAAAGCCAGCATCTCAGCAAAGTCCTCGTCGGTCTCGCCAGGGAATCCCACGATAAGATCCGTGGTCAGCGCGGCCTCCGGGATCTCCTGGCGGATGCGGCGCACCAAATCCTTATAGCTCTCCACCGTGTAAACGCGGTTCATGGCCTTCAGCAGCTTGTTGCTGCCGTACTGCACCGGCAGGTGGATGTGCTCGCAGATGTGCTTGCCGTCGCGGATCACCGCAATGACCTTATCGCTCAAATCCTTCGGATGCGACGTCATAAAGCGCACGCGCTCGATCCCCGGCACCTCGTCGACCATTTTCAAGAGATCGGCAAAGTCGGCCTGCTTATGGTCCTTACCATAGGAATTGACATTCTGACCCAAGAGCGTGACTTCCTTATAGCCCTGGGCCACGGCCTCACGGACTTCCTGCACGACATCTTCGGGCAGACGGCTGCGCTCGCGGCCGCGCACATAGGGAACGATGCAATAAGTGCAGAAATTATTGCAGCCGTACATGATGGGGACCCAGGCCGAGAACTTGCCCCCGCGGGCCACCGGCACATCGTCGGGAAGTTCGGTCTCGCCAAGCTGCGTGTCGACGATATGGCCGCGCTCCTGCTCGATTTCCTGTACGACATGGGTGAGTTCATGGACTTTATTGGTGCCGAGGACAAAATCGATATGCGGGGCACGCTTGATGAGCCCGTCGCTTTCCTTCTGCGCCATGCAGCCCGTGATGCCAAAGATGAGCTCCGGATTGGCACGCTTCAGATGCTTGATTTCGCCAATCTTGCCATAGACCTTGTCCTCAGCCGTCTCACGCACGCAGCAGGTATTCAGGAGAATGAGGTCAGCGCCCTCCATCTCCTCCACGCGCTCATAGCCGATGGTCTTCAGCTGGCCTTCCATGCGCTCGGCATCACTGATATTCATTTGGCATCCGTAGACGCCAATAAAAGCTTTCTTCATTTAGTGAATGATCTCCTTACTCTTCTTCCTGTGCCAATGACTCCAGACGTTTGGTCACCAAATCGATCCATTCGCCATGGAAGCCGACTTCCATAAACAATTCGTCAAGGGTTTCCACGCGCGGCTGCTCCAAGAACATCAACACGCGCTTCTTCTCGATATTCCGATAGATATAGTAGTCCTCCGGCAGCTGCCCCGGTGCCGGGAACACGACCGTATATTCGTGATACATTTTGTCGTTCATCGACTCGAATACCGCCGTCGAACGAGCCGCATAGGCTTTCCACTGCTCCGGCAGTTCCGCAAGCATTCGCTGCAGCTTCGTTTCGATAGCACCGATCTCCTCGCGATACGCCTGCAAGATTGCCTTCTCGGCTGAGGTATCCTCAAGCATGACCGCACAGATGAAATCGCGCAGGGCAGCAAAATCCGTCAGATTATACGACAGGAACGCTTCCGGCTTTTCTACCTCAGCGAGCCAATCCGTCAAAGCCTTTTCCATTGCCGCCCGTGCTTTGGCCACGACAAGCTCATCGGCCCGGTGCAGCTGCTCGGAAAGATTTACCACCTGCTGCGCGGGCGTCTTTGCCGTCAGGACTTTTTCCGCTGCACAGGCACGGCAAAGCCCGACCGCCTCATTGGTAAACGGCGTGCCAGCCTGGATTTGCCCCATAAACGGGAACTCCTTGCCCAGCGCATCATAGACGCGCCGCTGCTGCGCGAGTTTCCCCTTGGAGAAATACGTCAGCGGGCGCGGGTTGTATCTGACATTCGTCACCTTGCCACAGGCCTTGCAATGATATTCCTTGTCGACAAGCTTCACCGGAATATCCCGCTCCGGATTCGGCTTGAAGAACGCATAGGGAACGGTCTCCACAAAACAATAATTATAGACATTCAGCAGATTATCCGTAATCCGGGACGGTTCATTAGCCATTGGCGAACAACTCCTCATATCATTAATAAAACAATATTTAATTATATCAGTTCTCTCCCAGAATGAAAAGGGCACAAAAAAACCGGAACGCATCCATTCTGCCGTTCCGGCTTATCGTCTCTATCCTATTTGCCGCGTACCTGTTACCCCTTCGCCATGATTCCGGTAAAGACGTATTGCGGGCAGAAGAACTCCGCATGTGTCTTATATGGCACAGTGACCACCATAGTCCCCATTGCATAGCTGCCGAGGGCATAATTGCCAAAGTACACCTTCATGCCGTCATTGTCTAGGCCAAACACCAAGGAATCACTGTCTATCATCTCCTGGATCAGCCGGATCGATTCGCTGCGCTCCGGCAATTGATCGCGATACTCCTGCTGGGCGATGGCTTCATCGGCAATAACAGCGGCAAAGCCTGCTGTTTTCTGCAAAACATCCGTAAGCTTCAAAACCTTGCCCGTGCGCGTATCGATTGTCACTGCGTCGTAATAGAGTGTTGGATGCGCCCCACCGAAGTAACTGTACGCACTACTGGCAAAGCTGAAAACATGCGAGTCAGCCCGCAGCCCCATGAAGCTATTCTCGTAAGAAAACGGCGTGCTCGTATCAGCTGGCATCGCTTGCTTGTGCTGTTCATAGATGGATTGGAAATCCTGTTTCCAGTTCTGCAGCAGCTTATGCAGCTGTGATTTTTTCTCCTTGGAGATACGCGTAAGCGTCTGCTGCAGCTGCGGATAATACTCTGCATATTTTCCCGAAAGCGTCACGGCATACGTCTTTGCTTCAATCATCAGCTTGCCATCCTGTTTGTCCCTAAGCGTTTCGGTCACGACCTCGGATGAATACGCCAGCGGCAGGCAAAACGGAGTCCTTGCCTCCTGCCCCTCCTCGCAAGCACTGGCCGTCATCTGCCAAGGGCTGTCCACGGCACTTGGCACAAATACAGTGCATAAGCCTGCCAGCAGCCCTGCCGCAATCATTCGCTTTTTCATAATCCTGCCTCCTTTACCGCACAGATAAACTTCGCTACATCTATTATATGATAATTTACAATTATTTGAAATCTTTTTTCTGGCAATAAAAAAGCCTGAAAGATTCTCTTTCAGACCTGCTCATTTATTTTGGAGGCGACACTCAGAATCGAACTGAGGATAGAGGATTTGCAGTCCTCGGCCTTACCACTTGGCTATGTCGCCAAAAAAAATGGAGCGGAAAACGAGGCTCGAACTCGCGACCCCCACCTTGGCAAGGTGGTGCTCTACCACTGAGCTATTTCCGCAT
>NZ_FOQK01000006.1:0-30171 GCF_900113715.1 Pseudoselenomonas ruminantium | reverse complement strand
AAAAATGGAGCGGAAAACGAGGCTCGAACTCGCGACCCCCACCTTGGCAAGGTGGTGCTCTACCACTGAGCTATTTCCGCATAATGGCGACCCGAAGGGGACTTGAACCCCTGACCTCCGCCGTGACAGGGCGGCATTCTAACCAACTAAACTACCGGGCCGTTTTCATTTTTGCCGCCGTATCTCTCAGCGACAAATATTATTATACGGATAAGGGTATGACTTGTCAACACCTAAAATGAAACTTTTTTGATTTTTTTCCTATTTGCCTACAATTTCCTGGATTTTGTTGAAAATCGAGCGATCCATCTCATCAACCGGACGCCATGGACCGTCATCATTGCGCGTCATAAGCTTTGCCCCATCCTGCTTGAACTCGACCTTAGACAACTTGCCAGCCTCACCATGGCGAAGCGATGCGGTCCACTGCGTTCCCGTCTTTGTCCCGGTCACTGAGCCTGCGACAATGTAGGTTTTCGTGCCCTCAAAGGTCATCGCGACAACATCCTTGGCCGGCAGGTTCTGCTTCTTGGCCGCTGCCTCCTCGGCCTTGGCCTTCTCATCGCTCACAGCCTGCGGCTCCTTGGCCTGCTCCGCCGATGTGGCAGTGTTGTGCTCCACCTGCGCATTCTGCGCCGGCTGCGAGCCATTCCACAGATAACCGCCAGCTGCCACAGCGGCAGCCACTACTACACCAGCCAGCACATACAGACGTTTCTTATCCTTCATTACCGGTTACACCTCATCATTTCAAAATTGATATCCCTATTATAAGAAAAGTATCTGAAAAGCGCAAGAACATCAACTGCGCAGCAATTGGATTTCCCGCGCATAGCCATCATGGTCATTCGGCGTCTCGAGAATGAAAGGCAGACCACGAAGCGCCGGATGATTTACTACCCGCTGCAAAGCAGTAAGGCCGATCTCTCCTTCCCCGATCCGCGCATGGCGATCTTTATGTGAGCCACAGCCATTTAAGCTGTCATTAAGATGCACCGCCTTGAGCCTTTCAAGTCCAATCGTATGGTCAAACTCTGCCAACACGCCATCGAGATCGTTTACGATATCATAGCCTGCGTCCCAGATATGGCAAGTATCGAGACAGACGCCCATCTTTTCGCCCAGCTCTACTCCGTCAAGGATTGCCCGCAGCTCAGCAAACGACCGCCCGACTTCCGTCCCCTTGCCGGCCATTGTCTCCAGCAGTACGATTGTCGATTGCTCCGGACGCAGTACCGCATTGAGTTGCTCCGTGATAAGCGCAATGCCAGCTGCTGCCCCCTGCCCTACATGACTGCCCGGATGGAAATTATAATAATTGTCCGGCGTGTACTCCATGCGCCGCAAATCATCTGCCATCATCTCACGGGCAAACACGCGCAGATTTTCCTTGGCCGCACAGGGATTCATCGTATACGGTGCATGCGCTACCAATTTCACGAAGCCATGTTCCGCGGCAAAATCACAAAAAGCCGCTGCATCGGCCGCATCGATTTCCTTCGCGCGGCCGCCCCGTGGATTGCGCGTGAAAAATGCAAACGTATCGGCCTGCATGGACAAAGCTTCCCTCCCCATCGCCAGATACCCGCGCGACGATGACAAATGACAACCTATATGAAGCATAACATTTCCTCCCAGCAATAAATCCTCAGCAACCTCTATATTCTACCGCAAAACAGATTAACCGCCAACCACAGCGCCCTCTCCTGCCCATTGACACATCCATTGGCTTATGGTAGCATATGGCTAAGTATTGATATTTATTCTCATATATGACGATTGGAGGTTATTACGGCTCCCTACGATAAATTTCTATCCCATGAGGGAGTTGTCGCCCGAACCATCATGCTCGATCGCCAATTAAAGGCAATCATCGCCCAAGCACCAACGCCCATTTCCGTTCCGGCACCGACTCCGCCCAGGAGATCGCTGACCTGACCGACGGCATCCGCCTGCTCGAGGAACACAGCTTCCACGAAGAAATGCAAAAATACACGCTGCGCGGCAAGCTATTTGCCCTGCTGCTGCCCAAAGCCAACGACCGCTGAGCAACCTTTGCCTGGGGACAATAAAACATTTAGAAACAATTGACATATAGCAACATAAAAAGGAGGCCGATTAAACAGACCTCCTTTTATGTTGTTATTCTTTCGGGGCATCCTTCTTATTCCCCAATAACTTGTAAAGCCCCACTGCTCCTAACACCGTCAAAGCCGCTACGCCTATTTTTTTTGCCGTCTGCCAGTTATTGTCCTCTGCAGGCTTCACTGGAACTTCTTCCATCTCTACCATCTGCGTCCCCATCCCCTGTTCAATCCCATCTCCCTCCAGCATATGCCGAGCAACCTTTAACTCTGCCTCCATATCGTTCAATTGTAAATTCATGATTTTGGCGAACTGCTTTTCATAAGCTAAGGTAAAGTCTTGCAAAGTCTCCTTGGTCTGACACAAAATTTTCTGCGTCTCTGGGTTATTAAGCTCCGTCTGCTCCAAGGTCACGCATTGCCGCAACAATGCCGCCGTCCTGTCCTGATAATAATCTAGAAACTGCCGCGCCGCAGGCAAAGCCTGAGGATGCTGGCGCAGATAGGTCATTATCCTTTTGCCCCGCTTCTGCAAAGCCAAAGCAAGCCCTCGCAGTTCTCGGTCACGAAGCTGACAGGCGGAATACGTAATATCCTCATAGTCCTCCTGCCCCTTGGCAAGACGGTCTGACTTGTCATCCTGCACCATCTTAACAGGTGCTGATAAAGTGGCTTTCTTGCTGAGCTTATAAACAATCACGACCAAGATGCCGATTGCTAGTATCACATTCCCATCCACCGCCAGCACCCCCCAGCTACATTCAACCGCACTACCACTTGGAATTACACTTTTAATTCGCTGATAATCTTATTTACCTCTGACAACAAAAGCCCCAGCTCTTTACTTACTTTATCTCCATGTGCCTTGGCTTCTTCAATGTTTGCCAGTTCATCATTCTGTACTTTTATAGCTGGCAATATACTTGCATCAATTAATTTATTAGCCTCCTCCATTATTTTATTTTGAAAATCATCACTTAAATCACTGTATTTCTTTGCTAATTCAGCTTTTTTCTTTTGCTTTTCCTGTTCGAGTTTTTGCTGTTCCTCGTTATTTTTAACCTCGGCCCATAATACAAAGGCAGCTGCACCAGCACCTACAATCTTCCCGGCATTTCTCCCCATAAATGCTGCACCTTTTTGCCATAGTGGCGGCTCAGGCGTTAATAATTTGGTGATAAAGCCGCCAAAGCCGCCAATGCCGCCTACTGCCTGTGCCCCTAAGGCCAATTCAGGGCAAACAGCCGCCACAGCCATATCCGCAGCTTTACCGGCCGCTAAAGCTACAGCTCCCGGTTTTGCCACAGCTTCCAATGCAGGGTTCTCTGCTTCTTTTGCTCTTTGTGCCACCATTCCCATTGCCTTTACAACTAATCCGCGGCTATTAATCGGTGTTTCTGATAAACGTTCACTGATATTCACGCTTACGGTTTTCACAAAAGCAGAGTTATCATATTCAGATATCTCTTCACCCAAATTCTCTAAAGAATTCTTTATTTTTTCAGCTACTTCATCCTGGCATTTAATTATCAAATTTTCTATTTTTGCATTAATATCCGCTATTTTATTATCCGCCTCCATCTGACTTGTACTATTGATTGCCGCTTCAGCACCTTCTCGTCCTGCTAATTTTATTTCTTCCCTGCAAGTGCGCACAATATCCCGCACAGCTCGCTGGCAGTTTTCTTTCCCTTGCATAAGAAGTTTTCTTCTGCCGCGTATAGTTTTCTCCAAATTCGCAATATCTTTATCATCTGTTACATTATTGGCATCTCTTATTGTTGCTATCACATCTCTCGCATGATATAAAGGTTTTGTCACAGCCCCTATCAAGGAGTGCTCTTTTACAAACCGATTCAAATTCTCAATAAACACTTCATAACCACTTGCTTTTAACAGTTCTGCTTTTAATTCCTCATCCTGTTCATCCAAACTTTCAAAATAAGAATTTGTATCCAAAAATGACAGATACAACTCCCTTGGCTTATATGGTGATGTTACTTTCTCTAAATCCTGCTCAATAACCAGCTGTTGTTCTGGTACATTCCCCAATGGTGTCCTATCCATCTTATTAACCAGCAAAACCATGTTATTGGCCCTTTGCTGCTCAATCGCCAACTTACGGAAATTCTCTCCTATATGCTGGCTAAAACCTTCGTTGCTAATAACATACACCAGTAACGCAGCCTTGCTGATTTGCTTATACGTTATTACATCGTGGTCAGAACGCAATTCGGTATGAATGCCCGGCGTATCAATTACTTCTAGCCCCTTCCATTGATACACAGTTGATTTTTGTGTGGTTATCTTAGCGCCAATCGCTACATCTTCACCGGTCAACATTTTGATTATACTTGATTTCCCAGCGCTAAATTGCCCTACAAAAACAATTTTCACCTTTTCATCATCTATATCCAAGGCTTCACACAATTCACTACTATCTAAATTCAATTCCTCAATCTTTGCTTTTATTTTCTTCAAAATCACCTTGTTTTTCTCGCTATAATCCCCTATATTTAATTGCTTCATACCTACACTCTCCTTATCACTGGCATTTTCGCAATTTGCTGAGCCATTATCACTTCATTTTCCCTGTTCATATCATCTACTGTTAAAGCCTGCATATTTTCTCCAGCTGTTCCCCAGTTATAATCACATATCTGAGAATTCTTTCCAGCTATTGTAACAGCACATTCCTTATAATCAGCTTCCGTTGTCCAGCACAGCAAATCTTCACCTAATAATTCAGCTACACGTTCCTCATTCAGTTTACAACGCTTGCCAATCGCATAAAATTCCTTCCCGGGAATTCTAGCTATACTTACATCTGCCCCCATAAAACCGCCCTGTTCCGAATATACAACTGCTTCCTGTAACAATTCAAGATTTAACTCTTGATATTTTCCGCATAGTTCTGTAGCTAACTGTGTTTGTTCTTTGGCTAGGAAGAATAATATTCGCGACATATCGTGTACAGTATTCTTTAACTCATCTATTCTCTTTTCAATAATTTCAGTTTTATATATCTGTTTTATTTGTTTATCAAAATTTTCCAGAATGCCATCGCTTGATTTTAACAATGACATTCTTAATTTATTCTTATTTTCTTTAATCTTTGCTTCTTTATCATCCATAAGCAATGAAATTCCCAACCCTGCTACACCAATTCCTATTCTTGCAGCCCATCCCACGCCTGGCACAAGCATCAATAAATTAGGTGCAATAGCTACTACCCACTTTGCAATCGGCGTTGTGTCCCCCATTTTAGCATCACATTCTATATTATTGTCCAGTGAAATCTTCAAATTTTCCTGTAATTCATCCTGCATCTCCCTTCTCTTGGCATCACATTCTACAGCTATCTCCTGTAATACTTTTATATATTCCTGCTCTATATGCATATCCTTTACATATTCTATCCATGCCTCACCAGCTTTTTCATTTTCATAATTTTTATCCACAAACGCATCTATCTCACTATCCATTTTATACTTTAAGCGTTCATTATTTTCTCTCATTTTTTCAACAGCTCTAGTTTGGAAATCGCTTTCCCATTTATCTAATCCCTCTTCTTTCTCCTTCCATATTAAATAGTTATGCAAACTTTCACTTGCTTGCCCATAAATATGCTCTATAATTCTCTGTGTAGGAACAGCCGTACTGTCAATAAATGTCTTAAAGCTGATAAACTTACCATCCTGTTGTATCTTTTTTATGATGAATTTTTCTACTTCTGAAAAATTGCTTGCTTGATATACTTCCTGACTATCATTAATACCTGCTTGCGATAAATACGCTGCCTGTAAATGTGCTGGAACAAATACTATATCCTTCCAATTTTGCCGATAGTTAGTGGCAAAATCCTTAAACTGCTCACATATATCATCTATTCTTCCCCTATCGTCCAAGCGTTTCTTTAATTTAGCTAATGATAATTTTTGATTATTTATATCAAATGCCATTTTTACATTTATTATCCCTAAAACCGGCTTACCTAAGCTGCGCAGTTGTGCTAAGCATTCTGCCTCACCTGCTTGCGGTGCATCATCTGTCAACAAAAAAATAATTAAATCTGCTGCCTTAGCCGCCTCAAAGGCCAATTTATCATCCTCCCTGCCATCGAAAGAGCAAATCCCCGGAACATCTGTTATTTTTAGCCCCTGCCAATAATAATCTCTGACATCCAATGTCGTGCGCTGTGCCCCCTTACCAATGGATTTACCATTACCATGTGTAAGAATTTCCATCAATGTCGATTTACCTGCCATAGTCCTGCCATAAATAACAATGGAAAAATCTTTTGTTTTCTCCAACCTTTCTATATCACTTTGTATCGAATCTATTCCTCTCTCCAATTTATCCAACTGCAAACGTTGCTCATTCATTAAATCAGTATTTTTAAATCGCAAAAGATTATTCTGTTGACGATTTGCCTGTTCTAATTTTTCATCAACTTTCTCTAAGATTGTTTTTATATCAGAAAAATTTTTCTCCGCTAATTCACGCCCTCTAGCCGCAAAAGATCTGCATTCATTTAATTCTTTTTCTAAAATCGAACTCATACCATCATTCCCCTTCTTAATTCTCCAGCCGCCGGTTCACCGTCCAAGTATGGGGCTTATTGCCCTGCTTGCGCGGACATTTCCCTGGCAGTGGTTTCCCCAGTGACACGAAGCGAATTTCCTTTTTCCCACAGTGGGTACACATGTACTCGATTCTTTTCGTTGCCATTTCCTCTTCCTCCCTACAAGAATATCAATGCAATTATCAGAGCTATAACTGCCAAACAGCCACAACCACAGCCCCCTTCATGAACTACTGCTACTACTGCGGCTAGTATCCCAATTACGGCAAATGTTACAGGGAATGCTGCTACCAAAACATCTCCTATCATCAACCCAACACCTTTTATTAGTACATAGAGTAAACCGAAAAATATAAGCGCACCTAATCCTTGCATGACTTATGTTCACCACCTATTGTGGATATGTATCCTACATACGTATATGATTCTCCCCCCCTGGATTTTCCTGTCTATTTTGACAATTTTGTATTTTTTTTTACGCCTGCCGATAGAAAAAGGTGCAACAACATGCCTACGCAGTTGTTGCACCTCTGATATCCATAGCGTTATATCATTGCCTTATCATAAATCGTCATGTACCTCGGTGAAATAGATTACCGTCACGGTATCTTCCATAAGGATGCGGCGTTTGTATATTTTCTCGAAATCTGCCACGAGTTCCTCTTTGGAATTGATTTCCGGATTCTGATGCCCCAGATCGTCGGACGTCAGCGTGCCCATCGTCTTGACGCGAACCTTGTCGAGATAGGCCGAGTAGAGCTTATGCTTCGGCTCGCCTTTCTTGCCCGTCGTAATCCATACGACAGAGCCTTCGGGATAGAGTTTGGATACATCGCCAAGACGTACCGTACAGTTTTTCGTGCGTTCCATGAGCATCTTTTTGTGTTTTGCTGCCTGGAAGTTCAATGCCATCATACTAAAGCACTCCAATCTACCATTGTACCTAGGTGTAAGAATTCCATATAATCTGTGAATATTATTATATGTTCTTCTAATTATAGCAAATCTCCTGCCATATGGAAAACTTTTTCTGTAACCTTGTAAACCATAAACAGCCAGGCCTCTCGCGCTACCGGCACAAACATGTCATTTCCGGGCAAAATATGATATGATAGTAAGGAAAATTTTCCTAAGATTTCAAAGGAGGTTCCTATGAACAGCAAACGTATCGTATTGATTTTCGCAGCCCTGATGGTGCTGATGGCCAATATCGCCGCCGCGGCGCCTGCCGCCAAGAATCCGCCGACCCTGTCCGTGGATGGCGAGGGCATCGGCATTGCCACCCCCGACCGTGCCACAGTCACCATCGGCGTGACCTCACAGGCCAGCGATGCAGGCAAGGCACAGAACGATAACGCCTGGACGACTGAGCAGGTCAACAAGGCCATCAAGGCACTTGGTATCGAAACCAAGGATATCCAGACCAACAATTATTCGTTCCATCCCAATTACCGCACGGCAGAGAACCATCGCAACGAGATCAGCGGCTATACGGTGAATAATTCCATCATCGTCATCGTCCGCGATATCAAGCAAACCGGTAAAGTCATCGACGCGGCCCTTGGTGCTGGCGCCAACGAAATCCATTCGCTCGACTTTTCTGCCGACAATACCCAGACTGTCCGCAAGGAAGCCCTGCTGAAGGCCGTTCAAGACGCACGTGACAAGGCCGAGATTCTCGCCAAGGGACTTGGCAAACACATCGTTGGCATCCAGAACGTATCCGAAAGCACCGGCTATCTCGAATCGCGCCGCTATGACAATATGATGCTTGCCGCCGCAAAAACAGCTGCCGCTACGACCATCGAGCCGGGCAGCCTGTCGCTCACGGCACGCGTACACGTTGACTACATTCTGGAAGACTGATCCCACCAATACAAGCAGTAAGGAGTTTTTATTTTCATGCAAGAACAAGCAGCAACAGTTTCCCGGCCGCGCAAACCGCGGCTGGCAGCTATCGAATACATCCGCGGAATCTCTATGATGGGCGTCATCGGCATCCATGTCGGCTCCCAATACCTTGCCAATACAGCGGCGAACGCCGATCTCATCGCCCTCTTCGAGGTCGCCACACGCTTCAGTGTGCCGATTTTCTTCTTCATTTCCGCGTTCGGCCTGTTCTATAATCTGGATCTAACCGCTCCCTTCGACTTCCGCTTTTTTCTAAAGCGCCGGTTCAAGACGGTGCTGGTGCCGTATCTCGTCTGGTCCTTCCTCTACCTTTTGCACGACGGCTGGCTCTACGGCGTGGGCTTTCCCGATCCGCTGCATCTCATCGTCCTGTTGTTCTTCGGCAATGCGAAGTACCAGCTCTACTTCCTTGTCATCCTGCTCTGGTTCTACCTCCTGATGCCGCTTTGGATCTGGATGGTGCGTCATGCCGGCAAGGCAAGCCTTACGCTGCTGCTGCTCGCCCAGATCGGCTTTGACTACTGGTCGAGCTTCTCCACGGGGTTCAATCTCTTTGTCTACGGCCTGCCTGACGGGTCAATCTTGAAGCCATTCCTGATGTACCGCCTGAACTACTGGGTCATGCACTATGTGTTCATCTTCGTACTTGGCGGCTATCTGGCCGTCCATATCGATGCCTTCATGAACTTCATGAAAAAGCACGCCCTTGGCATCACGACCTTCTTCTGGGTAAGCTTTGCCGCCCTCATGGGCTACTACTACAAGCTGATTGATAAGACCGGTTACACGCCGCTGGAGGCCATCAACACGGCGCATCAGCTCTGCCCGGCGGGCATCTTCTACACCATCGCAGCATCGCTGTTCTTCTTTATGGTTTTCACTTACCAAAGCTATCCAGGCTTCCTCAATCCGCTGCTGCACCAGCTCGGCAGGCATTCCTATTTTGCCTATCTGGCCCATCCACTGGCCATCACCTATCTTGGCATGATGCTGCAACACAGCGGCCGCATCATGACCGCACCGATTGCCATTGCCTTCTACTTTGCGACTCTTATCCTCGCCATGCTCGACGCAATCCTCTGCCGCAAGCTTGGCGAAAAGCTGCCGCTTATCAATGAACTGACCATCGGCGTATATCCAAAGAAAAAATAAACGAAATGCCACTTCTTTCGCAATGACGCGTAATCGCCTTTTGCGAAAGAAGTGGCACTTTTTAACCACAAGGATATTTGCCTGCTAAGGGGATGAAGATTTGACCAAACGAAAACAAGGCCTGCTCATGGTCTGCCTCGGCGCCTCGATGTGGGGCGGCAGCGGTGTGGCGGGACAATACCTGCTGCAAGATTGCGGCTTTTCTACTGCCTGGCTCGTGGTATCCCGCATGCTGCTCGCTGGCTGCCTGTTCCTGCTCATCGATTACTGCTGCTACCGGCAAAATATCCTGTCCATCTGGAAAGACAAGCAGGACAGGCCCGACGTGCTGCTATTTTCCATCTTCGGCATGCTGGCCGTACAATATACGTATTTTGCCTGCATCCAGCAGGGCAATGCCGCCGCAGCTACCATCCTGCAATACTTGATGCCCGTGATAATCATCGGCTATACAGCCCTCTCCTCCCGCAAGATACCGCCGCGCCGCGAATTCCTCTGCGTGGCGATGGCCGTAGGCGGTACCTTCCTGCTGGTCACCCATGGGCGTCTCGATACGCTGTCGATTCCGCTTGCCGCACTGCTCTGGGGGCTTGGCTCCGCTTTTGCCGCCGCCTTTTACACCACCCAGCCCAAACGCCTCATCCGCAAATGGCGGGCCACACTGATCACCGGCTGGGGCATGCTGCTGGGCGGGCTTGCGCTGATGCCCCTCTGTCCCCCCTGGCAGTTTTCTGGCACCTGGAACAGTCTGGCAGCCATCATCTACGCCTACATCATCCTCTTTGGTACCATCATTGCCTTCGGCTGCTATCTCGGCAGCATCAAATACATCTCCCCCACCGAAACCAGCCTCTTGGGCTCCATCGAGCCCCTATCTGCCATCATCCTCTCCATGGTCTTCCTGAACGCCAGCTTTGCCCCGCTGGATTACCTCGGCACAGCCCTCATCCTGGGCACCGTCTTCGTGCTGGCGAAAAAATAAGAACATGCCCTGGCTAACAGGATCTGACATGTCAAAATGACCGGTCAAATCCTGTTAGCCATTTCTTATGCTTATGGTCAAAGGTACGGACTTCGATATGATCCTCATACAAGTAGATGGAATTGGTCGTTATCTTCTTCCTGTCCATGCAATCGTTGTGGATATTATACGTATGCTCGTTATAGCGGTTGACCTTCTTATCGGCATAGCTCGGGTTATTGCACGGCGTGTGCGTATGTCCCGATACCCACAGCCTCACCTGGGGATTCTCGGTCAGAATCGCATCGATTGCATCGGCGGGCATCGCAATGGTCTTGGGGGTATTGACGGATTTCTTATAGTTCAGCAAGGTATGGTTGAGGGGCCCATGAAAAAAGACCAGCGTGGTCTTGTCGCGATGCTTGGCCAGATCCTTGCGGAACCACTCCAGCTGTTCCTCCCCAATCTGCGTGGGCAGCGGTCCTTCAGCCGACAGGAAGACCAGATGATACCTGCCGAGGTCTTTGGTGTACCAGCGCCGCGGCAGCTGCCAGAAGGTCGCAAAGTAAGCCAGTTTCTTCCGCCACATCAGCGGCCCAGCCACCTTCGCCCGGCCATCAGCCTGCAACGTGTCCTCATAAAGGAACTCGTGATTGCCCGTGATGACCCAGCATTTCTTTTTCAGCTTGGCAAAAAATCCACGGATATAATCATACTCCCGCTGCACCGCCAGCTGCTCGACGATATCGCCGACTACCGCCACCGCCGAAACATCCTCCCAGCCATTGATATCGGCGATCACATCGTCCTTAGCCGCACGGATTGCCTGCTGGCTTGCCGGCTTCGGATGCTTCGCCACACGCACCGGCAAATGCGGATCCCCCAGCACTACCAGGCGATAATACTCCCGGCCCTCAGCACCGGCCAGTCTCTCCCAGCCGCCCACAGCCAAAGCTGCCAGCCCCACCGCCAAATGGCGGATAAATGAACGCCTGCTCAGCATTCTATCCCTCCTCATCACACACAGATACATCCACTTATAGCTTCGCCATAGCATGGCAGAATTCCTTGAGACTGCAAAAAACACCTAGGCACCAGCAGAAATTGCAGGGACCTGCCGGCGCGTGTGAAAGGGAATCCCGCTTGATGCGCGGACCAGCTGGCAGCCTGCAATATATAAAGCCCACAGACGCATCACTGTGCATCTGTGGGCTTCTGTCTTTATCTTCTTATCGCTTAGAGCTTAGCAATCTTATGCAGCGTCTCTACGATGAGATCCACCTGCGGTTTTACCGTTTCAAGCAGCAGGCGCTCGTTCGGACTATGGATATCGATGGTCGTGACACCAATCGATACCATATCGAGCTGCGGGTTCTTGAGGAAGTGCCAGCCGCACTCAAGGCCGGCATGGATGGTCTCGACCTTCATGTCCTTGCCGTTCTGTGCCTTGAACGTCTCAGCCATGATCTTGGCGAGCTTGCTGTCTTTGTTTTCCTTCCAGCCCGGCGATTTCGTGCCGATATGAGCCGTAAAGCCCGTCAGAGCCGCATATTCCTGCGCCATCAGCGCGAATTCATCATTCTTGCCATCGATAGCCGAGCGCGGGAAGAACTGGACATTGACACTGTTTTCGTCCATGGCTACGACGCCGAGGTTCGCCGACGTCTCGACAAGGCCCGGGATGACCGTCGACATCGCGTAGACGCCCGTGTGGAGGATAGTCAGCAGGCGGAGCAGGCGCTGGGCATCGCCAGCCTTGAGCACCATGGCCGGCTTGTCAGCTGCAGTCAGGACGAAGTCCATGCCCGGATCGACCGTGCCGTAGTTCTGCATAAAGCGCGCCTTTTCGGCAGCGAGCACTTCGTTTACGGCCTGCTCGTCAAGGTTCGTAACGATTACCGCCGTGGCATCATCGGGGATGGCATTGCGCGCCTTGCCGCCCTGGAAGTCTGCCAGTTCCACCGTGCCCTTAGCCTGCAAGGCCAGCAGGGCCAGCGCCAGCGTACGAATAGCATTGCCGCGGCCGTCGCCGATGCGCTCGCCCGAATGGCCGCCGAGCAGGCCTTTGACCTCGATTTTCCAGCTATTGGCCTGCATAGCAGCCTCGCGCGTAAGTTCGCGCGAAAAATCCAGATTGATGCTGCCCGCACTGCCGACCGTCAGTTCATCGTAATTTTCCGAGTCGCAGTTGATAAGGAAGCTGGCATCTTTCAGATGGTCAGCGCTCAGATGGATGGCACCAGTCATGCCCTGCTCCTCGTCGACCGTCACGATCATGCGCAGCGGGCCATGATCCTTGGCGTTCTTCATGATGTACATCGCCTCGGCTACGCCGATGCCATCATCAGCGCCCAGGCTCGTCCCCTCGGCTTCCAGATATTTCTCGCCGCGTACAAGCTTGATCGGGTCCTTGAGCGGATCATAGGCATAGCCCTTTTCCGCCACGCAGACCATATCCATATGGCCCTGCAGGATCGTCAGCGGTGCCTTCTCGAAGCCCTTGCTGGCCGGCTTATCGGCAATGATGTTGTTCTTCTCGTCCTGTACGACTGAAAAGCCTGCCTCGGTCAGATATTTTTTCAGGAAGTCACTGACTGCCTGCTCATGGCCAGATTTGCGCGGAATAGCTGCGAGCTTCGCAAACTCATCCAATACGCCATCCAAAATCTCATTGTTCTGTTCCATTGAAACCCCTCACTAACTTAAAAATATAAAAACCAGACAGTCTGCACAGACTGCCTGGTCTTCTTGACAAAATGAACTACAAACTGCGGGCAGCGAATCACTCCGGCATTGCTACCGTCATAGCCTCGGCAACATCTACGCCAGCCGGAACGTAGAGCACGATCTGCCCCGTGACGCGCTTGGCGCAGCCATCGAGCACATAGCAGACACCATTGACGAAGTCACAGATGCGGCGCTGCTCAGCAGCCTCGATCTTCTCATAGTTGACGACGCAGGCCTTGCCCGCCTTGAGGTCATCCGCGATTGCCGTGACCTGGTCGAAGTTATTCGGCGCATAGATCTGCACCTTGAGTGCCATCTTCTTGGTCGTATGGACCGTCAGCTGCGGACGGCTCTTCTCCTGGCTCTGGTAGGAGCCCGTCGTGTACTTCGGACGGCTCACATGATACGAACCGCCGTTAGCGACCTTGACTTCCTCCTCGTAGCTTGCTACGCGTTCCTGTGCTGCCGATGCCGTCTTCTTCTGCGAAGACTTCTGTTCCTCGGCGAACTCCTCCTCGAATTCGTCCACGTACTCGATCGGCATCAAAAGATCCTGCAACTGCTTGATCTTGTCCTTGATTACTGCCCCTGCTCCCATGCTTATCGTCCTTCCAAATCAATCATAATAATTCCGATTTTCATTCAGCGAAAAGTTCTATAAAGACTTATCCATTCAATCGATAGTTTAACTATCCACATGATATCATAATTCTTGGTAAAATGCAAAAGTCCTGCTGGAAAAAATTATATTTTTCCAGCAGGACTTCTTAATTGTAACTCTATTGTCGTCTTTTCAGACGTTATCAGCCTTTGCGGGCGTTCTTGGCGTTACGGCCACGGATCGTGCGGTCCAGGATGGACTTGCGCAGACGGACGTGCTCCGGCGTAACCTCGACGAGCTCATCGCTGTTGATGTACTCGATAGCCTGCTCCAGGGACAGGATGCGCGGCGGCGTGATGCGGATGGCTTCATCCGAGGACGACGTACGCATGTTGGATACGTTTTTCTTCTTGCACGGGTTGATGTCGATATCGTTCTCACGGGAGTTCTCACCGACGATCATGCCCTCATAGACTGCCTCGCCCGGGCCGACGAACATCGTGCCGCGATCCTGCAGCGTGAAGATACCATAGCCCGTCGTCTCACCCTGCTCGAAAGCAACGAGCGAACCGCGCGTACGGCCCGGGATATCGCCTTTGTACGGAGCATAGCCGTGGAAGACATGGTTCATGATACCGTTGCCCTTCGTGCTCGTCAAAAGCTCGGAACGGAAACCGATCAGGCCGCGGGCCGGAATCGTGAACTCAAGGCGCATGTAACCAGCCGTCTCCGTCATGTTGACGAGCTCAGCTTTACGCGTGCCGAGGCCTTCCATAACAGCACCCATGAACTCCTGCGGTACTTCGACCGTCAGATTCTCGATTGGCTCGCAGAGCTGGCCATTGATAGTCTTGTAGACAACTTCCGGTTTACCGACCTGCAGCTCATAGCCCTCGCGGCGCATCGTCTCGATGAGGATGGACAGATGCAGCTCACCACGGCCAGATACTTTGAATACATCAGCCGAATCCGTCTCTTCGACCTTCATGGCAACGTTCGTCTCGATCTCTTTGAACAGACGATCGCGCAGATGGCGGGACGTAACGAACTCGCCCTCACGGCCGGCGAACGGGCTCGTGTTGACACCGAAGGTCATGGAGAGCGTCGGCTCGTCGATGTTGATGGTCGGCAGAGCCTCCGGATTCTCTGCATCGGCAACCGTGTAGCCGATGGAAACATCACCGAGGCCCGTCAGAGCGACGATGTCACCCATGCTTGCCGACTCGGTTTCCACGCGTTTGAGGCCCTGATAAACGAATACCTTGCCGATTTTGGCCTTGACCGTCTGGTCGCCATTGATGAGGACGACGTTCTGGTTCGTCTTAGCCGTACCGCGGATGATGCGGCCGATGGCAACGCGGCCAACGAAGGAGTCAGACTCCAGCGTCGTGACCATCATCTGGAGCGGAGCCTCCGGATCGCCTTTCGGTGCCGGAATCTCTTTGACAATCGTCTCCATCAGCGGTTTGAGGTCAGCGTTATCGTCTTCCATCTTGTACTTGGCAACACCATCACGGGCCGTCGCATAGATAACCGGGAAGTCGAGCTGATCGTCATCGGCATCGAGCTCCATGAAGAGCTCGAGAACCTCGTCATAGACATCGTCTACGCGCTGGTTCGGTTTATCGATCTTGTTGATGACAACGATCGGCTTGAGGCCCTGCTCGAGAGCCTTGCGCAGAACGTATTTCGTCTGCGGCATCGGGCCCTCGAAAGCATCGACGAGCAGAACGACACCATCAACCATGTTGAGGACACGCTCAACCTCGCCGCCGAAGTCAGCATGGCCCGGCGTATCGACGATGTTGATCTTGATGTCGTTGTACATGATTGCCGTGTTCTTGGACAGGATCGTGATACCGCGCTCGCGCTCGATATCGCCGGAGTCCATGACACGCTCAGCAACCTGCTCATTGGAACGGAAAACGTGACTCTGCTTGAGCATTGCATCGACCAGCGTCGTCTTACCATGGTCGACGTGGGCAATAATCGCAATATTTCTCAGCTTGTCATTGGTCATCATACTCATTCTGTGTAATCTGCCTCCTATAAATAAAAAGGGATACGCGTTGGTATCCATACTCTCTTGCATATTACATTACTCTTATCGTAAAGCAACAATCTAATTTTAATATTGACCGTCTGAGTTGTCAATATCTTTTTGCCCCATTGTACAGGTATTTTCCTTGACACCCTGTCCGCGAAAACAGCAAAGGGCTCCCCCTTCCGAGGGAGCCCTGCCATATTCTTAGAGCCCTGCTTCTTTCTTCAGCGTGTCAGCCTTATCCGTGTGCTCCCACGGCAGGTCGACATCGGTGCGGCCGAAGTGGCCGTAAGCAGCCGTCTGCTTGTAGATTGGGCGGCGCAGGTCGAGCATCTTGATGATGCCGGCCGGACGCAAATCGAAGTTGCGGCTTACGATTTCCTCAATCTTTTCCTCAGCCACTTTATTCGTACCGAAGGTATCGATCATGATGGATACCGGATAAGCGACGCCGATGGCGTAGGCCAGCTGAACCTCGCACTTGTCGGCCAGGCCTGCAGCGACGATGTTCTTCGCTACATAGCGGGCCGCATAGGCTGCACTGCGGTCAACCTTCGTGGGGTCTTTGCCCGAGAACGCACCGCCGCCATGACGAGCCCAGCCGCCATAGGTGTCGACGATAATCTTGCGGCCCGTGAGTCCCGAGTCGCCCTGCGGGCCGCCGATGACGAACTTGCCCGTCGGGTTGATGAAGATTTTCGTATCCTCCTTGAGGAGTTCTGCCGGAACCACCGGTTTGATGACCTGCTCGATGAGGTCTTTGCGAATCTGCTCCAGCGTTACGTCCTCATCGTGCTGGGTCGAAATGACGATGGTCTCGACAGCTACAGCCTTGCCGTCCTCATAGGCAATCGTGACCTGAGTCTTGCCGTCCGGACGCAGGTACGGCAGCGTGCCGTTCTTGCGGACTTCCGTCAGGCGGCGGGCCAGACGATGCGCCAGCGCAATCGGCAGCGGCATGAATTCCGGCGTCTCGTTCGTCGCATAGCCGAACATCATACCCTGGTCGCCAGCACCGATGGCCTCAGCGGCATCCATCTCACCCTCACGGGACTCGATAGCCTCGTTGACGCCCTGCGCGATATCCGGCGACTGCTCGTCAAGCGATACGAGAATGCCGCAGGTATCGGCATCAAAGCCGTATTTTGCACGCGTATAGCCGATTTCCTTTACCGTATCGCGAATGATTTTCGGGATATCGACATAGCACTTCGTCGAAATCTCGCCGACTACATGTACCTGTCCCGTCGTTACCATCGTCTCGCAGGCAACGCGGCCCATGGGATCCTCAGCCAGGATGGCATCGAGGATGCTGTCGGAAATCTGGTCTGCCATCTTATCCGGATGACCTTCGGTAACCGATTCCGAAGTAAAAAGCATACGTTTCTTACTCATTAAATCTACCTCCCCAGTAGTTAAAATACTTGCTGCTGAATATCCTCACACGTCCCGGTTCATAAGAAAAAGCCCTCGCAAAAACGAGAGCTTTCATTTCCTAACTCTCATCTTATAGGTAAAACCTAAAGGAATTGGCACCGTTTTGACTTGCATCAATGGTTGCCGCAGCTTCATCGGGCCATTCCCTCCACTGCTCTGGATGAGTTCATATTCAGCTTTGATGATTCAATGATACCGTACCCGTATCTTAAAGTCAAGTCTTATTTATGAATGCGATTCATAAAATCTCCTCAGCTAAGCAGCAGGCTGTCACTGCTGAGCTCACTGCCAGCAGCCTGCTCGAACATCTCGAGCAGATCCTTGATGCCCAGGGTCTTTTTCTTCTCACTGTCGACATCGAACAGGATATGGCCCTCATACATCATGATGAGGCGGTTGCCGTATTTCAAGGCATCGCGCATGTTATGGGTGATCATGAGGGTCGTGAGATGCTGCTGGGCCACAATCTTCTCTGTCAGCGCCAGCACCTTCTCAGCCGTCTTGGGGTCAAGCGCCGCCGTATGCTCGTCAAGCAGCAGAAGTTTCGGCTGCGCCATCGTCGCCATCAGCAGCGTCAGAGCCTGGCGCTGGCCGCCTGAGAGCAGTCCTACCTTCGATTCGAGCCGGTCCTCCAAGCCAAGGTCGAGCCCCTTCAAGAGCTTGCGGAAGTGCTCACGGCCATCGGCGGAGGAACTCCAGCGCAGCGTCGGCGTCAGGCCGCGGCGCTCGGCGATTGCAAGATTCTCCTCGATCATCATGCCCGCCGCCGTGCCCATCATCGGGTCCTGGAACACGCGGCCGATATACTTGGCACGCTTATGCTCCGGCCATTTGGTGATGTCGGTGCCAGCAATGGTGATGCTGCCCTCATCCACCGGATACGTGCCGGCGATCGAGTTCATCAGCGTCGATTTGCCCGCGCCGTTGCCGCCAATGACCGTAACGAAATCTCCCGGTGCCAGATGAAGGCTGACGTTATGCAGGGCCAATTTCTCCGTGATGGTCCCTGGATTGAAGGTCTTGGAAATGTTTTCGATATGCAGCATCAGTGTACCCCCTTCCGGAACTTGTTCCAGCGCGCCTGCAAGAGCGGCAGTGACAACGCCAGTGCGACGAGAATGGCCGTGAACAACTTGAGGTCATTGGGCGGCATTCCCATCTGCAGCACGATGGCAATGACGGCGCGGTAGACAATCGAGCCGAGGATGACCGAAATCAGGCAGTTCTTGAAACTGCGCGTGCCGAAGAGCACCTCGCCGATGATGACCGAAGCCAGGCCGATGACGATGGTGCCAACGCCCATGCCCACATCAGCAAAGCCATTGCTCTGGGCGACCAGCGCTCCCGAAATGGCCACCAGTCCGTTGGACAGCAGGAGGCCCAGCACGATCATATTGTCCGTGTTGATGCCGTTAGCCCGGATCATATGCGGGTTGAAGCCCGTCGCGCGCACTGCCGTGCCCAGCTCCGTGCCGAAGAACCAGTAGTTGAGCAGCGCCACCACCAGCACGATGATCGTGCCGATGACCAGCGTCGTCAGCGACTTGTCCAGCCCGCCAACAGTCCAGATGGTAAAGACCGTATCCTGCTGCAACAGCGGCAGATTGGCCTTGCCCATGATGCGCAGGTTGACCGAATAGAGGGCAATCATTGTGAGGATTCCCGCCAGCAAAGCCGGGATCTTGAGTTTCGTGCAGAGGAAGCCCGTGACTACACCGGCGAGCATGCCCGCCAGGCAAGCGGCCAAGATGGCCATGAGCGGATGGGCACCCGCGACGATCATCGTCGCCGCCGTGGCTGCACCAAGGGGAAAGCTGCCCTCCACCGTGAGGTCAGCAATATCGAGCACACGGAAGGTCAGATAGACGCCGATAGCCAGCAGCGCCCATAGCATTCCCTGCGAGACCGTAGCGATTACTAAATCCATAATTGAATCTCCTATTACCTAGACGTTGTAGCAAAAAGAGCGCGGCTGATGCAGCAGAACTGCACTGGCCTGCGCTCTTTCCTGTATTCCCATCACTTACTCGATGACATCTGCTCCTTTGAGGACATCCTCCGGCAGCGTGATGCCAAGTGCCGCAGCATTCTTCTTGTTGATCACGACCTTGAGATCCTTTGCCGTCTGGATTGGCATATCAGCCGGTTTTGCTTTGCCTTCGAGGACATCGGCTGCCATATGGCCCGTCTGGACACCGAGCTTGTAGTAGTCGATGCCATAGGTAGCCAGGCCGCCGGCCTTGACCATGTTCGGCTCACCGCAGATGACCGGCTTCTTGGCCGCATCGGTGATGGCCACCAGCGTCGGCATAGCCGAGGCGATGACGTTATCCGTCGGAACATAGAAGGCATCCACAGCGCCAACCAGGCTCTGCGCCGCCTGCTGGATATCGTTGACCGTCGAGATCGTCGCGGTCTTGACCGTCAGCCCCTTGGAGGCTGCATACTCCGTCATTGCCTTGACCTGCACCTCGGAGTTGACCTCGCTCGAGCAGTAGATGACGCCGATTGTCTTGGCGTTCGGGCAAAGCTTCATCAGGAGATCAACCTGCTCCTTGATGGGGTTCATATCGCTCGTCCCCGAGACATTTGCCCCGGGCTTATCGTTAGAAGCCGCCAGTTTTGCGCCCACATAGTCCGTGATGGCCGTGCCGAGGATAGGGATATCCTTCGTCGCATTGGCGATCGACTGAGCGGCCGGCGTCGCAATGGCGCAGATGAGATCCATCTTGCCGCTGACGAAACGCTGGGCGATGTTCTGCAGATTTGACTGGTCAGCCTGTGCATTCTGCTGGTCGAAGGTGACGTTTTTTCCTTCCTCAAAGCCACGTTCCTTCAAACCATCCACGAAGCCCTTGTTGGCAGCATCGAGGGCACTGTGCTCGACGAGCTGCACCACACCGATCTTGTACGTCTTGCCGCCACCGTTCGACGCCTGCTCCGAGCCGCCGCAGCCAGCCATGATTCCCGTAGCCAGCATCGTCGTAACGCCGAGTGCCAGCAGTTTTACCTTGCGTGATAATTTCATAATGTCTCCCACCCTTTTCAAGAATTTGTACACCATGTAATATTATACAATGTTACAACAATAAAATCCAGTAAAGTTTTTAACAGGCGGACATTCGTAGCAATTCTTTTTCCAGAACAAAACACTTTCAGACATACTTACCAGATTATTCCATGCAGGAAACAATCCCGTCCATGCAGCCCGTTGCTTCCGCCACCAGCACATCGATATGGCTGACGCCTTGGCGGCGGTCTTCCTTCTGCGCATGAAAAAACGAGCCAACGCCAGGTTGACTCGTCAATCTTTATTCTTTATTCGCCCTTCTTCATATTCGCTTCCAGCGCTTTTGCCGTCTGCTCAGCCAGCTTTTCGTCGAGCTTGGTCTTGGGCAGGTCCTCTGCCTTCGTATTCATGAGGTAGTTGACCTGCTTGCCGCAGAACCATACGCCCCAGCCGCCGGCGATGACCATGAGCACGCCAGCCACGGGATGGCCGGACATGAATGCATAGATGCCGCCGACCAGCAGCATCGCAAAGAAAATCGTATTCCAGGCCTGGACCAGGGAATTGTAGAATTTGGGCATAGATTTTGGCATAGTAATCATCCTTTCGTCAGAAGAACCTGTTTATCGCTTCCAGCACACCGAGATGGTCGTTATCGGCCACCACGGCATCGCTGATGGCTTTGATCTCCTCGCTGGCATTGCCCATGGCAACACCGAGGCCCGCCAGCTTGAGTACCTCTTCATCATTGGGCGCGTCGCCGATGGCTACAACCTCATCGGTGCGGATGCCCAGATGGTCACAGATGACCTTGAGCCCATGGGCCTTGGAGATGCCCTGGGCCGACAGCTCCAGCGATGTCTGCTCGGCAAAGGTCATCGAGAGCCCGAGCTTTCCGAGGCGCTCGTAATTGCGCAGCCGCGACGCTTCATCGCGATGATAGATATTCATCTTGCAGATGTCTCCAGCCTGTGCCGCGATAAAACCTGCCAGGTCTTCCTCGCAGCGGCAGACGCGCTCATACATCTCCCGGTATATCTCCATGTGGAAGTCTTCCATGCGCGCGATATGGCTGCCCCGCGTCACGGACTCGTCCACGGTCAGCAGCTGGGTCATCGCCTGTTCCTCCTCCGCCGCAGCAAAGGCCTGTACCAGGACCGCCTCCGGCAAGGGCTGTCTGGCTATCGGCTCACGGGCGCGGAAATCGTAGACAAGGCCGCCGCTGATCATGACGCCATAGTCAAAATCCGCAAGCTCCCGCTCGTAATCCTTGAGCTCCGCCTTGCCGCGTCCGCTGGAGACGATCACCTCGATGCCGCGCGCCTTGAGCTCATGCACGGCCGCACTGATTTCCGCTGGGAACCGTTTGGCCGAGTCAAGGGTCGTGCCGTCAAAGTCCAGTGCCAGCAATTTATAATCTTTCTTCACGTTCTCTATCCTCTCCCCTGTATCTATACGGTTTCTTTCCTTTAAGCAGCCGCAGCTCCTGCCGGTAGCCTGCCTGCAGGATGCTCTTGTCGCGTCGGTAGGCCGGCACTTCAGTCTGCATGAGGTCCAGCAGGGTATGGATCATATCATCCGTCATATAAGGCCGCGTGCTGGCCGCTGCCAGCCGCTCCATGAGCGCAGGGCGCTTGGCGCGGAACTTCTCCGAGGTCCAGCAGACCATCGGGATATCGCGCTGCCAGCTGCTGCTCTCATCGCCATGGCCGACCACGGCGCGGGTGTCGTTGATCTCCTCGCCGTGGTCGGAGATGAAGATGACGATGGCATCCTGCGCTTCGAACCGGCGAATGATCTGGTCGACGATGTAGTCATCATAGAGCACCGCATTGTCATATTCGGCACGCACCGCGCGGCCCTCGCCGCTTTCATCTGCTGCCGTGAACTGCGCAAACGCCGCAGGATAGCGGCGGATGAAGTCCTCATGGGCCCCCATCAGATGCACCACCGTGAAATTCTGCGCCGCACTGCGCGTCAGACTGTCATCGAGCAGCGGCAGCACCTCTTCGTCATAGCGCTCGACGAGATCGATTGTATGTGAAGTCGAGCTCGTAAAACGGTGTTCGTCACAGCGCCCCGCAAGCGTACGGCCGATGCTGCCATAGAAGCCCGCCGACTCCTGATTGGAGACCCAGGCTGTGCGGATGCCAGCCGCCCGCAGGATATCAAAGAGATTGAGCTGCTCATACCAGACGCCGCCCGCCTGCTCCTGCGCATGATCGTAAAAGCAGAACAGTGTCTTCATGACGGCCATCGTCGCCGCATGGGGGCTGATGGCATCGGTGAACACCGTGAGCTCTCCCCGTTCTGCCCGTGCTGCAAGCTGCGGCGTCGTCGGCAGTTCGTAGCCATAGAGCTGCATGTGATGGCGGCTCGTCGACTCGCCGAGGATGAAGACGACCTGCGGGATGTCGTTCTCCTGCCGGAGAAGCTCCACCGGCTGCGCGGCCAGCGTGGCATCGACATACTCCGCCGAGCCTATCTCCTCGAAGGCCTTCGGGATGATGTAGGCCACGCGGCCCAGCGAGTATTGCTGCGGATAATTCTTGCCAAGGTACACCGCCGCATCCATGCCATCCTGCGCAGCCTCCGAGCCAGCATAGACCACGGTGCCCGCGAACAGGAAGACACCACAGGCCAGCACCGCCGCCAGCCGTGGCTGCGCCCGCTGCCAGAGCCTGGACAGCTTCCCTCGCCCCTGCCAGAGCAGGCCACAGGCTGCCAGTGCTGCCGCCAGCAGCAGGACAAGATGCCCCGACTGGGCCAGCACATACTCGCGCGCCTCCTGCGGATTCGTCTCGAAGATGACCTGCATCATGCCCTCGTCGAGGTAGTTATGATAGCTGTAAAGGGCAAATCCATCGGCCAGCGCCAGCAGGAAACTTGCCAGCACTGCCAGCCGCTGCACCACTTTGGGCAGCCAGCCCAGCGCCAGTGTCAGCAGGAAGACCATGCCCAGCGTGCGGACGATCCCTGCCAGCGTCAGCGCAGCACGCCCCCATAGGGGCACAGCCTCCTCCTGGAACATGCCGATCTGCACCATCGTCGGGATATTGCAGGCCGCCAGCGCCACGAACAAGACGCCATAGCGATGCACGAACCAGCGCATCCAGCGCTTCAGGCGCAGCCAATAATAGTGAAGGTACAACGCTTCATCTCCTCACAAAGAAACGGAAGAAGCCCCTGCCACCGGCAAAGACTGCTTCCGTTACCTTACACATCTGTCTATTTTTCCAGCACCTCAGCCACATGGTCGAGTATGATGCCCGCCAATTCCTTCTTGCTCATCAGCGGATATGGCGTCATCCGGCCTGACCGGTCAATGAGCTTGATGCGGTTCGTCTCAACGCCAAAGCCAGCGTCAGCCTCGGAGACATCGTTGGCCACGATGAAGTCGAGATTCTTCTTCGCCAGCTTCTTGCGCGCGTACTCCTCGACCTTGCAGGTCTCAGCCGCAAAGCCGACGAGCACCTGGTGCTCCTTCTTCTG
The DNA here is from genome assembly GCF_900113715.1 of Pseudoselenomonas ruminantium. Taxonomy (GTDB): domain Bacteria; phylum Bacillota; class Negativicutes; order Selenomonadales; family Selenomonadaceae; genus Selenomonas_A; species Selenomonas_A caprae. Next base: position 6,167 of record NZ_FOQK01000006.1, on the reverse strand, counting down.
GCCGAGCTCATAGAGGATGTCCGGATTGCGCACGAGATGCAGCGTCAGATCATCCTCGCTCTTCTTGATTTTCTGCTCCGCCACAGCAGCTGGACGATAGTCGGCCACGGCCGCCGACTTGATGACAGCCGCCGCTTTCGGGAACTCTGCCAGAACAGCCTCGCGCATCTGCCGCGCCGTCTCGATGCGGATGACGCGGACACCCGCAGGATCCTCCAGCACCGTCGGGCCCGAGACCAGAACGACCTCGGCGCCACGCCGCGCGGCCTCTTCTGCAATGGCATAGCCCATGCGGCCCGTCGAGCGGTTGCCGATATAGCGCACGGGATCGAGCGGCTCGATCGTGCCGCCAGCCGTCACAAGGATTTTCTGACCGGTCAATTGACCAGTCAGATCCTGACATGTCAACGGTTGACTTGTCAAGTCCTGACTGGTCAGAGCGGCGCTGACGATGCGCACGATATCCACGGGCTCTGGCAGCCTGCCCTTGCCGCTCGTGCCGCAGGCCAGATGCCCTGCCGCAGGCTCGATGATATGGAACCCACGGGACCTCAGTTCAGCGATATTGCGCTGCGTGATGGGATTCTCGTACATATTCGTATTCATCGCGGGCGCCACGTAGATGGGCGCCTTCGTCGCCAGCAGCGTCGTCGAGAGCATGTCATCGGCGATGCCCACAGCCGCCTTGGCGATGATATTGGCCGTAGCCGGTGCAATCAGCATAAGGTCGGCAAGCTGCGCGAGGGCGATGTGCTCCACGTTGAAATGCGTGACTTTCTCCCACATGTCGACAGCCACTGGCTGGCCGCTGATCTCGCGGAAGGTCAGCTCCGTGACAAACTGTGTCGCCTCTTTCGTCATGATGACGTGCACTTCAGCCCCTGCCTTGCGCAGGCGGCTGACAATCTCTACCGCCTTATAGGCCGCGATGCCCCCCGTCACGCCCAGAACGATTTTCTTGCCCTGAAGTTCCATGGCTTAGAGATCCGCTTTGGAAATCTTGTAGTTGATCTTGCCCTCGGCAATCTCCTCCAGTGCGTTCGTGACATTCTTCGTCGATTTCGACTTGAGCTCCTTGAGCTCCTCGCCGCTCAGCAGCTGACGGGCACGCTTGGAAGCGCAGACGACGAGGCCATAGCGGCTGTCGACCTGTTTCATCAGCGTATCGGTGGACGGATTTACCATGCTCATTACGGGATTGTTATTTGCTTTCATTACTGTTCCAACTCCTCAAATTTATCTAAGTTCATGCTTACACGGCAATGCTCAGCCGTCATGATGCATTTGATGCGCTTGACTGCCTGGCGTACCGTATCGTTGACCACGGCATAGCCATACTGGCGACCGATGGCGATCTCCTCCTTGGCAGCGCCGAGACGCTTGGCCAGCGAATCAGCCGTCTCCGAGCCGCGGCCGCGGATGCGGCGCTCGAGCTCGCCGATGGACGGCGGCAGCAGGAAGATGAATAGCCCGTCGGGGCACTTCTTCATGACATTGAGCGCACCCTGCGTGTCGATTTCCAGCAGGATGTCCTCGCCAGCGGCGAGACGCTCCTCGATCTTGCCCAGCGGCGTGCCGTAGTAGTTGCCATAGACATTGGCATACTCGAGGAAGCCGCCCTCCTCGATCATTTTCTCGAACTGTGCCTTATCCATGAAGTAGTAGTTCTTACCATCGACTTCACCCTCACGCGGCTGGCGCGTCGTGGCCGAAATGGAATAGGCAAGTTCCGGCGTCTGCGCGAGCAGCTCGCTGCAGACCGTTCCCTTCCCGGTGCCCGATGGCCCGGAAACCACAATCAATAATCCCTTGCTCATTCTTGCGTCTCGTCTTCTTTCTCTTTGATTTCAGTTTTCACTTCCGTGTCGTCATCGTCTTCGACGCGATGGGCCACCGTCTCGGGCTGTACAGCCGACAGGATGACGTGGTCGCTGTCCATGATGATGACGGCGCGCGTGCGGCGGCCATAGGTGGCATCGATCAGGCGCTCGCCATCGCGGGCCTCCTGGATGATGCGCTTGATGGGCGCCGATTCGGGGCTTACTATCGCTACGATCCGGTTGGCCGATACGATATTGCCAAAACCAATATTGATGAGTTTGATATCCAAAGGGGTACCTCCTCTTATTCGATGTTCTGAACCTGCTCGCGCAGCTTCTCGATCTCGCTCTTCATATCGACGACAAGCTGTGCGGCCTCCGTGCTGTTGGCCTTCGAGCCGATGGTATTCGTCTCGCGGTTGATCTCCTGGATCAAAAAGTCCAGCTTGCGCCCCACCGGCTCTGCGGACTGGGCAACGATCTGCTGGAACTGCTGGAAATGGCTGCCGAGGCGCACGAGCTCCTCGGTGATGTCCACGCGGTCCGCGTAGATCGCAGTCTCCTGGATGAGCCGCGTTTCGTCAAAGGTCTGGCTCTGCAGTGCCTCAGCTATCGTCTGCTGCAAGTGGTCGCGATAGGCATGCACGATACCTGGCGCCAGTTCACTGACCTTTGCCCGCATCGACAGGAGCTTCTTGAGCCGGGCCGCAAAATCCGCCTCGATGTTGCTGCCCTCGGCCGCCCGCATGGCATCAAAGTTTGCCAGCGCCTGCTCCATTGCCTGCAGGAGCAGCGGCTTCATCCCCGAGATATCGCTGTCGCTTTCAATCTCCAGCACATCAGGGAAGGCCGCAAACGCCTGCACATCATCGGGCCGCGCCAGATGCAGCACATCGCTCATCTCGTTGAGCGCCTGCTGGTAGGCCAGCACCAGCCCCTTGTTGACGCGGATATGAGCCTGGCTCTCGCGCTTGTCGGCAAAGCTCACATACACATCCAGCTTGCCGCGGGCAGCCACGCCCTTGATGCACTTGCGCAGCGCATCCTCCCATTGGCTCAGCTGCCGGCCCATATGGAAATTGATTTCGAGGAACCGCTGGTTGACGGCCTTGACCTCAACGGAGACCTTGTAATCCTCCGTCTCGATGGCCGCCGCACCAAATCCCGTCATGCTCTTTAGCATCGAACCGCCTCTTTCCCTGCTGTCTCAACCAATCCACTCGCCCGTGAACACGAGCTCTGCCGGGCCAGTCATGAACACATGGTTATTTGCCGCCCACTCCACAAGGAGCTTGCCGCCATCGAGCTGGACCTCGGCCTTGCGGTCGATCTTATCGTTGAGGACACCGGCCACCACCGTGGCACAGGAGCCTGTGCCACAGGCCAGCGTGATTGCCGCTCCACGCTCCCAGACGCGCATGCGCACATGGCTGCGGTCCTTGACCTCGACGAACTCCGTATTCGTCTTGCGCGGGAACAACGCATGATGCTCAAACTGCGTGCCCAGCTCCTCAATCGGGAATTTTTCTGCATCATCCACAAAGACGACGCAATGGGGATTGCCCATCGAGACCGCCGTCATCGCATAGGTCGTGCCGGCCACTGTAATCGGCTCGGCAATGACCTTCCTGCCATCAAAACCCAGAACGGGGATTTCCTCGCCCAGAAGATGGGGCTCGCCCATATCCACCTGGACACCAGTCACTTCATCCTCTGCAAGGATGATCTTCGGCACGAGGATACCAGCCCCCGTCTCCACCGTGAACTCGGTCTTGCTGGTCAATTTATAGTCGTAGAGATACCGCGCAAAGCAGCGGATGCCGTTGCCGCACATCTCCGCCTCACTGCCATCCGTATTGAAGATGCGCATGCGGAAATCCGCCTTGGCCGACGGCAGTACGACGAGGATGCCATCCGCGCCGATACCATAATGACGATCACAAACCTTCTGGGAAAGCGCCGCATAATCCTCCGGCTCTTGCTCGCGGCAGTCAATGAGCACAAAGTCATTGCCGCAGCCCTGCCATTTCGTAAATTTCATCGCCTACAGCCTCCCAATTCTAGTTACTCATTATAGTATTATATTGTTTTTTGCAATCTTATGCAATACCCTCCCTCGAGGTCACGTCACGAATTGCCCCGCTCTGGCATTGATGATATAATTTAGAAGTTATACCCTACGATTTATAAAGGAGAATCATCATGAGTCTTGACGGCTTTTCCATGCATGCTCTCGCCCGGGAGCTCAACGCGACGCTCGCCGGCGGGCGCATCGATAAAATCACGCAGCCCAACAAACAATCCATCATCCTGTCGATTCGACAGCCAGGGCAGAATTACCTGCTGCATATCTCCATCAACTCGCAGAATCCTTCGGCACATCTTCTGGAGCGCAATCTCGAGAACCCGCCCGAACCTCCCGTCTTCTGCATGGTACTGCGCAAGCAGCTGGAAACGGGACGCATCGCCGCCATCCGCCAGCACGGCCTCGACCGCCTGCTGCTCATGGACGTGGATTCGCTGGCCGCTGGCGGCAAGATAGTCACCAAGACCCTCGTCATGGAACTCATGGGCAAGTACAGCAACATCATCCTCGTGCAGGACGGCACCATCATCGATGCCCTGCGCAAGATCGGCGCCAACAGCAGCCGTGTGCGCACGGTCCTGCCTGGCGATGCCTACGAGCTGCCCCCGGGGCAGGACAAGCTCGACCTCTTCACCGCGGACCTTGACGACATCATCGCCAGCATCCAGAAGGATGGCGAGCAGCGGCTCGACAAGGCCCTGCTCTCTGCCTGCATGGGCTTTGGCCCCGTGTCGGCCAAGGAGACCTGTTTCTCCGCCGGCCTTGCCCCCAGCACCCGCATTGGCACCCTCGAAGCCGTTGACTTCACGGCCATCCGCGATGCCCTCATGGAAATCCGCGCCGCCGCCAGCGACGAAAACGCCCAGCCCGTTCTTGTGATCGATGAAAACAAGAAAATCCTGGCCATGAGCTCCTTCCCGCTCCACTATCTGGCCAGCGGTACCAGCCTTGCCTTCCCCACCCTCAGCGCCATGCTCGAAAAGGCCGACCAGCTTGCCGGAAGCTACGTCCTGCCCGACAAGGACCGGTTCAAGAAACTGGTCAAGAATGAGCTGAACCGCGCCGAGAACAAGCTCGTGAAGCTCGACGAGGAAATCGCCGCCGCCGAAAATGCCGAGGAATACAAGATTCGCGGCGACAATCTCATGACCTACCAGTATCAGTTCCAGGACCATGTGGACAGTGAGATCACCGTAGCCAACATCTACAGCGAGACCGGCGAGACCATCACGATCCCTTTGGACCAGCGCTATACGATCATCCAAAACATGCAGGCCTGCTACAAGAAATACGACAAGCTCAAACGCGCCCAGGAACTCCTGCGCGTCCAGCGCCGCGAATGCGAAGACAACATCACGTATCTGGAAAGCATCGAAGCCTCCCTGCTGGCCTCCGAAAGCCTTGGCGAAATCGCCGAAATCCACAACGAGCTCGTGGAAAGCGGCTACCTGCGCGAAAAGCTCAAGCGCAAGAACAACGATAAGCCCTCCCATCCGTTCCACTTCCAGACGCCTGACGGCATCGATATCTTCATCGGCAAGAACAACTACCAGAACGACAAGCTGACCTGTAAGACCGCCAGCTTCAACGACACCTGGTTCCACACCCAGAACATCCCGGGCTCCCACGTCATCCTGCGCAACGGCGGCGATCCCGTAAGCGAGGACAACCTCCTGCTCTGCGCCAGCCTTGCCGCCCACTTCAGCAAAGCCCAGGGCTCATCCAAAATCCCCGTCGACTACACGGAAATCCGCTACGTCAAGAAGCCCTCGGGCAGCAAACCAGGCTTCGTCATCTTCACGAACCAAAAGACCCTCTATATCACCCCCGACGAAGAAGAACTGCGTCCGTTCCTCATGCAGGAAAAATAAAACAAACGGCCCGCTGGCACACAAAAACCAGCGGGCCGTTTGCTGTAAAATTGCAGTTTGTAAATTACCGTGTTTTTATTCGAGGAAAGCCGCGCCGCCGGGCAGGGGAGTACCAACGCTTCACTTAGATGCTTTGCTAAAAATATTTTTTGCCTTTAACTAAGCATTGAAAAAGTTCCCAAACGCGCTGCGCTTGAACGGTGTGAATTTTTCAACGGAATGTGTAGGCAAAAAATATTTTCTTCACGCAAACCATCAATGTTACGCTTATGGTACTCCCCTGCCCGGCGGCTTCGTTTCAGCAATAGTCCGAATGAATCTTCAACCTGCTAATACGTTAGTGCGTATCATTCTGTGCCTAGGACAGTCGCTCCAGATAGAAAGAAGCAC
>NZ_FOQK01000050.1 GCF_900113715.1 Pseudoselenomonas ruminantium | reverse complement strand
ACCATAAGGGATGCGAATATGGCCAAGGAAATGACAGAATACACGAAGTATAATGTGCTTACCCAGTCTGCGCAGTCTATGCTGGCACAGGCAAACCAAAATAACAGTAGCGTTTTGTCTTTGCTGCAAGCATGATTTTAAATACTGTCATCGACAGTTAAAATTTGATTTAAGAAAAAATGCGTCAGAACGATATAATAAATAGCAGGCTTTGTCTTTGAGGATAAGGATAGAATCCTATTTCATAGGGACGTGAGGGATTGGCTATGACTATGACGGTAATGAATAACCCATCGGCTATGCTTTCACTGGGAGAGTTGAACAAGAATGTTTCCTCTTTGGGAAAGAAGCTCAAGAAAGTGGCGACGGGAACCAAAATAACTGGCGCAGGTGATGGTGCATCAGAGTATTCGATTTCTGAGCGTATGCGGGTACGGCTAAGAGCACTTGAACAGGATGCTACGAATGTGCAGAATGGTAAGACTATGCTGAATGTGGCGGCAGGAGCCATTCAGGAACAGCTGGAGATTATGCGGACAATCAAGGCCAAGGTTCTTGATGCGAATAATGATACGAATACGGACTTGGATCGGCTTACGATACAAAAGGAGATTTCGCAGGGGTTTGATCAGGTACATGATATTGCGTACGAAACGAACTACAACGGTAAGCTGCTCTTGGTGGGCGACAAAAAGGTGGATGAAATCTACACCTGGCGAATCCTGGACAAGCCAGAGCCGGTGCCGGAAAGCGGTACCTTGAATCTGATTGCTGATCAGTATGATACGCTGGATGGTCAGACAGGGCCGTTTGCGGTATTGCCGTTTTATAGTACGACAGCGGTAACGATAGAGCCGCTGTTAGGGAATCTGACCAGTAAGAATCTTGAAGGTGGTGCGGATGGCTACTATGATCCACCTACGACAGCGTCCCCAGCTTCCTTTACTGTTGATTTTTCCGGTTATGATTCGTCGAATGCGGAAGGCGTGGGCTTTTATACGGCCAGCAATAGTTCAGGTTCAAGTGCTACTTATTATGTACTGACGAATAATCCTACGGGCAAGAATTATCGCCATGGTGCAGGTTCCAGTGAAAATGTAGTGGAGATAAATATCAACGGTTTGGATTCTGCTGGTATAGCGAGTGCGGTGGCATCAGCTATCAGCGGTAAAGGTGTAGTAGGCAGTGCGACTAGTAGTGGCAATGTTGTCAGTGTCACTACAGCTTATTCTGGTTCAGCAGCTAATAATGCCACGGTGAAGGGATGGAGCCAGTCCGCAGGTTCAGCTGAGAAAACTATAGGCGGCGGTGAGAGCAAGAAATATGGGCGCAGCAGTGCTACGTCTACAGGTTTAGGGAATAAAAGTGCTAAGGGTGTGCCGGCTTCGGCGGGCACCTATGTACCAGCAACTTATAAGGAGTATCATGATCCTGCTACCGATATTACCACGCAGGTAGTGGATGTACCAGCTCATTACGTAGGCGGCAGCGGTGGCAGCCCGGCTAGCCTGGCGTTGAATGTGGGTGGAGCGCCTACAGGTTCTGGAATAGCGATTAATTGTTCTGGAACAAGCGGGACCGCTTATGTACGTATTGTGGATGGCGGTTCGATAACGCGTGATTCTACGGGCGTTTATGAGGTAGGCAGGGATGCCAATCTTTCCGATTACAAATTATGTACTTGGGATACCTATAAGCCAAACAATGCCGTGGATAGTTATGTCAGACTGTCTATGGCTAATGGTCAGATGACACTTACGTCTGTTTATTCGGGTGCTACAATAACAACTACGGATGGTTTTTCGTCAGTGGCCGGGGCTGATGCGATAGCGCCGACAACGACGACTGTGAATTTTGAGACGGTAACGGCTTATAATGGTAATGTGACGGTAGCTAATGGTGGTGTTGATAGAGGTGCTTACCATGAGGGGCCGCGTGCGAGCTACACGATGGACCTCACGGCTTATGATACCACGGACAGTGATAAGCTGGAAGCGTTTATTGAGGCACTTCAAGGCAAGGCTCTGAGTACTAGCGGTGTAGGAACGATTGAATTCATTGACAGCAAGGTGCCAACATCTTTTGAAGCTTTGAAGCACTTGCCGAGCGGGATAACTTTCGATTTGAATTCCCTCAGGTCATATATGGCGAATGACAATACGAAGACCGTGGCTGATGCATTTATTTCGCTTATGTCAGCACAGAGCGCGTATCTTAGTGATGGCAGCGATGCAGTGGCAGGAACTAAAGGATTGAAAGTAACTGCGTATGCTAGAGAATCTGCTGGTAACAGCCAGGTCATCAGTTTGTCGCAGGGCAATATGAGCGCTTATACGATTGATTTCAAGGCATATGCCTCGAGCAACAGTTTGTCATTGCCGGATGATTTGGATGGTAAAGGATTCCGGGTGTACTGTGCTACCTGCGCAGATCAGTGGTTTAACTTTCAGTTCAAGTCAAAGGACGATCCATCGGATGCAGATCGGCCGGCCAGTGGACAATCTGGAGCGGATATCAAGACTACTATTATAGATATTTCTGGGGTAACGGATGTAAAATCTTTGGTACAGGCTCTTTATGATCAAGGTGGCAATGCTATGGAACACATCATGAATGGGCGCTCGCATATGTTGCATTTTGCGGCTGATCCCGAGGCGGGAACTTTAACCGTTTATGATGACCGCAAATTTGATTTGCGGAATTATTCCAGCCAGTATCCATATTTGCAAGAGAAAGGAGCCAAGCTGGCTGATGGTGTTCTGGATGATGTGCAGAAAGCTACGCGGGGAATCTATGTCCGGGATTTGGTTATCCATCATACCGACAAAGCCAGTATGAACATTCATGTTCAGATTCCGCAGACCTCAATGGATCATCTTTTCAACTATATACCTGGGGTAGCATCCTACAAGGACTATAACGT
>NZ_FOQK01000011.1 GCF_900113715.1 Pseudoselenomonas ruminantium | reverse complement strand
CTGGTTTCTATTGGGCACAACCTCTATAAATATCATAAAAAAAAGTTACGTTTGAAGAAAGCCGCATAATCTGTAGAAATACTGTTTTATGGGGAAAGGGGCTTTGTGCCCATTTTTCAGCGGTTATTCTCTAAAAAGTAAAAATAGGCATGAAAAAGAAGGTGGACAAAATGCTTTTGCATTTTGTCACACCCTCCTCTTTTTCTACTATAACACAATATGCTATGGATGAGAAGGGGAAGTGCTGGTTTACAAAGTAACACTTTTTTAATTGACAGATGTTCGCATTTCCTGTATTATATAAAAAAAGCATATGAGCTATAAAATATAATATATATATACACAAAGGGGTGCATCATGCCGAAAGGAGAAGTTCTTGGGCGTGGTGTGCCCTTTTATGTTTGAAAGGAAGGCGTATTTATGAGGAAAAAGATTGGCTTGCCATTGGGACTGTTGACTTTGCTGGTGATTCTGCTGCTGCCGACGCCGCCGGATCTGTCGACGACGGGGCACCGTATGCTGGCTATTTTGGTGTTCTCGGTCGTGATCTGGATGTTCGAGACGGTTTCTTATCCTGTCTCAGCGGCCATCATCATCTCCCTGATGGCCTTCCTGCTGGGCACGGCGCCGAATATGATGAATCCCGATAAGGTGCTCGGGACCTCTGGCGCGCTGAAGATGGCGATGGCTGGCTTCTCAAGCCCGGCCTTGGCGCTGGTCGGTGCGGCGCTATTCATTTCGGCGGCCATGATGAAGACGGGGCTGGATAAACGGCTGGCCCTGTTCATCCTGTCCAAGATCGGGGCCAAGACCAAGAATGTCCTGGCGGGGGTGATTCTCGTCGGCTTTATCCTGAGTTTTTTCGTGCCGAGCACCACGGCGCGGGTGTCGTGCATGGTGCCGATTGTCATGGGCATCATCGCGGCCTTTGGTGTGCCCCTCAAGAGCCGGTTCTCAGCGGTGATGATGATTGCAATCGCCCAGGCGGACAGCATCTGGAACGTGGGCATCAAGACGGCTGCGGCCCAGAATATGATTGCCTTGGAGTTCATCGAGAAACAGCTCGGGACAACGGTCAGCTGGCTCGATTGGTTTGTGACGGCGGCTCCCTTCGCAGCTATCATGAGCGTGGTGCTCTATTTCCTGCTGCTCAAGCTCGTGCCGCCGGAGATGGATGAGATCGAGGGCGGCCAGGAGACGGTGGCGCGTGAGCTCCGGGAATTAGGGCCGATGACGCTCAGCGAGAAGAAACTGATGGGGATATCTGTTGTCTTGCTGTTCCTGTGGTCGACGGAGAAGATCCTGCATACCTTCGATACGTCATCGACGACGATGGCGGCCATCACCCTGATGATGCTGCCTGGCATCGGCATCATGACGTGGAAGGAGGCCCAGGCCAAGATCGGCTGGGGCACGCTGGTGCTCTTCGGCGTTGGCATCAGCCTGGGGTCGGCGGTGCTGTCGACCAAGGCGGCTGCGTGGATTGCCCATGTGATTGTCAATCTCTTTGGCCTTTACCATACGTCGGCGTTCATGATCATTGCCATCCTGGCGATGTTCCTGATCGTCATCCATCTCGGCTTTGCCAGTGCCACGGCACTGGCGGCTGCCATGATCCCTATCGTCATCTCGGTGCTGCAGGGAGCGGCGGAGCATTCCCAGCTCAATGTCGTCGGCATGACGCTCATCCTGCAGTATGTCATCTGCTTCGGCTTCATCCTGCCAGTCAATGCGCCGCAGAACATGGTGGCGTTCGGCACGGAGACCTTCGAGGCCAAGACCTTCATCAAGACAGGACTGCCGCTGACGGTGATTGCCTACGGCCTGATCATGTTCATGGCGGCGACTTATTGGAAGTGGCTCGGGATAATCCTTTGAGCTGCTGGATAAAAAATGGTGCTTGCGGGCACCATTTTTTTTATTGGCGCTTGTTTCGGCTGGATTTGGCGCAAAATGGAGGAAAAAAAGAAAAAATGAAGAAATCTTTATAGAAATAGAGAGGCGGCAGGCGGGAGAAAGGAACGGGACTATGAAAAAAGAGTTTTATCTGGGCATTGTCATCATCATCATGCTGGCACTGGGCATCGTCGGCTACGGTGCCTGGCTGAATTACAGCGATGAGAATCAGATTGCCAGACGCATGGATAACCGTGCCCTGCAGGTCACGGGGGCCAAGGCCATGGTACGGGAGCTGCATCCCACGCTGGAACTGCCTGCGGTGCGCTTCACCAGTGATACCATGACCGATGCTGTGGCCCGCATCGATGGACGCATCCTGCAGTGGTATGTGGGGAAGAACAAGACCGTGAAGCGGGGCGAGCCGATCCTTTCCCTGGCTAACGAGCAGCTCCCCTTGAAGATCCAGCAGGCTGGCAGTGCCGTGAGCCGGGCAGAGGCACTGCTGGCGCAGGCATATAGTGCCTATCAGCGGCAGGGACGTCTGCTGGCGAAACAGGCGACCTCGCAGGAAAAGTATGAGGCGGCCGAGGCGCAGTATCTGGCGGCAAGGGAAGCCGTACAGGAGGCACAGGCCCAGCGGGAGCAGTATCTGGTCCAGGAGGGATGGCTTACCGTCACCTCGCCAGTGGATGGCGAAGTGATCCTCGTTTACCAGCACGAGGGGGCCTTTGTCCAGGCGGGGACACCTGTGGCCCTGGTGGGCAATTTTGACTGGCTGACGTTCTCGCTGAACCTGGCGGACAGCGATACCCGTCATTTGGTGGTGGGGGAGAATTCCACCTTGAATTTCCCGGACCGCTGGACCATCGGCAAGGCGTATGATACGGAATATGCCGCGGGCAATCAGGGCTGGAACCAGAAGGTCCAGGCCACGCTCAAGGAAATCGTGCCGCCGCTTGATGAGCCGGCTGATGTGCGCCGGGTGGTTTGGACCGTGGACAACCGGACAAGGCTGCTGGAGCCGATGACCTATACTGAGGTGACGATGCAGACCGGCCGTGCCTACCGTTGCCTGACGGTTCCGCTGGCGGCGATGATCGATAATTCCAACAGCAAGGTCTATGTGGTCGATGAGGAGGGCATCATCCATCTGCGGGATGTGGTGACGGGCACCGATGACAACGAGCAGATCGAGATCCTCCGTGGCTTGGAGCCAGGGGAGGTGGTAGTCGTCGAAAGCTTTGAGGGCCTCACCGACGGCACCAAGGTGGAAGTGACGCTGGAAGGAGATGAGGGCAGATGAAGGCGGAGGAGAAGGACAAGGCCGCGGCAGGCAGCGCGATGGAGCGCTGGAGCCACAGCGGCAGCCAGATTTTCAGCCAGGAAGCGCTGGATAAGATGCGCTCGCCTGAGCAGCTCGATACGGTCCTGCCGATAACTACACCGGTGGGTTGGATGGGCCTTGTCTCCGTAGTGGTGATGCTGCTGGCGATCGTCATCTGGTCGATCTTTGGCTCCTTCACGGTGAAGGCCGATGGGATGGGCCTTATCATGGACCCGTCCGGCGTGATGAAGGTGTCAGCGGTCTCGGGGGGCACCCTGGACAAATTATATGTGCGCCCCGGCGAAAAGGTGAAGAAGGGGGAGCTCATCGCACACGTCAACCAGGTCCAGGTCGAAGCGGCCACGCGCATGGCACAATACGGGGCTGAGATGGCTTCCAACAGCCGGGATGCCGTGAACCGCGTCCACGAATTCGATTCCCGCCGTTACCAGAAGGAAGCGGTGGAATATATCTATTCCCCCTACGATGGCATCATCGATGAGATCATGACGGAGGAAGGCAGTGTGGTAGGCAGTGGGACGGCTGTGGTCAGTGTGCGGGTAGACAATGGCCGCGGCGACCTGAAGGGCGTGCTGTACATTCCCGTGGACAAGGGCAAGCGCGTAGCCAGAGGCCAGACCATCCAATTGGTCCCCAATGGGGTGGATGCCTCGCAGACGGGCAGCCTGTTAGGGACTGTGCGGTCGGTGTCGCAGTATCCTGTCACGCCGCAGACCATGCAGAAGACGCTGGGGAATGAGCAGCTGGCCCAGTGGATCATCCAGACCCAGCACAGTGCCGTCATGGAAGTGAGTTTTGATTTAGTGAAGGACCCTGGCTCTGAATCGGGGTATCTATGGACTTCTTCGGTGGGCGAGCATAAGCCGATCACGGCGGGTAGTTTTTGCCGGGGCTCGATCATCATTGAGCGGCGGCCGCCTATCGAAAAAGTTTTCTACAAGCTGAGCCAATGGTTGAGGAACAGGTGAGGGCATGATACAGAGGATCAAGAACATGTTTTCCCATAGCTCCCGGGTCAAAGTCCCCACGGTCCTGCAGATGGAAGCGACGGAATGCGGGGCAGCGGCTTTGGCGATGATACTGGCTCATTATGGGCTCTGGATCCCCCTGGAGAAGCTGCGCGTCGAGTGCGGCGTGAACCGTGATGGCTCCAAGGCCAGCTGCGTGATCCGCGCGGCCCGGAACCGGAACTGTGATGCGGATGGCTATCGCTGGCGGTTGGACGATATCCTGGAGCTCATACCGGAGAAGCCGTTTCCGCTCATCATCCATTGGGAATTCAATCATTTCGTGGTGCTCGAAGGCATCGAGAAGGGCAAGGCCTATCTCAACGATCCGGCGATGGGCCGCCGTACCGTCCCCCTCGACGAATTCCGCACCTCGTATACCGGCGTGGCGCTGTACATCCGTCCCAATGCGGCCTTCCGTCCGGCGGGGCATCGCTACAACGTCTTCAAGGACATCTTCCGCAAGCTCTTGAAGGACCGCTGGGCGGCACTCTTCATCTTCATCCTGGAGCTATGCGCCATCATTCCTGGCCTGGCAGGCCCTGTCATGAGCCAGATCTTCCTGGATGATATCTTGACGCGCAAGCATCCGGACTGGATGATGAATTTCTGCCTGGCGATGACGGTGTCGTTCATCCTGTCGGGCATCATGACCTGGCTGCGGGCCGTGGTGCTCACCCAGTGGCAGCGGAAGCTGACGCTGGCGGATTCGTCCAGCTATTTCTGGCATCTGCTGAAGCTGCCGATGCAGTTCTTCCAGCAGCGCTATGCGGCAGAAGTAGCCGGCCGTGTGGGCTTCAACGAGTCGATTGCCGGTGTCCTGTCGGGGCCGGCAGCTACGGCGGTGTTGGACTTGTTCGTCGCCACCTTCTATCTGCTGTTGCTGCTGCAATACAACGTGACTTTGACCTTGATCGGAGTGGTGTTCAGCTCCGTAGAGATCATCCTGTTTTTTGCCATGCGCCGCCAGCTGACGGACCTCAACATGCGCATCCAGCAGGATGCAGGCAAGGCCTATGGCGTAGCCATGAACGGGCTGCGCATGATCGAGACCATCAAGGCCAATGGCGATGAGGCCGATTTCTTCACCAAGTGGGCCGGCTACCAGACCAAGGTCCTTACGGCCTCCCAGAAGACGGCGCTGTGGGCGATGACGATCAAGCTCCTGCCGACACTGCTTTCGGGCATCAACGGGGCGCTGATCATGACGATCGGCGGCTTCTCGATCATGGAGGGGGCTATGACAGCTGGTATGTTCATGGCGTTCCAGCATCTGATGTCGAGCTTTGAGGCTCCGGTCAATGCGCTGGTGGGGTTAGGCTCTACCCTGCAGACGACCGAGATGCAGATGCAGCGTCTCAACGATGTGCGCCGCTATGAGGTGGATAGCCTGAATTTCCCGCCGGCAGAGGCGGAGCAGAAGAAGACCTGTTCCGTGGAGCGGCTTTCGGGGGATCTTTGCCTGGAGGATGTGAGCTTCGGGTACAGTCCGCTGGAAAAGCCGCTGCTGGAACATTTCGACCTGCATGTCCGTCCCGGCCGCTGGGTGGCTGTCGTGGGGGCATCGGGCAGCGGCAAGTCCACCCTGGCCAAGATCGTCACCGGTCTCTATGAGGAGTGGAGCGGTACCGTGGCCTTTGACGGTGTGCCGCGGCGCAGATTGCCGCGCCGGGTGATACTGGGCTCGCTGTCGGCGGTGGATCAGGATATTTTCCTGATCACAGGCACGGTGGCGGAAAACATCGCGCTGTTTGACAATACGGTCCGCAAAAGCGATATCATTGCTGCGGCCAAGGATGCCTGTATCCATGACGACATACTGAGACTGGAAGGTGGCTATGGGGCCAAGGTGGCCGAGGGCGGGATGAATTTTTCCGGCGGCCAGCGGCAGCGGTTGGAGATCGCCCGGGCTTTGGCGGTCAATCCCTCTCTCCTGGTGCTGGATGAGGCTACCAGTGCCCTCGATCCCATCACGGAGAAGAAGGTCCTGGAGAACATCCGCCATCGCGGCTGTACCTGCCTTATCGTTGCCCACCGGCTGTCCACCATCCGGGATTGCGATGAGATCATTGTCCTTTCCCAGGGCAAGATCGTCGAGCGGGGCGTCCATCGGGAGATGATGAAGCACGATGGGCCCTACCGGCAGCTCATCGAGGAGCGCGAGCAGGAAGACGGGGAAAATGTGGAGGAGTGAGGCCCATGGGAAATAAGGGAAAGCTGCTGGCAGGGCAACGCCTCCTGCTGGAAGACCATAAATGTTTTTTTCAAGTGTTATCGGGAACCGTGGAAGTATATGCCGCCACCAAGATGGGGGCGGAGGGCCCGGCGCCGCTGTCCTTCCGGCAGACGTATCTGCTGGGCCTGGCGGCAGGGGCCGCAGCCTTTCCGCTGTATGACGAGTTCGGGGAAATCGTCATACAGATCTACGCGGTGGAGGATGCAGAGTACCGCATCTGCACGCTGGAGGAGGTGCCCGCAGCTGACTTGTCAGAGCTCATCGAGGCTTGGTTCAAGGGGCTGATACGGATTCCCTGGCTGCGGGCACTGGCGGACAAAGGGGATGACATGCTGCAGCTGTGGCAGCAGGGCGGCATGATGGCAGAGTTCACGGACTGCCGTGAGGTGCTGGCCGCATGCCCAGGAGCATGAACAGGTGCTGTCCATGTTCCTGGGCATGCGGTTCGGTGCCGAGGATAAGCGCTTTTCCTACCGTCTGCGGCTCCGGGAGAAGGCCAGGAAGATGCTGGTGGAAAACGGCATCCGCAGCCTGCTGGACGAAGAGCCGCTGTACCTGGGCGAGGACGAAGCGGCCATGCAGAACAAGCGGCTCATGGATGCGGTGTTTGTGGTGCGGCAGGCTGCCAAGGCGCTGCATATGCCCGCGGACATCATCAGCATCAATGCCGAGAATGCCAAGGGGCTGGATACGGTGGCGATACTGCGCCGGCTCATCCAGAAGGGCAACATGCAGATGCGGCTGGTAAAGCTGCCCGAGGGGTGGCACAAGAAGGATACAGGCGTGTTCCTGGGCTTTTATACGCCGCCGGGCAGCAGTGAGAAGGAGCTGGCTGCGCTGGTGCCGGAGACGCCGGAGTCGTATCGCATCATCCTGCGCCGCCAGCCTCAGGGCATCCCCCTCACCGACGGGGAGCTGGAGCATCTGGCTAGCGATGCGTTCCAGTGCTATGCGGGCTTTCCGGCCAGAGCCTTGAAATTATGGGATCTCATCAAATTCATGTTCCAGCAATGCTGGAAGGCCGATTACCGGACAATCATCCTGTGCAGTCTGGTGGCAGGGCTGATTCCGCTGGGAACGCCGCTCATCACGGAAACCATTTTCCAGGATATCATCCCGATCTATGACCGGCAGGGGCTGGCGACGGTGACCCAGGCCTGGATGGTCACGAGCTTCACCACTGCGTCCCTGGGCATCGTCCGCGCCATCGCAGTCATGCGCATTTCGACGCGCATCGAGATCGCTGCCGAGGCTGCCATGTGGGGCAGGCTCATGCAGCTGCCGGCCAAGTTCTTCCGCCGGTTCACGGTGGGTGAGCTGGCCAGCCGCATGGCGGGCATCGGCATTGCCAAGAATCTGGCTTCCGGCGAGTTCGTGGGCTCGATCCTGAGCTTCATCTTTTCGTTCTGGAGCATCTTCCTCATGTGCTATTACAGCCTGAAATTGACGGCGGCAGCCATTGCCGTCTGGCTGGTTTACAGCCTGTTCGTGGCCTTTGTCCTGCGGCGGGTGCTGTTCTTCCAGCGCAAGATCATCGAGGCTGGGAACAAGTCTGCCGGTACTGTCCAGCAGATCTTTGCGGGACTGCCGAAGTTCCGGGTGCAGGGGGCTGAGGAGCAGGCATATAACCTGTGGTCGAGAACTTTTGGCGAGCATTGGAATTGGAGCTTGAAGCTGCGTTGGCAGAACAACTACACCTCGATCATTTCCAGCATCCAGCCCTTCGTGCTCACGCTGATCCTCTATTGGATCGCTGTCTACGGCATGAATGAGGTCGGCCCGGATGGCACGACGGTCCAGCAGGGCATCGGCTATGCCCAGTTCATGGCCTTCAATGCCGCCTATTCCAGCTTCAACGGAGTGGTGGGCGGTGTGATCGGCTTGATCAGCCAGTATTTTGCCATCCAGCCCCAGATCGAGAACCTGCGGCCCATCTTGGAGGCCGTGCCCGAGAATACCGCGGAGAAAAAGGAGGCGGGCAAGCTGTCCGGCGCTTTCGAGGTCAGCCACCTGTCCTTTGCCTATCCCGAGATCATCCCCGATAAGAAGGGCGGGGTGACGGAAGTGGAGGGCAAGGAGGTCCTTACCGATGTCAGCTTTTCCGTGGCGGCTGGGGAAAACGTAGCGATCGTAGGGCGCTCGGGCAGCGGCAAGAGCACGCTGGTGCGCCTGCTCCTGGGCTTTGAGGTGCCGAACCGGGGCAGCATCACCTTTGACGGCCAGGATCTTTCGGAGCTGTCACTGCCCTCGGTGCGTGTCCAGATGGGGGTGGTCCTGCAGAATGGCCAGCTGATGACCGGGGATATATTCACGAATATCGTGGGAACCCGGCTGCTCACCCAGGAAGATGCCTGGCAGGCTGCTGAGGCCGCAGGCATTGCGGAGGACATCGCGGGAATGCCCATGGGCATGCAGACCGTCATCAGCGAGGGCAGCAGCAATATTTCCGGCGGCCAGCGGCAGCGCCTGCTGATCGCCAGAGCCCTGGTGGGGAAACCCGCGCTGTTGATCTTCGATGAAGCGACCAGCGCTCTGGACAACCGCTCGCAGGCGATTGTCACCAAAAGCCTCGACCAGCTCAAGGCTACCCGCATCATTGTGGCGCATCGCCTTTCCACCATCCGGAATTGTGACCGCATCATTGTCATGGAGGCGGGCCGGGTGGCAGAGACGGGAACCTTTGACGAATTGGTAGCCAAAGGCGGCCTCTTTGCGGAGCTGGTGAAGCGGCAAGTAGCGTAGTGAGGTGAATCTTTCGATGAAGAAATTAGTTATACTAGCTTTATGGGCTGTGATCTGCCATACAGGCATAGCAGCTGCTGAGCAAACTGCAGATGTGGATGCGGCAGAGGGGCCTTTCCCGCTGACCTTGGCGGACAGCATTGCCATGGCGCTGGCGACGAATGAAAGGATCGACGCGGCAGAGGCCGGCAGGGAGGCTGCGGCCTGGAACCTGTCCGGTGTCCGCCGGGCCACAGGGCCGGTGGTGGCCTGGAACGCGGAAGGGCATCGCGGGGCACAGAAGGGGCTGTTCGGCCTTACGGACTATAATTCTTATGCGCACAGCTGGAGCCTCACGATCCCCTTCTATACCGGGGGACGCAACGAAGGGCGCATCGAACAGGGACGCTACCAATTGAACCGGGCCGATCTCAACCTGGAGAACGCGCGGCAGACGGTGCGCTTCAAGACGGCAGAGGCCTATGCGAACCTGCTGTACCGGAAAGACCTGGCCGCCATTGCCCAGCGGGCCGTGGATATGGCGGACCACCAGATGCAATTGATCAAGGCCCAATACGAAGAGGGGGCCGTAGCCCGGGCGGATGTGCTGGCGATGGAGGTACAGCTGGCGAATTACCGGCAGAATCTTGTCACTGCCAAGGGGGCCGTCGATGTGGCCATGGATTCGCTGGCCAGCCTGATCGGCCTGCCGCTGGATGCTGAGATCCAGCCGACGGATATCTTTTCGTATGAGGCCTATCCGCAGGACATGCATGTCTGCGAGGAGTATGCGCTGCAGCATCGGCCGGATTACCTGGCTGCTATCTACGCAGAAAAGGTGGCCAAGGCGCAGATGGATACGGAAAAAGCCGGCTATCGGCCGCAGGTCTCGGGCTCGGTCAAACGCCAGATTTCTTCGGGGAAGGCGCTGTTCGGCACGGAAGGCGGCGGCTGGGATGCTGGCGTGCAGGTGGCCTGGAACATCTTTGACAACGGCGTGACCCAGGCCGGCGTCCAAAAGGCTGCCGCCACGGTCACGCAAAGCCAGGCCGAAACCGAGGCTGCCAGGAAAACAGTCTGTGTGGAGATACGCAATGCCTATATCGAGATGAAGGCGGCCGAAGAAAGCATCGCGGATTCCTCAGCTGCGGTCGAGACGGCTGAGGAATGCTATGAGATCGCCCAAGTGCGGTACGATGAGGGCGTGGACAACCTGCTGGCTCTCAACGATGCGCAGGAAAAGTTCAACCGGGCGCAGTCGAACTACTGCACGGCGCTCTACCAGTATAATCTGCGCCGCGTGACGCTGGAGAAGGCCATGGGCGTACCCGTGCGGATAGATCCAGCCAGGTATGTGGCGGCGGAGCAACAGGGGGCAAGCTCGGCTAAGGCTTTGGCTGAAGCGGAGCTTGCTCCGGCGACAGAGGAGGATGCACCATGACAGCAAAAATCATAGGGATCGCGAACAACAAGAACAGTGAGTATTGGGGGCGCTTGGCTCAGGCAGCTGTCGCGGATGAAGGTGCTTTTACGGAACTGTATGAGCATTTCTTCCCGCGCATCTATCGCCATCTGCTCGGGAAGACCAAGGACAGCTCGTTGACCGATGAATTGGTCAGTGATATTTTCGTGAAGATGTACCAGCATCTGAAGGACTATGATCCGGCGAAGGGAGCGTTTTCGACCTGGCTCTTCCGCATCGCGCAGAATACGATGAACAAGTATTATGGCAGTAAGGCGTATACGGCCCATGTGCCCTGGGCTGAGGAGTTCGATCCTGCCGACCCGGCACAAGAAACGCCGGAAAACCAGTATCTGACGCAGGAGCGCAGTGAGGAGCTGCAGGCAGCCTTGATGCGCTTGACGGAACGGGAACGCAAGATCCTGGAGATGACCTATTGGCTGAACATGAAATCCAATGAGGTAGGAGAAGCATTGGGCTTGGCACCGAGCTCCGTGCGGGTAGCACTCAGGCAGGCACGGGAGAAGCTGCGGAAGCTGTTGTAGTTTGCCGGCGTTATCGGAAAAAACTGCGATTTTTGCTAACACTTTCCGCTGTTCAGGGATATAATGAATAGAACGAAAGCGAAAAGGGAGGTGTTCAGAATGGAAGAGAAACGTTTGACGGCAGAACTGGAGAGCTTCGATTTTTCCCGCTGCCATCCGGTACGGGAGGAGCTGCTGGATCGTCTGTTGGCTATGCACCGCCGGGACAATGCGGGGCAAAAGAAATGGCAGGGCTATATGGACGATGCAGACCTGGATCTGGTCACTGCAGCAGGCACCCCCCATGCGGGAGCAGCGCCGTACAAAAAGCATCTGGAAAAATAAATCAAAAAAAGCAAAAAATATATAACACTTTGCCCGTCTGCAGGATATAAAGAATAAGAGCAGCGCAGAGGCTGCCGATAGAAATTTTACGAGTAAGCAGGACAGAGCAGACGATAAGCATCAGGCCTTGCGCGGTGCATCGTTCCGGAACGGGGAGCGATGCACCGTTTTTTGTGCGGATTGCCGGTAATATTTTGCCATAGCCAGCGCGGAATGATATAATTAGTCCTGTATATTTTTTTATGATGCGGCTGAGCTGCAAACAGGAGGTGTCTTTTTTGACACAATTTGACAAACGAAACATTACCATGATGATGGACTTTTATGAAATGACCATGGCGAATGGTTATTTCCAGGATCATGATAAGGACGTACAGGTGGCCTTCGATGTTTTTTATCGTGCGAATCCCGACAAGGGCGGCTTTGCAATCTTTGCCGGCTTGGAGCAGATTATCGAGTACGTGGAGAACATGGAGTTCTCGAAGGAAGATGTCGAGTATTTCCGCCAGCAGGGGATCTTCTCGGAGGAGTTCCTGCAATATCTGGAGAACTTCCATTTCTCGGGCGATATCTATGCGCTGCCGGAAGGCACGATCATGTATCCGAATGAGCCGTGCATCACGGTGGTGGCACCTCTGATCGACGCGCAGCTCGTCGAGACGGCAATCCTCGCGCAGATCAACCATCAGTCGCTGATCGCGACGAAGGCGCGCCGCATCGTCAAGGCAGCCAACGGCCGGGCCGTGTCGGATTTCGGTGCCCGCCGGGCCCATAACATGGACGCAGCGACCTATGGTGCGCGGGCTGCCTATATCGGCGGTGTCGTCGGCACGGCTACGGTATCGGCTGGCCAGATGTTCAACATCCCGATTTCGGGTACGATGGCCCATAGCTGGGTCATGTTCTATAAGGATGAGTATACGGCCTTCAAGAAATATGCCGAGACGTATCCGGATGCGACGGTGCTGCTGGTCGATACGTATGATGTCATCCATTCGGGTATCCCGAATGCCATCCGTGTGGCCCATGAGGTCTTGGAGCCGATGGGCAAGCGCCTCGTCGGCATCCGCATCGACTCGGGTGACCTGGCGTACCTTTCCAAGCGCGTGCGCAAGATGCTCGACAAGGCCGGCCTTGAGGACTGCAAGATTGTCGTCTCCAACAGCCTGGACGAGTTCACCGTGACGTCGCTGCTGAATCAGGATGCCTGCATCGACAGTTTCGGCATCGGCGAGCGCCTGATCACGGCGAAATCCGAGCCGGTATTCGGCGCGGTCTACAAGCTGGCGGCTGTCGGCGAGAATGGCGAATTCGCACCGCGCATCAAGGTCTCGGAGAATGTCGAGAAGATCACGAACCCGGGACTCAAGGACCTTTACCGTGTCTACGATGCCGATGGCCATGCCGTAGCAGATATGCTCGCGGTCTGCGGTGAGCCCATCGACCTTTCCCAGCCGTTCCGCTATGTCGACCCGGTCAAGCCGTGGAAGAACCGCGTGTTTGAGGGCTGCACCATCAAGAACCTGCGCAAGCTCTACGTGCGTCAGGGCAAGCGCACGGAGGAGCTGCCGACTCTCGATGAGATCCGCAACTATGTCAAGCAGCAGTTGGAGAATGAGATCTGGGAAGAGGAACAGCGCTTTGAGAATCCGCACCGTCATTATCTCGATATGACGCCGGCTTACTACGAGCTCAAGATGGAGCTCTTGTCCAAGA
The DNA here is from genome assembly GCF_900113715.1 of Pseudoselenomonas ruminantium. Taxonomy (GTDB): domain Bacteria; phylum Bacillota; class Negativicutes; order Selenomonadales; family Selenomonadaceae; genus Selenomonas_A; species Selenomonas_A caprae. Next base: position 93,839 of record NZ_FOQK01000011.1, on the reverse strand, counting down.
CGCGTGAAGAGCACGCCTGACCTCAGCTTCTTCCAAGGGGCGGAAGATGGTGCCATGATTCGGAGGGATTTGCTATGCTTACAGGAACGACCAAAAATCTTGCGGTAATCGGCTGGCCGATTGCACATTCCTTGTCGCCGGTCTTGCAGAATGCAGCCATCGGCAAAGCGGGGGTTGACTATGTCTACACGGCACTGCCGGTACGCCCGGAAGACCTGCCTGCGGCTGTGGCTGGGCTCAAGGCCCTGCAGTTCCGCGGCTGGAATGTCACGATTCCGCACAAGACGGCAATCATGCCGCTGCTGGATGCGATCGACGAGGACGCGCGCATCATCGGGGCGGTCAATACAGTCGTCAACGATAACGGTCATTTGACGGGCTATAATACCGATGTGACCGGCTTCATCCAGGCCCTGGTGGATGCGGGCTTTGCACCGCAGGGCAAGACGGCGGTGCTCTTAGGCGCAGGCGGCGCTGCCCGTGCCGTGGTCTGGGGCCTCCTCAAGGCGGGGGTGCAGGCCATCCATATCGGCGTGCGCAGTCCCGAGAAGGTGCAGCCGCTGGTGGATGAGTTCAGCGCCTATGGAACGCTTACGGTTAGCCATTGGGAAAGTGAGGATTTTGCCGCTAAGCTGTCAGCCGCTGACTTGCTGGTCAATACTACGCCGCTGGGTATGACGCCTCATGTTGACGCCATGCCACCCGTTGACTGGTCAAAAGTCAAAGCTGATGCCTTTGTCTACGATATCATCTATACACCAGCTGAGACGCGTCTGCTGCGTGAGGCACGCGAGTACGGCCATCGTGTGCTCAATGGCGAGGGCATGCTCGCCGGCCAGGGTGCGGCTGCCTTTGTCAGATGGACGGGCGTCACGCCGGATGCCGGGCTGATGAAGGCCAAGCTGCGGGAAGCACTTGCCAAACGATAAACGAATAGCAAAAGGGACTGTGTGAACAGTCCCTTTTTTTTGCCTAGCGTTATAGATAGCTTAGAGATACGGCTTGATATTGAAGCTTGGTTTCCCCACATACCGTGCTACCAAAATCAAAGCATCGCAGCGTTTGATTTTCTTGCCTTTATAGAAATAATCCGCTTCATCCACCAGAAGATTTCCTTTTACAGTTATGCCGGCTGCCGAAAACACCCGATGCATGGTCCTGGCCCCGTCATATATGTCATTTTTGAACGTTCGGTTCAAGAGCGCTTTTATGAATTCTATGTCACCCAACTGATTGTTTGATCCGCCGCTCACCATTTCCAGTTCTTCTATATTGAGCTTCTGCGCCGCTGTCTTTTTCATGGCTGGCACCTTCCTTTCCCCATAGCTACGTAGCCGGATAATACTGCTTGACCATCTTCATGACATCAGCATGGGATAGATTTACTGTTTTGCCGCTGCTGTCGATATACGAGTAGGTGTTATGCGTGTCAGGCGCGCCGTTCATATTCCGTATGCCGTTATAATAGCAGCGCGCTGTGGCACTTTTGCTGCCGGTTGCCGCCATGATGGCCTTTTCGACGAAAGCCTGTGGCACATGCGGCCAGCAGTTTGCATCCGTGATATCCATCGGCTCTTTCTTCTGAGCGCCGCAAATCCACATCCAGGTCAATATCTCGCGGGTCTCCGTATCATTGCCGCCGGAAACCTGGTCGAGCTCATTATCAGTCATTTGCTTCATCAGCCTGTCCATAGTATTACCTCCATTCCGTCCCGCAGAGGATCAGACTTCGATATCGGGGTTGCGCCATGGTTTGGCATTGTCCTTGCACCCATGGGCAATCCAATATTTCAGTTCCTCATGGCGGATATACCGCCCGGTGGTCTTTTCCCGATACAGGTTATCGTCGAAAGCTCCGGTTTCTGCCGTTATCCCGAGCTTGGCGAGCATCTTTTCGCAATCGCTGCCAATCCCGCCAAAGATAGTCGAGCATTCTTTATATATGCCGGGAAAGTGCTTCATGATCAAGGCCACGATTTCCGTAGACTCTTTCCGCGTGCCACCGGAAACTGCGTCCAGCATTTCGTTATCCATTTTTTTCTGTTCCATTTGCTTGTCCATGGTAACACCTCCTGTGTTTTTGCTTTTCTTACTCTTTATACTGCTAAAGCTATAAAAGTGTTTGTGGAAACGGGAAAAATCTTCTGGCAGGCTTTGGTTCGTGGCAAGCAGGATTTTCATGATCTTTATAGAAAATAGGAAGATGTAGTCAATGCCTTGGATGATGAGGAAGTGGACTGGGCGAAAAGTTGACGGATTAGCTGGCAGAATACATGGAGTGAAAAATATGAGTGAGAACAAAGAAATCGAGGAAATCGAGGAAATCGAAGAACGCAAATCGTCAGAGGAAAGCAAGGAAAATACAGGGGACAAATGCCCCCCCCATAAGGACAATAAGGAGAAAACGCCGGCAGTGATACAGCCGGCAGCAAGCCTGGCTGATCAAGAGCCGCAAGAGTATCAAGGGGAAAAGCGAAAGAATGTTGTCATTGTCATGTGCAAATACAGTGTGGTGGTAAAGGGAATCGAGCGTAAGCTCAAGGAACTGGGCTGCAAGGTTTCCATCATCACGCAGGAACATGACACGATTCCCAAAATCGATGAAGAAAGAGAAACACAGCTGTTCATACTCTATTTGCCAACCAAAATCATGGATGATAGGCTCAAATTCAACTGGCTCGAGCATATTTATAACGTGATTTATGAAATGAAGGGCGAAATCCTTGTAATCGGTGACAAGTGGGATCGGGAAGATCTGGCGGGACGGATTTTCGATATGCTCCATGTCGGTTGGCTCGACAGGCCGCTGAAGATGGAAGAACTGGAACTGGCGGTGACGGAAGGGATATTGCCGCGCTCGGGGGATAAGCGCAAAAAGCATATACTCGTCGTGGATGACGATCCGTCTTATGCGAAAATGGTGCGGGAGTGGCTGAAGGATGTTTATCAGGTAAGCATCGTCACCGCTGGAATACAGGCGATTACATTATTAGCCAAGAATACCGTGGACTTGATCCTTTTGGATTATGCTATGCCGGTGGTCGATGGACCACAGGTACTCCAGATGCTGCGGCAGGAAAAGTCTACCCGGGGGATTCCCGTGGTGTTCCTGACGGGAGTCGGCACGAAGGAAGAGGTAGAACGTGTCTTGCAGCTCAAGCCGAATGGCTATGTCCTCAAATCCACCACGCGCGAGAAACTGCTGAACTATTTGCAGACAAAGCTCTGAGCGCGCTGATGGAGGGGAGACTGGGGACTTTATGGAAACCATTATGCAAATCAATGGTGTGGTAAATAACTTTGTCTGGGGACCTCCGGGGCTTACCCTGCTGGTCGGGACAGGGATTTATCTGTCCATTCTGCTTAAACTGCCGCAGATCCGATATTTTTTTCCGGCATTAGCGGAAGTGATGCGGTTCCGGAAGAAACGTGAAGAGGATAAGGCCATTCCTGCTTTTGCGGCAATGGCAACGGCGCTGGCTGCGACGGTGGGGACTGGCAATGTCGCCGGTGTGGCAACAGCGCTTCATCTGGGAGGCCCTGGGGCGCTGGTATGGATGCTCATTTCCGCGTTCTTTGGCATGTGCACGAAATTTGCGGAGGTCACGCTGGCTGTACATTTCCGCAAAAAGGATGAGCATGGCGACTGGCGTGGCGGGCCGATGTATGTCCTGGAGTATGGGCTCGGGGCATGGGGCGGCATATGGAAACCGTTAGGCAAGCTGCTGGCCGTCCTGTTTGCCGTGTTTGTCCTCATGGCTTCGTGGGGGATGGGGGCGGCCGTTCAGGCAAATTCTGTCGCCGAGGTGCTCTTCATGGGCTGGGATGTGGATCACTTGTACAGCGGCGTCATGATGGCCGTGGCGGTAGGGCTGGTCATCATTGGCGGCCTTACGAGCCTGTCCCGGGCAGCTGTGCTTGTCGTTCCCTTTATGATCGTTTTTTATATGGTAAGTGCTGGCATCATACTGGCGGGGCATGCAGCGCAAATACCTGCGGTTATCGCCAATGCATTCCAGATGGCTTTTCAGCCGGAGCCATCTGTCCTGGCAGGAGGCGTGGCGGGCTGGTGTGTGATGGAAGCCATCCAGCGCGGCATTGCCCGTGGTGTCTTTTCCAATGAGGCCGGGATGGGCTCTGCTCCGATGGCTTATGCCACGGCAAGCAGTGCCCATCCGGTTCAGATGGGGTTCTATGGCATTGTGGAAGTGTTTGTAGACACGTTTGTCATTTGCACGATTACGGGCCTGGTCATTCTTGTGACCGGGACGATGACGTATGCACCGGAGCTTACCGGCGCGCAGCTGGCGCTGCGGTCTTTTGAACTGGCGCTGGGAACGGCCGGCAAGTATCTGCTTTCCATCGGCTTGATACTTTTTGCGGTCACGACGATCCTCGGCTGGTATTGGTACGCAGAGACGGCAGTGACGTATCTCTTGGGTGTGCGGTTTAAGTCGGTCGTGAAACTATTGCTGCTGGTGATGATAATCTTTGGCGCTTCAGGCCTGCAGTTATTTGACGCCTCGGGCTATGAATTCCTGAATAATATCTGGAATATCTCGGATACGCTCAACGGCCTTATGGCACTTCCCAATCTGATTGGCCTGCTGCTGCTTTCCCTGACGCTCCGGCGCATCGTCAGGGATTACGATGGGCAAAAGGCAGAGGATATGCCGGCAGAAAAGCCATGCATCAAGGAATGGAAGGGCAAGCTGGTGCTGGCTGCCTGCGCAGTCTTATTGCCATTTGTCATAGCTGCCTGGAAGGGCAGCGGACAGGAGACGGTTCATAGGCAGGATGTTTCCCTGCAAACGGTAATGGAGAGCGGGCAGTTTGTCTTTGGCGTGGATGCTAGTTTTCCGCCGATGAGTTATACGAATGATGATGGTGAGCTGGTCGGATTTGACATCGATTTGGCCCGTGAGATTTGCTCCCGGATGGGCGTTGCGTGTGTGATGCAGCCCATCGCCTGGAACGACAAGGAAGCGGAGCTGGATAGCCGCAGGATAGACTGCATCGCCAGTATGTCGGTGCTCCCGCAGCCGCTGGAAACTATGTGCCTGTCGGAAGCATATGTCAACGATAATCTGGTTTTTGTCGTTCGTGGCGATAGCCGCATTATGTGGATGCGTGATCTCAAAGGAAAGGTATTGGGGGTACAGATTGGTTCCACTACCTTTGATGCCCTTCAGGCGTCGGAACTATACAAGGAGGTCACCGTCGTTCCACTGGCAGATAATATGGCAGTCCTTCAACAGGTAAGGGAGAAAAAGCTTGATGCAGGACTGGTGGATTCGCTGGCCGCCTTTTATTTTATCCGTTCGAGCAAAGACCGTTATTTTATCCTCCCGGACAGCCTTAGCGAAGAGGATTTGGCGATAGGCTTCCGTATAAATGACAAAGAGCTGCGCAATAAAGTGCAAAAAATCCTCAGTGAAATGAAGGCGGATGGCACGTTGGGAAAATTATCCCAAAAGTGGTTTGAAAGCGATATTATGATTGTCCGCTAGCTCTGTCAGGAGGAAGAAAATGGATGCAAAAAAAAGGAAAAAAGCCGATTCTGTCCTGAAGCGGGTAGACGTGACAACGATTATCCTCTTGTTTTTCCTGGCAGTGGTCATGGCTTATTACACGATGCTTCAGTCGGAGATGAAACAGAATATCATCGCCGAACGGGAACTTATTGCTACCAAATCAGCCAATCAGATCAATGCATATCTTTCCACAGGCGTGGATATCATAAGTGTGGCCTCCTACACCATGGATGACATGATCCGCAAAGGGCGCTCCCACGAGGAGATACTTGAATTCCTGCGGAATCAGTCGGCTGCTACCGAGCATATCACCAAGGGAAATTCGGAGGGGATATATGCTGTCGTAGAGGGTGTTTTCCTCGATGGAACCGGCTGGACGCCTTATGTTGGCTATGTCCCGCAGAAACGTCCCTGGTATGACAGTGCAATCGCAAACATCGGACAGGTCGCTGTCGTCGACCCTTATCTTGATGCGAAAACCAATACGATGATGATTACGCTGGCCAAGTCGCTTTGTGATGTGAAAAGTGTAGCGGCGATGGATTTTTCGCTGGGGTACCTGCAGAATATGACGGAGGAACTGGCGGCGAATGGCGATTCGGATATTGAAATTGTCATTGACCGCAACTACCAGGTGGTAGCCCATTCCGACCGTGGGGAAGTGGGGAAAAGCTATCTTAACGAGGAAGACACGTTCGGCCGGGCACTGGTCGATAAGCTGCGCTCTTCGGAGGAAAGATATTTTTCCCTCCGGTATGGCGATGCGGAGTACATCGTTTATACGATGCCCGTGGCCAACAGCTGGCGCTGCCTGTCGGTGTTTGATGCGACCTACACCTTTGCCCAGCTTAGGAGAACCTTGGTCTTGACCATTTTTGTGCTGTTGCTGGTGGTTTCTATCCTATTGTTTATTATGACCCATTATGAGCAGAAGGCCCGGCTGGCCCAGGAGTATAACCAGAAAGCAGAAAATGCAGCCGCAGCTAACGAAGCCAAGTCGGCGTTCCTGTCGAATATGTCGCACGAAATACGCACGCCAATCAATGCGGTGCTTGGGATGAACGAGATGATCCTGCGTGAGAGCAGTGAGCCGAATGTTATCGAGTATTCAGAAAATATCCGTACAGCGGGCAATACTTTGCTGGGGCTTATCAACGATATCCTTGATTTTTCCAAGATCGAGGCGGGAAAGCTGGAAATCCTCCCGGTCGAGTATGATCTTTCCTCCATGCTGAACGATTTGGTGAATATGATCCATACCCGCGCTGACGCCAAGGGACTTACTCTTGTGGTGGATTTCGATCAGGAAACGCCCAAATGCCTCGTCGGCGATGAGGTCCGCGTCAAACAGGTCATCACGAATATCCTGACCAATGCGGTGAAATATACGGAAAAAGGCAGTGTGACGCTTACCGTAAGTTTCGAGCGCATTGCAGATGCGCCGGACAGTGTGCTGCTGGTGGTGGCTGTCAAGGACACTGGCATTGGTATCAAGCCGGAGGACAGGGCAAAACTGTTTTCCAAGTTCGAGCGTATTGAAGAAAGGCGCAACCGCAACATAGAAGGCACAGGGCTTGGCCTGGCCATCACACTGAACCTGCTGGAAAAGATGGGGTCTATCCTGGAAGTGGAAAGCACGTATGGTGTGGGCTCGACGTTTTCCTTCAAGCTGCGGCAGCGCGTGGTCAAGTGGGAGCCGTTGGGCGACTACAAAGCCGCGTATCAGGCACTGCTCAAAGGCCATAAGAAATATCAGGAGAAATTCACGGCACCCGAGGCTGCGGTCCTGATGGTGGATGACAATCCGATGAATCTGACCGTGTTCAAAAGTCTTATCAAGAAGACGAAAATCAAGGTCGATACAGCGGGCAGTGGCGATGAAGGGCTGCTGCTGGCTCAAGCGAAGAAATACGACATAATTTTCCTTGACCATATGATGCCGCACAAGGATGGGATCGAAACCTTGCAGGAACTGAAGCAGCAAGAAGATGGGGCAAACAGGGATACGCCGGTAATTTGCCTTACGGCCAATGCGATTTCTGGTGCAAGAGAGCAATATATCGCGGCTGGTTTCGATGACTATCTGACCAAACCCATTGATGCAGGCCGCTTGGAAGATATGCTGCTTGACTATCTGCCAGAAGGGAAAATTCGGGCGGCAGGAGCAGAAGCGGCCGTGCAGCAGGAAACGCTGGCGATACCGGAAAGCCTGGCCCCGCTCAAGGGACTAGCCTGGCTGGATCTTGCGCTTGGTATAAAAAACAGTGGTTCTGTGGAAGGTTATCTGCCGCTTTTGAAGATTTTCTATGATTCCATTGAGGAAACGGCTGCGGTCATCGAGGGCTTCTATGCCGAGCGCAATCTAAACGACTATACCATCAAGGTGCATGCGCTCAAGAGTTCGGCAAGGATTATCGGAGCCAAGGACTTTGGCGAAGAAGCACAGCTGCTGGAAAATGCGGGCAAGGCCGGGAATATGGACTATATCCGGGCGCGTCATGCGGATTTTCTTGAGACGTATCGGGGGTTCAAGGCGCAGCTCGCGGTGGTCTTTGGCAGTGGACAGCCTGCGCTGGAGGCGGAAAAGCCAGAGGCAGATAAAGAGCTGATGGAAAGTGTTTACGAAGAATTGCGGGCGGCGGCAGAGGAAATGGACTGCGACCGCCTGGAAGATATTTTTACGGAAATGGAGGCGTATTGCATTCCAGCGAAGGAGGAAGAGCTCTATCAGAAACTTAGACAGGCTGCTGCGCATTATGATTATGATACCATTGTGACGCTGCTTGACGAGCAATAAGACGGGAAGAAGATAGGTGATAGCTATGGGATATTGGATTGTAGTAGTGGATGACGATGCAATGGCGCTGACACATGTCAAAAATATCCTGCGTGAGCAGGATATGCGTGTCAGCTGTCTGCGCTCTGGGCGGGATCTGTTGAAATTCATGACGAAAAACGCGCCGGATCTTGTCCTGCTCGATATTCAGATGCCGGAAATGGACGGGTTTGAGACCTATCAGGCCTTGCGGCACATAGAAACGGATGCGGGGCGGGAGCCGACACCTATCATTTTTTTGAGCGGCATGGAGACCAGTGAGGCGGAACAGCGCAGCCTTGAACAGGGTGCCTCTGATTTTATCCGCAAACCTGTCCATAAGGAGATACTTGTCAAGCGTATCTTGAATGCTGTCAGACATACCAAAGATATCGAAAACCTGAAAGAAGAAGCGGCGGTTGACAAGCTGACTGGTTTTTTGAACAAAGCAGCAGGAACGGTCAAGCTGACAAAGCTCTGTGAAGAGCGGGCCGGTATGCTGATGATTTTCGACCTCGACAATTTCAAGCAGGTCAACGACATTTATGGGCATAGCATGGGCGATAAGTTTTTAGCGGCTTTTGCCGATGTGATCCGGCGCAATATCCGGGCACAGGATGTTATCGTAAGGATCGGCGGGGATGAATTCATGGGCTTTTTCGGCAACATGAACGAGCAAAATGCGCTAAACAGCCTGCATCAGCGACTCAATGGCCAATTGCTCAAAGAAGCCGTGAAGCTAACAGGCGATGGTTTTGCAATCCCGCTGAGCATTTCGATAGGCGCGGCCCTGGTGCCGGAACACGGACGCGACTATGAGATGCTGTTCCCGTTGGCAGACAGTGCGCTCTACAAGGTAAAACAAAGTGGCAAGAAAGACTGCAAAATCTATGGCCAGGGTGAAGATATTGCGTTAGCTGGTGACAGTGATATCAAAAAAGAGTTTGCCCACATCACCCAGATTGTCGAGAACTGGCACAGCCGCGGCGGGGCGTTGCTTTTGAATCTCGAACAGTTTGCGCTGTTCTATCGTTTCATCCGCCAATTCTACAAACGCTATGGCGGCCTGGCCGTCAAGCTGATGTTCATCCTGACAGAGGATGATACTGCCGGGGCACATCCCCATAGTCTGCTGGAGTCTGCGGATAAGTTCGGGCTCTGCTTGCAGGATACGCTGCGCAAAAGCGATATGATTCTTCGGAATAAGCCCAATCAGTTCTTTGTGTTCCTGCAGAATCTCTCGGAGGAAGATTTCCCCATCGTGTTCCAACGCATCATGGCGGCGTGGCAAGACGGGGAGCATCATGAGGGGATACGTATCGAACATCTTGCAGAATTCGTCAGCTATGAGAAAGAAAACTATGATAAGTGAAGCATTGGCGGCTGGGCATTCCTGATCGTACAAACGGCACGGGCAAAAGTCCCGTGCCAATTTTTGTTTTTATGGTAAATGAATGGACAAAATCATAGCCGAATTGATACAGGAATATAGAGTGTGAAACACCTCGAACCCCTATGAAATAAGGGGCTTCGAGGTGTTTTTGTGTTATTAGGAAGTCGCATAAGGCGGTGGGGTGAAGGGAGATATTGAAGCATTTACTTTCTTGCTAATTTGAATTATGATATTAGCAGGAAGGGAGTGGTAGCGTGAAAGCATCAGAAAAGCTCGATTTGCTTTTTGAGAGAAATAATGGAATTGTCAAAACGGCTCAGGTTCTGGAAAATGGCATCACAAAAACATCTTTTTACGCCTATGCCAGACAGCGTGGTATAGAGCAGGCAGCACATGGAATCTATGTTTCGCCTGATGCCTGGACAGATAGCATGTATATGCTGCACCTGCGCTGCAGTCAGGCCGTATTCTCTCACGAAAGCGCATTGTTCTTCCATGACCTGACTGACCGGGAACCAAGTCCATATTCGGTCACTGTAAAAACAGGCTATAATCCTGCCAGCCTGAAGGCTGATGGAATCAAAGTCTATACCATCAAAAAAGAACTGCATGATGTAGGACTTATCATGATGGATACGCCCTTTGGCAATGCTGTCCCTGTCTATGATGCAGAACGCACCATCTGCGACCTGATTCGCAGCCGCAGCAGCATTGAAATGCAGACATTTCAAGATGCACTCAAGCAGTATGCAAGGAGCAGGGAGAAAGATTTGCGTAAGCTGATGCGAAATGCAAAGATGTTTCATGTAGAAAAAATTTTACGACAGTACTTGGAGGTACTTTTATGATAAAGACAGCCTGGCAGCTCAAAGACCGGATTCGCAATCTCGCCAGAAGCAAATCAGCAGATGCGCAAGTTTTGATGAGAAACTACATGATGGAGCGATTCTTGGAACGCATTTCAGTTTCAGAGTATCGTGACAAATTCATTCTCAAGGGCGGAATGCTGGTAGCGGCAATGATTGGTCTTGAGTCCCGCGCAACTATGGATATTGACGGCACCATAAAAGGCATCAATGTCAACGTTGAGGATGTAGAGAAAATGATCGCTACTATTGTTTCAGTGCCAATGGATGATGGCGTGGAATTTCAGGTCAAGCGAATCTCGGAGATTATGGATGAAGCTGAATATCCTGGCATACGTGTAAGTATGGAAACAAGGTTTGATGGCGTAAGGACACCGCTTAAAATTGATATCTCAACCGGCGATGCAATTACGCCCCGTGAGGTACGGTACAGATTCAAGCTGATGCTGGAGGAGCGATCCATTGATATTTGGGCGTACAATCTGGAAACTGTTCTGGCAGAGAAGCTGGAAACGGTGGTATCCCGTTCGATAACCAACACGCGAATGAGGGATTTCTACGATTTGCACATGTTAAGCCAGCTTTACGGTCAAACTATTGTTCCAGCTGATCTTAGTGCAGCACTTACTGCAACGGCTCGGAAAAGAAATACGGAGAAATATCTGGCCGATGCGGTTGCTGCTCTTGATGAGATTGAAGCTGATATGAATATGGTGAAACTCTGGGCAGCTTATCAAAAGAAGTTCTCCTATGCTAGTGATGTAACATGGAATTCAATTATGACTTCTGTTCGCAGCCTTTTCAAGCTGGTGCAGAGCGTGAAGCAATGAGATTTATTGTCAATATTACTGCTGTCCACTGCGGTTTATACTGCGATGGACTTATTTTTTTCCCATTTGGATTATAGCGTTGACTAAATGCCGTTGTTGAGTGATAAATTATGGTAAACCTTGGAAGGAGTGAATCGGCATGACTGACAATGTAAAGAAAGATATCACACAACTTAGAATCTCTGGGATGGGCTATGGCAGGTTTTTCCGTCAGCTGGGCATACCGCTTAGTACGGTTAAGTTTTATTGCATCAGAAATAATGTACCGAGCAAAGCACGGGGGCAGGTATGCCTGCAGTGTGGACATGCGATTGAGCCTGGGCAGACCAGTAAAAGAAAGAGATTTTGCTCTGATGGTTGCCGGATAAGGTGGTGGAATCATCATACGCAGCTGATGAAGGCAAACGCCGTATGCGTTCACTGCGGAAAAGAATTTCATGGCAGGTCAGGACGTAAGTATTGTTCGCATCGGTGTTACATTGCAGAAAGGTTTGGTGTTAAAGATGACTCGGAGAATGTTACGGCGTGAAGCCCGCTATCAAGTGATAATGGTGGTGCTAAGGTCATTTCTACGGCAGAGGCTTATAAACAAGCGAGAATACAGAATGGCTGAGACTATGATGATTAAGAAGTATCGGCCGGCTTCAGGGACGCTGTTTTCTGACCTTGTGCTGATTTAATGCCAGTACGCGAACAGTGTAAAATAGCCAGAATAGCTGGATCTGCGGTGGCATTAGCGAATTTTGATAAAAGTAGAAGATTTGGCTGAGAATGAGGGAGTAACTGCTATAAAGCTTACAAAATAGATTCTTCCCCATTCCAAACCTATATGATATGCTTATCAGAAAGAGAGAATATCTGTTGGAGGAGGGGAGCCAATGCGCGACGAGCATTTAGAGAAGAACAACCGCAAGAAGAACGCTGAACATCGCAGGCCGTACAGAGGAGCGAAAGCCGTTGACTTATGGTGCCGCAACCATGGCAGATGCTCGTGGTGCGAGGAGAACCGCCTTTACAGTCGGATAAAGGGCGAGATGTCGCAGAAGGAGCAGGTCGAGGAGTTCTATGCAGACAAGCAGGATACCAACTTGCAGAAAGGGGGAATCGGAAGTTGAGAAAGAAGCAACTTAGGAAAGTGTACGGTGGCCGTCACTACAAGAAGAACCAGGTCTGGAACCTCGTGGACTATCTGGCTAAGGATATAGCTAACGGTGTCCGCCAGTTCCGCCACATGGACAGGTATGGCGTTCCAACCAAGGAGGATGGCTACCCGATGACAGAGGAAGAGTGGAACGCCGTTCGTCAAGTACATCGGTGCATTGTGGGACTGAGGTTTAGGAGGCACAAGCATGGGCAAATCATTGGTTGAATTGCTGGACGATATGGAGAGTGCCAGACTTGCCAACATAAAGGAAGGGCAGAGGAACAACGCCATCGTGAAGAAAATCTTTTCTAGCGTGGGGACGGATGCCTGGCCGGAGAACAGGGAGAATCTGCTGAACGGACTAAACAGCATATATAGACACATGGACTGGGGCAAGAGCATGGGACACGGCATCTTCTCGGCTGAGTTCTTCAAAGAGATTCCTGAGCTTTATGAGTCCTTGCCGCCAGCAAAGCAGCAGGAAATAGACGGCGTGTTCCTTGAACAGCCTGACATTCGGGAACGTATAAAACGAATGGAGTGGACGGTGCTGGACTTTTTGAAGTCTGAGGCGGAAGGATAATAACAACTGCTCGGAGGATTGATGCGGATGTAAAACAGCGTGGTGGTAGAGGAAAATTAAAATTTAGGGATTTGGTTGGCTGTCTGGCAATATGCTGGGCAGTCTTTTTGGTACGGTAATGGTAGAGAACAGCCCTTCTGTGGTGTATAATGATTATTGTAAAATTCTAAGAACGGACAGGAGTTTTTAGTTGAAGGTGCTGAATTTTTACGGCGGTGCAGGTATCGGTAAGAGCACCATCGCCGCAGATATTTTTTCAAAGCTGAAGCGCAAGGGGCATAAAACGGAGCTGGTAGGTGAATATGCAAAGTGGCTCTGGTACCAGAATGCTACGGACATAGTGCAAGACCAGCTGTATCTCTTTGCCGAGCAGGTGCATAGGCTGAAGACGCTGGAGCGGTATGGCGTGGAGTATGCGGTCTGTGATTCGCCCCTGCCGCTGAACATCATCTACAACAATACGCCGGATGAGCTCTTTGACCAGCTGGTGATGCACGAGCATGCCAAGTTTGACAACGTTGAGTATCTGCTCCACAGGAATGACGAATTCATCAGCATTGATGGACGGAAGTAAACCAATCTGGAGCTGGCTAAGATGAAGGATGAGGAAATCAAGGCCGTCCTGGATGGAGCGGGTATTGGATATGCGGTCATATCGCCGTGGGAGACAGACAAGGTGCTGCTTGATTTGAAGATGAAGTGAGAATAGGATCATCTGGAGGGAAATCTTGTCTGATGCGTATTTACGTTGATGCTGACGCCTGCCCTGTAGTGAAAGAAACGGAGCAGGTAGCGAAAAAATATGGCGTAGCCGTTACGCTCCTATGCGACACCAATCATGTGCTGCATTCGGCTTATAGCGAAGTCGGGGTAATCGATGCCGGAGCGGATGCGGTAGACCTTGCTCTTGTCAATCTGTGTCGGACAGGTGATGTTGTGGTAACCCAGGACTACGGCGTGGCGGCGATGGCGCTGGGAAAGGGGGCCTACGCCATACATCAGAATGGCTGGCAGTATACTGTTGAAAACATCGACCGCCTGCTGATGGAGCGTCATATGGCGAAAAAAGCCAGACGAGCAAAGAAGAAAGTGCATCTGAAAGGCCCAGATAAACGCACCAGGGCAGATAATGAGAAGTTTGCAGATGGGCTGGCTCATCTGTTGGAGATGGCGAGGAATAGCGATGGATTGGTTTAAACTGGAAATATACATACCAGAATCACATTTTTCTATGTTGCAAAGTGCGTTGCAATCCGTTGATGCCGGGCATATTGGCAATTACGACAGTTGCTTGTCTTACTCGCGTGTCAAGGGTACATGGAGACCGCTTCAGGGAGCCAGCCCGTATAATGGAACTGAAGGCACAGTGAGTGAGGCAGAGGAGCTCAAGGTAGAGGTCAATGTCAGCAGCGACAAGCTGAACAGCACCTTACGGGCTATAAGAACTGTCCATCCCTATGAAGAACCAGTCATAAATGTCATCCCACTATGTGCGCCTAGGGAGGAAGTGTTGATGGAAGAAATGAAAGAAAATCAGGAGCAGCGGCGATTGCTCGGTGCCAAGTATCGCAGGGCAATACCGCAAAGTGGAGAAGTATGGCACCACTTCAAGAATAACGAGTATAAGATTGTGGCGTGTCCTGTCATGCACACAGAGTCGCAGGAGATTTACTGCGTGTATCAGGCACTCTATGGCAGTTATGGTATATACTGTCGGCCACTGGATATGTTCATGAGCGAGGTTGACCACGAGAAATACCCGCAGGCAGGGCAAAAATATCGGTTTGAGAAAAAATGATTGTACCATGATGGAGGTGCCAGACAATGAGCAAGATTGATGAACTGGCGAGAATTATGGCCACCAGTTCCAATATGGTATTCTTTGGCGGTGCCGGTATGTCCACCGAGTCAGGCATACCAGACTTTCGCAGTGCTGACGGTATATACAACCAAAAACTTAACCGAAAGTTCAGCCCGGAAGAGATGGTATCGCACACCTTTCTGTGTGACCACCCACATGATTTTTTTTACTTTTTCTTTGCCAAGATGGTATTCCTTGATGCCAAGCCCAATGCAGGGCATTATGCTTTGGCTGATCTGGAAAGCAAAGGAAAGCTGCTGGCAGTGGTCACTCAAAATATAGATGGCCTCCATCAAAGCGCTGGCTGTGAAAGTGTGTGCGAACTGCATGGCTCAATTATGCACTGGCATTGTATGGACTGCGGCAAGCAATATGCACTGGAATATGCCCTGCAAAACCAGCCGGTTCCTATTTGTAAAGACTGCAGCGGCATCGTGCGGCCAGATGTGGTTTTATATGAAGAAGCACTCAATGAACTGGTAATCGAAGCCGCTGTGCGGGCAATTCGCAAGGCTGATACGCTTATTGTAGGCGGCACTTCGTTGGCTGTGTATCCAGCGGCAGGCCTATTGGATTATTTTCGGGGCGATAATCTGGTGATTATCAATAAAACTGCTACCAAGGCAGATATGAGTGCTAATCTGGTCATTCGGGAACCAATAGGCAAGGTGCTGAGTGCAGCGGTTAGGAAAAACGGAGGTGCGGTATGACCGTAATCAGAACTGAGTTAGGAGACATTACAGCAAAGCATTACGCCGATGCAATTGTTAATGCTGCCAATGAGAGCCTGCTTGGCGGCGGTGGTGTTGATGGAGCTATCCATCGGGCGGCAGGCCCGGAGCTTCTAGCAGAGTGCCGAATGCTCAATGGCTGCAAAACGGGACAGGCAAAAATCACCAAGGCATACAGGTTGCCATGTAACTATGTAATTTATACAGTAGGGCCGGTATGGCATGGTGGTACTCATAGTGAGGCAGAACTGCTGACCAGTTGCTATCGGCATTCGCTGGAGCTGGCCATGGAGTATGGTATCCGTAGCGTGGCTTTTCCATCAATTTCAACAGGGGTATATTCGTATCCCGTACAACAGGCAGCGGAAATTGCAGTACAGACGGTTAGGGCAGTCGTAGAGGAACATCCGGAGGCATTTGACGAAATTCTGTGGGTATTATTCGATGAGCGAACAAAACTGGTGTATGCAGGAGAATTGCAAAAATGTTAAACATTGAGACTTGTATAGGGAGAGAGGGGGCGCGGGCAAAGTCCCGTGCCAATTTTCTTGTATTCCCTTCTTATTTTATGGTAGAATGATTAGTATGTGAGTTCGTAGAGGTTGCAATCAGATAAGGTATGCTCTGGGACATTGTCCCGAGGATACTGCAAAAGGCTCGGAACTTAGTCGTAGCAAGGCTTCTCGGTACTCGCACACGAATACACTTTTTTGAACCCCCCTTGGGCGTTTCCAAAGGGAAAAGTGTGTTTGTATCAAAATTATTCAACAAATGGAGGTTTTTGTTTGACAGCGATTACCTATGAATTGATTCGCAAAGATGAAAAGACGGGGGCGCGTGCGGGTATCATCCATACGCCGCATGGCAGTTTCCCTACACCGATATTCATGCCGGTCGGCACACAGGCGTCGGTCAAGGGCGTAAGCCCCGACGAGCTCAAGGATCTGGGAGCCGGCATTATCCTATCGAATACGTATCACTTGTTCCTGCGTCCGGGCATGGAGCTTGTCAAAGAGGCCGGCGGCCTGCACAAGTTCATGCATTGGGACCGCGCGATCCTGACCGATAGCGGCGGGTTCCAGGTGTTCTCGCTTGGCGATCTGCGCAAGATTACCGAGGAGGGCGTGACGTTCCGTTCGCATATTGACGGCTCAAAGAAATTCCTGTCGCCAGAGGTATCGATGCAGGTGCAGATGTGCCTGGGCTCCGATATCGTCATGGCTTTTGATGAGTGCGTGCCGTATCCGGCCGACCATACCTATGCGTTAAAATCCAGTGAGCGCACGCTGCGCTGGGCTGAGCGCTGTAAGAAGACGATGACGGCACTGAACCAGGGCCTCTTCGGCATCGTGCAGGGCGGTATGTACAAAGACCTGCGCAAATGGCATGCCCAGGCACTTGTTGACATGGACTTCCCAGGCTATGCGGTCGGCGGTCTTTCCGTCGGCGAGCCGCCCGAGCTCATGTACGAGATGCTTGACTATTCGACGTCGCTTCTGCCGGAGAACAAGCCGCGTTACCTCATGGGCGTCGGCACGCCGGATCATCTCGTCGAGGGTGTCATGCGCGGCATCGATATGTTCGACTGCGTCTACCCGACGCGCGTCGCCCGCAATGGCATGGCGATGACCTGGACGGGACGCCTCGTCATGAAGAATGCCCAGTTCACCCATGACCACAATGTCATGGAGGAGGGCTGCGGCTGCTATGCGTGCCGCAATGGCTACACGCGTGCGTATATCCGCCATCTGGTGCGCGCTGGCGAGATCTTCGGCCTGCGGCTCCTGTCGCTGCATAATCTCTACTTCCTGGAAGAGTTTGTGCGCCGCATGCGCCAGTCCATCATCGATGGGAAATTCACGGAGTTCCGTACGGACTTCCTGAATAACTATAACAAGAAATAAAGAGGAGTTGATTTTATGAGTCCAGAAATGGCAGCTGCCCTCGGCACTTGGGGGCCAATCATCATCATGGTAGCGATTTTCTATTTTTTGCTGTACCGTCCGCAGAAGAATGCGCAGAAACGCCGCATGAGCATGCTGGACAGTCTCAAGACGGGCAACCGCGTCATGACGATTGGCGGTATCTACGGCACGATTGTCGCCATCGACGATACGAAGGTCGAGCTGAAGATCGCCGAGCATACGGTCATCGAGGTCGCCCGCTCGTCCATCAACGCCAACCTCACGCAGGATAAGCAGGCCTGACGATGACGGCTGTGATAAAGGCGGCCAAGAAAGCCCTGCGGGCGCAGATGACCGCGCGGCGCAAGGCCTTGACGCCGGAGTGCCGCGCGGCGGCAAGCCAGCAGATGCTCCAGAAGCTCTATGCGCTGCCGGTTTACCAGCGGGCGGAAACGGTGTTCCTTTATGCCTCGATGCCCGATGAGGTGCAGCTCTATGACCTTATGGAGCGGGCATTGGCCGCTGGCAAGACCGTCTGCCTGCCGCTTATCACGGGCAAGGGGACGATGGCGGCTGTGCGCCTGCCGTCAATGGCGGCACTCGTGACAGGTCAATTCGGTATTTTGACCGTTGACAAGTCAAAGCGGGAGCTGGTGGCGGCAGAATGCATCGATCTTATCATCGTGCCCGGTGCTGCTTTTGACCGGTCAGGGCACCGTCTGGGCCTTGGCGCTGGTTTTTATGACCGGTTCATGACCGAAAAAGCGCCGCAGGCGTACCGCTGCGCGCTGGCGTTTGCCTGCCAGCTGGCAGCAAAGGTGCCTGTGGAGCCGCATGATGCGCTCGTGCAGCACATCATCACGGAAAAGGAGAGCTTTACCATTACGCAAAGGTAAGTGATTGTTATGGAAATCAAGATTGGCCTGGCTAAAACGGCCAAATACGCCATGGAGGTCTGCGGCGATTCCTGTGATATCGCTGAGCGTCCGCATGGCGGCATATCCGCCATCATCGCCGATGGGCAGGGCAATGGGCTGGCCGCACATCATACGAGCGGCTGGGTCGTCAATAAGGCGGTGCAGCTGATTACCGATGGCGCGCGCGACGGTGCTGTGGCCCGCGCGGTACATGACTATCTCTATGCGATGAAGGACAAGAAGGTGTCGTGCACACTGACGGTCGTCAGTGCGGATCTTGACACCGAGACGGCAGTCATCAGCCGCAATTCGAACTGTCCGGTCATCGTCAGGACGGAAGACTACGAATCGGTCTATGATGAACCGGTCGAACCGATCGGCGTCAACCGGCATATGAAGCCGCTGATGTACGAAATCCCGCTGGAGGCGGGCATGCTCATCGTCTCGTATACCGATGGCATTGCCCATGCGGGCCGCAAGCGTACAGGGCATGCGGCTGACTTTGACAAAATAATGGAAATCGTCCGCAAGAATAAGGCAGAAGATGCAGCGTTCATCGCCAAGAGCATCATGGACTATGCATTGACGCTGGATGCGGACAAGGCTTCGGATGATATGACCGTTCTCGTTCTCGGGGTAACGGAGGGCTCGTCCAATCCGCCCCGCATCGAGCAGATAGAGGTCACGTATCCCTATTGATAAGGAGGGGATTCCCATGAAGATCGCAATCGTTGGTGTCTGTGCCTCGGGCAAGACTACGCTTGTCGCGGGGCTTCGCGCCGCTGGCTATGATGCCTACAACGTCGCGCAGGAACATTCCTGCATCCACAATTTCTGGGCCAAGCGCCAGCCGGATATCGTCGTCATGATCGATGCGACGATGCCGGCAATCCGCAAGCGACGGCAGGTCTTCTGGGATGAATCACGGCTGGTCACACAGCATAAGCGCCTGGCAGATGCCAGAGCGCACGCTGATCTCTACATCCAGACCGATTCGCTGACTGTCAAGCAGGTACGCGATAAGGTCATAGCCTTCATCGAGGCCAAGGAAGCAGGTAAGTCTGCGTGATTTACCGTGCCTGCTTTTTAGATAAAAGTAAATCTGGGAGCGATGCTCCCGCAAGAAAGGGTTGAATCCGTTGAGAAAAGACAATCTCATCAAATTGATTGTCTGCGTCGTTGCTATTATCGGCATTTTCGTCGCCTGCGTCAAACCACTGGCATTCTCTATCCGCCAGGGCCTTGACCTGCAGGGCGGCACGCATGTCGTACTCGAGGCAGAGGACACAGATATCGCAAAGGTCAACGATGACGCCATGAACCGCGTCGTCACTATCATGGAAAAACGCGTCAATGCGCTGGGCCTTACTGAGCCAATCATCCAGCGCGAGGGAAGCCGCCGCGTCATCATCGAGCTGCCGGGTGTCAAAGACCCGGATGCCGCGATCAAAACGATCGGTAAGACGGCAATGCTCGAATTCAAAGATGAGGAAGGCAATACCGTTTTGACGGGTACTGACCTTAAAGATGCGCAGGCAGCTACGAACCAGAACAGCGGCCAGCATGTCGTAAACCTCGAATTCTCCGATGAGGGTGCGAAGAAGTTCGCAGATCTCACGACAAAAAATGTCGGCCGTACGATTGCCATCCTGCTCGATGGCGAGGTGCTGACGGCGCCGAACGTCCGTGAGCCGATTCTCGGCGGCAAGGCCGAAATCTCCGGCCAGAAGACGCTCGAGGAGGCACAGCAGCTCGCTGTCGTCCTCAGAAGCGGCGCGCTGCCGGTCAAGGTCAACATCATCGAGACGCGCACGGTCGGCCCGTCCCTTGGTCAGGATTCCAAGGACAAGTCCACGTTTGCGTTTGCCGTTGGCATTGGCGCTGTCCTCGTATTCATGATCCTGTTCTACCGTCTGTCGGGCTTCATTGCTGACGTAGCGCTGATGGCTTACACGGTCATGCTGCTTGGTCTTTTGTATCTGCTCGATGCTACGCTGACGCTTCCTGGTGTCGCCGGTATCATCCTGTCGATCGGTATGGCCGTTGATGCGAATGTCCTGATTTTCGAGCACTTCAAAGAGGAGTACCAGATTCAGGGCAAGACGTTGCGCCTGTCGATGGACGCTGGCTTCAAGCGTGCGTTCACGACAATCTTTGACTCCAATATCACGACCATCATCGCGGCCGGTGTCCTGTTCTTCCTCGGCACGGGCACGATCCGCGGCTTTGCCATCACGCTGGGGCTTGGTACGATCCTGTCGATGTTTACGGCCATCACCTTGTCACAGTACATGCTCAAGCTCATGATCAATTCGAAAATCGCAGAGTCTCCGAGCGCTTATGGCGCCAATGGCTATATGCTTTGGAAAAAGGAGGATCTGAAACATGAATAAGCTCAATCTGGCTGGACACAGAAATCTGTTCTTCCTCCTTTCGGCCATCATCATTGCCGCTGGTATTGCCTGCATGTGCATCCGCGGCTTCAACTTCGGCATTGACTTCACGGGCGGTACGATTATCGACCTTAAATTCGAAAAGCCGGTAACGATTGCCGAGGTTCGCTCGAGCCTGGCTAAATACAACCTCGAGGGCTCGACGATCCAGCTTTCGGGAGAAAACGGCGCAGCGACCGATGCAACGATGGGCGAGAATGTCATGATCCGCACGGTTGACCTCGAGGAAAACCAGCGCAAAGATGTCATGGCAACGCTCAAGTCCGATGTCGCTGACTATCAGGTACTGCGTGAGGAAAAAGTCGGTGCTACGATTGGCGGCGAGCTTATCACCAATGCGGTGCTTGCACTTGTCGTTTCGTGGGCACTGATTATCCTCTATGTCGCCTATCGTTTCGAATGGCGTTTCGGTGTGGCAGCAGTCCTGGCACTCGTACATGATATCCTTATCGTGCTCGCGGTATTCTCGTTTACGCAGCGCCAGATCGATTCGTCCTTTATCGCGGCGCTCTTGACGGTTGTCGGTTACTCGATCAACGATACCATCGTCATCTTCGACCGCATCCGCGAGAATCTCAAGCTGCACTTCCGCCGTGGCGGCAACATCGATACGCTTGTCAACACGTCGGTTTTCCAGACGCTGACGCGTTCGCTCTACACGGTCTTCACGGTCATGTTCACGACGTTTGCGCTCTACTTCTTCGGCGGCGACACGACGAAGGACTTCGCCTTTGCCCTGCTCGTCGGCTTCGGCTGTGGCTGCTATTCGTCCATCTTCATCGCCAGCCCGCTCTGGATTGTCTTCCGCAACTGGGGCGAGAAAAAACATAAGACAAAAGTGGTAACGGAATAAATACATGAAAAGGCGCCTAGAACTCACACGGGTTCTAGGCGTCTTTTTGTCTGCTGCGGAACCAGTATGCCTTAGCGTGTCGTATCTGCTGCGCTGGGATGACAGCGGGTTGACAGGTCAGAAGTTGACTTGTCAATGGGGTACGGCAGGTTGACAAGTCAATCTGCCGTATTTTTGTATTATTTTTGTGCACATGTGGGCTAAAGTGTTCTATTTTCTAGAAAAATATGGATAAAAGCGCTAAAATAGGCTAATATATATTCTGGGAGTTGTATACAATGTTGAAAGAATGGAAACTTTATGATACGGTGCCGGAGTCGGCGGCGTTTGCCCGGCAATTGGGCATTACGGAAATGGCTGCCGGGATTTTGTGGCATCGTGGTCTTACGGATATAGATTCCGCCGAGCGCTTCCTGCATCCGGAGAAGCAGCCCTTTCATGATCCGTTTTTGCTGAAGGATATGGATAAGGCCGTGGCGCGCATCAAGCAGGCGATCGAGGGCGAGGAGCGCATCATGGTCTATGGCGACTACGATGTGGACGGCATGTCGGCGACGTCGCTGCTCGTGCATAATCTGAAGGCGCTCGGGGCGAAAGTGTCGTTCCACATCCCTGACCGCGTGAAGGAAGGGTATGGGTTCAACCTGCCAGCGCTGCAGCAGATTGCCGCCAAGGGCGTGACGCTGCTGGTCTCTGTGGACTGCGGCATTGCCTCGGTGGACGATGTGGCGGCGATGAAGGGAAAACTCGATATCATCGTGACCGACCATCATCTGCCGGGGGACACGCTGCCCGATGCGCTGGCTGTCGTCAATCCGCATCGTGCTGACTGTGCGTATCCCGACAAGGAGCTTTGCGGTGCCGGCGTGGCCTTCAAGCTTTGCCAGGCCCTATGGCGCGAGCTTGAGGACGAGGATTATGCGCAGGATTTGGAGCTTGTGGCGCTTGGCACCGTGGCGGACATCGTGCCGCTTACGGGCGAGAATCGCCGCATCGTCAAGGAAGGTCTTGCGGCCATGCAGGATTCTGCGTTTGCCGGTGTCCGGGCATTGGTCCGTGTCGCAGGCATCCAGGACAAGGCAATAAATGCCGGTCATGTCGGGTTCCAGCTTGCGCCGCGGCTCAATGCGGCGGGCAGAATCGGCTCGGGAGAAAAAGGGGTTCGGCTGCTGCTTGCCGAAAATAAAGAGGAAGCGGAGAATCTGGCCATGGAGCTGGATATGCTCAACAGCCAGCGGCAGGCCATCGAGCAGGAGATCCTGAAGCTGGCGGAAGACCAGCTGGCGGGCAAAGATCCTGCGAACCTGCCAGCCATCGTCGTGGCCGGGGAGAACTGGAATCCCGGCGTCATCGGCATCGTGGCTTCGCGTTTGGTGGACCGCTACTATAAACCGGCCATCGTGCTGAGCATCCAGGAGGATGGTGTCTGCAAGGGGTCCTGCCGCAGCATCGAGGGGCTGCATATGTATGAGGCGCTGAAAAAATGCAGCAGCCACATCATCCAGTTCGGCGGGCACGCGCAGGCGGCGGGCCTTTCCGTGGCGCAGCCGGAGCTTGACGCTTTCCGCGAGGCCTTTGAGCAGGTGGCGGCCGCGACGCTTTCGGAGGATGACTATATCCCGAAGGTCAAGGTGGAGTTCGAGCTGGCACCAGAGGATATCACCTTCGAGCTGGTCGATGAGCTGGCACTCTTCGAGCCTTATGGCATGGGCAATCCCAAGCCGCTGTTCGGCTGCCGCGGCATCCGTGCCATGGGGGCGGCGGCTATCGGCAGCCAGAAGCAGCATCTGCGGTTCCAGGTGGGCAGGACGTCGGCGCCGATCAATGCTCTGTACTGGAACAAGAGCGAGTATGCAGGGATTGTCAATGCGGAGGCCATCGATATGGTTTACAGCCCGGCTGTCAATGAGTGGCAGGGGCGCCGCAGTCTCCAGTGCATGGTGGATACGCTGGGGCCCGCTGATGGGGAGAAGGTATTCCCCGAGCGCGAGCAGCTGGTCGAGATATACCGCTTCCTGTATGCCATCCAGCAGCAGGAGGAGAGCATCCCCTATACGGCAGCGGAACTCACGCTGAGCTTCTGCCAGCGGGGTCATCATATCTCCCTGTATACCATGAGCACGGGACTGCGTATTTTCCAGGAGCTGGGTCTCCTGCGTCTTGATTTAGAGGAAAACCGCTACTATCTGCCCAAAGCAACGGGGCGGATGGAGCTTGAGCATTCACCGACGTATCGTCGTCATCGCTGAGGAGGGGAAAGAAATGAACGATAAAGACAAAGCACCAGTGTCCATTGAATCCATTATCGCAGCGGTGAAGGAGTATGAGCCGAATGCGGATACGGCGCTCATCCAGCGTGCCTATGACTTGGCATCGGCCGCACATGAGGGGCAGACGCGCGTTTCGGGCGAGGCCTACATCATCCATCCGCTGCATGTGGCACAGATCCTGACGGAGCTGCACATCGACGATGTGACGATCAGCGCGGCACTCTTGCACGATGTGGTCGAGGATACCATCTATACCAAGGAGCAGATCGCGGAGATGTTTGGCGAGGAAGTCGCCATGATCGTCGATGGCGTCACGAAGCTCGGCCGCATCCAGTACAAATCCAAGGAAGAAGTGCAGCTTGAGAACTATCGCAAGATGTTCCTGGCGATGGCCAACGACATCCGCGTCATCATGGTCAAGCTGGCGGACCGCCTGCACAATATGCGCACGCTGAAATTCATGCGTGCCGACAAGCAGAAGCGCATTGCCAAGGAGACCATCGAGATCTACGCGCCGCTGGCGAACCGTCTCGGTATCTCGAATATCAAGTGGGAGCTGGAGGATCTCTGCCTGCGCTATCTGGAGCCGGAGATTTATTACGACCTGGTCGAAAACGTCAAGCAGAAACGCAAAGAGCGGCAGACGTTCATCGATACTGCGATCGGGCAGATTGCCGGGAAACTCGATGAGGCGCATATCAAGGCGGACATCAATGGCCGGGCCAAGCACTTCTACAGCATCTACAAGAAGATGAAGCGCGACCACAAGGACATCAGCGAGATCTATGACCTCTCGGCTGTCCGCGTCCTCGTCGATACGGTCAAGGACTGCTATGGCGTGCTCGGCGTTATCCATGCGATGTGGAAGCCAATCCCGGGCCGGTTCAAGGACTATATCGCCATGCCGAAATCCAATGGTTATCAGTCCTTGCATACGACGGTCATGACCCGCGGCTATCCGCTCGAAATCCAGATCCGTACGTTCCAGATGCATCAGGTATCGGAGTATGGTGTCGCGGCGCACTGGAAGTACAAGGAGTCGGGCAAGGGGGCTACGGCTGGTAATGCCATGGACCAGAAGATGAACTGGCTGCGGCAGATGGTGAATCTCCAGCAGGAGCTTTCCGACCCGAAGGAGTATTTCGAGGCACTCAAGGTCGATATCTTCTCGGATGAGGTCTTCGTGTTCACGCCGAAGGGCGATGTCGTCGACCTGCCGAAGGGATCGATCCCGATTGACTTTGCCTACCGCATCCACACCGAGGTCGGCCATCACTGCGTCGGCGCCAAGGTCAATGGCAAGCTCGTGCCGCTGGAGCATAAGCTCAAGAACGGCGATATCGTCTCGGTCATCACGAACAAGGCCAACAACGGCCCGAGCCGCGACTGGCTGAACATCGTGGCATCTTCAGAGACGCGCAGCAAGATCCGCTCGTGGTTCAAGAAGGAAAAGCGCGAGGAGAATATCGAGCGCGGCTTGGAGCTCATAAAGGACGAGGCCAAGCATCTTGGCTATCCGCCCAAGGTGCTCATGAAAGAGGGGCGCCTGCTGGAGGTGGCCAAGAAGTTCAACATCCTCAGCGAGGATGACTTGCTGGCAACGCTGGGCTTCGGCGGCGTACCGCTGCACGGCATCATGACCAAGCTCATCGAGCTGCACAAGAAAGAGGTCAAGGAGAACACGCCGCCGGACATCTCGCAGATGATCGCCAAGCTCAAGCAGCCGCAGCAGAACGGCAAGACGGCCAAATCCAGTCATGGCGTGCTCGTTGAGGGCGAAAGCGGGGTCATGGTCCGCCTGGCCCGCTGCTGCAATCCGATTCCGGGCGATCCGATTGTCGGTTTTGTCACGCGCGGCCGTGGCGTATCGGTGCATCGCACGGATTGTCCCAATCTGCTGCAGGATACGGACTTTTCGCGGCTTATTGACGTCAGCTGGGATATCGGCCTCGATAAGCAGTATACGGTGGAGCTCGAGATCGTCTGCAACGACCGCCGCGGTATCCTGACGAATGTGCTGGCTGTGCCGACGGAGATGAAAATCAACATCCACAGCATCAATGCTAATCCGAACCGCAGCAACAAGACATCGACTATCGTACTGGGGCTTGACGTGCGCAATTCGACGCAGGTCAGCCAGCTCGTGACGAAACTGCGCCGGCTCAAGGATGTCTATAGCGTTACGCGCTCGATGGGGCGCAGCCAGAGTGGCAATTGATATTTTCTGTGAAATTGGGCAGTTTGCTGGTAATTCGTTTGATATTTAATGTTTGTTACGGTATAATGTTAGTATTTGAATGAATTACGACATAGGCTGATCATAAATGAGAGCAATGTAAGGAGTTGAGATTATGGCACAAACTTTTACGATGGAAGACCTCAAGGCGCGTTTGCAGGCACGGCAGCATAAGATGACGCCGCAGCGCCAGACGGTCCTGCAGATTTTCCTCGATCATCCGGGCGAGCATCTGTCGGCCGAGGATGTCCATGGCATCCTGCGGGACAGGAAGTCTGAGATTGGCCTCGCGACGGTCTACCGGAGCCTGGAGCTGCTATCGGATTTGGGTATCCTGCAGAAGATGGAGTTCGGCGATGGCTGCAGCCGCTACGAGGTGAATGCTACGAATCCGTCGGAGCATCATCATCACCATCTGATCTGCACGAAATGCGGCAAGGTCACGGAGTTTGAGGATGACCTGCTCGAAGACCTTGAATATGATATCGAGCAGAAGATGGGATTCCATGTCGAGAACCATCAGGTGAAGTTCTACGGCATCTGCAAGGAGTGTCAGTAAGCTCTTGAAGGTCAGATCGTTTACGCTCAACACCAGGAAGGAAATCATTTCCAAGATAACGCGCGAAGTCCTGAGCCTGTTCAAGGTTGAGGTGATAGGGCGGCGCGGTGTCTATGATTACGAGCAGCTATCGGTTGTCAACAAACGCCTGCCGCAGGCAGCGGAGGCCGTCGAGGGCGAGCGTGTGCATATGCAGACGACACTGCTGCTGTTCCGGGCGGATGGCAGCTGTCTTGCCTATAGCCGTACGGCTGTAGGCAAGCGCGATGAATTGGAACGGGCCGCTGTCAACCGCACGATAAAGCTCAATCTCTACCATATCTTTGTGGAAGAGCTCGGAATGCCCCAGGCACCCTGGGGCATTCTGCATGGAGTCCGGCCGACGAAGATCGTCCATCGCTGGATCTCCTACGGCATGGAGGAGGAGGCTATCGTCAAGCGGCTGATGACGGACTTTGCCTGCAGTGAGCAGAAGGCCCGCCTCATCACGCCGATGGC
The DNA here is from genome assembly GCF_900113715.1 of Pseudoselenomonas ruminantium. GTDB lineage: Bacteria > Bacillota > Negativicutes > Selenomonadales > Selenomonadaceae > Selenomonas_A > Selenomonas_A caprae. The sequence continues at coordinate 66,392 of NZ_FOQK01000011.1, read as the reverse complement.
TTTCCGCCAGCTGCCGTTTTTGAAGACCTCGGATGAGAAGACCATCAGCATCTATGTCGGCATCCCGTTCTGCCTGACGCGCTGCCTCTATTGCTCGTTCCCGGCGAATATCCTGCCGGGGGAAAAGCAGCTCGATGCATTTATGGCAGTGCTGCGCAAAGACCTCGAGGCGGCGCGCGACGCGGTGACGCAGTATGGCTTTATCGTCCAGAACATCTACATCGGCGGTGGTACGCCGACGGCACTGCCGGACCGCTATTTTGCGGATATGCTGCAGATGGTATATAATGCTTTCTATGGGCCCCAGGTCGTCGAGTTCACCGTCGAGGCGGGGCGGCCCGACAGCATCACGCCGGCCAAGATTCAGGCGATGGCGGGCCATCATGTCACGCGCGTCAGTGTCAATCCGCAGACGATGCAGCAGCGCACGCTGAAGCTCATCGGCCGTCAGCACACGCCGGAGGCTGTTGTCGATATGTATAAGGCCTTGCGGGCGGCCGGGATTCCCGAGATCAATATGGATCTCATCCTGGGGCTGCCGGGCGAGACGGCGGACGATGTGCGCGATACGATGGAAAAGGTCACGGCGCTGGCGCCGGACGACATTACGCTGCACGCTTTGGCGCTCAAACGCGGCTCGCGCTTGAAGCTCATCATGGAGGAACGTCACGTCGACCTCCCCGGCGATGCGGAGACGCGCAGGATGTCGGAAGTCGCGATGTCATTTATCGAAAAACATGGCTATGTGCCATATTATCTATACCGTCAGGGCTATATGGCCGGCGACCTCGAGAATGTAGGCTGCTGCCGTCCTGGCGCCGAAGGTATGTATAACATCCAGATCATGGAGGAGCACCAGACGATTCTTGGAATCGGCGGTTCGGCGACTACCAAGGTGGTCGATTTTGCGCGCAAGCGCATGAAGTCGTCGTTCAATGCCAAGGATTTGGTGACGTATCTGCGTGATGTGGATATCTATATCGAAAAACGCAGGCAGCTTCTCGAAGAGGCCTACGGAAAACAGGGGGAAACCAACGAATGTTAACCAATGCCCCGCGGGGAACCAAGGATATTCTGCCCGATACAGTCGGCGAATGGAATTATGTTGAACAGAAGATTCGCGAGCTCTGCAGCCGCTATGGATTCGAGGAAATCCGTACGCCGGTCTTCGAGCATACCGAGCTTTTCCATCGCGGCATCGGCGAGGGCACCGATGTCGTCGATAAGGAAATGTACACGTTCAAGGATCGTGGCGACCGCAGCATCACGCTGCGTCCGGAGAATACGGCTTCGGCTGTGCGCGCGTATCTGCAGAACAAGCTCTACGGCGATTCTTCGCTCGTGAAGCTCTTCTACATCGGCTCGATGTTCCGCTACGATCGTCCGCAGGCCGGCCGCATGCGTGAGTTCCATCAGTTCGGCGTCGAGGCGCTCGGCGAAGAGAACCCGATGGTTGATGCAGAGGTCATCATGGTCGCCATCGATTTCTTGCGTTCTTTGGGCCTTAAAGACCTTAAGCTGAGCCTCAACTCGGTCGGCTGCCCACACTGCCGTCCGAAATACCGCGAGGTCCTGCAGGACTACTTCCGCGATAAGCTCGACGACCTCTGCGACGACTGCAAAGACCGCTTCGAGCGCAGCCCGCTCAGAATCCTCGACTGCAAGGCCGATGCGGATAAGCCGTATATGGCCGATACGCCGAAAATCACGGACTGCCTCTGCGACGAGTGCCAGGAGCATTTCCACAAGGTTCAGCAGTATCTTACCGATGCCGGCATCGAGTTCGAGCTCGATCCGCGCCTCGTCCGTGGCCTTGACTACTATACGAAGACCGCGTTTGAAATCAAATACGCGCCGCTGGGCGCGCAGAGTGCTGTCGCTGGCGGCGGCCGCTACGATGGCCTCATCGAGGAAATCGGCGGCAAGCCGACGCCGGCCGTTGGTTTTGCCACGGGCCTTGAGCGCGTCCTTTTGGCCCTCGAGAAGCAGAACCTGCTGCCGGAGATGGACAAGAAGACGGACGCCTATGTAGTAGCGCTTGGCGATGCGGCTCAGGGGCCGGCGTTCAAGCTGCTGACGCAGCTGCGCCAGGCTGGACTCAAAGCTGGTATGGATTATGCGGGCCGCAGTATGAAGGCCCAGATGAAACAGGCAAACAAGGCCAATGCCCGCTTTGCGCTGATCATCGGTGAAGACGAAGTCAAAGAATCCTGCGTGATGCTCAAAGATATGGAAAAGAGCGAGCAGCAGAAGGTTTCTTTTGATACAATAATAGAAAAGCTATGTGCTGAGGTGAAAGGTTAATGGAAACATTACAAGGCATGAAGCGCACGCATCACTGCGGTGCACTTCGCAAAACCGACGTTGACCAGGAAGTCGTCCTGTGCGGCTGGGTCTCCCGTCGTCGTGACCATGGTGGTCTGATTTTCGTTGACATGCGTGACCGTTCCGGTTTTGTGCAGGTCGTATTCGATGAAGCTTCCATGAATGAAGGCACGTTCCACAAGGCTGAGTCCCTGCGTAACGAGTTCTGCATCGCTGTCCGCGGTAAAATCCGCGCCCGCAGCGAAGAGACCATCAATCCGAATATGGAGACTGGTGAAGTTGAGGTCGTTTGCGCTGAGCTGCGTATCCTCAATGAGGCGAAAACGCCGCCGTTCTACATCCAGGATGGTGTCGATGTCGATGAGAAGATTCGCCTCAAGTATCGTTATCTGGATCTTCGTCGTCCGGAGATGCAGAAGAACATCATGCTGCGTCACCGCGTCACGAAAATCATGCGTGACTTCTTTGACCGCAACGGCTTCCTCGAGATCGAGACGCCGATGCTCTGCAAGAGCACGCCGGAAGGCGCTCGCGACTTCCTCGTTCCGAGCCGCGTAAATCCGGGCGAGTTCTACGCTCTGCCGCAGTCCCCGCAGATCTTCAAGCAGATCCTGCAGGTCGCTGGCTTCGAGAAGTATTTCCAGATTGTCCGCTGCTTCCGCGATGAGGACCTCCGTGCTGACCGTCAGCCGGAGTTCACGCAGCTCGATATCGAGATGTCCTTCATGGATCAGGATCAGATCCTGGGCCTGATGGAAGAGCTCGCCAAAGAGATGTTCGAGAAGGCTATCGGTGCGAAGATCGAGACGCCGTTTGAGCGCATGGACTGGGATACGGCTATGGACAAATACGGTTCCGATAAGCCGGATCTCCGCTTCGATATGCCGCTCATGGATATCTCCGAGTTCGTCAAAGGTTCGGACTTCAAGGTATTCAACGCCGTTATCGAAAACGGCGGCATGGTCAAGTGCATCAAGGTTGACGGTTATGCTGACATTCCGCGCCGCCGCCTCGATGATCTCGTCAAGTTCGTCCAGATCTATGGCGCGAAGGGCCTTGCCTGGATCCAGTACAGCGAAGAGGGCATCAAGAGCCCGTTCAAGAAATTCTACAGCGATGAGACGTTTGCCAAGATCGCTGAGGCTACGGGCGCTAAGACGGGCGACCTGCTGCTGGTCGTTGCCGACAAGCGCCTCGTTGTCGATACGGCTCTGGGCCAGCTCCGTCTTGAGATGGGTAAAGAGCGCAACCTCATCGATCCGGATGCCCTGCGCTTCCTTTGGGTCGTCGACTTCCCGATGTACGAGTGGAGCGACGAGGAGAAACGCTGGAAGGCTATGCACCATCCGTTCACGGCACCGCGTGACGAGGATATCCAGTATCTGCAGTCCGACCCGGGCCGCGTAAAAGCTAAGGCTTACGATATGGTCCTCAACGGCGTCGAAGTCGGTGGCGGTTCGCTGCGTATCTACAACGCAGAGCTGCAGGAGAAGGTATTCGAGTCTCTCGGCCTTACCTATGAGCAGGCACATGAGAAGTTCGGCTTCATGATGGATGCGTTCCAGTATGGTACGCCGCCACATGGTGGCCTGGCATTCGGTCTTGACCGTCTCGTCATGCTCATGGCAAAACGCGATTCCATCCGCGATGTCATCGCGTTCCCGAAAAACCAGAGTGCCCGCGACGTCATGTCGGCTGCACCGTCGCCGGTTGAGGAGAAACAGCTCCGCGAGCTCTCCATCCGCACGGCTGTCAAGAAAAAAGAGAATAAGCAGGAGCAGTAAGCTCCGCGCTTGACCACCTTGTGTGGTAAAGCACCCCTCTATGTTCACGCAACATAGAGGGGTGCTTTTTTTATGCCCGGATTAGATTCTCACGGTATTTTCAGATTCTTTTTAATGAATACTAATTCTCATTTATTATAGTTCTATAGGGAATGATTATAGTTAGGATTATGTGAGGAGACGATTATGCTAGAGCAACCTTGGTTTCAGCTCCGTCCCGATGAAGATCTCGTGTGTCCTGTCCGGCCCGCGGGAATACCCTGGCGGGAATATCCGCCGATGATGACGGGCCGGGATTTTGCTCGGCTACAGGATCGTGTCGGCTGTTATGAAGGAAAACGCGGCTTGGAGTTTTGCGATTTCCTGTTTGCGCCCACGTTTATGGTGGGCAAGAAAATGATTGCCTTGTTCCGGTCGTTGGCTCCGGCGGTGGAGACAAAGTCTTTGACGCTTTTGCCGGCTGCCCCGCGTGGCAAGAGTTTAACCTATTGGATTCCTTATTTACCGTCTGCCGATTGTCTGGAAATACGCGGGGATGGATATCGGATCCATCCGGAATGCCTGCAGGGTCGGCAGGTGGCCAGGTATGAGGGGAAACATGTCGTGTATTGGTTCTTTTCCCTGGCGGCCGCTGAGCAGATATTGGCACGGGGACCGATGGGCGTTCATTTTGTCAAAGTGCCGTCAGCAAAGGAGGCAGAAGTGTGTGGAGCATAGCGTATGAATCACTATATATGGAGGGGATTCCTTGTCAGAGAATCCTGTCGTTGGAACTTTGGCATGCGCCCAATGCGTTGGGAACCGTCAAAGTGACAGGGGAAACAACTGCTGCAGCAATGGAGCATTTCATTCCCCGTGCCGATAAGCAGATCGTAAGCCTTTGGGCAGAGGATAGCAGCGGAGAAAGGAAGCGGTTTTTCTGCGGGTATCTGGTTGGGCTGGATTATGAATGCAACGGTGATTATGCTGTCGTCACGTGCACGCTCAACGATATGTGCTGCGCGCTGGATATCAAGCGGCAGGATCAGACGTATCAGGACTTGACGAAGACCTATCGGGAGGTTTTGCAGCGTGCTTATGCGCAGGCTGGGGTAGAAGCGAATCTGAGCTTTGGCGTGCCCGATAAGCCTATCGGTAAATTCCTGGCGCAGATGCAGGAGACGGCCTGGGCGTATTCGAAGCGACTAGCCTCGCATTTCCATACAGCCGTCTTCACGCGGCTGCGTGAGGAAAAGCCATCCCTGTCCGTGGGGCTGCCGGCTGGCGGGAAGAGCATCAAACTGGACGCGGCGGCAGCCGTCTATCAGCAGGATAACTGCAGCTACCTGCGTTATCGGCTGAATCAAGGGCAGGCGGGGCAGAAGGCGCTGATGCAGGATTTTGCGCGTATCACCTGCGAAGCGGATGTGTATGCATGCCTGGGTGATACGGCGGAATTCCGGGGGAAAACGTATGTCATCAGCCGGGTATATGGCACACTGCGCGATGGGCTTTTGCATATGACTTATGAACTGGCTGATCCGCGTGGACTGCGTTTGCCGCTGCGCCAGCATCCATCCTGTGGCGGAAGGATAAGCAAGGGTAAGGTACAGGCGGTGGAACGCGACCGTATCCAGGTATGGTTCGAGGGGATGGATGACAGCTATGACTCTGGCAGCAGCACATGGTTTCCGTATTCGACGGGCTATTCCTCGGAAGATGGCAGCGGCTGGTATGTCATGCCCGAGCCGCAGGATGAGGTCCGCATCCTGTTCCCCTCGCATGACGAAGCGGCGGCCTTTGGTGCCAGTGCTGTCAACCAAGCGCCGGCACCAGCTGAACGCAATAAATATTTCCGGGCGCCAGGCGGCAACAATGTGCTGATGGATGAAGATGGCATCACGCTGGACTGCACCTCCGCAGACAGTTTTATCCGCATTTCGCAGAGCAAGGGCGTACAAGTCTACTCAACCCGGCCCGTAATCGTTTCCTCACAGGGCGATATTGATATTGAGGGCAAGGAAGGCGTCGTAGTGAAGGCCGATGACAGTATCACGATGCAGGTGGCGGACTCGAACATCCATATGGATGCCCACGAAATCGGCATGGGCGCCAAGGCCATCGAAATAGGAGGCAAGGCATGAAAATTATCCATCAATGCCTGCAAGTCAAAGGCATCAAACTAAAACGGCTGCAGGAAATGAGCATCCATCATCGCCCTAATTGCCATGCTTTCGTCAAGCTGGCAGCTGAGGTGGACAAAGAAGAAATGCTGCGGTTTATGCCGCAGTCGGCAGAGACTTTAGTGACGATTGCGGCAGCTGGCGTAGACGGCCGAGAAAAGACGCTGTTCTGTGGCTATATCCTGCGCATACATATGGAGGAAACGGCAGAGTATTGCCTGGCGAAAATGCTGCTGGCTGACACCTCATATCTGCTGGATCTGCAGAAAGAGCGGAAGTCCTTTCAGGATTTGACGCAGACGTATGGTGCAATCCTGCGGGCAGCCTGTCAGCAAAATGGCATGGACACCAAGGCGGAAATCCGCATGAATGTGCCCGATAAGGCAATTGGCGAATTCGTGCTGCAGCTGGATGAAACTGATTGGCAGTTTGCGCGGCGGATGGCGTCACGCTTTGGCGTGCCTGTATTCACAGACTGTGCGGCAGAAAAACCCGGATTGTCAATCGGACTGCCAACGCAGGCGAAAGAAGAAAAAATCCCGGCATGGGTGGAGACTTCTCGGCGCTATCAAGAGGCGAGGTGGCAGCTATGGCAGGAAAATTCCCTCGTGGCCGGCAGACAGCCGATAGCTGAAGACTTTGTCTCGCTTCGGGTCGAGACGGACAATTACCTGCCGCTGGGAACGGCTGTGTCCTGGAAGGGAAAATCCTATCGCATTGCTGCGGTATCAGGCCGATTGCTAGACGGTATGCTGCATATGCGCTACCGGCTGGCTAGAGAAAAGAGCCTGCTGGCAGCCAGACAGAAGAACCCGACCTGTGCCGGAATGGTTTTGACCGGTCAGGTAAAGGATGTCCGGCAGGATAAAGTGAAAGTACATTTCCTTGAAGTCGATGCGGCCTATGAGGAAGCGGCAAACAAGTGGTTCCCATACGCGACGACCTATTCCTCCAGCGATGGCAGCGGCTGGTATGTGATGCCAAGTGAGGGCGACTATGTCCGCGTATTCTTCCCCACGCAGGAGGAGAAGGATGCCTTCTGCATCAGCACCATAAACGCCGCACCGCCAGCCAATACCCGCAACAAAACCCTGCGCGCTCCAGGTGGCAAGGAACTGCTGCTGACCGACAATAGCGTGCATCTGATTACGAAACATCAAGATACATTCATTGACATGTCAGGGAGTGGGATTCACATTGTTACAGCGAACAAAATCAAAGTTACAGCTGATAAATACGTGATACTGGAAGGAAATAAAATCGAAATGCTGGCCAAAGATAAAATCAGCCTTAAAGCAGGTGATGTGCAATTGGATATATTGCCGAAAGATATCAAATTGCTAGCTGAGAATGTCATTATGGGAGGTGACTGAAAATGTCGTCAAAGGGAAATTATATGTCCATGGCTACGCAATATACTTATTGTGATTGCGGCACGGCAAAACAAAAAGTATTTTTAGAGCAATCGCATGGCGTCATCAATCAGAAAGATCAACAACCTGTGTTGAATGCCAATGATCATAAATATCCAGAAAATATCAAAGGATATGGGCGATGCAAAGCGGATGCCCAAGAGGTAAGACGGTTATTGCAACAGCACGGTAATGTCACGATAGATACGGACAAGTATGCTGGCAGGACATGCTACCCCATACTGAATGAAGCATGGCAGGATGGCGATACTCATTTCACAGTCGAGGGAGCACCGGCGCTGCTTGATACAAGTACCCTGGTCTGTGCCAGAGGAGGACGAATAAGGTTCATAAAACCTGGTTCGGATGCGGATGCATTGCCTGACAGTATTGATGCATCGTATAGTGCATTTGACGGAATAAATAGCGAATTAGAAAAAGCTGAAGCAGTGATAGCAAATTACTTGCCGAAAGATGGTCATTTCATGATAGGAGACAAAAAAGATGGATTTTATGCGGAAGCAACCCTGAATCCTGTCGATGCAGAGCACCGCGAGACAGAAGGATCTTTGGGAACGAAAGGAATAGAACTAAATCATGGAAATTCTACGCAAGGAAAAGTGGGAGTTGAAGTTGGTTACAGTAAAGGTGATTTTAACATTGCTGCAGGTACAGAAGCTGAAATAGGAAAATTAAAGTCAAGTGGGGAAAGTACGAAACATGAACCGTCGGAAGTTAAAATGTATACTAAATTTGAGAAGGAGGAAAGAAGCATAAAGCTTTCAGCAAGTAAAGATGGCGTAGAATTAGAAGGAGAATCTGGTGAATATAAGTTGAAAGTTAAAGGAAATAAAAAAGGGTATGATGTTTCGGGAAGTCACAGTGAAAAAAGATAAGAAGAGTGTGTGGATAAAATGAAAAAACTGATGTTTATATTATTAGTAGTTATGGCACTGTTTGTGCCTGGCTGCTCAGGAAACAATAAGTCTCAAGAAATAACTACATCATCAAATGAACAGATTCAAAAAGATGGATGGCGCTCCATAGAGTTGCCGCAAAAAGATGGGGAAAAGCTATACATTGATTTGCCGTTTAATCTGGAAGATCGTGGTGATTTCAAAATAAATAATGAAATAAATAATGATATAAAAAGTGCGAAATGGTATAGGCATGAAGATGATAAAATAAACGTGAGTGTTGATTGGGCTTTGGTCGGTAACGATGATTTTAAAATAAATTTTGATATAAAAACGTTTATGGTGGATTTTGATGATGCTGAACAACTTAATGCAAAAATGAAGATATTGGAAGATAAATATATAAATGGCAGAAAAGTAACTTATGCTAAAATTGTTATAGATGAAGATAATAATCCGCAAATTATTGAATGTATAGGAATCGATGGCGGCAATGAATATTGGACAATCATGTATACATATATAGAGGGAAACAGGGGAATGGAAAAAATGGTAAAAAGGTCTATGGAATCAATAGCGATACGTTAAAATGTATTCATCGTTATAATCATAAATATTGTGGATATGATAGTGATATGGAAATTGAGCCATTTATAGCAGAATGCATAGGGATACATTCTGGTAATATGGGGGGTAACTGAAAATGTCGTCAAAGGGAAATTATATGTCCATGGCTACGCAATATACTTATTGTGATTGCATCACGGCAAAACAAAAAGTATTTTTAGAGCATTCACATGGCGTCATCAATCAGAAAGATCGACAACCTGCGTTGGATGCTAATGATCATAAATATCCAGAAAATATCAAAGGATATGGGCGATGTAAAGCGGATGCCCAAGAGGTAAGAAGGTTATTGCAACAGCACGGTAATGTCACGATAGATACGGACAAGTATGCCGGCAGGACATGCTACCTCATACTGAATGAAGCATGGCAGGATGGAGAAACTCTGTATGAAAAAGATTTTTTTTATGTATATATTGATGCTACTTATAGTAGGGACTACAGGATGTTTCGGAGATAATGATACAAATGTGGCTTCTGGTAGTAAGATAAATTCAACTGAAAAATCTTGGCAAACAATATCGATACCTCAAGATAATGAAGGTAAATTCTATGTAGATTTACCATTTTCGTTAAATGAACATGGCGAGTTTAAGTCCGATAAATACACAAACAATAATTATTGGTATCGATATGAATCTAAACGAATTTTTGTAAGCTTAGATCATATAGCGGTGATGGATAAATATACGAAAATAAATTTCGATGTAAAAACTTTTTCGGCTGATTTTGAAGATTCTGATAGAATGAATCTCAAACTAGAAAAAACAGAAGAAAAAGAGGTTGATGGAAAAAAAGCAACATATGCAAAAATAAAAATAATTGATGATGAACCATACATAATAGAAGGATTAGGTGTCCAGTCCGGGAGTGAATATTGGACGATTGTATATTCGTATAAGGAAGGAGATAAAGAAATGGAAGATATTGTAAAAAAATCCATAAAAACAATAGCAATACGTTAAGATGTATTCATCATTATAATCATAAATGTTGCGGGTATGATACGATACCAATCCATTAAAGGAGACATCTATGGAAACAGTAACTTTAAGTGATCTTCATATTGCTGGCTTTATATCGTCAAAGGTAATTGACTTATCTATACAGACTCAAGTGGGGAACCATGGACGGGTTGAGATTCGTTTGGAAATAGCGGAGACCGAAGATTTGAAGCCGCTTTTGTCCTATCAAAATCAAGAAGTAAAAATATATGCAGGTAGGAAGTCGATATTTGCAGGGGTGGTAACAGAAATAAATCTTTACGAATGCAGTGGTAGGAGAGAAGTAGCTTTGGAGTTATATTCCGTTTCGAAAAAAATGGATATCAAAAAGAAAAGCAGAACTTTTCAATCGGTAAATAAGACATTAGGCGATGTTGCGCGTAAGATTGCAACTGAATATAATGCCGAAATAAAAGTAGAGGAAGAGGTGCAGGTATCACGCATGCTGTATCAGCATGGCGAGACAGATTGGGCGTTCTTACGCAGGTTATGTGAGAGCCTCGGCAAAAGTATTTGTTGTGATAGTGGTGCGGCCACAATCCGGATTGGTTTAGGCTTTGTTCCCTTTGAGGAATACCAGCATGACTCGTCGGAGAATTTACATGGCATTTGTTTGTCATATTTAGATGTGATGCGTCGACAAGAAAATACCAGGCCAAAAACTTTTGTGGAAGAGTTTTCAGGCGTAAAACTCAAGACATATGATTTGCAGCCAAGTGCAGGCTATAGCGTTATGTTGAAAAATTATAAACAAATCATATGGGCAAGCAAGATAAGTGCTAGGGGAGACGTTTTAGAAAATGAACTGATGATTCGTCACAAAGAGGGCTTATATCCTAAAGTAGAACAACAGAGGAAAAACTGGAATAGACCTTGCTATCTTCCAGGGAAAGTAATGGCTGTGAAGGGGCAACAGGTGAAAGTGAGATTTGATTGCGATGAACATCAAGATGTGCAGGATGCTCGTTGGATTGATCATGAAAATACAGTGAATAACTATATGTATTCTATGCCGGATATAGGAGACAAGATATATGTTTATTTTGAAGAATGCGGTGAATTATTGGCATTAGGAAGCCATAGAAGTACATTGGGTGGGAATCCTGATTATCATACACCGGAAAATAGGAATCTTACATCAGAAAATCAAATGATACAGTTCCAACCTGACAGTACTGTTTGTGTGGCTGGTCGTACTGGTGACAATTCTTCGCGTATCGTTGGGGATGTACAAAATGGTGTAGATATTGTATCGACGGAAAATATCGTCATTCATAGTGGTAGGTCGATATGTCTTGATGCACAGGCGGGAAATGTTACGGATGAGGCATATAAATTGATGGAGGGATTCAATAAAGGCTATTCGCAATATTTGCATGATGATGGAGCGCCGTTGAAGCGACAATACTTAGTAACATCACAAAGTATGATGGGGAAGGATATGACATACTTGTGTGAGACGAGTCCATTGTATGAATATCCGGTTAAGTCTGCAAGTGTGAATGTATTGCAGAAGAAAAAATGAGGGCGGCGGTGCTATGTCGGAATTATTGATTAAATCAGATAAAATATTGAAGTTTATTGTTCAAGATACGCAGATGGTAATAAGTGCTGAGGCTAAGACAATAGTATCACAAGCGGAAATAATAAATCAGGAAGGATACGATCATCCGAGATATGTGAATAGCGCAAAAACATCTGAAGAATTGCAGGCAGAACAAACAAAAGCTGACCTAAGGGCATTAGCAAAATCAGTTTTTTTTATCGGTTCGTTTGTACCTTTTGTGCCGATTAAAGTTATATGTACAGCTGGAATGATAGGAATGGATCTTTATGAAGCAAAAGAAGCTGCTGAAAAAGGTGATGACGATGCAAGGAATTGGAGCATTTGTATGGCTGCCGTAGACACTGTTCCGCTGATGAAGGTAGGTGTGAAATTTTTACGTACAACTCGTGTTGCAAGCGCGATAGGAAAGGTGGAGACAGCAAAAAATTTAGCTTCGCATAAAACGGCTGTAGCTGCGCGTTTGATAAGGTTTAAAACCAGTGGAAGAATCTTAAAAGTCCCCCAGGGAGCAAAGGAAATAGCAATGCAGGGGGTAAATGGTGGGAGAAATTTGATTGCAGGCTTGGACAAAACGCATCCGCGTTTGATGAAAGGCTTGCGTGCAGGTAGAAAATATGCAGTAGGTGCAGGAAAGGGATCACTGAAAATATGGAATAGCAAACCTGCTGCGGCGGCAAGAATTGGTGCAACAGGAGTTGTTGATTACCGTTATAACGAACGCCGCTATCGTCAACAACAAAGAGAGGCAGCGCAAAAGGCTATAGAAAATAGTACTAGTTTGCAAAAGTGATTAAGGAATGAAAAATTTTACAATCAAGGAATTTTATAAAAACAGGTATTTACCATTAGAAGAAAATTTATTGTTGTCCTTTAATGAATATTGTATAGAAAACCAACAGAAATTAGAAACAGAATATATAGAGTGGTTCTACCAGTTCGTTCATACATTATATGTTTCGCTGGAAAGACCTGTGGCAAGGATACATTGTACGATGCCATACACAGATTTTCTGTGCGGAAATGCGAATATAAATATAAGTGCATTCGATAGGCAAGGACAGTTTATGGATAGTGCGAGCTTGAATTGTCTATGGATGATGGAGCTGTGGAAAAAATTTGAAGAAGAATTGTGTGATGAGCGGGAATATATTCGGTCACTTGTTCATCCTGTAATGTTCCGTCGTTTCTATCCGGCTACTGTTAGAAAAATAATGGCAGTGCTGGGGGAATATATGAAAGTATGGCTGGCGCTAGACTTGGATAAGATTATGGAAGGGATATTGCGAAATGAAGAATTCTATGTGACCTATGGTGAGTATATAGGTAAACAAGAGATAATAGGACGATTGCGTCCTAAAGTTGACTTGCTGAAATATATTGACAAAGAAAATCTGCTTGAAGATGATTTGAAATACCGTTCCTTTGCAAAGAAACGATATCGAATGAAAAAGATAGACGAGATTGATATAGAAAACAGTAAATTCGGACAGTGCCTATTTGAGCCATGGACGTTCGGTAAAACAAATTTACGTAATGTAATATTTGATGATTGTCATTTCCATTTGACAAAATTCGAAAAAACAAATCTGACTGGAGCCATTTTTGTGAATTGCATATTCGACACATGCAGGTTTCATTCGGTGAAGGCAGATGATGAAAATAGCCGATATCCGTTGTTATTCATGGATTGTTGTTTCGCTGATTCAAAATTTTTGAATTGTGATTGGATGGATGTAGAATTTGTTGATTGTGAGTTTGCTTGTATTAAACTTACTGATTGTGTAATGAATGATAAAGCATTGCAAGAAATAGGAAAGGCTGGCGCTAACAATGATAGAAACATCTGTAAATACTGACGGATATGAGGTTGCTTTTCGTGGACACAAATATCATTTCACGGCAAGAAAGTTTTATGATGATAAGTTTTCGGTGCAATTGCCGGATTCATTTGTAAGTATGCCTGAACATGTACGAGAAATTTATCAACCAGGAAGTCATCCTGGACAGGTATTGTTAGCAGATGATGCAGGACAGTTCTCGTTTGGTCTGTTGAAAGCAGAAGAGAAAATAGATGCTGCTATCATGGAAAAACAAGTAGAGCTTTGTAAAGTCGTCTTGCCTAAAATGGCAGCAGGAGTGCATGTATATGAAGCTGATATTTTAGACGGTGTTTATCAGCCAATTGCATATTTTGAGTATATCAATGATGGCTTGTTGGAACGTATGTATAATTGTATGTTCCTGACAGGATTAGAAGGACATATGGTATGGGGGTCGATTTCTTTTTCGTATAACGATCGCAAACTAAATGAACTGGCGAAAGAAATCGCATGTTCATGTCATGATTTGACTATCGATAGAGATTGTACAGAAGAAAAGGAAAATGAATATAATAAATAATGGCAATGCTATAAGCAGAAAGGTGTTTGGTATGAAGGTTCTTTTATATTTAGTAGGTTTTGTGTTTATGGTTTTGGCTGTGGCGTTTCAAGGCGGTAATGTGAGTTTTTTTGTTCGTCATGAGTTGACGGATGATTTTTCGACTTTGTGGTATCCCGTTAAGCATGAACAGAAGGATGGGAAGATGTTTTCGATGGAGCTGCCGATGGAGCCGGAGGCAAAACATGCGAAGACGGAGAGCGGAATATTTGAGCGCATCGATTCCTATAAAGGAGATAGAGATGGTGTCAGGGCTTTAGTCGTTCATGCGACGACACGGAAAAAGGAGGATAAGGTCGGCTTTGGCTATGAGAACTTCCAAGAGGTATTCACGATGAAGGGGGAGATGGCAATCAAAGGCGAGGGCATCCGGGAAATACAGGGCAGAACGGTGAAGACGATTGAATGCACAAGCAAGTCCAAGGGGCAGGAAAGTACAATCCAGCTGCTCGGGTTCCAGGAGGGGCAGGATGTATGGTGGCTGCTTTATCAGTACAATCCAAAGAATGATGCTGCTAAGGCCAGGGTGGAAAATTCGATTGAGACAATCACGGTACAGTGATTTTTGTTACAGGGGGACTTATATAATATGATGTCAGTTTATTTCTTTCTTCATTCGATCGTTATGTTTTTCGGTTCGCTGGGCAGCCATCTTTCGCTGGAGGGAATCAGTTTGTTTGGCGAGACGGAGCGGGTAACGGTATCGACGCAGCAGGAACTGCAGATAGAAATGCCGGAGCAGTTCAAGGCGTTGCCGTATGATGATGGGGCCTGGCAGGTCGCGCAGGCAAAGTGCAGCAATATGTTCATCGACCTGCATAGCAAAGACGTTGACACGCCACAGCCGGCAGAGATGGATAAGACTATCGATCAGCGGGTCGGCAGGACACTGGAGCGGTATCAGGTCAGGAATGCCGAGCTGCAAGGCCAGGAGGAAATCAGTGTCCACGATATCCCGCTGGAGAAATACCATTACACGGGGCAAAAGGCCGGCAAGGATTTTGAAATCGATGCGGTAGCTGTCAAAGCCCCGCAGAAGGTGCTGGTGGTCACGTATTTCTACCATGCGGGCGATGCGGATGCCAAAGAAGATGTGAAGGACAGCATCGAAAGCATGAAGTATGTCAATAAAGGGTGATGCGCGGTTGACGCTACTATTCTTTTGTAGTACACTAATTCAATGAGTATTTCTGATTTATTGGAGGGAATAGTGTGTCCGACAAGATCGATATATTGGGCGTGAATGTGGATTCTGTTACGATGGCGCAGGCCGTGGCGCAGGTGCAGGATTACATGGACGAGAAGAAGAATGTCCTTATCGCGACGGCCAATGCCGAGATGATTATGCGGGCGACGCATGACGAGGAGCTGCGGCATATTTTGAATGAGGCCGCGCTGGTGGTCCCGGATGGTGCTGGTACGGTTTGGGCTGCCCATCATCTGGGCTATGAGATGCCGGAGCGTGTGGCAGGCTTCGATTTGGCGCAGGAGCTCATGCGCATTGCACCAGGCAAGAAACAGCGTATTTTCTTTTTCGGTTCGGCACCCGGCGTAGCAGAGAAGGCTAAAGCCAAAGCAGAGGAGCTTTATCCGGGGATTGAGATTGTCGGCGTACGCAATGGGTATTTTTCGGCGGACGATGAGCCGGAAATCATCGCGGAAATCAAGGCGGCTAAACCTGACCTGCTGCTCGCGGCACTCGGCGTGCCCAAGCAGGAGAAGTGGCTCTACCAGCATAGAGACGAGCTCGGTGTGCCTGTATCCATCGGGGTTGGCGGTACGCTCGACGTCATGGCAGGGGTCATGAAGCGTGCGCCGCTCTGGATGCAGAAGGCCAAGCTCGAGTGGCTGTTCCGCGGTGCCTTGCAGCCAAAGCGCGCAGGCCGTCTGCTGGCACTGCCGAAGTTCGTGCTCAAGGTACATGCTTCAAAAAATAAGAAACGTGTTTGAGGAGGTGGGAGCTTGACTCCTATTATATCGGAAGGGTATCCGTTCATATTCGGCTGTGCGGCACTGGGCGTCCTGCTTGGTTTTTCGGTGCATCCGTATGTGGCTGTGATTCCCTTCGTATTGATGCTATATTTCTGTTATTTTTTCCGCAACCCGAAACGTCATATCGAGCTTGACGAGTCGGCAATCCTGTCGCCGGCCGATGGCACGGTAACGGATATCGTCGAGCTGGAGACGGATGAGTTTGTCAAGGAACCCTGCACGAAGGTCGTTATCTTCATGTCAGTGTTCAACGTGCATGTGAACCGCAGTCCTATCAATGGGCAGATCAAGCTGCAGAAGTATTTCTGCGGCCGTTTCCGTCCTGCGTATAAGGACACGGTGGGCTTCGAGAATGAGCATCACGTCATCGGCATCGAGAATGAACGCATCCGCATCAGTGTCAAGCAGATTGCCGGCATTCTGGCGCGCCGCATCGTCTCGTATGTGACGCTCGATGATGACCTCAAGCAGGGCGAGCTGTACGGAATGATCAAGTTCGGCTCCTGCCTCGAGGTTGTCATGCCGAAGAAGGTAGAAATCAATGTCAAGGTCGGCCAGAAGGTGGCCGGCGGACAGACTGTTCTCGGGAGGATTAAAGACTGATGGATTATCGACGGTTTATACCGAATCTCTGCACGTCTATGAACCTTGTGTTTGGCATGTGCTCGATTCTTTCTACGTATAGTGGTGATTTTGTCTGGGGCTCGCTTTTCATCCTGCTCGCGCTCGTGGCTGATGGCCTTGACGGGCGCACGGCTCGTTTTTTTGGCGTATCGAGCGAGATGGGCAAGGAGATGGATTCGCTCTGCGATTTAGGCTCCTTCGGCATCGCGCCGGGCTTTTTGGCCTGGGCCTTTGTCCTGCATAACCATGGGCTTTTGGGCATGGCGGTCGTCATCTTGTTTGCCGTCTGCGGCATGTGGCGCCTGGCGCGTTTCAATGTCAATGCTGATGTGGTGCATGGCTACTTCATGGGCCTTGCTATCCCGGCTGGCGGCAATATCGTCGCGATGACGACGCTGCTGTTCGTCCTGCTTGGTGTCGATCCGCTGGGCTTCGGGGTGGCATATCCGATTCTCATGGCGATTGTCGGCTATCTGATGGTCAGCCATGTCCACTATCCGAACTTCAAAGGGGATGGCGGTGAGCCGATTTACCTTGGCACGAAGATTTTTGCAGCGGCTATGTTTGCAGCCATCCTCTGGCTCGGACACGCAGCTATCCTGCCGGCGCTGGCTGTGGCCGTGTTCTGCACCTATGCAGCCGCTGGCATCGTAAATACGCTGATTGCATTATTTGCAAAGGAAGGCTGATGATTTTTGTTTAATTTCCCATTTGATATCATCATGGTTCCCATGCAGATCATGATTTTCCTGTTCACGCTTTATTTCTTTGTCATCGGTTTCTGTGGCATGTGGCGGCGTGGCGAGACGAAAATCAAGACCCCGAAGAAGACGTTCGCGCTGATCGTGGCGGCACATAACGAGCATGCCGTCATTGGGCAGCTGGTCGAGAATCTGCAGGGCCTCAACTATCCGAAGGATATGTATGATATCCATGTCATTGCTGATAACTGCACCGATAACACGGCAGAGATTGCCGCAAATGCCGGTGCCATCGTCCATGCGCGCACGCATCCGACGAAGAAGTCGAAGGGCTATGCGCTCGAGTGGATGTTTGACCGTCTGTTCAAGATGGAAAAACAGTACGACGCGGTCTGCGTATTCGATGCGGATAACCTCGTGCATCCGCAGTTCCTCATGGAGATGAACAATCGCCTCTGCAAGGGCGATAAGGTCATCCAGGGCTATATGGATGCCAAGAATCCGTACGATACCTGGGTGGCAGGCACGTTTGCGATTGCCTTCTGGGTCATTTGCTACATTTCGCATCTGGCGAAATCCAACATCGGCCTGTCGGCCTGCCTTGGCGGCACGGGCATGTGCTTCTCCTCCGATATCCTCAAGGAGCATGGCTGGAATGCAACCTGCCTGACGGAGGATATGGAGTTCACGATGAAGTGCATGGCCCAAGGCATCAAGACGAGCTGGGCGCATGACGCCATCATCTATGACGAGAAGCCGCTGACGTTCAAGCAGTCCTGGAATCAGCGCAAGCGCTGGGCACAGGGCCAGTTCGATGTAGGCAACCGCTTCATCCCGAAGATGCTCAAGGCTGGCTGGAAGCACAAGGACATCCGCATGTGGGATGAGTGCATCTACCTCATGCAGCCGCACTTCCTGATGATCTCGACGTTCTTCGTCATCATCAGCTATGTGCAGCTTGCCTTCCCGCCGTTCTATACGAACATCTATAACTTCATGCCGTCGCAGATCATGACGGCTATCATGCTCGGCCAGTACATCCTGCCGATGATCATCCTCATCAAGATCCGGGCGAAGTGGAAGTCCTGGCTTTACATGCTGCTCTATCCGGTATTCATCTATTCGTGGATTCCTATCATCTTCCTGGGATTCATCAACCGCAACAATCACGAGTGGAGCCACACGCAGCATACGCGGGCGATGAGCATGAGCGACATCGTCGGCAACGTGAAGAATACGAAATCGATTGACCAGTAAAATGGGCTAGGAGACAGCAAATTGACGTGTCAGCTTTGACCGGTCAATTTGCTGTTTTTGCTTGACCTGTCAAAAAGTCCGGCAGGAAGGCTGCGGCCGGATAGCGAATAAAGCGTGTAAAGAGAAAGGGGTATTATGATCAGGGAGCGGAAAAATATGTATTACGATGAAGAGACGAAAGTCTATCAAGATGACAAGGGGATCTTTATCCATCGCAAGCGGCTTGATGATACGGGGAAATACGTCTATGCCGGTGATACGCCGGTTTGCCGCTTTGCGCTTGATGAGCAGTGGGCGATTCTCGTGCGCTGCGAAATCCAGGAGAATTGCTTTACGATTCAGCTGCTGAAGGGGCAGGAAGTACATCATACGGCACAGGCGGAAACGCTCGATACCTTGAACGACTTCCTGATTCCCTGGTGTGTCCATGCCTATTACAACCAGAAGGTATTGGAAGCGCGGCAGCAGTATCATGGCTTTTTCGTCGGCATCGAGGAAGCCAACGATGGCATGGTCTTCTTCACGGCCTGCCTGATTATCATCGTTATCGGCAACTATTTCGGCGGCCTCGTGGGCGTGCTGATCGGCATTGCGCTGGCTATCGCCATCATGAACGTTGTCGGCTCGCGGGTCATCAAATACTCGGAGGCAGCAGGCTACTACAGGGCCAAGGCCGAAAATGTCGCGCGCCGCTATGATTTAAACGGAGCCAAAGATGATGCGCAGCAGGCGGCTGTCATGGATGCCAATCCGGCACAGCCGGCAGAAGATGCAGCGGCGGAATCCTCTGCGGAAGAGAACTGAGCCGGCAGCGTTTTTCTGCGTTGAAATGCCAAGCGGAAGTTTTGCCTGCGGCAAGATAGGAACAACGGCGTTATAATATATTTTTGTTTGTTAGACGAGGAGTGAGTTTTTTTATATGTATACGTTAAAAGTTGAAGGTGCTTTTGAAGCTGCCCATATGGTCAATGGCTATCCGGGCAAATGCGCACGGCTGCATGGCCATAACTGGGTGGTCGAGGCAGTGGTAAAGGGCCGTGAGCTTGATGAGCTCGGCATGCTCGTGGACTTCAAGATCATCAAAAAGGCGCTCAAGGAGACGCTTGAGCGCTATGACCACCGCTATCTCAATGAGCTGGAGCCGTTTGCCGGCGGCGTGAATCCGACGGCAGAAAACCTGGCCCGCATCATCTTCGAGGAGCTGGCAGGGCATGAATGCTTTGTGCGTGATAGCGAGCTTCATGCGATCACGGTTTTCGAGTCGCCGAAATCCAGCGTCACCTATACGAAGGACTGAGCCATGAAAGAGAATCTGATTGAAATTTTCTCGTCCATCCAGGGCGAGGGTAAATACGTCGGCTGCCGCCAGGTATTTGTGCGGTTTGAGGGCTGCAACCTCGACTGCCGCTACTGCGATACGGAAAATACGCCGGGCAGCCATGCGCAGTGCGAGGTCGAGACCTATGCGGGCAGCCGTGAATTCGCGAAGCTGCCGAATCCGCGCTCGGTGGAGCAGGTGGCCATCGAAATCAACCGCCTGTGCCAGGAAGTCCCGCATCAAGCCGTGAGCTTCACGGGCGGAGAACCGCTGCTGCATGCCGCCTTCATCCGTGAATTGGCAAAAAAAATAACGGTGCCGGTGTTCCTCGAAACGAACGGCACCCTGCCCGAGCAGCTCGCAGGTATCCTCGATGCAGTCGACATCATCAGCATGGACATCAAGCTGCCGAGCATCATCCGCACCCCGCAGTGGGAGGCACATAGGCACTTCATCGAAGTGGCCAAAGCGAAAGACCTGTATATAAAGCTGGTCGTGGGCGAGGAAACCACGGAAGAAGAATTCCGCCAGGCAATCGACCTCGTGGCGGACACCGCACCGGAAACACTCTTCATCATCCAGCCCGTGACCCCATACGGCGGCTGCAAAGCCGCCAGCCCCGAAAAGATCCTGATCTGCCAGAACTACGCCCTGTCCAAGCTCAAGGACGTCCGCGTAATCCCGCAGACCCATAAAATGATCGGGCAGATTTGATTGCTGATCCTGCATAAAGCAATACGAATACATGACAAAGGAGCGCTAGAATAATACTAGTGCTCCTTTGTCGTCGTAGGCCCAGCTGCTTAGGCTGTTCCATGGTTAGAGGTTGCGGCAAGATATAGTATAGCACAAATCCAGCAGGGCAGCGCCATGCTGGCCATAGATTACGGTGGCCAGAGGGGGACGGCCTGCTTACAGGAAAATCTTGCCTTTTCGGGGGCAAAGTCATAGAATATAATTAAGTAGCACAGGAGGAATAATCATGGCAGGATTTCGCATCAATCGGACAAATGACGCGGTATTCAAGGCGGTTTTTGCCAAGCACCCTCAGATAACCATATCTTTGATTAACGCCTTTTTCGAGTTTCAAGGCACGGAGCTTATCCAAGACATTGAGTTTATCGACCGGGAAATGGACGCGGACGAATACGAGGGCAAGGAATCACGGCTGGATATTTTAGGCCGCACGGCTTCCGGTACCAAGGTCAATATCGAAATGCAGGTCAATGCTTTGGCCGCCATGGGCGAGCGTTCCGTTTACTACTGGGCGCGAAACTACGCCGACCTCAAGCGGGGCGAGGAATACGACCAGTTAAATCGCACCGTGGCCATCAACATTTTGGGCTTTAACCTGTTTGACGCGGGTAAATACCCGGATATGCACAGCTGCTTTGGCATTTATGACGTCAAAACCGGCTGCCAGCTGACGGATAAGCTGGAGATACATTTCCTTGAACTGCCGAAATTCAAGGCTAGAAGTGTAAAAGATATGAACCGCATGGAGAAATGGGCGGCCTATTTCTCTCCCAGCACTCCGGACGAGGAGCTGGCGGAAATCGCGGCAAGCGAGGCCGCAATCCAAGAGGCAATGGAGGTGGAAGACGTGTTCACTAAGGACGAAGTGGCCAAGCGGTCTTATGAGAAAGCAGAAAAATTCCGCCGTGACCAGGCGGCGCAGCTAAGATATGCAGCAGAAGAAGGCCGCAAGGAAGGCCGGGAAGAAGGCTTGAAAGAAGGCATCAAGGCCATGATTACCACATTAAAAGAGATGGATGTGGATAAGAAAACCACTATCGACAAGATTATGACACGTTTTAATCTCAAACTGAATGTGGCGCAGGGATATGTAGAGGCAAACTGGTAATAGGCAAAACGCAAAGCGGGTAGTTGATCGGGCTAATTTGCTTTTTCCGTTCCTGAAAAAGCGTAAATCGCATAATCCCTTGTCAGCAAAGGCACCATGGAGTTTTCCGTGGTGCCTTTTTGTATTGCTTTTCTGTGAGCAGCTGCGGATTGTTTTTCATCCCTTTGACATGTCAAAAAGTTTCGGAAGCGATGGTTTTGCTTGTGGATAAATCTGTGGATTTCCTGTGCGTAATTTGTGTATAGTTTTTTGTCCAGCTTGGTTTGCGGGCAGGTATGCTGGAAAGGTTTCGGGTCTTTCTGCGGATATATCAGGCCCGCAAGGGGGCTGTCCTTCCTTGTGCCTGCTGGAGCCGCGACGGCTCTAATACATAGATAAGACAAAGATAAATACTTTCTTTAGTAGTACGGGGTCATTTTTTTTCCAGCATGTCCTCGATGAGGGCCAGAACGATCCGCTGGCTTTTTTCGGGCAGGCTTTGCATGCGCTCAACCAGCCGCTCGGTGGCATCCTGTTTGGAAATGCCAAGCAGGTAGTCGGCGCTGACGCCAAAGAATCCGGCAAGGACAGGGATTTGTGCCAAAGGTGGCAGGGCCCGGCCCTGTTCCCAGTTGGAGTATGAGGGAACGGCAATGCCGCAGAGTTTGGCCATATCGCTTTGGCGCAGGCCTTTGCCTTCACGGAGTTCCTTCAGACGTTTGCTGAAGGTTCCGTTGAGGCTTGTTGTTTCTGTCACTTTCGGTGTTTTATCAGTCAAAATCTATACACCTCCTTTTAGCCATATTTTACCATAAAGCAGTATAAAAAGCTATAATACAATAACAAATAGCATAAAATGCTAGACAATAAGATGCGATAGTGCTATGATAATAGCAGATAAAGCTAAAGAGAAGGTTCTACTACGTAAAAACTGCTATAAAGGCGGCTTATTCTGCAAAGCTGCCGGCAAAATCTGACGAGTGAACATTTGACCTGTCAAATTTGACAAGTCAAGTGAAAGGGGAGATTGACTTGTCAATTGCTGCGGTTTGTCAGCTGGTAGTGGACGGATAGCTTTAACGATTTGAGGAAAGGTGTGATGCTATTTGACGGCGAGAAAAATCTTGCGCACGGTCAACAAGTACATGATCCATCGGCGGGCGGCTGACAAGCGGCTGGAAAAGCAGGCTGGTCATGCCGGGGCCGCCAGCTGATGGATACGCTCGGGGGCTGGCTCAACGAAATCCGTTTCTTCTATAAGCGGCAGGTGATGCTGCCATTGTCGCCACATGCGCAGGCGCTCTGGCATTATCTGATGTGGCGGGCCAATAATGTGTTTTGGCAGTTTCCGCTGCGGCTGTCGCTTGCTGAGATCGCCGGCGGCACGAAGATGAGTGCGTCGATGGTGAAACGGGCGCGGGCTGAGCTTACGAAGGGCGGATATATCCTGCATGAGGCGTTTGGGGGGAATAAACCCGCAGGGTACTGGGTTTTGTCGTGTATAAAGCCGGGGATGTTACTGGCCCCGAAGGGGAAATTACAAGACCCGAAGGATATCGGGAAACACAATACGCGAAGCGATTTGCAGGCGGGAGGTGAATGATGCCGGATGGTTCGGTCGAGTGAAAGCGGGGATTGGAGAATATGAGTTTTTCAGAAGGCACGGCAACAATTACGGGAGCAGATGAAGTCGAAAGCTATATTTTGCTATGTATGCAAGAATCGCCATGGCAGTTCGAGCTTATGGATCATGGTGCGGGTATCGGTTCGCGATGCCTTGCGTACATAGCACCTGAGAGACAGTTCATGTCGATGGAGAATGAAGGGGATCGTTATGACGGGATTGACAAGTCAGAAAGCAGAGAAGCAGAGTGCCATCATTGAGGTGCGGTTCAACAGCCTGCAGATGCTGGCAATCGACAGGGCCTTGGGGAAGGCCGCAGGGTGTTTTCCGATGGCGCAGGAATGGTATCAGCTGAATCTCGCGCACCATGCAGAGCTTGCCCGGGGACGGTCGGTGCTGCTGACGTTTCCGGCACAGCTCGGGGTGATGCCACGGCTGCATGGTCAGCTGCCCGATTGTCATGCTGAGTGGCTGCCGGTAATCATCAAGGCACTGCGGGCGCATAGGGGGACAATCCTGCTTGCTGAGGTCATGACAGGGCTGTATGAGGCGGTTGCCTGGGGCTTTGCCCAGGAGCTCTATGCGTTGGACGGGATATTCGATGTAGCGACTATGGCAGGGCGTCAGCGGCTTTTGGCCCGCCGCAGCGTGATGGAGCGCCTGCACGGACTGCCGTCTGCGTATTCGGATGTGCAGGCAGCGCTGGAGGCGATGCGTCATGGATGCTAAATTGACGGATAAAGCGGAAAGACTCTATGCGTGCATCCAAAAGAAAGGCGGCGGCGCCATCGAAGAATGGTGGCTGCGCGACCAGACGGGCCTTTCCCATGGTTCGTTCTGCGCCGCCCGCAAGGAGCTCGTGGCGGCGGGGCTGCTGGTGCTGGGCAAGGATATACGCAAGACGACGTATGAAGTGCGGGATTTGACCGCTAAGAAGGCAGAGAAGGCGGATTTGACTTGTCAGACAGGGCGGAAGAACGTGCTGACAAGTCAGCCGGAGGCATGTGATGTTTTGACAAGTCAAAAACAGGACACGCAGGAAAAGGCGCAGGCGGTAGAGCATTTGCCGCCCGCCGCGCCTGCTGAAAGGGGGCCCTGCGCTGCTTTTTCGGAGCCGGTGCGGCAGGCAGACGGTCTTTCTGTGGAAACCGTGCAGGAGCCTGAGCCAAAGCAAGCGGCACGGGGCGGCGACTTCTTCTTTGCGTCGCCCATGCCCCATGTGGCGGGGACGTTCTTTGACTTTGACGAATGGACGGATGCGCTGATGAATGCGCTCGGGGAATGCCTCGATATCAGCGAAAGCCTCGTGGAGGAGGGCACGTATACTGTCTATTCCCATGATTTTGAGAGCGAAGATACTTATCACACGGAAACGACAAGTAAGGGTTTTATCGTAAACTGAGGAGGGAGCTGTATGCGTGTCTTTTTGAATCCAGGTCATTCGCTGGGCGGTAATCCCGACCCTGGCTGTGTCAATCCGCGATGCCGTTTGCGCGAGTGTGACTTGGCCATAACCTATGGCAGCCTTTGCGGTAAATATCTGGAGGCGGCAGGCTGTGAGGTAAGTCTCCTGCAGAGCCATAACCTGGCCGGCGAAAGCCCTGAGTATCCCTGTGTCGTGGCGGCGGCCAATGCGTGGGAAGCGGATGTTTTTGTCAGCATCCACGTCAACGCGGGCGGCGGCCGCGGGGCGGAAACCTACTGCTATAACCTTGGCGGTAAAGGCGAACGGCTGGCTCACTGCATCCAGAACCAGCTCGTAGCCGCCATCCAGCCCATCGACCAGGGCTACCGCGACCGCGGCGTCATGGAGCACCCGACATTCTGCGTGCTGCGGAATACCAATATGCCTGCCGTACTCGTGGAGGTGGGATTCATCGACAGTGACGACGTGGGCGTGCTGACGCTGCACGGCGATGAAATCGCAAGGGCGCTGGCTAGAGGGATTACGGATTATTGGCAGGATATGTGAATAGCTATACAAAAAGTGCAGACACCGTCTGCACTTTTTGTATATCAGTATTTACTTGTTAAAGTCTGCCCCGGTGGGGAGTTGGGTTTTCAAGTCTTCCGGCAGTTCCTGTGTCAGACGGTATTCGCTGACGCCCATCGGTTTGCTCATGTCTCTTAGCGAATATTCCGCTACTACGTTATTTTTGTTTTTGCAAAGAATGAGGCCGATAGAAGGATTGTCCCATTCGTGGCGAAGCTGGCTATCCACTGCAGATAAGTAGAAATTTAACTGACCAGCATACTCTGGCTTGAAGTCGCCAGTTTTTAGTTCGATGACAAAATAGCACCGCAGATTCAGATTATAGAACAAGAGGTCAATGAAGAAATCATCGCCGCCCACATTCAGATGGTACTGTTGCCCGACAAAGGCAAATCCCTTGCCTAGCTCCAACATGGTCTTGGTTACATCTTTGACGAGTGCATTTTCGATGTCCCGTTCTAGCATATCCTCCCGTATTTCGATGAAGTCAAAAAGATACGGATCTTTCATGGTGTCCTTGGCCAGTTCACTTTGGGGATTGGGCAAAAGCTGGGAAAAATTGCTTATCTTTGGCGCCATTTTTTGCCGTTCGTATAGTTTTCCTTCAATTTGATGTGTTAAAACATTTTTTGACCAGCCGTTTTCGATCGCTTTATGGGCATACCATAAGCGTTGTCCCTTATCCTTGACTTTTTCTATTAGGACAATATTGTGTGACCAAGGTAATTCTGCAGACACTGTCTGCAGAATCTTTTTATCTGTTATCTCAGCAAATTTCTTCATATACCACAGGTTGCGTACAGAAAACCCTTTTAATTTTGGAAAATCGCGTTTGATTTCTGCGGCCAGACTTTCTACAAAAGAGTTGCCATAGGCAGCATTTTCGTTTAACAGCGTGCCAATCTGCCAGTAAAGTATAATAAGCTGGCTGTTGGCTTGCAGAATGGTTTTATACTGTGCCTGCCGGATTTGCTCCTTTATGGTATTTATAAGCTGTAATTGCTCAGCGTTTGATACAATGTTATCTTGTTTCATTGGTAACGTTCAATCTCCTTATGATAGATACAGACGCCCATTCAAGGCAATCGCTTGGTATATAGCCTATTATATTGTCAGTGCATATTTTCCGCAATACTTTGTTCGTTGTTTTTATAGTAAAGGGGGAGCCCGATGTTTATTTAAAGAAAAATGCCTAGAGCCGTGCAGCTCTAGGCATTTTTCTTTTCAGCATGTATAACAGGCTTATTCTGGCTTAATGCCAAACCGATAGAAAGCTTCCCTTAACCACTCTTTTTTAGCCATATTTTACCATAAAGCAGTAATCCTGCTCGCTAAGGTCATGACAGGACTGTATGAGGCGGTTGCCTGGGGCTTTGCCCAGGAGCTCTATGCGTTGGACGGGATATTCGATGTAGCGACTATGGCAGGGCGCCAGCGGCTTTTGGCCCGCCGCAGCGTGATGGAGCGCCTGCACGGATTGCCGCCCGAGTATTCGGATGCGAAGACGGCGATGGAGGCAATGTGCCATGGCTATTAATCTTTCGGGGAAAGCGGAAAAACTCTATGCGTGCATCCAAAAGAAAGGCGGCGGTGCCATCGAGGAATGGTGGCTGCGCGACCAGACGGGCCTTTCCCATGGCTCGTTCTGCGCCGCCCGCAAGGAGCTCGTGGCGGCAGGCTTGCTGGTGCTGGGCAAGGATGTACGCAAGACGACGTATGAAGTGCGGGCTTTGACCGCTAAAAAGGCAGAGGGGGCGGATTTGACTTGTCAGACAGGGGAAAAGGACGTGCTGACAAGTCAGCCGGAGGCATGTGATGTTTTGACAAGTCAAAAACAGGACACGCAGGAAAAGGCGCAGGCGGCAGAGCATTTGCCGCCCGCCGCGCCTGCTGAAAGGGGGCCTTGCGCTGCTTTTTCGGAGCCGGTGCGGCAGGCAGACGGGCTTTCTGTGGAAACCGTGCAGGAGCCTGAGCCAAAGCAAGCGGCATGGGGCGGCGACTTCTTCTTTGCGTCGCCCATGCCCCATGTGGCAGGGACGTTCTTTGACTTTGACGAGTGGACAGATGCGCTGATGAACGCGCTCAGGGAATGCCTCGATATCAGCGAAAGCCTCGTGGAGGAGGGCACGTACACCGTCTATTCCCATGATTTTGAGAGTGAGGACACCTATCATACGGAAACGACAAGTGAGGGCTTTATCGTGAACTGAGGGGGAAGAATATGCGTGTGTTTATCAATCCCGGCCATGCGCTGGGCGGAAATCCCGACCCTGGCTGCGTGAATCCCGCCATTCATCTGCGGGAGTGCGATCTGGCCATAACCTATGGCAGCCTGTGCGGTAAATATCTGGAGGCGGCAGGCTGTGAGGTAAGTCTCCTGCAGAGCCATAACTTGGCCGGTGAAAGCCCAGGGTATCCCTGTGTCGTGGAGGCGGCCAATGCGTGGGAAGCGGATGTTTTTGTCAGCATCCACGTCAACGCGGGCGGCGGCCGCGGCCCCGAGACGTACTGCTATAGCAAAGAGGGCGCGGGCGGCAGGCTCGCAGGCTGCATCCAAAACCAGCTGCTTTGGGGGCTTTGTCCGTATGACCGTGGCTATATCGATCGCGGCGTCAAGGCACATCCAAGTTTCTGCGTGCTGCGGAATACCAATATGCCAGCCGTGCTCGTGGAGGTGGGCTTTATCGACAGTGACGACGTGGGCGTGCTGACGCTGCACGGCGATGAAATCGCAAGGGCGCTGGCTAGAGGGGTGACGGATTACTGGCAGAGGAGTAGTTAAAAGAAAAGCAGCCGGGGGGAACGTATCGGTCAATCCGGCTGCTTTTCTTGTTTTTGGGTAGTTTTTGAAAGGGCGTGATTTTTACATCTAAAACATTATATACGGTCTGATTTTGCAAGTAGCGATAATTCGTTGTGCAAAAAAACGACATAGGAACGTATTGATTATCCTGTGCATCACGGCCAAGTTCCTTTACAAGGAATAGATATAGATATTCCAGTCCTTCCTGGCTGTACATCAGATAATCCGCCTCAATCAGGGGGCCTGCACGTTTGGGATTGAATTCTCCAAAGAAAAATGCCTAGAGCCGGATAGCTCTAGGCAATCAAATCATGTTGGCATTTTTCTTTTCAGCATGCATGACATGCCTATTCAAGTTCTGGCTTAATGCACAAACCGATAGAAAGCTTCCCTTAACCACTCCCTTGACCAAGCGGCTAAGCTCATAAGCACCGGAAGGGATAGCCCTTTCCTTACTTAGAATATAGCATAGCTATCTATATGCGTCAAGTTTTTTCTAACAAACAATACGTTTGGAGGAAATTTTTCTCTCCGCCTATATCAACATGGGCGCTACGCGATGGAGGACGGATTACTGGCAGGGGGAGTGGAGAAAAAGAGGCTATGAAATAACATAGCAAAAAGGCGATTCGCAGACCCTTGTGTCAGTGAATCGCCTTTTATTAGGGGCTGTGCATCTTTAAAGCCCATCAAAATGATACTTATCTTTTTGAACCCAGGTCATTCGCTGGGCGGTAATCCCGATCCTGGCTGTGTCAATCCGCGATGCCGTTTGCGCGAGTGTGACTTGGCCATAACCTATGGCAGCCTTTGCGGTAAATATCTGGAGGCGGCAGGCTGTGAGGTAAGTCTCCTGCAGAGCCATAACCTGGCCGGCGAAAGCCCTGAGTATCCCTGTGTCGTGGCGGCGGCCAATGCGTGGGAAGCGGATGTTTTTGTCAGCATCCACGTCAATGCGGGCGGCGGCCGCGGGGGCGGAAACCTTCTGCTACTGGCAACACGGCGAAGGCGGGCGGCTGGCCGCCTGCATCCCAAAGCAGCTCATTGACACCATCCAGCCCTTCGACAAGGGCTATGCCGACCGGGGCGTTAAGGAACGCAAAGGCCGTGGCGTTGGGCATTATGAATTACTGGAAAACCGTGTAATCCATCTTCGTATGACAATGTGTTTCACATGTCATTTTCCAACATTTTATAGCGATATCTGATAAAAAATTATTAGATATCGCTATTTTTAGGTTGCTATTTGATTACAAATTCGGTATAATTTCCACTCGGGAGGGATACCGATGAATCACCTTTGCTATAAAAAACTGATGAAATTATTAGTAGATCGTGAAATTAAACAAAAAGAGCTTTGTCAATTGGCAGACATTAGTACCTCTACTATGGCGAAGCTCAAGAGAAAAGAAAATGTAAATACAGAAGTCTTAGTAAAGATATGTGCTGCGCTCCATTGCGATATAGCAGATATCTGTGAAATAGAAACGGAGGACATGAAAGATGTATAAGGTAGTCGATCTCTTTTGCGGATGCGGCGGACTTAGCGAAGGGTTTAAACTGTCGGGATATCAGATTGTCGGCGGTGTGGATTTCAACCAGCCAGCTATTGACACATTTAACCTTAATTTCAAAGGTGCCACCGGATATTGCGGTGACTTATCTGAAATGGATAAGGAAAAAATCACTGAGGTCTTTGGTGATATCACAGATATTGATATTATTATTGGCGGCCCCCCTTGTCAGGGCTTTTCTTCAGCCAATCGCTGGCAGAACGAACAGGATGATCCCCGTAATCGATTATTTTTTGAATTTGTAAAGTTTGTTGATATGGCTAATCCCAAAGCCATAGTTATTGAAAATGTACAGGGGATAATTACAAGAAATAACGGGTATGCCAAAAAGCGTATCTATGAAATTTTTGAAAGCAGAGGCTATTCTGTGAACCACTGCATCCTCAACGCAGCCGACTATGGCGTCCCACAATACCGTAAACGAAATTTCTTTGTAATACTAAAAGGTAGTCGTAAATTTGATTTTAACAAATTAAAAAAGGTTGATAAACCTGTAACTGTTGAGGAAGCTATCGGAGAATTATATAATTTTGAGTCGCATAATTCAAACGCCCCATTATTCCTTGATAATGCTCCTTTGACTCCTTATCAGAAATATCTAAGAAACAAAAACGATACTATTCTCAATCACGAGGTAAAATATCCAGCAGAGAAGGTACAGGAGCGTATTTCTCACGTTCCACAGGGTGGCAACTGGCGTGATGTTCCTGCAGAGCTATGGCCCAGCAATCGCCAAAACCGACATTCCTCTGCCTACAAACGCTTAGATCCCTCTGATCGGTCCTGTACCATTGACACTGGCAATGCACATAGTAATTATTTTCACCCCTTATATAATAGGATACCAACGCCACGTGAAGCAGCAAGATTACAGTCTTTTCCGGATGATTTTGTGTTTAACAGTAACCGGGGGAACAATTATCGGCAGATTGGCAATGCTGTTCCCCCGCTACTTGCCAAAGCAATTGCAGATGCTTTAAAACCAGAAATAAAAAAAATAGAAGAGGATATTAACGAGTAATGAAGAATAGAAATAAAATAGTAGATCTTTTTTGTGGTTGTGGAGGTCTGAGTCGTGGCTTTGAAATGGCAGGCTTTGAAGTCGCCGCAGCAATTGATATGTGGAGTGATGCGGTTAATACTTATAACCATAATGCAAAGGGACATAAAGCGTATTGCGAGGATATTCATAATTGGGACAATACGTTTCTCGATCGTTTGAATGCAGACGGCAGTATCGTAGGTGTAATAGGCGGCCCTCCATGTCAGGGATATAGCACTGTCGGAACACGGGATATAAATGATCCTAGAAATCACTTATACCGTGAATACTGCCGCGTAGTTGAACATTTGAATCCAGATTTCTTTGTTATCGAGAATGTAAAAGGTCTAACGACCTTAGCAAAAGGTGCCTTTCGCGATGATATCATCCGTCGATTTGAAAAAATCGGCTATCATGTGAAATACCAAATCCTTAACGCTGCTGACTATGGCGTACCACAAAATCGTCATCGCGTTTTTTTTGTTGGAATGAAATCCGATAAATTCGATTTTGATGAAATTGAAAAGGTCGAACATATTGTTACAGCCAGTGAAGCAATTGGTGATCTTCCATCTCTGATCGGAGCCGAAAAAATCACAAAATACACGGCTGCACCACAGACTCCATATGAAAAAATGATCCGAGATGGTTCAACAACATTAATGAATCATGAAGGAACTAATCATAGCGATCAAACCCGCCACATCATCAGCCTTATAAAAGATGGCGGGAAAATAAAGGATCTTCCCGAAGAATATTGGAATGTACGCAAATATAATAAAGCCTTTGAACGAATGGGCAGCGACCGTCCGTCTAATACGGTGGATACAGGACATCGTAATTATTTCCACTATAAGGAAAACAGAATACCTTCAGTACGCGAAAATGCCAGACTACAGTCATTTCCTGATACTTTTGAAGTGCTTGGTTCAAAAACCAGCCAATACAAACAGATTGGGAATGCTGTTCCTCCATTATTAGCATACGCAGTTGCAAAAGAAATAAAAAAAACACTTTAAAGGCAGGGGGATAATATGGATATCATTGTTCGCAACACACCATCACCAGGTTCTTCGTTTACCCAGAATACTAAAAACAGTATTATTTCTTATTACGAATACTGTCAAGAACATATACATGAATCTGGTGCATTTAGGGATTACAGAAATTATGTATGTACAGAGAAAAATACCAATGCAAAAAATGATAGAACTATTTTCCCTTTGTTAAAAAATCTAGGTTTTATGATATATAATCCTCACGATATCATCAAGTATTCCAAACTATTTACTCCCAAAGGAATTGCGCTCGTTAAAACATTTATAATGGAACAGAAGCTGGAAGAAAAAAAAGATAGTCTCCCATCTGACAATTATTATGAATCAAAAAAACATATCAATAACGCTATTGAGGAATTGATATTTGATGGAATTTGGAACGCAATAAAAGAGCATCCTGAAATGACATATCGTGATGTGTTAATCCTTTCTATTCAATTTCTGTTGAAATATAACAGTTTTGACAAAGTTGAGTTTTGTTATATGTTGTATTGTTCACAAAACAACATCACTAATTACGCTGAATCAGAACAAATCATTCAACAGTATCGAGCTGGACATTTAGAAATAAATGTAAAATCAGATACATATGATAAAAAAACAGGCGATGCATCGCAAAGAAAAATTTCAGGAATAGACAGTATCACTTGTTATACATATATTGCCAATTTACTCAGTAATGCAGGAATTGTTGACAAAACAAATAAGAAGCGTTTCGAATTACGTAGTAGCAATAAAGAAAAAGCAGCAGCACTCATAGCATAGGAGAAACAATATGGACTACGAACATAATGATGATGTTTTACAGACTAATATTACGAAAGAACTTCAGGGCGTTGCAGACATTCTTAATCTAAATATACAAAGTCATAAAAAAAATACGAATAGTTATGGAGAAAAAAATGCTTCAAAAATAGATCGCCCTTATAATCGCATCATATTTGGTGCTCCTGGAACTGGGAAAAGCTACGAACTAAAAAAAGATCAGGAGAATTTTTTTCCTGATGAAGATTGTTTTGAACGCATCACATTTCATCCTGCTTATTCCTATGCGCAATTTTTTGGTTGTTATAAGCCAGTGGGAAAAGGGAATGATATTTCATATGAGTATATACCAGGCCCATTTCTTAGAGTATTGCTAAAAGCATTATCTAACCCTGAAAATAATTATTTACTGATTATTGAAGAGATAAATCGTGCTAATGTTGCAGCTGTGTTTGGTGATGTTTTTCAGCTCTTGGACAGAAAAAATGGAAAAAGTGAGTATCCAGTTGATATCAGCAATGAAGTGAAGGATTACATTGTTAAATATCAAAATGACAATAAGAAGATTAATCTTACCATGGGCGATAAACTTTATCTTCCTAGTAACTTCTATATATGGGCTACCATGAACTCTGCTGACCAAGGAGTTATGCCTTTGGACACCGCTTTTAAACGTAGATGGACTTTCAGCTATCGTCCTATCGATGCAGATGAAGATAAGGTTCACGACTTTAAAACAGAACTTTATCTAACCACTGGTGAACAACAAATTTTAGAGTGGAACAAAACGCGGCATATTATTAATAATTTACTGAGAAAAGCTCATGTTAATGAGGATAAATGGCTTGGCCCCTTTTTCCTTGCCACAGATATTTTAAAAGATCCAGACCTATTGCGACAAATGTTTGCCAGCAAGGTTTTGATGTATCTTTTTGAAGATGCAGCCAAATATGACATGCGAACTGTTTTCGGACAGGAATACCATGCTTATTCTGATCTTTTAAAAGACTATCAAGAAAACGGCTTGGCTATTTTCGCCTCAGAAGGTGATTAAAATGCATACCGCTTGGTTTCGTGAACTTTGCAGTTATTCTGAAAGTTATATCTGCAACCAATTAAAACTAACATCAGAAGAAGGCCGCTCTATTATTACCCGTTTGCAAAACAGCAACATCCTTCGACGAGTAAAAAAGAGCAATTCATTAGATGGAGACGTCACTCTGGAAGATATAAACGAAATTCTTACTGATGATAATCGCTACTTTACTTTCACCTTTGTGGGAATACTCATGTTGAATGATGTTGTCATTCGCTGCTATCCAAAATACCTAAAAAACGTCACCTCTAGCAGCTTGCCCACCCAATTTAATATTATTCTGTCAGTCATCCGCAAATACGAAAAAAACAAAGAACAAAAAATATACCTAGGAGCCAGTAGCCGTAATTCATTAAAATCACTATCTCTCCTTTCGATTGTATTGGAGATAATCGAACAATATCGGAAAACAGGCTTCTATCAGGTGCAGGAAACTGTTGAGGAAATTAATGGTATGGGTGACATCAATTGGGAAAGAACAGTTCATGAAACGCAAACTTTGATATCTCATGGACGGCCATTCTATCCGAATATGTATACAAAACAAAACGTATGGGATGACCTGAATTTTTTTTACTGCCTGCATAAATGCATTATCAGTGAATGCTTTGATCTCATTGAAAAAGCTGATTTAGCAACATTTGTTGGTATCCAAGGACGGTATAGCTCCGATATACGTCGCAACTCACTTGGTTCTGACGAATTTTTATTGCGACGAATTGAACAGGAACTGACACGTCAATTTATTACAAGTAAACGTCATATTTTGCAACTCATGCAACTTTACCTTCTTCGTCAAGGAGTGCGGCGTCAAAGCAAGTTATACTTCTATGGTACAACTACAATGAACCTCATTTGGGAAGCCGCTTGTGGTGAAGTACTTGGCAACCAACTGCAATTAAAGTTTACAGAGAAAAATTTCCCTGAACTTGCTAGTAAAAAAATAAATAGTTTTAGTGCCAAAGGCAAAACGTTGTTGCAGATGATTGATCGCCCTGAATGGGTTTCTAATGGCTTTTTGCATGGCATAAAAAAAGATACTTTAATACCTGACTGCATTCGGATACGAAATGATCAAAACGACCAGTTGACTTTCTGTATTTATGATGCAAAATACTATAATGTTGTATTTAATTCCAATGCTGTCAGTGGTCAGCCAGGGATAGAGTCAGTGACCAAGCAATATCTATACCATATGGCCTATTATAAGCTGCTAGAATATTTTGAGATAAATAATGTCCAAAACATCTTTCTTTTTCCTTCGGAATCTGCAAGCAGATGGCTAGGACATGTTACACTGCCATTACTGAAGAACGTAACCGGGACAGATATTCTTGCCTTGGCCTTGGATGCAACAAAGGTTTTCCAATACTATCTTGACGATAAAGAGCTGCCTATAAAGGAAGTGTTTTATAATAGATACACATACGAAAGCCCAGCGTCATAGAAATATGCAACGGATTTGTGCCAAAGATACAAAACCTGAGCTAATCCTACGAAAAGAACTATGGGCACGTGGACTGCGTTACCGTAAAAATTTCAATAAACTGCCCGGGAAACCAGATATTGTGCTGACCCGTCAAAAAATCGCCATCTTTGTTGATGGCGACTTTTGGCATGCGCGTGGATATCAAGACAACCCTGGGGCGCAGGTTGGTTCAAATAAAGAGTATTGGCAGAAGAAGCTGGCCCGCAATGTGGAACGGGATAAAGAGGTTAATGACGAACTAACCGAAGCGGGCTGGCTGGTTCTGCGCTTTTGGGAGTCAGACATAAAAAAGGATTTGACCAGCTGCATCCATCAAGTTGAACAGTATTTGTAACATTAAATATAAACTAATTTCTCAAAACACCGTTTTAAAATCAAAAGTAAAGGATGAACTAAAATGACAAAAAATATATATATAAATGGTTTTTATATTTTGTTTTACCCCTTTTAATTATTTGTGGAATTATACTAGGGGTACAAAAATTCTATTACTTAAATTGGATAGAACACGCTTTTAAATATGAAGATTTAACCGTATTGATTAGTTTTTCGAGTGCAATCATTAGTGTCATAACCGCTGCTGTCGGGATTTACGGCGCAAGAATTGCTTATAAAAAATGGAAGGAAGAAAAAGATAAAGAAGAAAAGGAAAGAAAAAAAGAAAAGGAACAAGCAGCAAAGAAAAGAGAATTAAACATTCAAGAACGTGCACGTCGGGAAAATAATCGAAGAAATATAGATGAGCCGTTGGTTTCTTATATAATCCAGCAGGAAGCATATCGAAAAATGTACATGAGTCATGATGATAGGTGTTCTAAGGATAATTTACCTATCATAACGTATTTAGATGAATTTACAGGCAATCACCCAAAAGTGAAAGAAAGTTTAAGTAAAGCCAAATTCTCAGAGCTATTAGAGAAGGCAGATAAGAGTTGTGTCAGTTTTGAACTTTTACAGCTTATAAATCTATATCTGTTTTTAGATAAACTTGAGCATGATATAAGACAAGAAATTATTAACTGTTATACTAAATCTATTTTGAACATACAAAAGAAAGATTTAGTACGACAGTTATGGGATGTTTACCTTAATCCAGATACTTTAAAACTTAATTCTATATTAATAATACCTGAAGGATTTAAATATGTAGCAATCATAAAACAGCAAAAAAATATTGAAAACCAATTAGTAAATGCCATCATCGATGAATATATTAATGATTTGAAGATGTTAAATCTTTCAACGCCAACACTCACCTGGGATAATATACTTGATGGAACATGTATTGATAAAATACCTACCGACAAAGAAGCCAGCGAGCTCGTTTATGATTACACAGACAAGGCCTCAGGATATTCTGTTTTACAAGGAAAAGTCTATTTACCAACAACATAAAATAGTGCTTGCATTTGACCGGTCAACTCCATATTTCAGGAACTGAAAGAACTTTCTTATAACAAATACCAACTGAATACATTTTCGAAAATGATAAATTTTATGGGTATCTGGCGCGACACTTCGCTTGGTATATTGGGGGTGTCATATTACGTTCATACATGATAAGCACGTTGTCCTGTCGAAATTCATTTCCCCATATACATGAAAAAATTAAACTGGCAGATAATGACTAAATACAAGCATTACCTGTGGACGATAAATGTTATAAATATTTGAAAATTCCACCATGGAAATGTATTTAAGGGTACGTATGAATTTAACGAATAACCTATAATTTACTGGCGCATATTTCACGAGAATAAAGGAGAAATATAATGGCTGAAAGTATTAAATCAATTTTGGCATTATTTAGGTTATCCATTGAAAGCCATATTTGCATTACATTGTTTACAGGTTCATGTTTATTATTACCCAAAGAGGTATTAGAAAAGATTGATGTATTTGTAGTGGTTAATAATTATCGTTCAATTATTGGTACAGTGTTTCTTTTATCTATATGTTTTATAGTTGTCAAAACAATAAAATATATCATAGATAAATATCAGAGAAGCAAGTTAAGACGAATAGAGAAAGAATATTTATTAAATCTTGATAAATTCCAAACACAAATTATTATGGAATTACTTCAGTCTCGTGATTATACACGAGAATATGATTGTAAAAATGGAAGCATAACAAAATTGGAGCAATATAGGATTATATACAGAACATCTAGTGTAACTGCTAATTATGATATGCAACATATATTTTTTCCATATACATTAAATCCTTGGGTATTAGATGCAATCGACGATGATAAAAAATTAAAAAAGAAATTTTCTCTTGCTTTTGACAGGTCAACTCGGTAAACTGGCCTTAGAAACGAAATATTGAAGCATTGCGGAATGCTGACCTTTGGGATTTGGGTATCTGGCGCGAGGCGCTTGATATATATGGTTGTCATTCCGCAACAAAGCCGCGCGGGGTGACGACCGGGCGGCTTTGTTGCGTTTCTGAAGGAGGTTTTATCATGGAAGCCAAGAGAGAAGATCAGACTTGTGCGCTGAAGCTCAAATACGTTAAGGGGCAGAACTCGGCAGGCAAGGATGTCTATGCGGTGGTGACGTTCCCGCATGTGAATCCGGAGGTAACGGATGCGGATATGTACGAGACGGTTGTCCTTATGGGGCGGCTGCAGGCGCGCAGTCTCCATGCGATTGTCCGCGAGGATAGTGCGTCGCTTATTCCTCAGGGTTGAGCGTAAAGGAGGAGTATTATTATGAAAAAAACGCTTATTGTCAGATTCAACCGTCTCGATGGAAAAAAGGCGGAGCTGGTATTTGCCAATCCGCGTGATGACATCACGCCTGCGGAAATTCATGAACTGGTGGAAAAGATTACTTCCAAGAAGTTCTTCATCATCAGTGGCATGCCGTTGGTGTCTTTGGATATCGCATTCGTCCGCACGGTTGAGGATGAGGCAATCGTCGGCTGATGGATGCTGCCATGGAGCAGACGATTCTGACGGCGATATCGGCCGTGGGGTTCCCAATCGTGGTGACGTTCTACCTCTTGACCCGTTTCCAACGGTCGATGGATAATCTGACGGACAAGATCGGGGAGCTCATCAAGGAACTCCAGCGGCATTAGCCAAAGTTACTGCCATTCCCATAATCTAAAAATCCCTGCACGCGGGCGGCTGACAAGTCAAGTTGACAAGTCAGCCGCCCGCGTTTGTGCTATAATTGTGGCAGGTGTCCTCGTTTCCAATTCCGCAAGACGCTTGTAAGGCCACTTTTCCCATAAAGTGGCCTTTTTTATTTGCAAACTACCGAACATAATTTCTTGATATATATGTTCGGCTGTGCTAGAATAAAAGCATAAGGGAGACCGAACGTAAGTTTATATTGACGTGTCAAATGTCAAAAGTTAATATCCTGGGAAAGGAGCTGCATCATGGAGCGCTATTATATGCCAAAGTCCAACTGCGCCCAAATATTCATGCCGTTTGATGTTTTGGCGGGATTCCTGCAGATTGAGGAGGAGATTACGCTGGTTTGCAGTAAGTTTGGCGAACAGCGCCGTGTTCATGGGCGGCTAAAGAAAATCGACTACGCCTGGCGGCAGCTGGTGCTTGACTGTGGCGTCGTGGATGCGGATGCCGTTGTGGCGATTGAGTGACGGAAAAAAAATACGAACAGCAAAAAGACAGCTCAGGCGAGCTGTCTTTTTGCATGTGATGATATTATTGGCCATCTTCCATTTGATACAGGGCTTCTAGTGACTGTTCATAGTCCTGCATGAATTCGTCGGCGTCAATAAGATCGGCTGCTTTGTCAGAGGCAGGGGCGGCAGTGCCGCTTAGGGTACTGGCCTGATACACGACTGTTACCAGATTTTTGTCCGGGTTTACGGTGTGGTCAAGGATATGGTTCAAGGCAAAGCCTTTGCGCAGAGCAGTCTCGATTAGTGTCTGGTCGAAGGATTCCTCATCGGTCGTGATGCTTATCTGAACTTTAGCGATGGGGCCTGTCTGTGTGGACGGTGCTTTATGTCCCTGGTAAAACGGTTTCCAGTCGGCAGGAACAAGATAGCAGCTTTCGTCATTGTAATTGAGTTTGGATATTTGACTTAATGGAGGAAGCAATACGCCTGGCTCATAGGGAATGTAGAACATGGTCTTTTGGCGGCCCAGCTGAATCTTGATGGCGCCGAGCTTGAACATGTCACGGTAGCAGATTTCGGCAGATTTGCGTTTGGCATCGGGGGCATCATCGCCCTGCGTATATTCCTTGGGAAAAATCAGGGGAAAGTCCCAAAAGTCTTCGGAGGGCAGGGAGATGTTGGGAATCTGGCTGCGCGTGATCTTAGTCCAGTCGGGGATATTGCCAAGGAACTCGCGGCAGAAGCTGCTATTGTTTACGCGTTCATCCTCTGGGTGTTTGCGCTGATATTTTCTGAGTTCTTGTTCGATATTTATTCGCCGCGTCTGGCGGGTGAAGGTACATTTCTGAGCCAGATACTGCCGCAGCATGGCTTCATCGTAGATGACACGGGCGCCTTGGGCGGGCGCGTCTTCGATATGATCCACACAGTGGGTGATGTGGCGGATGATGTAATTGCGGCTCAGTTTTAAGCGTGACATGAGTTCGCTGATGGATATACCAGGTGTATCTTCTGGATAATTCATGGCTGCACTCCTTTAAAATGGATATTTCAGTATGATTATAGCCTAACAGTTTGGAGAAAACAAACCGATTCTGCAGAAAAAATGCTTGCCAAATAACTAAAGTTAAGCTATGGTGTAACAAACACGGAAACCATGGCTACGCTGTTCTAAGAAAAATTCAGGAGGAAGACTATATGCAGACTTTAATCAAAAGCGTGAATGGGTATCAGCCCATTCCTGTCGATGCCTGGTTGAATGCCAGACGGCTGCTCTTTATTCAAGGGGAAATCAATGACCAGCTGGCCATGATGGTGGTCAAGCAGGCTGCTTACTATGTGCAGGAGGATGCGGCCCAGCCCATCAAGCTGTTTATCAATTCCTGTGGCGGGGAAATAGACGCGGGGATGATTATTTACGACGTGATCCAGTCCTGTCCGGCACCGATTTATATTTATTGTACAGGCAAGGCGTACAGCATGGCAGCTGTACTGCTCTGCTGCGGGAAAGCGGGGCAGCGTTATATCCTGCCACACAGCAAAGTGATGATTCATGAGCCGCTTATCGCCAGTGGTGTGGGCGGCAGGACCAGCTCGATACAGACCATAGCAGAAAGCATGATGAAGACCAAGGATGAGATGGTTGCCCTTTTGTCCCGGCATACAGGGCAGAATCTGGAAACCCTATATGAGATGACCAAGACAGATCACTATTTTTCGGCAGAGGAAGCTGTGGCCTTTGGGCTGGCGGATAAAGTGGCCGAGTTTGCGGAAATGATATAGCAGGGAGTGGGCAGGATGAAAAAACGTAAGAGAAAGCAGCAGCATAGTCTGGTGATGGAGGATAGGTTTCAAAAACCGTGCCGGCAGGAAAGCTTTGATGTCTACCGTCTTGGCAGCGACAGCCGGGTACATGTCACGACAGATTCCCGCACGACAGGCTGTAACAACAATTATCTGATAGTGGGCGGGTCTGGCAGCGGCAAAACCGAGAGCATCGCCAAGCCCATGATTCATAGCACGGTCAATAGCAATCTGGTGGTAGTCTGCACGAAAAAAGAAATCATCCAATATACGGTAAGTGATCTCAAGGAAAAGGGCTACCGAACCTTGTTGCTTAATTTGGTTGAGCCGGAAAAATCGCTATATGGCTATGATCCGTTGTTCTATTGCCAAAACTCCGTGGATGTCCATGACCTGGCGCACACTTTTATGCGGGCAACCAATCATAGGGAGAGTGATAACGATCCTTTTTGGTCAAATTCAGCTGAGAATCTGATGGCAACCATTATGGATGTTGTCCGTTCAGGAAACTATGAAAAAGGAAAGTCAATGGATAAGGCCCTGTACCTGTTAGACTATTTGTTTTATAGCGACAGTGAGGATTGGAAATTAATCGAAGCGTTGGATACAGAGGCGGAAATAGCAGAAAAAAAGAAGAGGCAACGGGGGCCACTGGATATACTGATAGAAAAGGAAGAAAAAAAGAAGAGGCAACGGTATCCACTGCATATACTGATGGAGGAAAAAGCAAAAAAGAAGAGGCAATGGAATATTGTGTGGGAGACATTTATCAATCTGCCGGAACAAACCGGCTCATGTGTGGCAGCTTCGGTTCAGGAACCGTTGAATAAGGTGTTTACGGAGGAAATTCGTACATTACTTAGAAATGAAAAGAAATTTACCTTTGCAGAACTGCTGCAGCCAAAAACAGCGGTAATTGTATATGTATCGCCGGTAAACAGGGCCAATCATGCCTTTGTCAGCATATTTTATCAGCAACTGTTCAAGAATCTTTTTGAGCTTGCAGAGAAGAAAGACAGTGGGAAACTGCCGTATCCTGTGCAGGTAATCTGCGATGACTTTGCTACGGGCTGCAAGGTGCCTGAGTTTCAGGAGTTGATTTCTATCTTTCGTGAAAAACGTATTGGGGTGACGCTTTTAATACAGTCGGAAAGCCAGCTGGCGGCCATGTACGGAGATAGAAATGCAACCACCATCATCAATAACTGTGATACGTATGTTTATCTGGGGGGCATGGACCTAAAGACCTGCGAAAGCATAAGCAAAAGGCTGAATATCCCCAGCTATGAAGTATTGAATATGCCTATTGGCATGGAATATGTCTTCCGCCGTGGACAGGAGCCGATAAAAATGAAGCGGTACAGCGTGCAGGACGTGAATGAGAAGACAACCAAACGAAGCAAGGAGAGATGATGATGTATTGCGAGACCGATGAAGAAGAGACGCTATACGATAGGTGCGGCTGGCGTGCGGCCTATCATAATATTGCCCCCGAAAGCGAAGATATATTGGAAAAAACCATTGCCTATACAGTGCTGCAGGTGAAGAGTAATATGCAGGGAATGACGGAAACAGGGGAGAGTATGTTTGATCCTCATGGCCGTCTGGACGCCAGATATCTATTGGATTATGCGTGTGGAAACACCGCCTGGAAACTGTATAGGGACTGCATATGCGGGGATTATAATCCCCTCATGCGGCAGGCCGTGGAATCGGTGGCCTGGCAATTCATGTATCGGGAGACGGCGCGTATTCCGCAGGACATTTTAAAAAAGCTTTTTGACCGTTTTGGCGCCGCAGGCTTTCCGTACAGTTATCCCACGGAAAAAACAACCCTTAGCAGCCAGGTGGCAGAGCCTTTGATGGATTATTTGTATACCCTGGCGGATAAGGAAAGAGGTTATTAAGGATGAGCATGATCTATCTGATCACGGATACGCATCTGGGGCATGCCAATATGGTCAAACATTGCGGCCGGCCGGCAAATTTTACGAAACTCATCTACAACAATTGGAGCAAGAAAGTCAGGCATGATGATACGGTTATCCATTTGGGGGATATTGCATGGACGGAGACGGATTTGCAAAAGATGATGAAACTGCCCGGCAGGAAAATCCTTATCCGTGGCAACCATGACAAGCGGCGCACGCAGGAGTATCTGGATATGGGCTTTATTCTGGTGGCAGATGAGCTGACCATGGATTTTGATGGTATGAAGGTGTTGTTTACGCATAAGCCAAAGTTTGGGCATACGGCGGATATCAATATTCATGGACATTTGCACAGTCTGCATAGGGAAGATATTTCAAGGCTCTACTGGCCGCTTAGCTTGGAACATATGGGGTATCGGCCAATCGCACTGAATCAGGATGTACTGCATCAGCTGCATTCGTGGGTAGCGAAAAAGCATGTTCCATCGTTGGGCGAACTTGTGGCCTTTCGGCAGAATCACGTGGGCGCGCCAAGACTGGTTGACTATATGGGAAACACGCTTATGCAGTCAGGAAAGGCTCCGGAATTGATTACAAGTGATGGTGAGGTTATTCTGTTACCGATTGCGGAGCTGATAAGGTTCAGCTATGGGCCGGAATATGTATATATGGTGCTGACGAAGGACTTCTTTGACAGGCATATGCAGGACAAGAGGATAAGCCGTTGTAAAATAATGAAAA
The DNA here is from genome assembly GCF_900113715.1 of Pseudoselenomonas ruminantium. GTDB lineage: Bacteria > Bacillota > Negativicutes > Selenomonadales > Selenomonadaceae > Selenomonas_A > Selenomonas_A caprae. The sequence continues at coordinate 22,898 of NZ_FOQK01000011.1, read as the reverse complement.
ATAATGACCAGGTAACGGAGGCCATTATTAAAGCCTGCCGTCATGAGGTGATGGATAAAACTGAGAGCCTGACGAAAAAAATGGTGCTGATCTGGATGCATACAGGAGAGCAGTGGTGAAGGATGGCTTCCGTTAAACCGTTTTTGAATAGGAACAGGATATTTCCTACACAACAAGAGGCTGTGGCGGAAATGATCGAGGTTTGTAAAAAGATCCCTAATATCAGGAAAATTATTATATTTGGCAGCAGTGTAACACCCGAATGCAATCCTTGGAGCGACATTGATATTTACTTTGAAACAGAAAAAGAAATGAATAGGTGACCTTCAATCGGAAGTTATACGGTGGTGTTTGATAAGTGGGACAATTTTACCGTTGATAATAACCTGCGTGAGGAAATAATGAAAACCGGTGTGCTCGTTTATGAGAGGCAGGCGCATGTCGGCTCCGTGGAAGGAGAAAAGTAATGAGAAAACTGGAGCAATATAAGCGAATTATTTCAATTGGTGATATCCATGGCCATTATGACAAGGCCAAAGAGCTATGGGAGAAAATCCGTTTTAACGATGAGGAAGACCTGCTGATTTTCCATGGAGACTATATCGACAGAGGGGCAGAGTCCGTCCGCACCCTGCAGTTCGTAAAATCCCTGGTGGAAGGCCATGAAAATATCATCGCCCTGAAAGGGAACCACGAGGATTTCATGCAGAGCTTCTTCGACATCTATTCCATTGAGGATGCGGACTGGTGGAACCTGTATGACTTATGGCTTGACCCGCGCAACGGCGGGGATGTGACCCTGAAGCAGCTCAGCAAAATTGACCGCCGTGAGTTTTATAAGCTCCTGCGCTTTGTCCAAAAGCTGCCCCTGTATTTAGACCTGGGGGAATATCTCTTTGTCCACGCAGGCGTTCACCCCCGCAAGGAGCACCTGGCTGACCAGACGGAACATGATTTCCTCTGGATTCGGGATAAGTTTCTGAAATACTACAGAGGCAAACAGACCATCGTTGCAGGCCATACGCCGGTGCAGTATCTGTACAGAAAATGCACCGTGCCCATGATGCTCTCCAACAACATTCTGCTGACAGATACAGGCACAGCCTTCGGCGGGGAGCTGTCTGCGGTGAATGTGCGGGACTTAACTTACCTGCAGAGTGGCAGCACAACGGACAAATGGAAAAAAATTGATAGCGAGGGATAAGCATGTATATGACAGACGAAGAGCTTTTGGCGAAAAACTATGGCTTCTGGGGAAATGCGCATAGAAAGTTTATGTATGAATACCGCAGTCCGGACTGGGAGCTGCTGCAGGATGCAGGAAAGCTGGAGAGCTATTTTATGGAAATGAATGATAAATTCACTCGGAAGGAAAGAAAAATGCTTGATAATGCACTTCGCAGGTCAGGCATGATGGCAGCGTTGAAAGACCAGGATGCAAACGAATGGACGCCCCGCTACATCAGGGTCAGAGAGGCCATACGGAAGCTCCTGTTAAAAGAGGTTGGCTATTAATAAGGGAAAAAATGGTTACAGTAACTTTTAAGTTCAAAAAAGAAAAGCTGAAGGAATACGGTAAAACAGAGGATGAGTTGCTAAATCCCTTTCGGGAAGATCTAAAGCCCTGGACTGTTAGTGAAATAGCCCCTGGCGTATTTCAAAAGGACGGCCAAGATGCATTGGTCATCTTGGATTTTCCGTTAATGTATATAAGAAAAAACCTTTACTATTTACAGCTGTTGGATGAATGGACATTGGATATAGATGGCGATATCGAAAACTGTAAGGAAGAACTGATTAATTATTACAGGGAGAATGGACAAGCACTTGAATAAAGAATTTTGTAAAGCCATAGAACGAGGACAAATAAAAAAGAGAGGTCATTAAATAACCTCTCCATTAAGAGTTCCCTGCTGGTTGTCAGCCGCGATACCCAAAGTGGGGTATCCTTACGGTTCGGGAATCATTAAGTCCCCCGACTGGACTACAACTTTATATCCAAGTTGCCTGGCGCGATACCCAAGGTGGGGTATCCTGGTGATGGCGCTTACCCTGTCCCATCTACAGCACAACTTTTTACGATGCTCTCTCATCGAGGATATTACTATCCTGCCTCTATTATACTATACGGTTCATAACCGAACAAGCAGGAAAACAAAGGAGCAGCAGCCTTATGAAACTTCCCAACACCCCGAAGAATCAAGCCATCGCAGAGGTGGCAGCTACCCTGGCCATCGAAAATATGTATCCCGACGAAGCCTTTATAAAGGAAATCCTAAAAGTTGAAAACGGCGAAAAAACCTATGAACAGTTAAGACAGGAGATACTGGCTGAATATAGAGGAGAGAGGCGACCAAGATACAGATAAACGAATTGATGATGGATTATGTAACGGAACTGAAAAAGATATACGGCCATAAACTGTTGCGTGTCTCCCTGTTCGGCTCCTATGCCAGAGGCGATAACCGCGCCTATTCCGACATCAATGTATTCATTTTGGTGGATGGCAGGGACAGTGATTTACATGACTACTCCGACAGGCTCTACGAAATGACCGTTGAGTTTAACATGAAAAATGATGTGGATGTCCAAACGGTCGATATGAGTACAGCATATTACAACAAATGGGAACATGTACATCCCTTTATTTTGAACATAAAAGAGGAAGAAATAAGGTTTTATGGATAAATTTCATATGCTGACCTTATCGGCAAAAGTTTTCCCCATCTGATTAGTATGGAAATGGAAAGGAAACCTGAATATGTACAAGCTTAATAAAGAATTTATCCATAACAGAATAAAAGAAATAAGTGGGACGGATAAATTTCGCCATTACGAAAGACATACATATCCCTTTACAGAGGCGGCAGAAGCCATAGTAAGAGTGTCCGGCGTAGACCCGGATATTGTTTTTGCGGTAATAAACAAAGGGGATTATATCGAAGACGAGGATTTTGTCATAAGCGTAGCAAAAGCCCTGGATGCCCAAGTGGAGGAAGTTGCCTCGTCAGTAGAGCAAGAGGATAACCGGAAGCTGATGACAAGAGACCTGAGAATACCGTATATCTACTGGTGTGATGTACGAAGAATTGCCTCAATCCAAGAAGAAAAGAAGATATCCCGAGAAGAAATACATGCGTTCATGAGCAGGACTATGGGGTTGTCACATGCTGAAGTGGAGGCCTTGCTGAAAGGTGTGCCGACGCAGGATGCAAAAAGGGTTTCCTATCTGGCACTCTGCCTGAGATATGATTCATTCGGCATAGTAAGAGCCAAGGAGGTAGGAATACTGCGTTCAAGGAGACAGGAGCCGAATGTTAAAGAACATTGTTATTATTCTTTTTCAAAAGATGAATTCCGTAAAGCCATAGGAAGGCATCAAATAACACAATATGATATTGACCTGTTTGAGCGTGTATATAACAGGCTGCATAGGACATGGAAGTTCGACAGGATGATGCAGAGGATAAGATTTGCGAATGGAGAAATGAAATTATGTGCAGAGGCTATCCAGGATAATGACCTTCACCATGGAAACTGTCTTGCAATTAAAAGGCGGGTAGAAAAAACCTGGCGTATATGCATGCACGTTATTTATTGATGAAGGTAGTAGGATATACCGACTTTCAGGATATTTTAACAGAAGTGGGAAGCAATGACGGATTCTCAAAATGGCTTTGGAAAAATCTAAACTTTATTTATGATTAAAGATAAGGAAAACGTGAAAAGAGCTGGGAGATGTTAAAGATGATAAATCCATTTTTGGGCTTTCTGGACGGGACAAAAGTTGTCTGTTCTGACCCGATAGATATTGATGGCAGGATGTGTGTGCGTGTTCTGTTTGAACGCTGGAGCGATAAGCGCAATGATTTTGACCGTATGGAGTGCCTGCTGCCGGACGGGGAGATGACGGGGGTTAAAGGTTTTAGCAAGGCCGAAGTTTGCTATCACCATAGGAAGATGATTCAGATGCAGGATAGTATTCTGGAATGGTCTAAAGAAGATGCCGAGGAGAGGCATGAGAAGGATGAATGAGAAACAGTTTTCGGCAGTCGAGGTACGAATAAGCAAGTGTATTTCTCGTATCCTGCGGCACAGGCCGGAAGAGGCAGGTGTGGCCATGGATGAACATGGATGGGTGGATACGGAGGACTTGAGGAAGGCTCTGGAACGTCGGGGGTATTCTGTGGATGCGCAGTGTCTTGACCGCATGGTGTACGGCAACAGCAAAACACGGTTTGTCTATAATGAGAACAAGTCAAAAATCAGGGCCTGCCATGGGCATACGGTGAAGGTGGATGTGGAACTGAAGGCCGCACGGCCGCCGCAGTTCCTATACCACGGAACCATTGGGGAAAACATGGCTTCCATTGCAACGGAGGGGTTGCTGCCGATGAAAAGGCTATATGTCCATTTGTCTGCTGACGTGGAATCTGCGCAGCAGGTGGCCAAAAGACGAAGGACGGCCAGCGGGTATATCATATATCGCATTAAATCGAAAGATATGATGTATGATGGACATACCTTTTGGCAGGTGGAAAACGGGATATGGATGACAAAAGTTGTACCGCCGCACTATTTGGACATCTTGTAATACCTTTTGGACTGGTAACAGTCCCGCTGAGAGAGCATCGTTAAAAGATGTGCTGCAGAAGGAATGCTGTAATGCGAAGTCTGAAGGAGTATAAGCAGGAAAGAAAGGAGCGTATAGGATGCTGAGTGATGAGGAGATACTGGCGAAAGACTATGGCTACTGGGGGAATATACGGAAGCGAAGTCTCTATGAATACCGACCCGGAGAATGGGGGTTGCTGCAGGATATGGACAGACTGGAATACTATCTGGAAAAAGTAAATGCGGAGTACACGGCAAAAGAAAGATATAAGCTGGATATTATGCTGAAAAGGTTTTGTGTGGATGAAGAACTCAAACGCCTTGATGCAGTAGCATGGAAAAAACGATATGATCGTACCAGAGAATATGTGCGGAAGAATTTACGTGAGGAGCTGGAGCGGTGAAATACATGGGAGGAGAGATTTATCATGCAGTATTACATTGTTAAGGAAGCGCTTCAATCCCTGCTAGATGAAAGCAGGTATGAAGATGCAGCGGAATTGTATGATGTGCTCAAGTGGGAGCATGCAGAGTGCCTTTCGCTGCTGCAGAACGGAGGGCCGACGCGGAATCTGTCGCTTGTTGGCGATATATGCCGTCTGCTTAACGCCGTGCCTTTCCAGTTTACGATGACAAAGGAAGAATACGGCGATCGTCATCCAAGGGACATAAAGGCTGTTCTGGCAATGGCAGACGCGCCGCTTGACTATGATATCCGTCATTTTGAAAGCTAAGCAGTCATGGTTGACATGTCAAGCTGCCAGCCATGAAACATCATGGATGGCAGCATATGCTATACTGTAAGGAAAGGAAATAACTGTAAATTATTTATCCAGAGGTGAAAGGATGTCAAATATGATCTATTGCTACGGGGAATTAAAGAAAGATTGTGTGGCTGACTGGGAAAATGTGAAGGATCCGTTTTCGCTCTTTGCCTGGAAAAAAGAGCTGACGATTTTCCTAAGCCAGGCCATACAGGCCGAGAAATGGCTGCGGGATAAACGGCAGGTCGACTGGGGGGCTTTCGCCAGCCGTGGTGGATATGATGAGTTCTGTAAATTTTTTACGGAACTTGGACTGGAAGAGGAAAAAGAAGAGCTGCAGCAGGGCAAAGAGTATGTTTTTGCCAGTATTGAAATCGATTGAGTTGAAGGGAGAATTCCTGCTCAGGTTTTTCCTAGAGAACAGAAAAAATATCCAGAAGATTCTTGCCTTTGACATGTCAACTCGGTAAACTGACCATAGAAACAAAAAAACGATAGCAGTGGTACCTTCACTTATCTGGTATCTGGCGCAAAGCGCTTGATATATTTGGTTGTCATTCCGCAATAGAGCCGCGCGGAGTGACGACCGCGCGGCTCTGTTGCGTTGTAAAGGAGGTTATATCATGGATGCTAAGAAAGAGGATTTGACCTGTACGCTGAAGCTCAAGTTCATCAAGGGGCAGACGGTCACAGGGAAGGATGTCTATGCGATGGTGACGTTCCCGCATGTGAATCCGGAGGTCTCGGATGGAGATATGTACGAGGTGGCAGCGCTCCTGGGGAGACTTCAGGAGCGTACCATCCATGCGGTTGTCCGTGTGGACAGTGCGTCGCTGGTTGCTGTGGGCTGAGCGTAAGGGAGGTTTTGCATCATGAAGAAGACGTTGATCCTTATTTTCAACCGTACCGATGGCAAGACGTCGGAGATGGTGATTTCGGAGCCGCGTGAGGATGTCACGAAAGCGGAGGTGGATGCCTTTGTAACGAAGGTACGGGAGACGAAGTTCTTCCTTATCAACGGTATGGAGCTGGCCTCCTTGAAGAAGGCGCTCATCCGCACGGTGGATGAGGCGGAGATTACAGCTTGATGGCAGATGGAGCCATGGAGCAGACTATTCTCACGGCTATTTCTGCCGTTGGGTTCCCGATTGTGGTGACGTTCTACCTCTTGACCCGATTCCAACGGTCGATGGATAATCTGACGGACAAGATCGGGGAGCTCATCAAGGAACTCCAGCGGCATTAGCCAAAGTTACTGCCATTCCCATAATCCCAATCCCTTGAACGCGGGCGGCTGACAAGTCAAATTTGACAAGTCAGCCGCCCGCATTTGTGCTATAATTGTGGCGGGTGTCCTCGTTTCCAATTCCGCAGGATGCTTATGAGGTCACTTTTCCCATGAAGTGGCCTTTGGTGTTGAAAAATGTCGAACATAGGTTTATATTGACAGGTCACCGCATGATGACTTGTCAGTATGCGGTGTAAATGATATAATAAAGCAACAAACGAGAAAAGATGGTAGCCCACTGGGTTTACCGATAAGAGAGCTTTCAGGCTGGTAACCTGTGAAGCTCTTTTATTTTTGAGCCGATACAAAAAGGCTTGACCACTACAACATGACTAATAGTATATTTTTAATCAGCCTCATGATTTTGGTAAAGGTATGCACGCTGTAAATTGTTCATGTCAATGACAAGGAAATAACAGATTTACCTATTTTGCAGTATTAGGCTATAATTGAATTACATATTTTGCAAAAAGGGCTGGTAATGGAGTTAGAATATAAACAGTACAAGTCAAAATGAGAAATCCTAAATAAGTTCATGACATGGTACAATATATGTACCTATCTTGAGGCGGATTTCAGAATGGCTAAACAACATGACAAACAGTTTAAGCTTGACACAATTCAATATTACGAAGATCATAAGGAGTTTGGCTTGCGTGGTTGCAGACCTTCCCCGATGACTATCTGTTCAAGGGAACTAAAGAAGAAGTCCGCCGCCAGATTGGCATGGCAGTTCCTGTGGAAGGTGCCAGAATTATTTTTGAAGCCGTGCTTAAAACCTTTGCTGGGGTTGAGTACGAGCATGTGGATTGTAATCTTAAATTCGATAATGACAACTAAATAAATAAGCAAGAGCAGCTTGTCAATAGGCTGACATTATGGTATACTGTAACTACAAATGAGGTAATGATGTTAGCCCATGGCTTTACATCGGCAAAAGAGCTTCCAGCTTGGTTAACTGGAAGCTCTTTTGTTGTGCATATAAATAGAAATCGCCAAGACATACGTCCTGGCGATTCTTGCCATCAAGCTGGTTGGTTAGTCCATCTTGATGACAGTGTTAATGTTTGCCGCTTTTCCTGAACACGTCGTAGAGCCAAGCTGCCAAAAGGCTGCTGGCAGTGCCTACGACAAACGAGGTAATAATGTTTTCACTCATGACTTTCACCTCCCTCGCTGCCGTGGTATTACCATGGTTAGAGGTTGCGGCAAATATTAGTATATCACAGAATGAAGGCCCTGGGCGGGAAACGTGGACCAAAACTCTATATTACACTCCCTGGCAGCTAAAATGTATGGTATTTGAGCTGACGATATAAAAACGCACCAATGCGATATGCACTGGTGCGTTTTTGTGTCCTTATCTATAATAAATGACTGTTTTGCGTTCGATATGCCACTGCTTAATCGGACGATTCGGACGACGATCATCAGTAGGATAAACGTAACGCTTGCCGCCGGCCACCTTGTCCAGTTCCATATTGTTCATCTGGTTCATGAGCTTTTTCATTTTGTTTTCCTCCTCCACATCTTAGCGTGTTGTTTTCTTGCTTTCTGTTCTTTATATTCGTGAACTTGGAAAGTGTTTGTTATTTTTTTGCATAATCATAGCCTTCTATGATGACATCCAGTTTTCCCGTTCGCGGATGGAAGATCAGTCCGTGGACAGGGACGTCGGCAGGGATCAAGGGATTCAAGCGGATGGCTTCGACGGTGTCGATGACGTTTTGTTCGGGATGCTGGAATTCGTCGGCCCATTCTTTTAGTTCCTTGGCAATCATGTGGATGGCTTCTTTGGGGACGCCGCGTGAGAGCATGGCCTTGGTGAGGCTTTGCGAGGTGGTCTTGGACATGCCGCATTCGTGGTGGCCGATGACGAGGATTTCCTTCACACCGAGCTCATAGATACAGACCATAAGGCTGCGGATGGTGCCGTCGAAAACGCCTGTTACGGAGTTTCCTGCTGTCTTGATTACCTTGGCATCCCCGCGGGCCAGGCCTAAAGCGGGTTCGAGGAAATTGACCAGCCGGGTATCCATGCAGGTAATGATGGCTACCTGTTTCTGGGGCAGTTTGCTTTGCTGGTGGTCTTCCTGCGTATAGTCCATCGGTGGGGCGGCGCAGAATGAGGCGTTGACCGCCAGGATATCTTGTAGTACGGACATCGTGTGTTCCTCCTTGCTGTTGTTTGTTTCTTTCTTTCCTATGTAGTTCTTTTGCCGGCGGCATTTTTCCTGCCTGGGGTGCGGATTTGACATGTCAATCCGGCTATAGCCAGGGGGTGTTGCTGGGGCTATAATATAGGTAATAGACAGGATAGCGAAGTCGGCGTGATGGCTGGGAGATGAAAGGCAATGAAAATAGAACGGTTATTGGTCGTTGGCGATATTCATGGGCAATGGGACAAATTCCAGTCCCTGTTTGCGAAAGTAAGATTCAATCCCGAAAGGGATCTTATGGTCTTTTTGGGCGATTATCTTGACCGCGGCGATAAGCCTGTTCCGCTGATGGATTTTATCCTGGCGCACCAGGAAACCAAGGGGATGATTTTCTTACGGGGAAATCATGAACAGATGTTTCGGGATGCCCATTATGCTATGCCGGCAGAGAAAAAGGGCTTTTGGGAGTGGCTTTCATCCCCAAGGCAGATGTGGCTGGACAATGGCGGGCGGGTTACGTGTGACAAAATCAAGGAATCTGGGCGCGGGGAAGCGTTGACCCGTGCTTGGATTGAATGGGTTGAGCGGCTGCCGCTGTGTACGGAACTATCGGCAGCCGGTAAGACGTATTGGTTCATGCATGCAGATTGTGATCCAGGGCTGCCGCTTTCTAAACAGGATCAGAATGTGCTGCTATGGGGAAGGTCTTTGGCGAATCATCCGGAATTGCATCAAGGCGAAACGGTTATCGTATTGGGACATACGCCGGTACAGTATTTAGGCTATGCGGCCAAGCCGCAATGGCTGAATCATGGCAGACTGGTGCTGATGGATACCGGCAGCTACTGCCCCGACGGCTGTGTATCCTGTGCGGATCTCTTGAGCCGTACCATCTATCAATCCGATTGATGGGCAGGGGGCCGCTGGGCTGCGATAGGAACAGCATGGGAACGGCGGTAGTAGGCGGCATGATTTTTGCTACCATACTGGGAATCTTCCTGATTCCCGTCATGTATTGCCTGGTGGTTTGGATTACAGCCAGATTCAAGAAGAATAAGGCCTTTTGAAGCGATAAGGAGCGTGAAAGTATGAGACAAACCTTGCAGAAGAGAACGGCACTATGGCTGCTGGCCGTGCTGATGTTGTGCCTGCTGCCGGCCACGGCTTTAGCGGCCAATCCGGCTAAGATCCAGAAAGAACGGACAGAGATCGAAGCGTTGTCGGCCAAGGCGCTCGAAAACCTGTATGCCAAAGTCCCTTCGTCAAGGGCGGTCATCCGGGATTGCTACGCATATGCTACGCTTAGCAATACGGGCATGAAGCTCGGGCTTTTCGGCGATGCTCATGGCCGCGGGCTCGCCGTGAATAATAAGACCGGCGAGAAAAAATACATGCGCATGAAGGAGCTGGGGCTGGGCCTTGGCCTGGGGGTCAAAGAGTACGACCTGATTTTCGTCATCGGCACGGAGCAGGCCTGGCAGTCCTTTATCGCAGGCGATATCAAGTTTGCCAGTGCGGCCGATGCTTCGGCAAGTGACGGGCAGGCTGGCGGTGCCGTAGAGGGCGCCTCGATTGCGGCCAAGGGTATCTGGGTATATCAGATGACCAAGAAAGGGCTTTCGCTGGATGCCTCCATTAAAGGCACGAAAATCTATGCCGACAAGAAATTGAATACCTACGAATAACAAAGCGTTTGCCGCAGAAAAAAGCCACGCAACAGAAGTTTTCTGACAACTGTTGCGTGGTTTTTTCTTACCCTTTGTTATCTTGCCACCATGGGCATGGGCGCTAGTTTATGTTTGTTGCAGGCGTGGAGATGGTCGATCTTTTTTTTGATGGTTTCGTCTTCGCAGCTGCCGGTCTTGATGTAGCGGTCGAGTACGGCGTAGGTAAAGCCGAGGTTGTCTTCGTCGGTCTTGCCGCAGAGACCATCGGCAGGGGCTTTGTGGAGAAGGTGGGCGGGGAGAGCGAGTTCCTGCCCGATGGCCAGCACTTCATCGACAGTGTAGGCGGCCAGCGGCGCGACGTCGCCGGCACTGTCGCCGTATTTGGTGCTGTAGCCGACATAGTCTTCGGAGCGGTTGCAGGTGTTGATGACGCGCCCGCCGCCTGGAATGCCCTGGGCGATGGCGTAGAGCGTTGCCATGCGGAGCCGTGGCGGGAGATTCTGCTGCAGGGCATCGGTGACGGAGAAGTAGAAGTTGTTGTGGGTTACGGCTTCGGTGTATTGCAGGGCTTTTAGCATTTCTTTATAGGGCGTGCCGATATTTACGATGCGGTAACGGATGGCGAGATGTTTGACGAGGCTCAGGGCATCATCAAGGTCTGCCTGGATGCCGTTGGGCATCAGGACACCGATGACGCGGTCTTTGCCCAGTGCCTCCACGCAGAGGGCGGCGGCCACGGAGGAGTCTTTGCCGCCTGAGATGCCGACTACTGCCTGGGCCTCGGGGCCGTTCTTGCTGAACCAGTTCTGGAGAAAGACGACGATTTTCTGTTTGTCTTTCGCTGCCTGGAATCTTGGATATGCCTGTTTCATGATAGCTGCCTCCCTCAGTCGTTGTGCCTTAGCCGCCAGTCGATGGCCCGCTGCAGATAGTCGACGTATTCCTGGTTCTTGCACATGCCTTTGCCCGGCGTGTCGGATATCTTGGCCACGTCCTGGCCGTTGCATTTGGTCACTTTCATGACGATGTTCAATGGCTCGGCGTAGGTGTCGTTGGAAATATAGGTGCCGATGCCAAAGGCGGTCTTGGCCTTGCCCTGGAAATAGCGGGCAATCTTATCGGCTTTGGCAAAGTCCAGCGAATCGGAGAACAGCAGGGTCTTGGTGGCGGGATCGATGCCGAGCCGCGTGTAGTGGTCAATGAGCTTGTCGCCCCAGGTAAAGGGGTCGCCGGAGTCGTGGCGGACGCCGCTGAACAAGGTGGCCAAGGTCTTATCGAAGTCGCGCAGGAAGCAGTCGGTGGTGATGGTGTCCGTTAGCGCAATGCCGTTGTCGACACCGTATTCCTTTACCCAGGCTTCGAGGGCGACTTTGTTGGAGTAGGCGGGATTGTAGAGATGGTTGCCCTGGCCCATGCACATGATCCATTCATGGGCCATCGTGCCCACAGGCTTCACGCCGTATTTTTTCGCCAGATAGACGTTGGAAGTGCCGACAAAGCAGGAGCGCAGTACATCGCTGCGGTCAAGGTCAGCGAATTGCTCAATGGCATATTCCTGTACCTCGGCACAGAGCCGGCGGCGCAGGCCAAACTCGGAGAAGACGGGCAGCCAGTAGTTTCCGGCCCGCAGCATATCGGCTTTCTTGCGGGTGCGCTCCTTGGCATCGGCGACGAGGGCCTCGTAGTCGGGGCGGAAGCGGTAGTAGACTTCGTTCACGATGGCCAGCGTCGGGATCTCATACATGGACGTGTCAAGCAGTGTGCCGTTGGTCTCGATGATAAGGCCGCAGGCACCGCCAGCTTCGATGGTGAAGTCCGCGAAGTTTGGCCGCCAGAGGCGCAGGTGATTGATATAGGATTTCTTTAGCCATTTGATGCCAGCAAGATAGCTGAGTTCTTCTTCGGTAAAGCGCAAGGTGCAGTAGGCCTTTAGCTGTTCCCTGATTTCTGCGACCATTGCCGGCGTGAACTGCACGTCCTTATTGCGGCATTTGAAGGTCCAGGTGGTTTCGTATTCGCTGGCTTGATGGAAGATGGCCTGGCCCATGCTGAACTTGTAGAGATCGGTTTCGAGCAGCGAGTGGATGATCTGGTTGAACTTCATGGCTATTTCCTCCTCAATCATATAGAGATTATTTTCGGTTTATTTCCGCCAAGGCTCCTGTCCCTGGTGAAGGACGTTCACCTGGATGGTTTTCATGGCTGCAAGGGCTGTATCGTGGGACTCTGGCGTGACACCTGCGCAGCAGGCTGCATCGACAACGATGGGGACGTCCGGCAGTGCCGCTTTGGCGATGACGGCGTTGGAGAGCACGCAGATATCGGTGCAGAGACCGATGAACTCGATGGACTCGACGGTGGAAGAATATTTCTGCTGCAGCAGGTTGCCAAGGGCAAGCGAGCCAAACGTCGGTTTATCGATGATGGTATCGCCCTCGGCTATGGGCAAGCGCTTGTCAATCTGCCAGCCAGCTGAGTCCTTGAGGCAGTGGGGGACAGGCAGGTGCTTGCCCTCCTCGGTGTCCAGGTAGTCTTCGTGATGCGTATCACGCGTGAAGATGAGAATGTCGCCATTCTGTCTGGCCGTTTCAATCTTTTGACATACAGGGGAAACAATGGTGGCAGCTTCCTTGGAGCCAAGGGCACCATCGATGAAATCAACCTGCATATCTACGACAATCAGAATCTTTTTCGTGCTCATTTTCTTTCCGTCCTTTCAAATATCACGATTGCTGGGTAAATACTTGTACAGCGTCGTTTTGCGTTTGCCTTCCTGGGCGTATTGGCCAAGTTCCTTGACGCGGTGTTTGCCAAGGTAGTCGCGCATGAACATGCGGCGGAAGTTCGGCTTGTCGAGCTTCTGGAACAGGATGGCCTCATGGATGCGCAACAGCTCTAAGATATCGAAGCGGTCTTTGTCCTGCAGCAGAGAGAAGGCATCGTCGGTATAGTTCAGCCGCCCGCGCAGGCGCTTTAGCGCCGTTATGATCAGGTCTTCATGATCGAAGGCGATGTTCTTCATCGTGAGCGAGCATTTATCGCCGACGAAATAGATGGAAAGGTCGCCGTTTTCGTCATAGCCCTTGCGTATCTTGAATAGTTTTGCTTCTTTGGCGTCATCGCCGGCCTTGGGCTGGAGCAGTCCTTTGGGCACCAGTGCGGTGTAGACCACGCTGACCACATGGGTACGCGGGTCGCGGTCGGGGGTGCCGACCGTGATGAGCTGCCGCAGGTCGATGCCATCGTCGGCCTTTATGCCGGTTTCCTCGTAGAGTTCGCGGGCTGCGGCTTCGTCAATCGATTCCCTGCCGGTTTCCAGAAAACCTCCGGGGATGGCCCAATAATCCTTGTAGGGATGATTGCCGCGCTTGATCAAAAGGATATTGAGCTCGTTGTCATCGTCCATCGTGAAGATGATGACATCGGCTGTGACGGAAGGCCGCTCGTATTTTGACACGTCATATTGGTCGAGGAAGGCTTTCTCCGCCGCTGTTTGTTCCTGATCCATGAAAACACCTCATTTCCTGACAGACTGGGTTCGTACCTTTTGTTGTAGTCTGTGTGACTTTTTTATTTATTGTCTGTTTGACTATGTATAGTATAGTCTTATTGACTATATAGGTCAATGCTTTTTCGATTAGGTTTCGATTAAATCTTTCAAGATGGTGAGGTAGGTTTGCGTCAGCCGCGAGGGCCGCGTGCTTTTTGGCAGGATGTAGCCGATTTCCATGTAGTCATCGACAGCGAGCGGGCGGGCGATGATGTTCGAGCCGTTGAGTTCTTCGCTGATGACACCGCTGCAAATGGTATAGCCGTTGAGGCCAATCACCATGTTGAAGAGGGTGGCGCGGTCGCAGACGACGATTTCCTTGTCGACGGTTTCGGTGCTTAGAATCTCTTCGGAGAAATAGAATGAGTTGTGGCTGCCCTGCTCATAGGAAAGGCGTGGATAGGGGGCAAGGTCGGCAAGCGTGAGCTGCGCTTTGTGGGCGAGCGGACTGTTCTTGCTGATAAAGACATGGGGCTTGGCGGTAAAGAGCGGGGTGAAGGCCAGATTGTTTTCCTTTAGCGTCTTGAGGAGGATGGAACGGTTGAAGGTATTGAGGTAGAGAAGGCCTGTCTCACTGCGGCGATGGGCGACGTCATCGATGATGTCGTAGGTCTGCGTCTCGCGCATGTGGAATTCGTATTTGCTGCCATCATAGCGGCGTATGAGTTCGACGAAGGCTTCGACCGCAAATGAATAATGCTGCGACGAGACGCAGAAATGCTGCTTGAGCGGCGACTGGCCGAGATAGCGTTCGTGCATGAGGTCGGCTTGCTCGAGGATCTGGCGGGCGTAGCCTAGGAGTTCATCGCCGGCAGGGGTTACTTCGATGCCTTTGTTGGAGCGCGAGAAAATCGTGATGCCATACTCCTGCTCGAGGGACTGGATCGCAGCGGTAAGGCTCGGCTGCGCGATGAATAGTTTTTTGGCGGCCTCGGTGATGTTGCCGGTCTCGGCGATCGTCACGGCGTAGAGAAGTTGTTTGAGTGTCATGATCTGCCTCCTGTGCATGATGGTATTATGCGCTATTATAGCATCTGCCATAGATTTTTTCTATGAACAAAGCGATGTTTTATGTATTTTACAGAAAGACCGGAACTCCTTATCATAAGAGCAGCAACAAAAAAGATACCGAAAGGATGATGGATCATGAAGACAATCTATACACCGTGCCGTTATGATTTTGTAGGGAGTTTCCTGCGCCCGGCGAAACTGAAGGAGGCGCGTCAGCTTTTCAAGCAGGGGAAGCTCAGCCAGGCGGAGCTTGATGCTGTGACCGATGAGGCCGTGCGCGCTGTAGTCGCCAAGCAGAAGGCCGCAGGGTTCCATGTGATAACCGATGGCGAGTTCCGCCGGGCTTACTGGCATCTCGATTTCATGTGGGGCTTTGAAGGCGTTGCCCATAAGGAAGGCGGCGGCGTCCAATTCAATGGGGAGGTCGCTGCGCTCGATGAGACGTGGCTCGTCGGCAAAATCAAGGCCAAGGCGCATCCGTTTGTCGAATACTTCCGCTTCCTCAAGCAGTTCGAGGATGAGCAGACGGTGGCCAAGTATACGATTCCGGCGCCGGCGCAGATGTATCAGCAGTTCATCATCCCGCAGAATATCGCGGCGACGCGGAAAATCTATGCGACTGATGACGAGCTCATCGCCGATATCGCCGCTGCCTATCGCGAGGTCATCACAGAGTTTTACGCAGCGGGCTGCCGCAATCTGCAGTTTGATGACTGCACCTGGGGCGCTGTCGTCGGCGATGCGGCCAAGCAGCGCTATGAGGCCTTGGGGCTCAATCTGGAGGAAGTCAAGCGCCAGCTGCTCACGGTGAACAATCTGGCGCTTGCGGGTAAGCCTGCGGATATGGTCATCAATTCGCATATCTGCCGCGGCAATTATCATTCGACCTACTTTACGAGCGGCCCTTATGATGCGGTGGCTGACTACGTCTTTGCGCAGGAGCATGTCGATGCGCTCTACCTCGAGTATGATGATGAGCGTTCGGGCGGTTTTGCGCCGCTGGCCAAGGTCTCGCCCGATAAGAAGGTCGTGCTCGGGCTGATTACGACGAAGACGCCGCAGCTTGAGGACAAGGAGGCTGTGATTGCCCGCATCCATGAGGCGGCAAAGTATGTGCCATTGGAGCGTTTGTATCTTAGCCCGCAGTGCGGGTTTGCTTCCTGTGAGATCGGCAACAAGCTGACCGAGGAAGAGCAGTGGGCAAAACTTGCGCTGGTAAAAGAAATCGCCGAGCAGGTCTGGGGACACTGACGGCGATAAAGAGGTTATTTCTGTTTGATGTTATTGCCCATATAGCGGTAGTATGTCTCGCGCATTTCCTTGCGGCTTTGTGCCGCCGGCCAGAGCTGGCCGAGCGAGCCTTCGCGCATGGCCGCGGCGAGGTGATTGTAGCAGTCGGGGATGGACTGGTCAAGGCGCGCGATGAGCTCCTTTATCGTCTGGCGGCTCGTATTGCCATCGTGCGGACAGGGGTTCTTGACCGGATCGAAGCCGTGGAACGCCTGGGCGTCGATGATTTCCTGCTCGCGGAAGTAGATGAGCGGGCGGATGACGGTGACATCCGTGCGGTCAAGGTAGGTGACCGGCGTGAAGGTATGGAGCTGTCCCGAGTAGAGCATGCCCATGAAGAAGGTCTCGACGGCGTCGTCGTTGTGATGGGCATAGGCGACCTTGTGGATGCCGTGCTCGCTGGCGTAGCGGTTCATGGCTCCGCGGCGGAAGAAGGCACAGGTGAAGCAGGGGCTCTTGTAGTCGGTCTCGGCCATGGCACCCTCGATATCGACATCGATGACATCATAGGGGATGCCGAGCTCCTCCATGAAGGTGCGGGCGCGGTTGATGTCGAAGAAAGCGGGCTGGCCGTCTTTGTCCTTGAACATCGGATTGATGGTCAGTGCCGAAAGCGCGAATTTCTTATGCAGGCGCTGCTGCAGAATCTTCATGGCATAGGCGAGGAAGATGCTGTCCTTGCCGCCGGAGATGCCGAGCAGGATATGGTCGCCATCCTTAATCATGTCGAACTCGACGATGGCGCGCAGCAGCTTGCTGAAATAGGCCTGGGGGAGTTTTGCGTTCATGGGGATACCTCGTTTTCTTTTTGAAATGCAATAGGTCTATTATAACGGAAAAAGGGGATAAATACAAAAAAGCCGCTGGCATGTTGTTGCTAGCGGCTTTGTGTAGTTTTCCTGCATTTGCCCCTCATCGAATCCTTGATGCTTGTGTTAAGCGGTGATATTGATAAAAGAGCCAGCTAAAACGCTGTCCATATTGTTCTGATAGTGGCGGATTTCGCGCTGCTCTCCTGGCGAGTAGTTCGTAGCGAGCGTCAAGTTCTTGCCGGTGCGCGAATAGGTATGCGAAGTTACCACATTATCGCCATGAAGTGTCAAAACAACCATAGCTCCATCAGACATACGCTTGGTAATCGTGGCACTATCCACAGTTTCACGTTCCGCAGGTACGTCGCGTTTGGTTGGAGCCTCCTGTGATGAATCCGTTATTGCTGCTGCTGCCCGGATAGCTGAGATTCCCGACGCAGCCAGGCTCCAGATACTGGATGACCCGTTGATTGCACCGATGCCGCTCATATTGATCCCTCCTTTGCACGGTGCAGATGCAGGAAAGACTACTACATATAATTATACCATTAATTGAAAGTTCAGACAATATAATGAGCATAAGATTTGTAAAAATATTTGGGCGTTGAGAGGGAATCTTGGTATAATTGATAGTAAGAGCTAAGCTTTGTGTGTATATATGAGGGAGGCAGTGAGCATGAGACAGGTGACGCTAGGGACAACGGGCATCACAGTGCCGCAGAATGGCTTTGGTGCTTTGCCGATTCAGCGTGTGACGAAGGCGGAGGCCGTAGAGCTTTTGCGGGCAGCATACGAGGGCGGCATGCGCTATTTTGATACGGCGCGCGCTTACAGTGACAGTGAGGAAAAGCTCGGCGAGGCATTCCATGGCATGTGGGATAAGGTGTTCCTCGCGACGAAGACCCATGCCAAGACGCCCGAAGGCTTCTGGCAGGATCTGGAGACGTCGCTGCGGCTGCTGCAGACGGACTGCATCGATGTCTACCAGTTCCACTGCGCTGACCAGTGCTGGCGCCCCGGCGATGGTTCGGGCATGTACGAGGCGATGCTGGCGGCCAAGCAGCAGGGCAAGATCCGTCATATCGGCGTGACCGCGCATAAGATCAAAGTGGCATTTGAATGCGTGGAGTCGGGCCTGTACGAGACGCTGCAGTTCCCGTTCAGCTATCTGGCTTCGGAGCAGGAGATAAAGCTCGTCAAGCTCTGCCAGGAAAGAAATGTCGGTTTTATCGCGATGAAAGGGCTTGCGGGCGGGCTCATCAACCGCTCCGCAGCAGCCATGGCCTATATCGCGCAGTATGACAATGTCCTGCCCATCTGGGGCATCCAGCGCCAGCAGGAGCTAAGCGAGTGGCTTTCCTATATGCAAGAAACGCCGGCCATGGATGCGGAGCTTGCTGCCTATATCGAAAACGAGCAGAAAGAGCTCAGCGGGGAGTTCTGCCGTGGCTGCGGCTATTGCATGCCGTGTCCGGCGGGCATCATGATCAACCAGTGTGCCCGCATGTCGCTGATGCTGCGCCGCGCGCCGTCGGAGGCCTGGCTGACGCCGGAGATGCAGGCCGAGATGAAAAAGATCGAAGGCTGTTTGAACTGCCGTAAGTGTACGACGAAATGTCCCTATGAGCTCAATACGCCGGAGCTTTTGCGCAAGAACTATGAGGATTACAAAAAGGTTTTGGCAGGCGAGGTAACGGTTTGAGCTTGGTGACGATTTATCCGGACTTTTATAAGGACTTTCAGTGCAAGGCGGACAAGTGCCAGCATACTTGCTGTGCCGGCTGGGAGATCGATATTGATGAAAAGACTGCGGGAAAGTACCAAACACTTCCAGGGGCTCTTGGCGATACCATCCGCGAAAATATCATCGCGGTCGCTGGCACCTGGCAGTTCCGCCTGCGCGCAGATGACCGCTGCCCCTTCCTGCGTGCGGATGGCCTTTGCGAGCTCATCCGCACGGCAGGCGAGTCCGTGCTCTGCGACATCTGCACCAATCATCCGCGCTTCTTCGTGACGGTGGGCCCCTATGAACTGGCTGGTGTCGGGCTCAGCTGCGAGAAAAGCTGCGAGCTGCTGCTGGCAGGCTCTGGGCCGTTGTCCTTTCACGACGAAGATGGCACCAAGGTCACGCTATCTAGCTTGCTGCAGCAGCTGGGGCTGCAGCTGCCAGCAGAGGACCTGTGCTACCAGCGGGGTCTCACCAGGGAGGATGCGGTCTTTGTGCTGGACTGCCTGCAGCAGACCGAGCCCATAGATGCAGCGTGGACGGCCCAGCTGGCGCAGCTGCGGGAGATGCAGCTGGCTGCGGATGCTGGCGTGCCGCAGGTCTTTGACCGCATCTATCAATACATCCTGTATCGCGCCCTCGAGCATGTGCCCGTGTATGGTATGGGGGCGGTGCTTTCCTATGCACAGCTCAATACGGACTATATCTATCTGAGCGAGCAATTGACCGGTCAACTTGACGAGTCAATCCGCCGCTGGTCGGAGCAGATTGAGTACAGCACCGAAAATGTCAGAATACTACTGGAATCATTGGCCTGATGGGAGATTTGCATGCGTATGGATAGCCGTAAGATACTAGCCGTCATCATGATGGCATCGTTTTTGACGCCCTTTTCCGGTAGCGCCCTGATCCTGTCGCTGCCAGCGATCGGGCAGGAGTATCAGGTGGGAGCGGACACGCTGAGCTGGGTGATCGAGTCGTATCTCATCACTTCTTTCCTGTTCCTGCTGCCTATGGGTCGGGCCGCTGACCGCTGGGGCAAGGTGCGCGTCTTTGAGCTGGGGAATCTTCTGTTCATGCTGTTTTCCCTGCTGCCTGCCGTGTTTGATTCCTTTGCGCTGCTGCTTAGCGCCCGGGCCTTGCAGGGCATCGGCTCGTCGATGATCTTTGCGACGAGCACATCGATCCTGGCTGATGCCTACCCGGGCAAGAACCGCGGCAAGGCCATGGGCTGGATGGTTTCAGTGGTCTACGCGGGGCTGTCTTTCGGCCCCGTTATTGGTGGGTTTATGAACGATGGTCTTGGCTGGCGCAGCCTGTTCTGGTTTATGGCGCTTTATGCAGGACTCGTCCTGGTGGTGGCCCTGAAAGTGCTCAAGCATATGGCCGGCGCAGCTGCACCGGCTCGGGAAATGCCAAAACTATCAGTCAGCCTGTTTACCGAAAACCGCGAATTTACGCTTTCGTGTCTTACGGCCATGCTCAACTACAGTGCGACCTTTGCCATAAGCTTCCTGCTGTCGCTCTACTTGCAGAGTATCCTCTCGATCAGCGCCAAGACGACAGGTTTTATCCTGCTGGCCCAGCCGGTGCTGATGATGTTGCTCTCGCCACTGGCAGGCTCGCTGTCGGACCGCAAGCCCGCAGCTGTGCTCTGCTCCCTCGGCATGGCCATCATCACGGTGGGGCTCATTGCCTTGGCGGCGATTACCAAGATGCAGCTGCTTTGGCCTGTCATTCCGAGCATCCTTATCATCGGCATCGGCTTTGCCTTCTTCGCGGCGCCGAACAACAACGCCATCATGAGCTCCCTGCCGCGCAAGTATTACAACATGGCCTCATCGCTTTTGAGCACCATGCGCCTGGGCGGGCAGGTACTCAGCATGGCACTGGTCACGCTGCTATTGGCCATTTCCTGGCCGCCGCTTTCGCCTGTGGCCTCGCTTAGCCGCAATATCTCGCTGGCGTTCTTGTTCTTTTCCGTGCTTTGTTTTCTGGGGGTGATTCCCTCGTTATTGCGCCAGAAAAACAAAAGTTAAATGCCAGGCTGATTTTTCGCCGGATAGGGGGAATAGCTTATGAACAGACGTGAGTTTTTATATTATAGTGCGGCGTTATTGCTGGGGCAGATGGCAGGCGGGCAAAAACTGGCAGAAGCGGCTTATTATGAACCGATGATTTATAAGCGCTTTTTCCAGTTTACGGAATATGAAGAGCGCCCCGGTACGGAGTTTTTGGTGATTCATCATACCGGCTTCCCGAATGAGGATAAGGATTCCACGGCGGCGGCTATCCATAAATTCCACCAGCAGGAAAGGAAATGGGCCGGAATCGGCTACCATTACCTGATCCGCAAGAATGGCATGATCGAGCAGGGGCGGCGCCCTGAGGCAGTGGGGGCGCATGCTTCGCATTATAACAAGAAATCTGTGGGGATATGCTTGGCGGGAAATTTCGAAATCGGGAAGCCGACAGAGGCGCAGATGGATGCTGTCAAGGAACTTTGCCGCTGGCTGTGCCGGAAATATGACTTGGATGCCAGGCAGAAAGGCGTGATTGTCGGGCATCGTGATTTGAATGACACCCTTTGTCCGGGCAAACATCTTTATAAGCGCTTGGGAGAGATCCGCCGTTTCTGTGCGGCTGTATAATTATTTATTGCTCGCAATAGACCCTGCATGGTATAATACAATAAAGAACAGGTAAGCAGGTGCGTCCGCCCCTTATTGGTGGGCGAGTGGCGGCTACTTGTTCTTTTTTGTATCAGCATTAATCACTTCCTCCTTCTGAAACACAAAAAAAGAAAGCACATCTGATGATATGCCCTCTGCCACGACTTAGCCTATATCGCTATTATTTACCTTTTGCTGCCAGAATAATTTTATGACCACCACCGATAGGGAGTTTCATTTGTGTTTCATCTACGTTTGCTGCCATAGAATTTGCATTACTGTCATGGCAACCAGGACGAGGACGAGGAAAAATTTTCCCACCAGATACCTTGTCCATTTCCATGTTGTCCATCTTGTTCATGAATTTCTTGTCCATTTTATTTTCCTCCTCACATTCTGATGATATGCCCTCTGTCTGGTTCTTCAGCCGCACACCTTCTTATAAAATTTGCCAATCAGTTTTGGTACTATGTCATATCCCAGACCGTCAATAGCAGTCTCAATTAATCCTTTCAATGTCTTTGCAGGCGGTTTAGAGACTTGTTTGATAGCTTCTTTGAGAGTATCAAATAAACCTCCACCAGCTACCATGTCCAGTTCCATATCGTCCATTTTGTTCATGAACTTCTTGTCCATTTTATTTTCCTCCTCACATCTTAGCGTGTTGTTATCTTGCTTTCTGTTCTTTATATCCCCGAAGTAGGGAAAGTGTTTAGAAGAAAATAAAATTTTTTTCACTACGCCTAGCAATTAATTATGGCTCATCAGACCAAAATCGGGTCGCTCTTGAGAGGGGCTTTCGGTTCTTCAGCTTTTACCTCGGTGAATTCTGCATTCTTGCTGAATCGATTGCAGAGCTGGACGCGGGGGGCGGAGAGGAGCATGAGCTCATTGATGTGTAAAAAATGGTCTGTTGATGAAAACAGGCTTGTGTACCGCGTAAAAGAAAACAACATAGAAATTGCCCAGTCTAAAGGGCATTACTAACGGATGGCCGTCCTTCGGGGCGGCTTTTTGCATGGAAATAATTGGAACGCTGGGATTTGCAGTATCTGTAGAGACCCCCATAAGTTAGACCAAGGAATCTAACTTATGGGGGTCTTTTTATGGCAAAATATAGTGCAGAATTTAAATGTAAGGTAGTCCAAGAGTATTTGAATGGACATATAGGATATACTGCCTTAACAAAAAAATATGATATCCCTTCCTCAAAATGCATTCAAGCGTGGGTCGGAAAATATCGTAGAATGGGGAAAGATGGGCTTCAGCGGTCAAGAAAAAATGAAACCTATTCTTTTCAATTCAAAGTAAATGCTGTAGAGTTATATTTAAGTACAGAGATTTC
>NZ_FOQK01000005.1:94205-152603 GCF_900113715.1 Pseudoselenomonas ruminantium | reverse complement strand
TTCCGCGCCAAAATTGAACAGGCTGG
Organism: Pseudoselenomonas ruminantium; assembly: GCF_900113715.1. Taxonomy (GTDB): domain Bacteria; phylum Bacillota; class Negativicutes; order Selenomonadales; family Selenomonadaceae; genus Selenomonas_A; species Selenomonas_A caprae. The sequence continues at coordinate 152,577 of NZ_FOQK01000005.1, read as the reverse complement.
TATGACACAAAGCATGTCCCGTGTAGCACATTGCCTAGACAATGGCCCCATGGAAGGCTTCTGGGGTATCTTGAAGCGCGAGATGTACTACAGGCGCAGATTTACTTCCCGGCAAGAGTTGGTTGAGTCAATTGAGGAATATATAAGATATTACACTTATGACAGACCACAGCGTCATTTAGGCATACGAACCCCAAGTGAGTACCACGAAAAACTGGTTGGAGTTGCATGAAAAAAGCTGCTCGCATTAGTTGCGAGCAGCAATGAATATTTTTATTTTTTTACCTGTCCACTTGACGGGGAGCACACCAAGCTGGATAAGCCCGTGGCTTTTTCGGTTGTGTCATGCTGGTCAGCGAGCAAGCAGCTGCGCTTTGAGCTCGCGATAGCGGCGCGTATAGTAGGGGCCGTTCTGGGCTTCGCGGTGGTCGAAGCCATAGGCGCGGCGGCTGACGGCCAGGATTGGCGGTGCCTGGATGCGCTTGGCGATCGCCATGCCGCAGAAGAGATTCCACCAGCGTTCGAGGTCGGCGATGAAATCGGCAGCCGTAGGGAAGTACTTGGCGACGAGGCCTGGCGCACAGCCGAGGTTTTCTTCGACGGTGCCAGCTGCATACCATTCGAGGATGTCCTGCGGCGCAGCTTTTTCCCAGCGCTCGATGAATGAGCGGAACAGATAGTCATGGTATGGATATTTGATGGGGTCGCCCTTGCCCTCGTCGACGTTCTGGGCACTGGAGAGCTCTGCGCTGGGCACGATGTCGATGATGCCTTGGGGCACGACTTCGCGGCCATAGACTTCTTCGTTCATATAGTAGGCCAGTGCGTAGACCTGATGTTTCCAGAGGTCAGCCAGTGCAGCGAGGAAGCCCGACTGGTCGCCGTAGAGCGTTGAGTAGCCGACCGTTGTTTCGGCTTTGTTGGCATTGCAGGTAAAGCCGCCGCCGAAGGCTGCTGCGGCACCTGCGAGCACGCGGGCGCTGCGGTCGCGCGCCTGGATGTTCTCGGTGACAAACGAAGAAACGGTGAGATTGCTGATGCTGCCGTCGGCCAGATATGTCATCAGCGTGTGCTCGAGCTGGTCAACCGTGTGGTCGACGGACTGCTGGATCGGGACAATCATGTACTGGCAGCCGAGGTTGTTGGCCAGCTGCTGGGAGAGTCCCTTGGTGGTCGCGGAGTTGAAGACACTCGGCATGTTGACGAGCAGCAGGTTCTCAGGGCCGATGATCTTGGCGTAGAGGGCAGCGGCGACCGCTGAGTCGATGCCGCCCGAGATGCCGATGACGACTTTTTTCATATGGATGTTTTCGAGGAAGCGTTTGACGCCGTAGTGGAGTGCGCGATAGATATGCGCGATGTCTTTTTCCGTTGACTTGTCAACTGGCTTTGACTTGTCAATCTGCCCCATATCGATAAGGGCCAGGTTTTCCTGGTATTCTGGTGCGACGGCAACGACATGGCCCTGGGCGTTGTACGCCGTACTTGACCCGTCAAAGGTGTAGATGGTCTTGCCGTTGTTCTGCAGGCCGATGGCATTGACATAGAAGAGCGGGACCCCGGCCTGCTGGGCCTGTGCCCCGAAAACGCGATTGCGCTTGTCGTTCTTGCCGAGGGTATAGGGCGAGGCCGAGATGTTGACAAAGAAGTCAGGCTTGTGGCGGCCAAGCAGCGTAAATGGTTCCAGCTCGTAGTTATCGCCCCAGCCATCTTCGCAGAGCAGGCAGCCGATGCGGCAGCGCTGCCCTTTGATTTTGACCGTCACTGGTGAGAGCAGCTGGTCAGGGGTGGTGCCGAGCTCGCGGGCGAGCTTCTGCAGGCTGAAGAAGTGACGGGTATCGTCAAACTCCCGGTAGTTGGGCATCAGGGTCTTGATGACGTATGGATACGGCATGTTGTCAGGCTGGATGAGCTTGCCGTCCTGTGCTGTGAACAGGGCGTTGTATTTGCGGACGCGGCCGTCGTTGTTCTTTTTTGACCAGTCAACTGCGATGTTGCCGAAGATGACCGTGATGCCCGTCGAGGCAGCGATGATATCCTGGCCATAGCTTTCGCAATCCTTGAGGAACGAGGACTGCTCCCAGGTGTCGCCGAGCAGGTAGCCGGGAACAGCCATTTCAGGGAAGATGACGATATCGGCGCCTTGTTCTTTGGATTCAGCGATCATGGCAAGGATTTTGGCGGTATTCTGGTCAGGATGGCCCGGGATGACTTCCATCTGGCCCATAGCAATTTTCAACAAGGGTAAAACACTCCTTAATAATTACATAACTCAGTATAAATCATGTAATTTTAAAATATAATGTAAAATATCGAGAAAAAAGTTTTTTCTCAGCCGACAATCTTATATTTTCTATAGGATTCGCCTTTCATATATGATATAATAAACCTCGAATACAGTCTAGAACCAATTTCTGACGGATGTCAGGCGCAAAAGATGAGCAGTTTATAATAGTATGGAAAAGAAAGAGGCGGTTGATTTGAAATATAGCAGCACGAGAGGCAATGGCGTGAAACTTGACTCGGCGCAGGCCATTATCCAGGGACTCGCAGCGGATGGCGGCTTGTTCGTGCCCGATAGCATGCCAAAGGTTGATGCAGCATTCATCGCATCGCTAGGGGAGCTGAGCTATGAAGAGCGCGCGGCCAAAGTGCTGGGACTGTTCCTTACGGATTATACGGCTGATGAGATTGCAGGCTGTGTTGCGCGGGCTTATGGCAATCATAAATTCGATGCGGCAATGCGCGCTCCAGTCAGGATATTCGACGATCTTGGCGTACTTGAGCTTTGGCATGGCCCGACGAGTGCGTTCAAGGACATGGCCCTGCAGCTTTTGCCGCAGCTCATGAGCACGGCCCTCAAGAAGACTGGCGAGCAGGATAAGGTATTGATTCTTGTGGCTACTTCCGGTGATACGGGGAAGGCAGCGCTTGAGGGGTTTTGCGATGTCGATCAGATAAAAATCATGGTATTCTATCCCGAGGGCGGTGTCAGCCGTATCCAGCAGCTCCAGATGCTCACGCAGGAAGGGGCGAATGTCAATGTCACGGCGGTACGCGGCAATTTCGATGATGCCCAGAGCGGCGTCAAGAGCATCTTCAGCGACAAGGCCTTCAACGAGGAGCTCGGGAAGAAAGGTGTCAAACTTTCCTCGGCCAACTCCATCAATTGGGGTCGTCTTGTGCCGCAGATCGTCTACTATTTCAGTGCCTACGCAGATCTTGTCAAGGCAGGCAAGATCGAGGCGGGGGATGAAATCAACTTCACGGTGCCGACAGGCAACTTCGGCGATATCCTGGCAGGCTTCTATGCCAAGTGCATGGGGCTGCCGGTCCATAAGCTGATTTGTGCCTCGAATGCGAACAACGTCCTGACAGATTTCCTGCGCACCGGTGTCTATGACCGCAACCGCGATTTCTACAAGACGATTACGCCGTCGATGGATATCCTGATTTCGAGTAACCTCGAGCGTCTGCTCTATCATATGACTGGCGATACGGCCAGGGTTGCCGGCTGGATGCAGGAGCTCTCGGCAACGGGCCGCTATGATATCGGCGCAGAGCTGCTGCAGAAGATCCAGCAGACCTTCTGGGCGGACTGGACAAGCGATGCGGATACCAAGGAACTCATCGGCCGTGTCTACAAAGACAAGCATTATGTGCCGGATACGCATACGGCCGTGGCTTGGAAGGTGGCGGAGAATTATCAGCAGGCGACGGGGGATGACCGCTATATGGTCATCGCCTCGACGGCAAGTCCGTATAAATTCAACGGCAGTGTGCTTGAGGCACTGGGCGTGGATACTGCAGGCCTTGATGAGTTCGCGATGCTGGATAGGCTCCAGGAACTCAACGACGATCCGACGCCGCAGGGCTTGGCATCCTTGCGCACCAAGGCGCAGCGCCATGATGATGTCTGTGCATGCGAGGGCATGCGCCAGGCAGTGCTGGCCTTTGCTGAGGCATGATAGAATGATATGAACACGAGAAACGCAGTGGGAACAATAGCAATCCATACTGCGTTTTTCGTTTGTTTTATTTTGTTGACAAACAATTTCGATAAATGCCATTTTTAAAATTTTACCATGCAAATAGTTGACATTTATGGAAAAATAAGCTAATATAATATTCGTGGTAAGGAAAGTGAAGTGTGAAAACCTTATCAACAGTTAATACATTTTATGAAAGAGGTTGAATGTAAAATGGCAAACATCGATCTTACTCAGTATGGAATCACGGGCACGACGGAAATTCTTCACAACCCTTCGTATAAGACGTTGTTCGAGGAAGAGACCAAAGAAGGTCTGACTGGTTTTGAAATCGGCCAGATTTCGGAGCTCGGTGCAGTAAACGTCAAGACGGGTATCTTCACGGGCCGTTCCCCAAAAGATAAATTCATCGTCGATGATGAGACCTCCCATGACACCGTTTGGTGGGATTCTGAGGCTTATCATAACGATAACCACCGTGCGACGAAAGAAGCTTGGGAAGCTTGCAAAGAAATCGCCAAGAAAGAGCTCTCCAACAAGAAGCTCTATGTTGTCGATGCTTTCTGCGGCGCCAACAAGGATACGCGCATGGCTGTACGCTTCATCGTTGAGGTTGCTTGGCAGGCTCACTTTGTTACGAACATGTTCGTAAAACCGACGGAAGAGGAGCTGGCAAACTTCAAGCCGGACTTCACGGTTTACAACGCTTCCAAGGCAAAAGTCGAGAACTTCAAGGAGCTTGGCCTCCATTCCGATACGGCTGTCGTCTTCAATCTGACGAGCCGCGAGCAGGTCATCATCAACACCTGGTATGGCGGTGAGATGAAGAAGGGTATGTTCTCCATGATGAACTACTTCCTGCCGCTCAAGGGCATCGCTGCTATGCATTGCTCGGCAAACACGGACAAGGAAGGCAAGAACACGGCTATCTTCTTCGGCCTCTCCGGCACGGGCAAGACGACGCTGTCCACGGATCCGAAACGCCTGCTGATCGGTGACGATGAGCACGGCTGGGACGATGAGGGTATCTTCAACTTCGAGGGTGGCTGCTATGCAAAGGTCATCAACCTCGATATGGAGTCGGAGCCGGACATCTATGGCGCAATCAAGCGCAATGCACTGCTTGAGAACGTTGTCCTTGACGAAAAAGGCAAGATTGACTTTGCGGATAAGAGCATCACGGAGAACACGCGTGTATCGTATCCTATCGACCATATCAAAGGAACGGTCAAAGGCTTTGTCAACGATCGCAGCGCTGCACCGGCTGCCAAGAGCGTTATCTTCCTTTCGGCTGATGCCTTTGGTGTCCTGCCGCCGGTTTCCATCCTGACGCCGGAGCAGATGCAGTATTACTTCCTGTCTGGTTTCACGGCAAAACTTGCTGGTACGGAGCGCGGCATCACGGAGCCGACCCCGACGTTCTCGGCTTGCTTCGGACAGGCGTTCCTCGAACTCCATCCGACGAAGTACGCACAGGAGCTCGTAAAACGCGTCAAAGCCAATGGCACGAAAGCATATCTTGTCAACACGGGCTGGAATGGCACGGGCAAACGCATCTCCATCAAGGATACGCGTGGTATCATTGATGCCATCCATAGCGGTGCTATCGCCAATGCACCGACGAAGAAGATCCCGTTCTTCGGCCTCGAAGTCCCGACGGAGCTTGAGGGTGTAGATACGAACATCCTCGATCCGAAAAACACGTATGCTGATCCGGCTGAGTGGGAAAAGAAAGCCAAAGAACTGGCATCGATGTTCATCAAGAACTTCGATAAATACACGACGAACGAAGCAGGCAAGGCTCTTGTCGCTGCAGGCCCGCAGCTCTGATTCATTCGCTGACACGGATATATCTTCACCTATGGGAGGAACCTCTGAGCGAGGTTCCTCTTTTTTAGGTATTTTTAAAATTTTTGCTGTATAATAAGAATAGTATGGATAGAAAAGGGAGTGATTCGATGAAAATCAAGGCTATGATGCTGAGCGGACTGCTCATCACGGCGCTGCAGGCTTGTTCACTGAGCGGCGCTGCGGCTGCTGGCAAGGGGCGGCTCGTTTTCATCCCCCACGACAACCGGCCGATTTCCTGTGAGGATACGGCTGATGTCGCACGGGCTGCGGGCTATGAGGTTGTCATACCGCCTCAGGAGCTCTTGAGCGGTGGCGTGGATAAGCCAGGCGATCCGGATAAGCTTTGGCAGTGGGCGAAGGAGAATGTCCGCGGCGCTGATGCCGCCATGTTCTCCTCAGACTCGATGGTCTATGGCGGCCTGGTGCCGTCGCGGAAGCATGAGCTTGAGGAACAGACGCTGGCCGCGCGTGTGCAGGAATTTGCCCAGCTGCGGCAGGAGAATCCGCGTCTCAAGCTCTATGTGTTTGATTCCATCATGCGCACGCCGAAGAGCGGCATGTATTCGGGCAATGCGGAGCCAGCATATTATCAGCCGTATGGTGCGGATATCTTCCAGTACTCGGCTCTGGCTGATAAGAAGTCGCTGCAGGGGCTCACTGCAGAAGAGGAGCAGGCCATGGCGCAGCATGAGCAGGCCGTGCCGCAGGAAGTCTGGCAGGATTGGCGCGCGCGCCGTGCCAAGAACGTCAAGGTCAGCGAGCAGCTGGTCGATCTGACACGTCAAGGTGTCATCGATTATCTGGTAGTCGGCAAGGATGACAACGCGCCATATTCGCAGACCCACCACGAAGGCCTTCTGCTGGAGGATTACGGTAAAGGGCTGCCAGATACGCGCTATCAGGTGCTGGCTGGTATCGATGAGTTTGGCGCGCTGCTGCTCAGCCGCGCAGTCAATGATGCGGAGAAGGAGATCCCGTTCATCTATGTCCAGTACAACAAGGGCAAAGGTGCGGATACGGTGCCGGGGTATTCGGACACGCGCATCGATGCTACCATCCGCGCTTCGGTGCGCACAGCTGGCGGTCTGGTCGTGAATACGCCGGAGCGCGCAGATTTCGTGCTGCTGGTCAATACGAATGAGGATGGACGTACCGGTGAGGCGAACCTTGTGACGGCGGCCAAGGGGAATCTGGCCAACAATGGTGTGGATCGCGGCACCACGAAGTATTTCACGCAGCAGGTCAACGATTATGTAGCTGCGGGCAAGGTTGTGGGCATTGCAGACATTGCCTTTGCCAATGGTGCCGATAACGCGCTGCTCAAATCCCTGCAGGCTGGCGGCCTCCTCTATAAGATCCGTGCCTATGCGGGCTGGAATACGCCGACGAACAGCACGGGCTTTGTCATCGCGACGGGGCTCCTTTCGGGCCGGATGCCGGATGATGCCTGTGACAACCTGCTGACCAAACGTTATCTGGATGACTGGGGCTATCAGGCCAACGTCCGCACAAAGATGGCGGCCAGCATCGCCGGCTTCCGCCGCTGGGATGTATACAGCAATATGGGAAGCTATGAGACGGGCATCGTGAACCGCATCAATACGCTGATGCGCGAGTTTGCGGTCAAGAACCTGCCTCCCTATGCTGCTTTGGAAAACCTTCGGGTCACGCTGCCGTGGCATCGCATGTTTGAGGCTAAGTTCAACTACTGAGCAAAAAAGCTCACCACCGCATTGTGCGTGGTGAGCTTTTTGTTTCATAGATATTGCTTTATGGCCTGGGCAACACCGTGGTGCAGGTTGTCGGCCGTGATGTGCGCAGCTTTTTCTTTCAGCGCAGGTACGCTGTTTTCCATGGCGGTGGCATGGGTGGGAAAGGCCTCGAACATCGAAAGGTCATTGGTGCCGTCGCCAAGCACGAGGACTTCGTCTTCGCGGATGCCGAGCCGTTGGGTCAGTACGCGCAGCGTATTGCCCTTGGTGGCCTTGGCGTCGTTGATTTCGATGTTGGTGCGGAAGCTGGCTGAAAGTGCCAGTCCCGGGACTTCCTGCCTGAGCTTGTCGCTGAGTGCTGCGAGCAGCTCAGGCTTCTGGCTGAAGGTGATGAACTTGGCGATGTGGATATCGCTCTGCCAGAAGCCTTCGAGGTCGTGGATGTATTGCAGCTTGCGGAAGTGGGGATTGCGAAGTGCCCAGTAGAAGTTCTTGAAGAAAGTCGTGCCGGGGCGCACTTCGCGCATGCGGTCGAGCAGGCCGCGATATGTCCGCAGACGGGAATTGGCACTGTAATGGCCTTGGTCGGTGTAGATTTCCAGGTTAAAGCGGTGGAAGCTTTCGATGGTCTCGTAGATCTTGCGGCTGCGCGCATGATCGATGTAGGCGGCATGCAGCAGCTGATGCTGCTCATCATGGAGCTCGGCACCATTCATGGTAAGATAGCAGGGATGCAGGTCGTAGCTTTCGATGAAGGCACGGACGTCAGCCATGATGCGGCCCGTGGCGATGACAAAGCGGACGCCGGCGGCCTGTGCCTGACGGATGGCGGCAATGTTTTCAGACGATATCCGATGGTTGCCGTCGAGCAGCGTGCCATCCATATCGGTTGCAATTAGTTTGATCAATCGAATCCCTCCTGACTTGTCTATTATAAATAGTAGCAGCAGGGATGGCAAGGTATCCGGCAGGTTTTGCCATTGAAGGGCTGGGCGTAATTTGCTAAAATGATAGGGAACAAACGAATGTTTTAGGTGATGGCGAGTGAAGTTACGAGATTCAATCCAATATGTCAAGGGCGTTGGCCCGAAGAAAAAGGCAGAGCTCAACCGCATGGGCATCCGCACGGTCTATGATCTTTTGACCTGGTTCCCGCGTACCTATGAGGATCAGAGCGTGCTGACCAGGATCGCGGAGCTAAAGCCGGGAGAGCGTGCGACGGTTTCCGGCGTTATCATGAACGTGAGTGAGCGCCAGGCGGGGCGGCGCGGCATGACGATCCTCACGGCACTCATCGGCGATGGCAGCGCTTTCCTGCAGGTGACCTGGTTCAACCAGAAATATCTGAAGAAACAGCTGCAGACGGGAAGGCGTGTGTTTGTGACCGGCAAGGCCGAATATGCTTATGGCGGCCGCGGCCAGTTCGCCATGAGCCAGCTCAGCGGCTTTCAGATCCTGGACGACGAGGATACGCCGGAGGAAATGTGCGGCATCCTGCCAGTCTATCCGGCAACGGAACGGCTCAATCAGAAATTCTTCCGCAAGACCATGGCCGGGCTCCTGCAGGAGGAGCTTGAGCTGCCTGAGGTCATACCTGCGGACATCCGCACGCGCTACCAGCTGCAGGGACGCCGTGAGGCCCTGCAGAAAATCCATTTCCCCGCGGATTTTACCGAGCTCAAGGCGGCCCGCAACCGGCTGGCTTTTGAGGAGCTATATCTGATCCAATGCGGCCTGCTGATCCTCAAACGGCAGTCGCGGGAAAAGAAAAAGGGAATCCGCCATCTGCTTTCGAGTGAGCTCGTGCATCGTCTCGAAGCGAGCCTGCCGTTCCAGCTGACCAATGACCAGTCGAAAGTCTGGCGGGAAATCTGCCGGGACATGGAAAGCCCGGTGCCGATGCGGCGCCTGGTGCAGGGCGATGTAGGCTCGGGCAAGACGGTCATTGCTATGCTGGCGCTGGTGAAGACGGTGGAAAATGGCTATCAGGGGGCGCTCATGGCGCCGACAGAGATCCTGGCCAGCCAGCATCACGAAGGCTTCAAGGCGCAGCTCGAGCCGCTCGGTGTCCGCGTTGGCTTTTTGTCGGGAAGGCTGACCAAGAAAAAGCGCGAGGAGATGTATGCAGCCATTGCTGCCCATGAGGTGGATATCGTCATTGGTACCCATGCGCTGATCCAGGAAGGCGTGCGTTTTGCCAAGCTGGGGCTTGTCGTTACCGATGAGCAGCATCGCTTCGGCATTGCCCAGCGTGCCGAGCTGGAAAAGAAGGGCGAGCTCATGCCGGATGTCCTCGTCATGACCGCGACGCCGATTCCGCGCACGATGACGCTGACCGTCTATGGTGACCTCGATGTGTCGCTGATCCAGGAGCTGCCGCCCGGGCGCCAGCCAATCCGCACTTTTGTGCGGCAGCCTGACCGACGCGAACTCATCTACCGATACGTGCTTACGCAGCTTGAGGCAGGGCGGCAGGCTTATGTCGTCTGTCCCTTGATCGAGATGAATGAGGACAGCCCGCTGCCGTCGGCAGAGGAGATCTATGACGAGCTGCGCTATGGGATTTTCCGTGATGTGCCTGTCGGTCTCGTGCATGGCAAGATGAAGGCCGTGGAAAAAGAGCAGGTCATGCAGGACTTCTATGAGGACAAGATCAAACTGCTCGTGTCGACGACAGTCATCGAGGTTGGCGTCAATGTGCCGAATGCGAGCATCATGGTCATCGAGAATGCCGAGCGCTTCGGTCTCGCGCAGCTCCACCAGCTGCGCGGCCGCATTGGCCGCGGGCCCTATCAATCCTTCTGCATCCTCGTCTCGGAGATGAAGACGGAGAACGCCAAGGAGCGGCTGCAGATCATGGCGGAGACCACCGATGGTTTCAAACTGGCTGAGGAAGATCTGCGGCTGCGGGGGCCGGGACAGTTCTTCGGTGCGATGCAGCATGGCCTGCCAGACCTCAAGATCGCCGATGTCCTGCAGGATATGGATATCCTGCTGCTGGCGCGCCGGGCGGCGCTCGAGACGATGGAGAACCAGGCCGATGTGCGTGATATCCTGCCGATCTTGGCGTTACAGTATCAGCAGCAATTTCTCAATATCACCGAAACGTGATGATTTTGCCGTCTTTTTGTCGAGAACATCTTGACATAATTGGCGGACATACTATACAATAAAGTTATCTTTTGTGCGTAAAAAATTCTAGGAGGCGCATAGCTTGACTACAGTATTCGTAAATGGTGCCTGCGGGCGCATGGGACAGGCTGTCCTGAAGGCGGTGCAGGAGGATAAGGATCTTCAGCTCGTGGGAGCTTGTGACATCCATGGCGGAGCCGATACCGGTACGCTGGTGGGCCTGCCGGCCAATGGCATTCTGGTGGAAACAGACCTGGCGGCAGCGCTCGCGCGGCTGAAACCTGAGGTCATGGTTGACTTCACGCGGCCGGATGTCGTTTTCGGCAATGTCATGACGGCACTGGAGCATAAGGTCTCGCCAGTCGTCGGTACGACGGGGCTTTCGGAGGAGCAGAAGGCTGAGATCCGGCAGGCGGCAGAGAAGAATGGCACGCCGGCGTTCATCGCCCCGAACTTTGCCATCGGGGCGGTGTTGCTGATGGTTTTGTCCAAGCAGGCCGCCAAGTATATGCCTGAGGTGGAGATCATCGAGCTGCATCATGACAATAAGCTCGATGCGCCGTCGGGTACGGCCATCCAGACGGCAGCCATGATTGCCGAAGTCCGTGAGGTGCATAAGCAGGGGCATCCGGAGGAAAAGGAAAAATTAGCCGGTGCTCGTGGTGCTGACTACGAGGGCATGCATATTCACAGCGTCCGTTTGCCGGGCTATGTGGCCCATCAGGAAGTCATCTTTGGCGGCTTGGGCCAGACCTTGACAATCCGTCACGATTCCATGAATCGCGAGTCCTTCATGCCAGGTGTCTGCCTGGCGGCCAAGAAGGTGCGTTCCCTTACGGGCCTTACGATCGGTCTTGATCAGCTGTTGGAGTTCTAATTAGACAGAGTAGCATTTGCTATCAATCATCGAAAGGATGTATCTATATGAAAAAGTACAATGTAGCAATCCTCGGTGCCACGGGTGCCGTTGGGCAGGAGTTCCTCAATCTCATCGAGGAGCGCAACTTCCCGTTCGCCAACCTCAAGATGCTCGCTTCCAAGCGCAGTGCTGGCAAGAAGATCCAGTTCATGGGCAAGGAATATACGGTGGAAGAGGCAACGGAAGATTCGTTCAAGGATGTTCAGATTGCTCTGTTTGCTGGCGGCGGTGCCAGCAAGGTCTTTGCTCCGGCTGCCGTCAAGGCCGGTGCGGTAGTCATCGATAACTCCAGTACTTTCCGTATGGATCCGGAAGTCCCGCTGGTCGTGCCTGAGGTCAATCCTGAGGCCATCAGCAAGCATAAAGGCATCATCGCCAACCCGAACTGCTCGACGATCATCATGCTCATGGCACTCAAGCCGCTCTATGATATCTCGAAGATCAAGCGCGTTGTCGTATCGACCTATCAGGCTGTCTCGGGTGGCGGCAAAGAGGCTATGGCTGAGCTTGAGCAGCAGGTCGATGATATCGTGAACGGCCGTGAGGTAACGGCGAACATCCTGCCGGGTGCTGCGCTCAACAAGCATTATCAGATTGCCTTCAACCTGATCCCGCAGATTGACGTCTTCCAGGACAACCTCTACACGAAAGAGGAAATGAAGATGGTCAACGAGACGAAGAAGATCTTCGACGATCCGGATATCCGCGTGACGGCAACGACGGTCCGCGTACCGGTCTATCGCAGTCATGCGGAATCGGTCAACATCGAGTTCGAGGATGAGGTCAGCGTCGAGGCAGCGCGCAAGGCTATCGATGCTTTCCCGGGGGCTGTCGTCAAAGACAACACCGATGAGCAGGAATACCCGATGCCGCTCTTCACGTCGGGCAAGGATGATGTAGAAGTCGGCCGTATCCGCAAGGACTACTCCTGCGAGAACGCACTGAATCTCTGGTGCTGCGGGGATCAGATCCGCAAGGGTGCAGCCCTCAATGCGCTGCAGATTGCCGAGTACATGATCCAGCACGACATGATCAAATAATCACCAAGCAGTTATTCACCGTCTGGCACAGATTGTGCTGGACGGTATTTTTCTGCAGAGACGGGCGTCTTTCAGAATATTTCTAGGAAATGCGGATAGAATATGATACAATAGATAGAGCGAAAACATATTCGGGAGGAATCAGCTATGGTCAGCGAAGAAACGATGATGTTTAAATTCGGCAATGATGAGAACAAGGCAGCGACGATTATCCGCAATGCCTGCCAGGCGATGGAGGAAAAGGGCTACAATCCTATCAATCAGCTGGTTGGCTACCTGCTGTCAGGTGACCCGGCGTATGTGACGAGCCATAACGATGCCCGCAGCCAGATCCGCAAGCTGGAGCGTGATGAGCTGCTCGAAGAGTTGGTAAGAGCGTATTTGGAGAAGAATAAGTAAATGAAACGTTATATGTCGCTGGATATTGGCGACCGTACAATCGGCATAGCGGTGAGCGATCTTTTGGGCCTCACTGCGCAGGGGGTCGAGACGATCCGTCGCCGCAAGGAAGAAGATGATTTGAAGCGACTGGGTGAGCTTATGGAGCAGTATGAGACGAAGTCGCTGGTTTCGGGGCTGCCCAAGAACATGGACGGCACCGAGGGTGACCGCTGCAGCATCGTCAAGGAATTCATGGCCAAGGTCAAGGAGACGTATCCGGACGTCGAAGTGGTGTTTTGGGATGAACGCCTGTCGACTGTTGCGGCTACGCGTTCTCTGATCGAAGCCGATGTCTCCCGCAAGAAGCGCAAGAAGGTCATCGATAAGATGGCGGCGGTCTTCATCCTGCAGGGCTATCTGGACAGCTTGCGCTGATGGCGGCTTTTGCTTGACAAATTTTCTTGGAATAAGCTAAAATGCTTTTAGACAAAATTACTATGAGAGGTGACTCAAATGGCAGATAAAGAGAAAGACATGAACGAAGACGGCGTTGTGGTTGTCATGACGGACGATCAGGGCAATGAATACTACTACGAAGAAGAGATGATCATCCCGGTGGGCGATCAGAAGTATGCATTGCTTGTCGGCCTGCACAACGATGAGCATGAACATGGCTGCGGCTGCGGCTGTGAAGACGGTGACGAGGATGTGCTGATTGCGAAGATTGTTGTCGACGAGAATGGCGAAGAGGAATACATTGAGCCGACGGACGAAGAGTTTCTGGCGGTTCAGGAAGCTTATAACGCTTTGGTTGACGAAGCAGAGCAGGAGTAAATCCTGTTGCGGGGCTGCCATCCAGATGGAGTGGCAGCTTTTTCGCATTTATAAGGAATGGAGATGTTGTTGTGGGAGAGAAGCTCAAAGCGTGGCAGGCAAGCCTCGAAAAGTGGCTGTCAGACCATCAGGAGAGTTTGGACTGGGTAACGGGGAAGTTGGAGCAGGTCAGTGACAGGATGACCTGGAAACGGTGGGCTGTGGTGAGTATTGCTGTCCTTGTGGTACTGTTAGGCAGCTGCATGCTCTTGTTCCAGGGCAAGCCAGCGCAGCGGGCGGCAATGTCCGCCGATCAGGTGATCTATGTGTCGGTCAAGCCGGGCATGGGGGCCAATGAGATTGGCGAAAAACTCGTGCAGCACGGCGTGCTCAGCAGCAAGTGGCCGTTCTGGTGGAAGGTCAAGACCAGCAATGCGGCCAGCTCCTTCAAGACGGGCATGTATGCCATGCATCCTGACATGTCAGCCGAAGAGGTGCTCAACAAACTGGTGGCGGGCGATACGGCCGTCGTGAAGTTCACGATCCCCGAGGGCTTTGGCATCAAGGAGATCGCGAAGCGTCTGGCCGATGAAGGCCTGGTCGATGAGCAGGAGTTCCTGCGCAAGGCCAAGACGTATGCGCCCTATGACTACATCGAGCGCAAGCCTGAGATCCGTTATGCCTGCGAGGGCTTCCTGTTCCCGGACACCTATGAGCTCCATGAGGAGGCTACGCCGGAGTCTATCATGAAGATGATGGCTGAGGACTTCGACACGCGGATGACGTCGAAGCTCAGGGCTCGGGCGGAGGAGATGGACCTTACGATCTTTGAGGTCATAACGCTGGCTTCGCTGGTGGAGAAAGAGGCGCTTTATGCGGAAGACCGGCCCATCATCGCCCAAGTATTCTTCAAGCGCCTGAAGCTCGGCATGCCGCTGCAGTCCGATACGACGCTGCAATATCTGCTGGATGCGCCGAAGGAAGACGTGACCATCAAGGATACGAAGATCGAGTCGCCGTACAATACCTACCAGCACCGCGGCCTGCCGCCGGGACCGATCGCAAGCCCTGGCATGGCGGCCATCAAGGCGGTGCTCTACCCGGCGGATACGGATTATCTGTACTTTGTAGCCGACCGCAAGGGCCACAACCATTATTCGACGAATTATGCCGATCATCAGATCCTGGTCGATCAGGTGCGTTGACCGGTCAATGGGACTAGACAGTAGGAGTTATCTTGGAAGCGATAGAAAATTTATTGGCGGAAATGGAACAATATGCGCAGGAGAACCATGTGCCGATCATCAACGAGCGGGGACGTGCAGCTTTTTTGCGTGTGCTGGAGGAGTGCCGGCCGCGGCGTGTCCTTGAGATAGGCACAGCCATTGGCTATTCCGCCCTGCAGATTGCACATCATGGTGCAGAGGACGTAACAATCACGACATTGGAGCTGAGTACTGACCGGTCAAAGACTGCTCAGGCATATATTGACCGGTCAATATACGCAGAGCGCATCCATATCCACACCGGCGATGCGGCAGAGCTGCTGACAAGTGCTGCGCCGCAGGCAGCACCGTATGATTTCGTGTTCATCGATGCGGCCAAGGGCCAGTATCTGGACTATCTGCGCAAGGTCGAGCCGCTGCTGGCAGACGAGGCTGTCATCCTGGCAGACAATGTGCTGTTCCGCGGCTATGTGCGGTCGGCAGAAAAGCCGCCGCGCCGTTTCCGCACCATTGTCAAGCGATTGCGTGAGTACATCCGGGTGGTGACGGAGACGCCGGGCTATGCGACGGAAATCCTGGAGAACGGCGATGGCCTGGCGGTAACGCGCTACCAGCGGCTGCAGAAAATAGATTGATTTAGGAGGAATCCTGTTTATGATAAAGAAGCCAGAGCTTTTAGCACCGGCGGGAACATTGGAAAAACTGAAAATGGCGATACTCTATGGCGCTGATGCCGTCTATCTGGGCGGCAAGGCCTTTGGCCTCCGGGCCTTCGGCGGCAATTTCACGCGCGAGGAGCTCAAGGAGGCGGTGGAGTTCGCCCATGCGCGGGGGCGCAAGGTCTATGTGACGGTCAATATCTTTCCGCACAACAGCGATCTTGTTGGGCTGCCAGATTACTTGAAGTATCTGGACGAGATCAAGGTCGATGCCCTGCTTGTGGCTGATTTGGGCGTATTTATGATGTGCCGTGAGCTCATCCCGGAGATGGAGCTCCACATCAGCACCCAGGCCAACAACACGAACTGGGCGACGGTGAATGCCTGGAAAAAACTAGGCGCCAAGCGCGTCGTGCTGGCTCGCGAGATGTCACTGGCAGAGATCCGTGAAATCCGCGAGAAATGTGATGTGGATCTCGAGATGTTCATGCATGGTGCCATGTGCATCTCGTATTCGGGCCGCTGCCTGCTGTCGAACTACTTCACGGGCCGCGATTCGAACCGCGGCAGCTGCGCGCAGTCCTGCCGCTGGAAGTATGCACTGGTCGAGGAGACAAGGCCCGGGCAGTATTTCCCGATTGCTGAGGATGAACGTGGCACGTATATCATGAACTCGAAGGATATGTGCCTGATGCCGAATATCCGCGATGTCATCGAGAGCGGGGTGGACAGCCTCAAGATTGAAGGCCGTATGAAGAGCGTGCATTATGCGGCAAGCGTCGTCAAGGCGTACCGCCTGGCTATCGACGCTTACTTTGCTGACCCCGAGCATTTCGAGGTGCAGCAGATGTGGCTCGATGAGCTGGAGAAGGTATCGCACCGCACGTATACGACGGGGTTCTACTACCATCAGCCGACCGCTGACGATCAGATCTATGGCAAGACATCGTACGACCAGACTTCGGAATTCGTCGGTCTGGTGCGTTCCTATGATGCAGCGACGGGCTGGGCGGTGGTCGAGCAGCGGAACAATATGAAGCTCGGTCAGGAAATCGAAGTATTCCAGCCGACAGGCCCGCTGTACCGCCAGAAAATCACGGCGATGAAAAATGCTGATGGCGAGAGCATCGGCGTTGCGCCGCATCCGCAGATGATGCTGTCCATGAAGATGGAGCAGCCGGTGGAACCGTATACGATCCTGCGCCGTGACGTTACACAAATGAAATGATGTATCATATTTTCTGATTTGTATTGTAAATTCTAATCATACCGTGCTATGATTAAGATGAAGTTGTTTATAATGAATTGGGAAAGTGGTGTTGATTATGGCTATTCGTTATTTTGGTACCGCTGCCGGCCAGGTACAGGGTGTCGGCTTCCGTATGTTCGTACAGCAGCATGCTATGGAGCTCGGCATTACTGGCTGGGTGAAGAACATGGACGATGGGACAGTCACGATGGAACTCCAGGGCGAGGCTGAGGCAATCGACAAGCTGGAGCAGATCATCCGCGCTGGCAACTACTTTATCCGGGTGCAGAGCTTTGCGCTGGAAACGCGCGACGTCGTGCCCGATGAAAAACGCTTTGACGTCCGCTACTGATGGGAGGAACAGGCATGGCAAAAGTTCTCGTACTGAATGGCCCGAATCTCAACCTTTTGGGCACGCGTGAGCCGGAAATCTACGGCAGCACGACGCTCAAGGATATCGAAACCATGATGGCAGAGCGCGCGCAAGCGGCAGGCATCGCCATTGATTTCTACCAGTCCAACCACGAAGGCCGCCTGGTCGACAAGATACAGGAAGCCAATCACAACTACGATTACATCATTTTCAATGCTGCGGCGTTCACGCATTATAGCATTGCGCTGCGTGACGCTGTCGCTGCCATCGATGTGCCGCTTATCGAGGTACATATCTCCAATATCCACAAGCGCGAGGAATTCCGCCATCAGTCGGTACTGGCGCCAGTGGCTATGGGGCAGATCTGCGGGCTCGGCATCGAGAGCTATATGGCAGCGCTGGAGGCAATCATCTATAAGCTGCAGAAGTAATATCCCTATGTAAGACTGAACCAGGAGTTGACCTTTTATGAAACAGAGCCGTTTAGAGGCTATCCGTGCCCTTATGTCGGAGCATCAGCTGGATGCTATCGTGGTGACGAAGTATGTGAACCTGCATTATTTCAGCGGGTTCCGCGGCGACGATACGACGCTGGTGATTTCGCGCGATGAGGCTATGCTGATCACCGACAACCGCTATACGGAACAGGCGGCGCAGCAGGCACCGCTGTTCACGATCGTCGAGCAGGAGAACGGGCTGCTGGCAAAGACGGCTGAGTGCATCAAGAAAATCGGCGCGAAGAAGATCGGCTTTGAAGGCAATGCCATGATCTATGATGATTTTGTCACGCTGACCAAGCTGCTGGACGGCTGTGAGTTCACAACGGCAGTGGTGCTGGACGATCTGCGCCAGATCAAGGATGCTGAGGAGATCGCCAATATCCGCAAGGCCTGCGAGATCGCCGACATCGGCTTCAAGGATATCCTGACCTACGTGCGTCCGGGAATGACGGAAGTGCAGGTAGCGGCGCATCTGGAGAACTGCATGCGCGAAAATGGCTCGGAGGGGCCGTCGTTCACGACCATCATGGCCTCGGGCATCCGCGGCGTGCTGCCGCACGGCATCGCCACCGACAAGGTCATCGCTGAGGGCGAGTTCCTGACAATGGACTATGGTGCCATCTATGCCGGCTATGATTCGGATATCACGCGCACCATCTGCATCGGTCATGCAGATGAAAAGCAGCGCCGCATCTATGGGGCTGTGTTGGAGTCACAGAAGCTGGCGCTGACGAAAATCAAGCCGGGCGTTTCCGGCAAGTCCGTCCATATGGCGGTACAGGACAATCTGGCCCGTTATGATCTCAAGCAGTATTTCGGCCATGGCCTTGGTCACAGCTTGGGCCTTGAGATCCATGAGAATCCGCGCATGTCGCTGAAGCGTGACGATATCCTGCAGGAGAACATGCTGATCACCGACGAGCCGGGGGTCTACATTCCGGGCTGGGGCGGTCTGCGCATCGAGGATACGGTACTGGTCACGAAAGATGGCTGTGAACCGCTGACGAAAGCGGATAAAGAACTCATCGAAGTCATATAATCCGCGAGAAGATAGCAGCGAGCCCTTTTCAAAAGGCTGAAAATATGCTATCATTAATTCGTTACATTGAAAACAAATGCTTAAAAGGCAATAATTGGAGGGCGTAAGTTAATGATTAATAGTACTGATTTCCGCACGGGTCTCACGATTGAGATTGATGGTGGCGTTTGGCAGATTGTCGATTTCCAGCATGTAAAGCCGGGTAAAGGCGCTGCTTTCGTCCGCACGAAGATCAAGAACGTTGAGACGGGTGCTGTTGTTGAGCGCACGTTCAACCCGAACGAGAAGATGCCGGCAGCACACCTCGAGACGCAGAACATGCAGTTCCTCTATGAGGCTGATGGCATGTACACGTTCATGAACACGGAATCGTATGAGCAGGTTGAGCTCAACAAAGAGCAGCTTGGCGATGCCCTGAACTACCTCATGGAGAACATGGAAGTTTCCATCCAGACGTTCAAAGGCCGTATCATCGGCATCCAGCTCCCGAACTCCGTCAACCTCAAGGTCATTGAGTGCGAGCCGAGCGTCAAAGGCAACACGGCTACGGGTGCTACGAAGATGGCTAAGGTTGAGACGGGCTATGAGGTCCGTGTACCGCTGTTCATCAACGAGGGTGAAGTACTGCGCATCGATACGCGCACGGGTAACTACATCGAGCGTGCATAATTGGTAAATTATGATGCCTAAGACTGCCGCATCATCAGAGGTATGGTGCGGCAGTTTTTTCACGATTTTCAGGCAATTATTTCCGAATTGGCAGGAATCTTGGCGCCTCTTCGCGAAAGTATATGTTATGGTATAAATATACGTTTCAATGCGAGTGTTTTCGTACAGTATTGGAGGGGTTCGTAATGGAGAAGGAAAAAGAAATTCAGAAGAATGGTTCGTTAGGTGCTATCCGCATTGCTGATGAAGTCGTCAGCATCATTGCTGGTCTGGCCGCTACGGAAGTAGAAGGCATCGCCGGCATGAGCGGTGGCATTGCTGGCGGTATCGCTGAAATGCTTGGCCGTAAGAACTTCGCCAAGGGTGTGAAGGTTGAGGTCGGGGAGAAAGAAGCGGCTGTCGATCTCTATATCATTGTCAAATACGGTGTCCGCATCCCTGATATCGCTTTGGCAGCACAGGAGAATGTCAAGCAGGCCATCGAGACGATGACGGGGCTTACTGTTGTGGAAGTCAACGTCCATGTACAGGGCGTGAGCTTCCCGCAGGATGAAGAGAGAACCGATGAGGTACGTGTCCGTTAAAAGAGGTTGATGGTATGGGAATAATCAATCGATTCCTGTTGCTGTTGCTTTCGCTGGCGGCGGCGGCCCTGTCACTGGCTGTCATCGGGGCAGCGCTTGGGCAGCTGCCGGAAACGGTCTGGCTGGCGGAGCTTCGCTATGCGCTGACCCGTCAGGAGACGCTGGCAGGTGCCGGAGTTGCTTTCTTGATCAGCTTGAAGCTGCTGGGGCAGGTCTTTGCCGGCAAGAAGGAGCAGAGCACGAGCAAGGGCGAATACGTCATTGCCAGCGGCCCGAATGGCGAAGTGCGCGTAGCACTCGACGCCGTGCGGAACTTTGTGGACCGTCTGGCGCGTGAGACCCATGGGGTCCACGACGTGCGGGTCAAGGTCCAGGCGAAAAACCATAAGGATGGGGCATCGCTGGCGGTGGCACTCAGCCTGACGGTTGGCCGTGAGGCCGATATCCCGAAGCTCTCTGCGCAGCTTGCACAGCACATCCAGCAGCAGCTGGCGCAGTCCATGGAACTGTCCGAGGTGCCGGTTGATATCGTAGTGGCTGATATATCGGATAAACAGCCAGCCAGGAAACATCGTGTGGTTTAAGGCGGTGACGCACAGCTGATGAAAGAAGAACTGAGAGAAACTGCCGAGGCACTCTGGCAGCAGCATCGCGGCAAGACGGTGGGGACGATCCTTGGCATCGTACTGGGCATAGCCATTCTATGTTTTGGCTTCTGGTGTACGGTGTTTGTCCTTTGCTGCGGGTTGGTTGGCCTGTTTGTCGGTTCGCAGATGGATCAGGGCGAGGATATCCTGGGATCGCTCAGCGAGCGTTTCTTCCAGCTGACGAATCATTTTCGGAACTAAAAAGAGATAAGAGGAAGGTAAGTAATGAGTCGTAGACAAGCAAGGGAAGCAGCCCTGCAGGCGCTGTTCCAGTTAGATTTGAATCAGGCTGAGACGGAAGAGCAGCAAGGGATGTATGAGACCTTAGCTATTGATACCGCACTGAGTGAGGCCGAGAAGATGTCTGCTCATGATCGTTCGTATGTGCAGACATTGGTACAGGGCACGCGCGCGAATCTCGCAGCTATTGATGCTTTGATCTCCGAGAGCTCGAAGGATTGGAAGATCGAGCGCATGGCTGCCGTTGACCGTAATCTGGTTCGCATGGCTATCTTCGAGATCAAGTTCTCGGAGGAGAAGCTCACGCCAAATATCGCAATCAACGAGGCTGTGGAACTGGCGAAGAAGTACGGTACAGATGATTCCAGCCGCTATGTCAATGGAATCCTGGGTGCGATGATGAAGATCGCGCATTGATGAATGAAACTGCCAGCCCCGGATTTTTCGGGCTGGCTTTTTCGTATGTTTGGAGGGAATATCTTGGCAATCCATTCTGTCAGTCAGGTCAATAAGTTCATAAAGGGCATGTTCGACCGGGAGCAACTGCTGCGTGGCATCATGGTGCGCGGCGAGATCTCGAATTTCAAGTGCTATCCCTCCGGGCATTGTTACTTCACGCTGAAAGATGCGAATAGCTCGCTCAAATGCGTGATGTTCCGCAGCCGGGCGCAGAACCTGCGCTTCCAGCCGGTCAATGGGCTCAAGGCCGTGGCGGCGGGCTCGATATCCGTCTATGAGCGCGATGGCGCTTACCAGCTGTATGTGGATTCGCTGGCACCTGAGGGGACTGGCGACTTGGCGCTGGCCTTTGAGCAGCTCAAGGCAAAGCTGACCGAGGAAGGTTTGTTTGCCGCTGAGCACAAAAAGGCGCTGCCGGAGTTTCCGCGCAAGATCGGCGTGGTGACCTCATCGGCTGGTGCGGTCCTGCGCGATATCTATCATGTGGCGAAGCACCGCTGGCCTGCGGTGCAGCTTGTTCTGCGGCCGGTGCAGGTGCAGGGCGAGGGAGCGGCTGCACAGGTGGCAGAGGCAATCCGGTTCTTCAATGAAAGCTATCCTGTCGATGTTTTGATCGTCGGGCGCGGTGGCGGCTCGATGGAGGATCTGTGGGCCTTCAATGAGGAATGCGTGGTGCGGGCGGTTTACGCATCACGTATCCCTGTGATTTCCGCTGTCGGGCATGAGACGGATTTCACCCTGGCGGATTTTGCGGCTGACGTCCGTGCGGCTACGCCATCCAATGCAGCGGAGCTCGCGGTGCCCGATCGCGCGGATCTGCAGCGCCATGTTGCCGGGCTTATGACCAGGCTGTCGACGCAGGCCCATAAGGGCATCGAGAGCCGCCGGCTGCGCTTGGCTGCTTTGCTGCGCAGCCGTGTGCTGCAAGAGCCGCAGACGCTGCTGGCTGAGCGGAGGCAGCGTCTGGATGCCGCGCTGCGGCAGCTTTGCCAGTTGGCGCAGCAGGCCGTGGTGGATAAGCGCCATGCGGTGAGTCTGGCGCTGGAAAAGCTGGATGGCATGAATCCTGCCCGGGTATTGCAGCGCGGCTATGTGGCAGCTGAGAAAGACGGACAGCTTGTCACGCGGGCTGCGCAGCTTCGCCCTCATGACCGCTTGTCTCTGGTCTTGCAGGATGGCCGCGTGGCTGTGGAAGTCATGGACAAGGCAGTGAAGGCGGAAAAGCCCCGGACGCGAAAGGAAGGAAAGTAAGATGCCAAGAAAAAAGGAATTATCTTTTGAAGAATCGCTGGCAAAGCTTGAGCAGATTGTCGCGCAGATGGAGGCGGGCGACAGCAGCCTGCAGGAGCTCATGGCAAACTATACCGAGGGGGTCCAGCTCGGCAGCAGTTGCATGGCTGCACTGGACCGCGCCGAGAAGACGATGGATCTCTTGGTGAGCGAGAGCAATGGGAAGATTCAGGAACAAGAATTGCAGATAGAGGGAGAGTAATACGATGAAGTTCAAGGAACTCTGGCAGGAAAGACAGCAGTTGGTAGAGGCGGCACTCACGGCTGAACTCAATAAGGAAACGCCGGTCGACAAGACGCTGACGGAATCGATGGAGTACAGTTTGATGGCAGGCGGCAAGCGCCTGCGTCCGGTGCTCTTGATGGCTGCTGCTGATGCGCTGGGCGCAGATGGCACGAAGTTCATCAAGACGGGCTGTGCCATCGAGATGATCCATACCTACTCTCTGATCCACGACGATCTGCCGGCTATGGATGATGACGATTACCGCCGCGGCAAGCTCACGAACCATAAGGTCTATGGTGCTGGTATGGCGACTTTGGCTGGCGATGCACTGCTGACGCTGGCGTTCGAAGTCATGCTGCGCCAGCCGGGAGCTGATGCGCAGACGCTCGTGCAGGTGGTGCGCGAGATGAGCACGGCTGCTGGTCCCGATGGCATGGTGGGCGGTCAGGCACTCGATATGGAGTCTGAGGACAAGCGCATCGATATGGAGACGCTGCGCCGCATGCACATGGGCAAGACCGGAGCGCTCTTCCGTGCGGCTATCCGCAGCGGTGCTATCCTGGCCGGTGCCAGCGCAGAGCAGCTGGCAGCTTTGACGGAGTATGCCGATAAATTCGGCCTGGCTTTCCAGATCACCGATGATATCCTCGATGTGGTCGGCGATGAAGCCCTGATCGGCAAACCGGTCGGCAGCGATGAGAAGAACCACAAATCGACATATGTTACGCTGACCTCGTTGGCTGAGGCCCGCAAGCTGGCCCAGGATACGGTGGCAGAGGCTGTGGCTGCCCTGGCGATATTCGGCCCTGAGGCTGATTTTCTGCGTGATCTTGTGAACTACCTCGTTGACCGCAATAAATAATTGGGAGTGCTTGGGATGAATGCATATCCATTGTTGGAAAAAATAGATAGTCCGGATGATATCAAGAAATACAGCCTGTCGGAACTCGAGGAACTGGCGCGTGAGCTGCGCGGGTTCATCGTTGATACGGTTGCGGCTAACGGCGGCCACCTGGCTCCAAGCCTCGGTACGGTCGAGCTGACGCTGGCACTGTTCAGCGTCTTCCGTTTCCCGCAGGACAAGCTGATCTGGGACGTGGGCCATCAGGCTTATTCGCATAAGATCCTCACGGGGCGCCGCGATCGTTTCCATACCCTGCGCCAGCTCGGCGGGATCACGGGGTTCCCGAACCGCTCGGAGTCGAAGTATGATGCCTTTGGTGTCGGTCATGCCAGCACCTCGATCTCGGCTGCGCTGGGCATGGCCATCTCGCGTGACCTCTGCGGGCGCCGCAATGAAGTCATAGCTGTCATCGGCGATGGTGCGCTGACAGGGGGCGAGGCCTTCGAGGCTCTGAACCAGGCGGGGGATTTGGGCAAGAAGCTCATCGTTATCCTCAACGACAATGAGATGTCGATCGACAAGAACGTCGGTGGCATGAGCGAATACTTGTCGCGCATCCGGCTCGATCCGCAGTATAACCGCGCCAAGAAGGATGTCGGGAACCTGTTGATGAGTATCCCGCATATCGGCGACAAGGCATACCGTACGGCTCGCATCGTCAAGGACAGCGTGCGGTCGGCACTGGTGCCTGGCAGTGTATTCGAGGAGATCGGCTTCCATTATATCGGGCCGGTTGACGGCCATAATCTGAGCCTGCTGCAGGATATCCTTGGCCGGGCCAGACAGATGGACGGGCCGGTGCTCATCCATATCCATACGAAGAAGGGTAAGGGGTATCTGCCGGCAGAGCAGCAGCCCGATAAATTCCATGGCATCGGTGTTTTCGACCGCAAGACGGGAGAATGCCCTAAAAAGCAGGGAGCTCCGAGCTATACTTCCGTATTCAGCAAGGCGCTGATCGAGCTGGCTGAGAAGGATACAGACCTCACGGCCATCACGGCGGCCATGCCGTCGGGCACGGGCCTCAAGGCTTTTGGCGAAGTGTATCCGGCGCGGTTTTTTGACGTCGGCATTGCCGAGGAGCATGCAGTGACCTTGGCGGCTGGGATGGCTGCGGATGGGCGCCATCCCGTCGTGACGCTGTACTCGACGTTTGCGCAGCGTGCCTACGATCAGCTCATGCACGATGTGTGCCTGCAGAACCTGCCCGTGACGCTCTGTCTCGACCGTGCAGGTCTTGTCGGTGCTGACGGTCCGACGCATCACGGTGTTTTTGACTTGTCATATCTGCGCCATATGCCGAATATGACGGTATTCGTGCCGAAGGATGAGGCCGAGCTCCGCGATATGCTGGCGACAGCGGTTAAGATGGATTCGCCGTCGGCTGTCCGCTATCCGCGTGGTGCCGGCCTGGGCGTACCGCTCAGCGAGACTTTCCACGACATTCCCATCGGCAAGGCAGAGGTGCTGGCCGAAACGGCTGAGGGACAGGCAGCATTGCTGGCTGTCGGCCCGATGGTGCACCGGGCACAGCAGGCTGCGGCGATCCTCGGCGAAGCGGGGATTGCGGTCAGTGTTGTCAACATGCGCTTCGTCAAGCCGCTGGATACGGCAGTCATCGATGCGATGGCTGCTGGGCACAGCTTGCTGGTGACCCTGGAGGAAAACGCGCTGGCTGGCGGTTTCGGCTCGGCTGTGGCGGAGTATCTCATGGACAGTGGCCTTGCAGCCAAGACGCAGCTCTTGCGCCTCGGCCTGCCGGATCGCTTCATTGAGCAGGGCAAGCCTGCTGAGCTTTTGGAGCTCTGCGGGCTGCAACCAGAACAGATTGCAGCAACAGTAAAGGAACGATTGAAATAATGGCAAAACAACGATTGGATGTGCTTCTGGTCGAACGCGGCCTGGCGGGCAGCCGGGAGCGGGCCAAGCGCATGATTATGGCCGGCGAGGTGCTCGTCGACAACCAGAAGGTCGATAAAGCCGGGGCAACGGTAAAGCCTGAGGCTGAAATCCGCTTGCTCGGCAATGATATCCCCTATGTCAGCCGTGGCGGCTTGAAGCTCGAGAAGGCTATGCAGGAATTCGGCGTGCCCATCGAGGGCCGCAGCTGTGCCGATATCGGTGCGTCGACAGGCGGCTTTACCGACTGCATGCTGCAGAATGGCGCAGTGCGCGTCTATGCTATCGATGTCGGCTATGGCCAGCTGGCCTGGAAGCTCCGCACCGATGAACGCGTCGTCAACATGGAACGCACGAATATCCGCAATGTGACGCCGGAGGATATCGGGCAGCTGCTCGACTTTGCTTCCATCGATGTGGCGTTCATCTCGCTGACGAAGGTGCTGCCGGTGGCGTTCACGCTGCTCAAGGAAGATGGCGAGCTCGTGGCGCTGATCAAGCCGCAGTTTGAGGCTGGCCGTGAGTTTGTGGGCAAGAAGGGCGTCGTCCGTGAGCCGTCGGTGCATGAGGACGTCATCCGCAAGGTGACCGGTTTTGCCCGTGAGCTGGGGTTTGTGCCGATGGCCTTGACTTTCTCGCCGGTCAAAGGGCCGGAGGGCAACATCGAATATCTTATCCGCTTGACGAAGGATAAGTCCCAGCAGGATACGGTGACGGAAGAGCGTCTGGCTGCCGTGGTTGCTGAGGCCCATGGTGCGCTGGATAAATAAGGAGCTTGCTGATGCTGACCATAGCTGTTTTTCCCAACGTGAATAAGCCGCAATCCCCGGAGGTGCTCAAAAGGATCTTTGCGTTCTACCGGGACAAGGATGTGCGCCTTATCCTGCCGATTGATGAATCGCGCTTCTTTGACATGGAAGAATACGGTGTGCCGGATATCGAAAAGATACCGGCAGATCTTGCCCTGAGCTTAGGCGGCGACGGGACGCTGCTGGGCGTCTGCCGCCGCTATGGTGCCATGGCTGTGCCGGTCTGCGGGGTCAACATCGGCACGCTGGGATTCATGGCAGATATCGAGCTCTCCGAGCTGGAGACCAAGTTGCAGAAAATCCTTGCAGGCGATTACCGCATCGAACACCGCCTGCTGCTGGCTGGCTTTGTGCGCTCCCATGGCAAAGAGCGTTTCCTCGGCCATGCTATCAACGATGTGGTCGTGACCAAGGGCGGTGTCGCCCGCATGCTGCATTTAGGGCTCAGCATCAACGATTCGCATCTGATCGACTACAAGGCCGATGGTGTCATCGTGTCATCGCCGACCGGATCGACTGCGTATTCCTTATCGGCTGGCGGGCCTATCATGAATCCGACGATCCGGGCTTTGCTGGTGACGCCCATCTGTGCGCATACCTTCAACATGCGCCCGTTGGTCGTGGGTGAGGAAGATGTGGTGCGCATCGAGATTGCGGCCATCCATCAGGACATCATCGTCACGTTCGACGGGCAGGAGAGCTTCCGGCTGCTGCCAGGGGATGAGGTCATGGTCATGAAGTCGAACGTGCAGGCAGGGATCGTGAAATTTGATGACAAGGACTATTATCAGATCTTGCGGACCAAGCTATGGAAAGACGTTTAATCATAGAGAATTGAGAGGTGTTGGCGGATGAAAAGTATACGACACGCTGTAATAAAAGACATAATTGATGCTCAGGTCATCGAGACGCAGGAGGAACTGGCTGCGGCTCTGCGCGAGCGCCGGATCCAGGTCACACAGGCCACTGTTTCCCGTGACATCAAGGAGCTCATGCTCATCAAGGTGCCGTCGGGAGATGGGCGGTACCGCTACGCCTCCCCGATGCAGAATACGCTGCTCTTCACGGAGGAGCGCATGCGCCGTCTGTTCGCTGACACGGTGACCGACTGTGATTACAGCGAGAATCTCATCGTCGTCAAGACATTGCCGGGCGGCGCAAGCACGGTGGCGTCAGCCCTCGACCACGCGAACTGGAGCGAGGTCATCGGTACTTTGGCTGGCGATGACACCATCCTCGTCATCATCAAGCCCAAAGAGGCGACCGAGAAAATCCTCAAGCGCCTGCAGGAGTATTTGAAATGATTCATCGTAGACAAAGGAGATCTTTCCCATGCTGAAGTCATTGACCGTTTGGAATTTTGCTTTGCTGGAGCATGTCCAAGTGGAATTTGGGGCAGGCCTTAACATCCTGACAGGCGAGACGGGTGCCGGCAAATCCATCCTGATCGATTCGCTCGGTGCCATCCTCGGGCAGCGCATCTCGGCGAGTGCCATCCGCACGGGATGCGAGTGGCTGCGCGTCGAGGCGGTGTTCACGCTGGAGGATGAGGCGCTGGGGCTGCACGAGCTGCTGGCCCAGCAGGCAATCGATGATTCGGAGGGCATGCTGATCATCACGCGGCAGGTGACGCGCGGGGGCCGCAGCATGGTGCTGGTCAATGGCTGCCATGTGACGCTGGCCGTGCTCAAGGCAATCGGTGCGTATCTGGTCGATATCCACGGGCAGAATGAGAACCTGGCACTGCTGAAGGAGGAGAGCCAGTTCTCGCTGCTCGACCATTACGACGCCGATCTGGCTGAGGCGCTGGCGGCCTACCGGCATGTTTATGAGGAGTGGCGTGCCTGCTGCCGCCAGTATGCGGAGAAGGAGCAGGCTGCGCGCGAATACGCCCAGCGCCTTGACATGCTGCGCTGGCAGGACAATGAGATTGCAACGGCGCAGCTCAAGGAGAACGAAGACGAGGAGCTTGAGGCAGAGATCCGCAAGCTGTCCCATGCGGAAAAGATTGCCGGCTATGTGGAAGAGTCGTACAATCTGCTGGCGAGCGGCTCCAAGGAGGGCGTAGGTGTCCTGGCGGCATTAGCGCGGGTCAAGAAGGATCTGCAGGATATGAGCCGCTATGATTCGTCGCTGGCCAATGCCCAGAAGATGGTTGAGGAAGCGGTCATTTCCCTGCAGGAGGCTTCGTATGAGCTTCGGGATTACGGGGAGACGCTGGAATTCAGTCCGGAGCGGCTCAACAAATTGCAAAGCCGCATGGATGTGATCTACCGTCTGCGCAAGAAATATGGTGCGACGATCGCCGATGTGCTCGCGCATCAGCAGAAGGTGCAGCAGGAGCTGAGTGCCATCGAGAACTACGATGACGATATGGCAGAGCGCAAGGCAAGGATCGCAGCCCTCGAAGCGGAGCTGACGCAGAAAGCCCAGACGCTTACGCAGCTTCGCAACCGTGCGGCTGGCGAGCTGTCGGCCGCCATCGGCGGACAGCTCGCGGCACTGGGCATGCCAAAGGCGGTGTTCCGCATCGAGGTATCGGCTGCTGCTGGCTTCCAGGCTAACGGTGCCGACGATGTGGCCATGTACTTCTCGGCCAATCCCGGCGAAGCAGAGCAGCCGCTGCAGAAGGTGGCTTCGGGCGGTGAGCTCTCGCGCATCGCGCTGGCGATCAAGGCTGTGGCCGCAGCCAGGGATTCGTCGGTGCCGAGCATGGTGTTCGACGAGATCGATACCGGCATCGGCGGTCGGACTGCGCAGATGGTGGCCGAGCGCATTGCGCTGGTCGCGCGCTTCAAGCAGGTGCTGTGCATCACCCACTTGCCGCAGATTGCCTGCATGGCGGATGTGCATCTCTACATCTCCAAGGCTACGGCAGGGGACTCGACGGTCACCCAGGTGCGGCAGCTCTCGGAGCGCGAGCGCATCAGCGAGATTGCCCGCATGGCTTCGGGTGCTGATATGACGGCAGCTTCGCTGGATAATGCGAAGGAGATGGTCAGCCATGCAAAGATACGTAAGGAATCCTTAGAAAAAAATTAATTTCTTGCAGGATTTTTATAAGAGAAAGAGAATATTAGTAATCGGAATACGTGACATTGTGTTTTAGTTTTTGTTGGAAGGAGGGGAAAATCATGGAAAAACAATATGGCAAGATCACTGTATTGGAATCGACTGGCCGCAAGGATCAGTTCGGCAGCGAGTATTACTGGTGCCGTTGTGCCTGTGGCAATTTCACGATTTTTTCCCAGGAAGAACTCGAAAGTGGGTTTATCGAAGACTGTGGCTGCAGTGCGACGAAAGCTGCATCACAGGCAGAGGAAAAACTGGCTGTCAATGCAACGGCTGCTGCCGCTGCACCTGCGGAAAAGAAGCCTCGCCAGAAAAAGGTGTTTGTCGAATCGTTTGCCTCACGATGGTGTGGGCTCGATGGCATCGCTACGAATCCGAAGCATATCCGTCCCTGGCCCGAGGTGAAACGCCGCAGACGTTCATGAAAACTACACAGTCAATTTCGGATAAAGCGCTCCATTGCGGTTGCAATGGAGTGTTTTTATTTGTATACTAAAAGGCAGTAATGATTTTTGTACGAGGAGTTTTTGGATGCTTGGTATTCAATGCTATGCGATTTTCTGGCTGCTGATCAGCGGCTATGCGCTGCAGACCTTGATGGCGCATACGGGGCCGGCAGCTGATGAGGAAGAGCGCCAGATCTGGAAAGATGAGATGGAATCGATGGGCAAGTTCATGTCGGCCAAGAGCATCGGCAAGACGTTCCTGGTGATGTCGGTCGTGCTCTTGCTCATCGATGTCATGGGCTTTGTGCTGACCTATCAGTATGCGGAGCTGCGTCCGTGGCAGCTCGTGGTGTTCTACCTGGTCGCTGCGGCACTGTTCATCGACTCGCTGGTGGACTTCGTGCGCATGCGCAAGCTCATGCGTGCCAAAGAGCCCGATGAAGTGGTGGCCTGCATGTCGCAATATGTCGAGGGGACTTCGTCGTGGAATAGTGTGGCACTCATCGCTGTGGGCGGCAAATGCCTGCTGGCTGTGGTGCTCGTCCTCTGGACGGTGTTCCGCTGAGACCGGGTGCTTGAAATAAAAGCGAACAGATAGTAGAATAGATAGATATGAAGGTTTGAGGAGGAGTAACGATGGACGAAGAGTTAGTAGAAAAGAAACTGCATGGCGAAGCGATCTTTGATGGCACTTTGCTGCATGTCAGACGGGATACTGTGGAATTGCCGAATGGCAATCAAGCTACGCGCGAGTTCATCGAACATCCTGGAGCATCGTCTGTCATACCGGTCTTTCCTAACGGCGATATCATCCTGGTCAAGCAATACCGCTATCCGATCGGGCGCATAACGCTGGAAGTTCCTGCTGGCAAGCTTGACGCCCCCGATGAAGATCCGCTTTATTGTGCGCAGCGTGAGCTCTCCGAGGAAACGGGCTATGAGGCTGAGCATATGGAAAAGCTTACGACGATTGCGACGACGGTCGGCTTCTCGAATGAGTACATCCACATGTACAAGGCCGAGGGGCTCACGCCGGGACCGCAGCATCCCGACGAGGATGAGTTCATCAATGTGGTAAGGCTGCCGCTTGATGAGGCAGTTGCGATGGTGCTCGATGGCCGCATTTACGATGCTAAATCCGTATCATCGATCCTGATGCTGGAGCGTCAGAGAAACGGGAATAAATAAGATAACCTTGCTAGGGAGGTAGACGATGTTTGATTTCAACCTGCTGCAGATCGTAGCTGGTCTGCCGGGACTTATTATCGCGATGGTCATCCATGAATACGCACATGCACAGGTGGCCGTTTGGCTCGGAGATTTCACGCCGCGCATGATGGGGCGGCTGACGCTGAATCCTAAGGCGCATATCGATCCGCTCGGTATGCTGGCACTTTTCCTGGTACATTTCGGCTGGGCGAAGCCGGTCATGATCAATCCGCACAATTTCAAGCAGCCGCGCCGTGACGATATACTGGTCTCATTGGCTGGACCGGGAGCAAATCTCTTGATGGCTTTTCTGGCGCTGGTGGCCTTGGTGCTCCTGAGCCGTGTCGGTGTCCATATAACCGAGGGCATCTACTGGGTATTCATGCTGATTGTCGAGTACAATATCGGCTTTGCGATTTTCAATTTGCTGCCGCTGCCGCCGCTTGACGGCTCGCATGTGCTCAAGCAGCTTTTGCCGCGCGATCTTGCTTATCAGTTCGCCAGCCTTGAGCGCTACAGCTTCCTGATTTTGATTTTGCTCCTGATGACGCCGGTCCTCAGCATGATCCTGATTCCGATGCGCGGGGCGGTTCTCGAAGTTTTCCGTACGTTGCTGGGCATCCTTTTCTAAGGGCAGCGGCTGGCTATGGAAGATTACAAGATAAAGATCGATGCGTTTGAAGGTCCGATGGACCTTCTTATGCATCTTATCGAAAAAAACAAGATCGACATCTATGACATCCCGATTGCGGAGCTTACGCGTCAATACCTGGCGTATCTGGACCGCTTTCGGGAGTTTAACATGGAAATCGCCAGCTCGTTTCTCGTCATGGCCGCAACGCTCTTGCAGATCAAGTCGCGGATGATGCTGCCAAAGCCGGAGAAACCTGCGGACGAGGCCGAAGAAGATCCGCGCTTCGAGCTCGTGCAGCGCATCCTTGAGTACCGCAAGTTCAAGCAGGTCAGCACCGTGCTCGGTGACATGGCTGGCATCCAGGAGCGGTTTGTCAGCCGTGAGCCGATGGACTTGCCGGTGCACCATCTGCCCCCAGGTAACCTGTCGCTCAGGATGCTGGTGGAGGCCTTCCATACCGTGCTGTCGGTCAAGGATGAGCTTTCGATCCCGAAGGCGCTCGTCACACCGGAGGCCTTCAGCATCAAGGACAAGATGGCTGATATCTTGTCGCTGCTGGAGCGCAGCCGTGGGCGGCTGCTGTTTTCGGAGGCCTTCGAGACGGGCACGCGCAGCGAGCTGATCGTGACGTTCCTCGCACTGCTGGAGCTCATGAAGCTCAAGACCGTGACGGTGAAGCAGCAGCGGGCATTTGCGGAAATCTATATTTGTATCCGGGAGGAAGAACAACATGCCTGAAACGGCAGAACGGATTGAAATATCACAGCTGGGTGTATTGGAGGCTGTGCTCTTTGCCGCGGGCAATCCCATAACGGCGGCGGAACTGGCACGTATCCTGCAGCTCGATGTGCTCGGTACCCAGAACCTCGTGGCTGAGCTCAAAAGCGACCTGGACCGCCGCCATAGCGGCTTGACGATCCGGCAGGTGGCTGGCGGCTATCAGCTGGCCACGCGGCCGGAGGCCTTTGCCATCGTCGAGCGCTTGAGCGAGGTGGTGGACCGCAAGATCTCTGCGCCGACGATGGAGACGCTTTCGATTGTAGCCTTCAAGCAGCCAATCACCAAGGCGGAAATCGAGCAGATCCGCGGAGTGCGCGTGGAACGTGCCTTGCAGAAGCTGCTGGAGCTGGAGCTCATCGCCGAGGTGGGGCGCAAGAATGTGCTGGGACGGCCCATCCTCTATGGGACGACGGAGACTTTCCTGCGCTGCTTCGGCATCAATACGCTGGAGGACTTGCCGGAACTGCCGACGACAGAGGAAGCAGCCGCAGGGCTCGACGCTGAGCAGATGGAGCTCTTCCAGGAAGTGCAGCAGCTGCAGAGCCAGAACGATGCGGATACGGAAGAACAGGAAGCGCCGATGGCACACGACGATATGCCACCGGCTGAATGATACAGGAGGAAATGGATTTGGTAGAATTACTGGCACCTGCTGGCAGCCGTGAAGCGCTCACAGCTGCCGTGGAGAGCGGGGCAAATGCCGTATACCTGGCGGGCAGCATGTTTGGTGCTCGCGCTTATGCGAATAATTTTGATGAGGATGGCCTGCGCGAGGCCATCCGTTTTGCACACTTACGGGGTGTGCTCATAAACGTGACGGTCAATACGATCGTGAGCGATGAGGAGCTGCCGGCTATCAAGGATTATCTGCGGTTCCTTGCGGATGCAGGCGCCGATGCCATCCTCGTGCAGGATCTGGGGGTTGCCAAGCTGGCGCGTGAGATCGTGCCGCAGCTGCCGTTGCATGCGAGCACCCAGATGACGGTGCACAGTCTCGAAGGCGTGCTGGCTTTGCAGGAGCTCGGCTTTACGCGAGTCGTCCTGTCCCGCGAGCTGTCCCTCAAGGAGATCCGTCATATCTGCGCGAATTGCCAGGTAGAGATCGAGGTCTTCATGCATGGGGCCCTTTGTGTCTGCTATTCGGGACAATGCCTGATGAGCAGCATGATCGGTGGCCGCAGCGGCAATCGTGGCCGCTGTGCCCAGCCTTGCCGCCTGCCGTATACGCTGGTCAATGAAAAAGGCGAGGATGTGCTGGGGGACAAAGCTGGAAGTTATCTGCTTTCGCCGCGTGATCTCAATACGATCGACGTCATTCCCGAGCTTATCGATGCCGGTGTCGCCTCGCTCAAGATCGAAGGCCGCATGAAGCGTCCCGAGTATGTTGCGACGGTTGTTGGCACATACCGGCAGGCCATCGATACGTATTATGCTGGTGCGGGGTATAAGGTCGCAGATGAGGCGCGTGATAATCTCGCCCAGATTTTCAACCGTGACTTTACGACGGCATACCTTTTGGACCGGCCGGGCAAAAACATGATGAGCGACCGCCGTCCCAATAACCGCGGCTTGCTGATTGGCCGCGTAACGGCATACGACTGGGACAGACGCGTGGTGACGGTCAAGCTCAGCGGCCGGCTGGCACTGGGCGATCAGGTCGATTTCTGGGTCAAGGTCGGCGGTCGGGTAACGGCTACGATTCACGAACTTACAGATGCCAAAGGCAATAGCATTGCCTTTGGGCAGGCCGGGGATACGGTCGCCTTTGCCATCCCGTCGGCCGTGCGCGATCATGACCGCGTGTTCAAGGTCTATGATGCCGCGCTGATGGAAAAGGGCAAGGCGATGTACACGGCGGGGGCTCCCGTGCGCCGCATCCCGATTGCGGTCCGCGTAACAGCTGCCATCGGCAAACCGCTGACAATCGAGCTCGATGACGGCAAGGGGCATATCGCCAGCGCGGCTACGGCGTTTATCGGCGAACCGGCACGCAAGCGGCCGCTGTCAGAAGAGGTCGTGCGCAAGCAGGTCGAGCGCCTCGGCACATCGGTCTATGCGCTATCGGAGCTCAGTGTCAGCATCGAAGGCGATGTCATGGTGCCGATGAGCGAGATCAATGAGGCACGCCGCCAGGCTGTCGAGCAGCTCGATGCACTGCGGCTGGCAGAGTTTGCGTTTCCGCCGCACAAGTTCGCTGCACTTGCTGAGCCGCGGCCGCTGCCGGAAACCAAAGCGCAGCTTATGGCCGCTGTCGATACGTTGGACAAGATGAAGGCTGCTATCGAAGGCGGTGCCGATGGTATTTTATTCGGTGGTGAATCCTATGAGCATCGGGCAATCGCTTTGACCGATTACGAGGCGGCCTGGCAGCTGGCCAAGGAGGCAGGCATCCGCATCGATTTCAATCTGCCACGCATCATCAAACAGAATCATCAGAAAGCAGTAGAAAAGCTGCTGCTGGCCTGGCAGCAGACCTGCCGTCCGGCAGCCGTGCACGTGCATAATATCGGCGCTGCGGCGCTCGTCAAGCGGCTGACCGATTTGCCTGTGCATGCGGATTATTCGCTGATTGCGTACAATAAGGCGACACTGGCATTCCTCAAGGAATATGGCGTTGCGGAGGCGACTTTATCGCCGGAACTCAGTTTCAAGCAGGTACAGGCGCTGGCCAAAGATGCGCCGCTGCCGCTTACCTGCATCGTGCATGGACGCTTGGAACTCATGGTTTCTGAGTACTGCGTGACGGGCAGCTTCCTTGGCGGTGTGGATAAGGGGGCCTGCAGCCAGCCTTGTACCAAGGGGCATTATGCCCTCAAGGATCGCAAGGAGGCACTGTTCCCGCTCGTGATGGATCAGTACTGTCATATGCATCTTCTGAACAGCAAGAGCCTTTCGATGCTGCCCCATGCGATGAAGTTTGCGCCGCTATCCGTCAGCATGCGTATTGAGGCCCGGGCAATGGCGGCTGACGAAATCCGCCATATCGTCAAGGCTTACCGCCAGGCGATGCGTCTGCCTGCTGACCTCGATGAGGCACAGCAGGCCTGGATAAAGGCGCAGGAAGGCGAAGATATCACGCGGGGGCATTTCTTCCGGGGAGTAATGTAACAAAAGGCAAGAGCCCTTTATTTATGCGGGTTCTTGCCTTCTATTTTTTGTGAGCATACTAAAAGCGATGTAGTACACTTTTAGTTGACAGATATAAAATAATCACTCAGTATATAAAATGCTGAATTGAAAAGGATGGTAAACTATGGCCGATATGATACCACCAAGATGACCGCCACTGAGGTAAAGAGCCTTATCTGGCGATATTATGAATCCTACTGGAATAATCGCCGTATCTGCTCAGCCATAGGCGGAATGCCTCCAAAGGTAAAGCTGCATAGATATTACGATTCTCTTCAGACAGTGGCATAAAAAGAATTTTTTGTAAAAAATGTGTCAACTATTATTGACAACTTCAGACGATGTAATGAAAAACCTAGAAGAGGACTTCCAAAAATTTACTGCCATTCGGGACTATATAGAATGTAGTAGCCCAGATGAGTACATTCCCTGCGGAGAACCACTGCTCCACAGCTATACAGGTCTAGCAAGTGTTTTTGCCTGTACTGTGGCCGTGGTGAAAGGTAAAGCACAAGAGGCTGCCAAGAAGGCCGACACGGCCATCAGCAGATAGAAAGACGCTCCGACCTATATCATTCGGTGTAGGTTGGGGCGTTTTGTGATTTAATATTCTATTGGTGTCCAACGTGATATGGCGCTTATTGCCGTTTTTGTAGAACATTACAACTCAAGCTAAAGCTGATAACAATATTTTGAGGGATGTGCAATTTTTTATACATGCTTATTTATATAATGAAGGCATAGAATTAGATAAAGTACCATTGCAAAACTTTTGGAGGTTGCCTAATGGACAATAAAGCAGATATAAAATCGCCTGAAATTAGAATGAAAATCATTGGCATAGGTGGTGCAGGAATCAGTGCACTTGAGCGACTTATAGAGGATAATATCACTAATCAGGAACTGATTGCCATTAATACCGATGCAAGATCACTGCGATATGCACAGAAATGTGGGGCTAGAACTATCCAGATTGGTAGGAATGTAACAAACGATTATGGCACTGGAGGGGACCCGAAGCTAGGAGAGAAGGCAGCCCGTGACGACATTGAAATACTTAGGGATGCATTTCGAGAAACTGACATAGTATTCTTGACAGCAGGACTGGGGGGAGGCGCAGGTACTGGTGCAATGTCTGTCATTGCGGAAATAATTAAAGAAATGGGCATACTTTGTATAGGTATAGTTACCATGCCGTTCACCTTTGAAGGAGGAAAACGCCACCGGACGGCCAAAGAAGGGCTGGCTAAAATCAAGGACAAGATGGATGCCCTAATTGTCATAGAAAATGACCGCCTCCTGACACCCAAGATTATGAAGATGAGTCTAAATGCAGCATTTCACGAAGCGGACAGTGTTTTGCGCCAAGGTATTAAGTTAATCGTTGATTTGATATTAGATTTTGGGGACATCAATACTGATTTTGCCGATATCCGAACTATGCTTCGCAGTAGCAGCAAATCAGATGCAATTCTGGGTATTGGTGAAAGTGAAGACGGTTCTGTCATCGAGGCGTTGCAAGAAACAATTAACAGTCCATTCTTTAACCATAGTCTGAAAGGCGCTAAGTCCATTATCTTCAACGTTACAGCAGGTGAAAGTCTTGAGCTATATGCTGTTAATGAAGCCGCGGAGTATCTGCATGAACAAACACAGAATGAAGAAACAGAAATATTCTTTGGTACTGTTATCGACAATGAAATGGACACGAAGGTTAGGACAATGCTGATTGCTTCGGGTTTTGAGTAAAAATGCATTGTTTGACATCAGTTGGATTTTATAAAAAATACGATTATCTATGAAAACAGAGGTGGACATCATGGGTAGACATGTCAACTGCACGGAAAAACAATAAGGATAGCATAGATACACATAATGGAAAAATTTATTATAATTGGAAATTAAGAAGGAATCGGCAAAGCAATGGGGAAATAAGCTAACATAAACGAGAAAAGATTAATTATCAATGGATAAATTCCCATGACCACAAGGGATGGGGGATTCAAGGTGCTTGGGCAAGACAGTTGTTCACCGTAGAAGGTAATGATGCTAGGAGGGATATAGGTGAATGAAAAAGAAGCTATTACTTCAGTAGTTGCAATAGGTGCGAATACACATAGGTATTTAGAAAAGATAAAAGAGCTCATGACCCTTGAAGAAACGGATGTGCGTGATTGGAATGAGATGTTTGAATATGGATTGAAAATAAGTCAATTCAATTTTATATCAACAAATGTAGACTTAAATTCCAGTGTAATCAAAGAGATTATAAATGACATTCATGTGTGCTTTCTTATAATAGATGCTGGTGATAGTAAGTCTCTAAATTATACAAGACAATTGGGTGATTATATACGGACTCTAGATTGTGGGTTGAGCATTGCATTGGTACTCGGTATTTACAATAACACATTACCGTCTAAAGATATTATTAAGGAATTGTATTCTCATGTTGATGTAATTATTGAGCTGGATACTTTAGCAACCGACGATAGCGGTAAGGTCATTGCTGCATATAATATTATTCGAGGCATTAATAGTACTCTAGTTAAACCTCTTTTATGTGGATTTGATTTAGCTGATTTGCATTTACACCTAAAGTCTTCAGGTCTACTTCAGGTTGCATGGGCCATAGAAAACTCTGAATTAGATAGTTCATATAGTGAAACATTACAGATAGCTACACAATCAGCATTAGAAGTATTAAAAAAACGTGTTATCGTTGAAGAAGTAAGAAGTGTATTCCTATTTATTGAAGGTAGGGACACTGCTTTGGATATTATAGACATAGAAAAATCAATTATGATGGTGAATAATACTTTTCCTGAGTCAGTTATGGAATGGGTGGGGTCAACTAGCAAAACTATAGGTAATGAGGTTAGAGTTTTGCTTGGGGCCGCATACGCATAGAAAAACATAATATAAGATATATGGTGACATAATAAATTATAGGAGGGCTGGTAAATGGAGTTGATGCATCGATACCAAAAATTAAAGGATAAGGTGATTATAAGAAGGCAAGAGTTTATAGAATTGATGGATTATGTAGAAACTAAAACATCATACTTAACCTCTCCTGCTTCAACAAGATTTCACTTGTGTATAGAAGGTGGTTTGTTAGAGCATAGCGTAAATGTGGCGGAAAATCTATTAAAAATAAAGGCAGCAATAGCACCTGAAATCAGTGATGAAAGTTGCGTAGTTGTAGCATTGTTACATGATTTAGGTAAAGCAGGGATGCCAGACCATCCACAATATATAAAAATGAACCTACTGAGAAACAAAAAGCGTATGGATATCGAGCCAATCCTCCCTATCGTTTTAACAACGAATTAACATATCTTAGTGTACCGCTAAGAAGTCTATATCTCATTCTACGACGTTTTCCGCTTACGGAAGAGGAAGTACAAGCTATAGCATATCATGATGGCCAATATGTAGAGGATAATAGAAGTGTAGCAACTCATGAAGAGAAACTAACTTTGTTACTACAATATGCAGATAGTTGGAGTTGCTTTGTCGATGAAAAAGAATAGTTATTCCTATAATAAGGAGGCATTTATATGTATATATCAGAAATTGCATGGCGTCCCCCTAATCCAACCTATCCTAAAATTTTAATTCTTGGTGAATCTCATTATGATAAAGATATAAACCCAGGAGAGGCAAATGTGCATATCACTCGTAATATAGTAGATTTAATAATAAATGATAAAGTTACAGATAGATGGAAGAACTTTTTCCATAATATAGCTGCTTCATTTGGATATAGTAAGAATAGAGATGGAATTAGTGACTTCTACAATAAAGTTTATTTTGCTAATTATGTAGAAGAATCATGTGAGACAGGTTCTAATAACATAGCCGATTATTTAATATGGGGGGGAGGTGACACACCGGGGAAACGTGCTCACTATAATAAAGCAGTTTTTGAATTTTGCAACGAAGAAAACATAAGTATTATATGCGCATTTAGCAAAAAGGCATATTATGCATTTCCTTCAATAGATGAAATTAATGGAGGAGAGGTGAAAAAAATACCTATTAGCGCAAATTACACTGTTGGTAGAACATATTACAAGAAAAGTATTAGTGAATACCGTGATATTACACTAAAAAATGATTTGACTCTATACGGATTTAACCATGCATCAAGAAGCGGATATAAAAGAGCGCGTAGGTTTATATCAAAAGAATTTAAACATCACGATATATTAAAGTAACATGTATCAGCACGCAATATTTAGATTTATATAGCATTTATATAGAAACTATGTTCGCAACTAGAGGTGAACAATATGGAGAAACCTTTTAGTCCTGGTAATAAACGTATGTTGGGTATACAGATTCTTGATATTTTAAGTCGCTATTCCAGTAAAAAATCCCCATTAACACATAAACAGATTATTGATAAACTAAATAGCCAACATCTAGTGACTTGTACACGCAGCACGCTGGCAGCTCATATCACTAATTTTCAAACAGACGAATTTCAAAATATATTTGGATGTATCGTAAAATGCGACAAGCTAGGAAAAGGATACTATTTAGAACAAGAATTCAGTGATGGGGAATTAAAACTGCTGATAGACAGTGTAATGTCTATTCGTTCTTTACCTGAAAATGATGCAAAAGTTCTGATAGGTAAGCTTCTTCGACATGGGAGTCAATCATTCCAGCTACGAACGAAAAGCTATACTTCAGCAGATATGCGAGGATTGCCCAATTCTCCAAATCAAGAAGTACTTGCAAGCATTGCCGTCATAACTGATGCTATAAATAATAATCATAAGGTGAGTTTTATCTACAATGATATTGCACTCGATTCAAATAAAGAATTAGTGTTACATCCACGAAGCAAGGAGAGGTATTTGGTAAACCCTTATCGGATAATGCTTTATAGTGGTCGTCTATATCTATTATGTAACACAGATCCCCATGAGAATTTATCAACATATAGAATTGATAAAATGTCACTAGTACGGGAGGAGGCCTCTGGTATTAAAACTTGGCGTGATATAGACAAAGCTTATAATCCTCCCAAAACTATGTTAGAAAGTCTACATATGTTTTCATCGGATATCATTGACATTGAGTTTTGGATAGAAGAAGATTGCCTAAAAGACGTAGTAGATTGGTTCGGCTGGGGATATTTTAAAATTGATGACAAAAAGGACACCCGGCTACTAATCCGGTTGAAATGTAACGAAACTGCTATGTCGTTTTGGGCATTGTCATTTGGAGAGTACATTGAAATAACAAAGCCTAAAGAGTTACGTTTTAGAATAAGAGAATTAGCACAAGAAATATACAAGAAACATAAAATTTGAGTATATAGCCATTAGATAACAATAATATTATAAATTGTAGGATATGCCTATTATTATAGTATAGATAAATAAGGAGATTATTTTGATATGGGTTTTCGTATGTCTAAATCTAATGTGAGATATGAGCAATTAGATAGGGCGATGAAACTTAATAAAGTGGTGGATAAGACTATCCCTTTTTATGATGGCAAAAATAATACTTGGTGTCTTGTTGATGGTACGGATAAATATAGTGATATGTATCTGGATAGACTGATACAGAAATTTGCTGGGTACAAGATGCAGTACCGCTACACATGGTTAGGTGAGACTGTTACACGTAAAGTATTTGCTGAAGTACTTGAAGACGTGATTACTAGATATGAGGACTTGAACATCGATGGATTTGAGGTGGATTATAACAGTCAGCAGCTAGAGTGGCTGACTGTTATTAAAAATAAATTAATAACGGAACAAAAGAGAAACGCTGCTGAGATACCTCATTATTGCAAAAAAAATAAAGAATGGCAATGTATGGTAAAAATTTCTTCAAAAGTAACACCATATAAAGAATGCGGTAGTATTGAGTATGTTTTTGGCGAATATTCAGGATTAGGAGAAAAATACAATTTTAGGCATGATGATATATCAAAAGATGAAAAATGGGCAGATCATGAACATGATTTTACAGGGGTAGTATACGCTCTCATAAGTTCCCCTAATCATTTTTCAGTGAATGGCTTTGAAGGACAATACAGTATTCAGCAACTTGAACTATTAAAACTTGTGAAGGAAAAGCTGCTCACTAGAAGAAAAGCTAATTATACTTGAATAATTCTTGTGTTTATGAAATGAGATAAAGCATTATTGCACATGTATAAAATTTTGTACATGTACTGATATATAATTTATTAGAAAGAATTAATATCAGTAATATAGGAGGACATCAAGATGT
The DNA here is from genome assembly GCF_900113715.1 of Pseudoselenomonas ruminantium. Lineage (GTDB taxonomy): Bacteria > Bacillota > Negativicutes > Selenomonadales > Selenomonadaceae > Selenomonas_A > Selenomonas_A caprae. Next base: position 110,433 of record NZ_FOQK01000005.1, on the reverse strand, counting down.
ATAAACCAACTCATGTAAAAAATGCTTTATCTGCTATCGAAAAAAGCAATCAGATAAACTTGATTGTAAGCAATTATTGTCGAGTGTTCTCAGATACAAATGATAAGTCTATACGAACGGAGCATATAGCTAAAACTTTATCATTACTAAATATTTCTCCCTATATAATTGTGGTAGCGTTTCAGCGTTTAAGTATGACTCAAAATGAAATGCCAACACTCAATCAAGTTCTTAATGTTATACGAAGTGTCGAGAAAACTGCTGGTGTAATCGCTCACAATGCACCTAAGCCGATAAATGCATGGCATGAAGTTATTCGTCATTTATCGGCCATTACTCCTCCAGCATGGTCACACCCCTTTATTGAAGAAGCTGTCTATAGTATCGGGAAAAGGTATATAATGGAGAATGAATGGGAGGCTCGTGATTTATTTATCAACGTATACAAAGAATTATGTGAAGATGAATTAAATAGAACACTTATATGTTTTATGGAATAAAACATATAATATCTTTATACTAGTTCGATATGATGGCAGAACTAAATAGGGGAATACAGTATGTGTAATCTAGAACTTGAAAATCTTTGGCATCAAATTTATATTAAAGGAGAAAGATATTTTTCATCAGGTTTTTGCGACATATTTTTGACGGATTTAAAGCCGATATCACTGAAACCGCCAATTTTTACCATTGGCGCAAGATGTAGTGCTATTTATATGAGAAAGTATAACCCTTATATAAAAATTATAGAAACTTTGGTAAACGAGCTTATAAATAGTCAAGAACATATAAGTGTAAAAGTGGTTTCAACTGATTTAGAGGTAACGAAAAGACAATACCCTATTGACCAAATATGTGCTAAGTCGTTACCAATTAATCATGAATGTACATTTGAAAGCTTTATTATTTATCAAGCAAACCGTATTGCATACAAAACTGCTAATTCTTTAGTGGATAGCTCTGGAGATATTATAAACTATCTTTTCCTTTTCGGAAGTATGGGGGTGGGAAAGACACATCTTTTGAACGCCATAGCCAATAGTGCTATGGCTAGTACCAATAATAAAAAAGTTCTATATACATCTGCTGAACAATTTGTGGATGAGTATCTTTACTTTAAGAGAGAACAATGTGGTAGTTTTTACACAAAATATAATGATATTGATATACTTATAGTCGATGATATTGAAGGTTTATATGCTGACCGTGGTGCACAAAGAGAATTTTTCTTACTATTTAATAAACTATATGATTCAAAAAAGCAAATAGTAATTAGTTCATATTATGCCCCTGATGAATTGTTTCGATTGGATGATAATCTTAGGTGTTGCTTAAAAAGTGGCTTTATAACAGATATCCAAAAGCCTGATTATAATGCACGTATTGCCATTTTGGAAAATATTGTTGCAATTAATGGCCTTGTCATTCCACAAAAAATATTGGAGTACATTGCGCAACATATTGATAACAATATAAAAAGACTTATAGAGGCGCCGATGAGGGCTCTTGATTATGCTTCTTATAATAAGCTCAGCTTAAGCCTTGATATCATGCCTAGTGCAATCAATTATATATATAGCCAAAGTTAAAACGTTCAAATATATTGCGGAGGTGTTTTATATGCATCCTATCGAAGAATTGCGTGACCTATCCTATAGAAAAGCAAAGAATATATATGTAAACAAGTTACCTAGTAAGGTTATAGAAAGACTGGAAAGAGAATTAAGATATATAAGTGAAACTGAGCTCTCATAAGTATATTTAACGCTATCCTATCTTGTTGAGAGAAATTCATTGAAACACTTTGAATGGTGTGTTAGAGGTATTGGCTGGAATTCTTTTGTAGCATATTTATGTGGATTTACTCCACTGGATCCTTTGCCACCACATTATGTTTATATCCATGATAAAGTTAGCGACTTGATGCAAGGAGATATGAATAAGATATGGTTATATTATCATGGCAGTAAGTCTTGAGTCTTTAAAAAACAACATATATGAGGGGTTATTGAAAGTTGATATACTAATGGAAAATTTTGAAGAAATATCTTTTCTTGCAGAAGATATATATTATATTCGACTTAATAATGTTGATATTGCTTTTTCATCTTCGCCTTATCCAAATCATGCACAATTTTACAAAGCTTATGATGGGGTAGAAATTATCATAAATGAACAGGCAAACAATTGTCGGCGGAGTCCCTTCTATCGACCATATTCTCATAGCATGAATCCCTTTGATAGATTGATTGATGGTTCAGATATTGTAGCTTTAACTTTAATATATGATGACTACATAGAGATCCCGGCCATTCTCAACTATTCAAAAAATATTAATGCAATAACAATTTATGTTCCTTATCAAGAATGTGATAATGATAAACATATAAATAAACTGCAAAATACTATGAAAGATTCAAATGGTAGGTTAGTCATTAACATTTCAAGTAATTAGCTTCTTTTATATGTAGGAGGTTACATTATGAAAATTACTTTCTTCATTTAAGGAGAATTAGCATGGACAGATTTTATAATGATGTATTGCACCATAATGCTAAAAAAACATATTAGCTTATAATTTAAGTTCACGTTTGTTCGAGTATTACTTTGAGGGTCATTTTGATGATAAAAGCTGGATTATGGTATTCATGCAATTCGTAATAATCCCTATAACATTAAAAGGGTCTCATATTTATGTCTATAAAGAAAATAGTACAAGGCAAATATATGAGCAGCTATGTCATGTTGCAGATATGTATTAATACTTAAATTTGCATCGTAAAATAATTAAGTTAAATATGAAATCTGAAAGGAAAGGTGTAATTTTTGAATGTTTTATCCTATGTTAATTCAAAAGACATTCGCCAGTATCTATACGACATAAATTATCAATGTAACACTATTCAAGCAGCATGGCTCGTTTACCAGAATATTAAAATGTCAATGGACGAGAAATATAAGGCTTATCGCTGGATAGTTGACAATATGTCAGACTTGCCTATGCCTAAGTATAGGCACTTAATTAAACATGATAGCATTCATGAGTATTTAAATCAAAATATAGAGTTTTTCGAGAAACATAAAGCAAAAATTGAAGATAAAGGAGGTATCGATTATCATATTACAGATGAGGAAGATTTTGATTACCTTTGGTGCTATTTTCCTACGCCATTCAAAAAAGGAGATATTGTTTGTTCATGCTTAAATTATCCTCATAATCATTCTGATTTATGCACTGGTATGTTTGTGTTAGATGAAATTAACAACACAGCAGAAGATTATAAAAGATATATGTACTGTGGGAAACATATTGATATGAATGCCTACGGTTGGTTTCAAGATTTAGATGGAACGATATACTATGAAAATATGTCTAATTACATGAATCTCGAACGATACACCGGAGAATTATATGGACAGGAACGTATACTTATTGCTGTTAGCAATTTTGTCCAAGATAACATAGGGTTTGAACTTCTACTTCAATCACAACGGACATTGATGATGCGTGATTACGGAGAAAACTGGATGCCTAAGATATATACGAACGCGGGAATGAAACTTGCTGGTCTGACCGATTTACCAAAATTAACCAAGGCACAAAAGAAAGCAAACAATTTGCGAAGGAAAAAATTCGCGATACATAACCTATTAAAAAACGACTTCATAGAATAGACTGTAAACCCCGGCTGGAAGATTTTACATATAAAGTATTGCGTATATAAGGTGAGATATGAACAATTAGGAGTGTAATATAGTTTGTGTAAAAAATAATTTGCGCAAAACTATTTTATGCCCCATACTGGGGTAATCATGTATAAGTAAGGAAGGTAACAATGGTGAAACGCAAACAGACACCGATTGTCTATCATGACGGTCACTCCTGCCGCAGTAGAGCAGTTCTTTAATATCTCACGAGATATTACGGCACAAATTGTAGCTGGCTGCTGTCAGAATGTAGCTATCCAAAATCTGAGCACGATCCCGATTGCTAAGGTAGACGCCAGCATTAACTTCGACCGTGAAGGCGTGAGTGCGATAGGAGTGATATAAATGGACATGAAGCTTATGAATAAGTTGAAGGACGGCGGGATGTCGAATCGTAACAGCTACCGTCGCAGGGATTCTATGGGTCGCTACATGGACAACGGATCGTATCGCCGGTCTTACGAGGACGGGTTCAGCGGTCACGATATCCGTCCCAAGTTGGAGCGCATGATGGAGGAAGCTGATTCTGAACGTGAGCGTGAAGCTATTCGGATGGCGTTGCAGAAACTCTAAAAATAGCTTATAATATATGCAAGCCCCCGGCTGTTACGGGGGCTTTTGTGCGTACTAAAAGCGTACTAAAAAAATATGCGGTGCAATTTTGCTGTAGATTTTGGAGACAATATAGACGGAATAGCATAGTATTATATAGTAATATACTTACCGTGCATTTCCGGGGAGTGCTTTAACAATGGAAAATGAATCGTTCAAGATATTAGAATATGAGAAAATCACGGCGATGCTTGAGGAGCGGGCCGGATCAGCGCTGGGCAAGGAAAAGGCCCGGCTGCTCTTCCCGAGCTCGGATATCGCCGAGATTGCTGAATGGCAGCAGGAGACGGATGAGGCTGTGCAGGTCTATGCTATGACCGCACCACCGCTCGGCGGCATCCGCGACATCCGCCCGCTGCTCACGAAAGTGGGCAAAGGGGCGGTGCTTGACCTGGCGGAGATGCAGGAGGTCATGAGTACCCTCTATGCGATGCGCAATGTCAAGTATTTCTTCCGCGATCTTGAGGCCGAGGTGCCGCTGCTAAAGGAGTGGGCGCGTTCGCTGGAGATTCTTGGCCAGCTTGAGCGCAATCTTGGCAACACGATCGATGAGCATGGCAACATGCGCGAAGATGCCAGTGTCGAGCTGCGCCGCATCCGCCGGGAGCTCAAATCGTCGCAGGTGCGCATAAAGGATAAGATCAACAGTATCCTTCACGATGCGGCATATCAGAAAATGTTCCAGGATGCCATCGTCACAGTGCGCGATGAGCGCTACGTGCTGCCGGTCAAGGCTGAATACCGCGCGCATTTCCCTGGTCTTATCCATGACCAGTCGGCGAGTGGCTCGACGCTTTTCATCGAGCCGATGGCGGTGGTGGAGCTCAATAACGATGTCAAGCAGCTGACGCTGGCGGAGCAGCAGGAAGTACAGCGTATCCTGCGGCAATTGTCGCAGGAAATCAGCCGCGACAGTGAACCGCTCACGGCCAATTGCATGATACTGGCAGATATTGACTTTGCATTTGCCAAGGCGAAGCTGGCCCGGGATATGGAGGCAACACGCCCGCTGCTCAATACGGAAGGGCGGACCGTGCTCAAGAATGCGCGCCATCCGTTGATTCCGCGCGACAAAGTCGTACCGACGAGCATCACGCTGGGCGATGGCTACCGCATGCTGCTCATAACGGGCCCGAATACTGGTGGTAAGACGGTCAGCATGAAGACGCTGGGCCTCATGGTGCTGATGGCGCAGTCAGGCTGCTATCTGCCGGTCGCTGCCGATTCGGAGATTGCAGTCTATCAGAATGTCTATGCCGACATCGGCGATGAGCAGAGCATCGAGCAGAGCCTGTCGACTTTTTCGGCGCATATGACTCATATCGTGCGCATTCTCGACAAAGTTGAAAGCGACGATCTGCTGCTGCTCGATGAGCTTGGGGCGGGCACCGATCCTGAGGAAGGTGCGGCACTTGCGATGTCCATCCTCGAGCGTCTGCTCGATGTGCGGGCAACGACTGTGGCAACGACGCATTATTCGGAGCTCAAGACGTTTGCTTATACGCGCGAGGGCATCGAAAATGCCTGCGTGGAATTTGACGTCGAGACCCTGCGGCCGACCTATCGCTTGCTCATCGGCATTCCGGGTGCGAGCAATGCCTTTGCCATCAGCCAGCGGCTCGGTCTTTCTGACTCGCTTATCCTGCGGGCTAAGCAGCTGGTCAAGGCTGACCATGCCCAGTTTGAGCATGTCATCAACCAGCTTGAGAATGAGAAGATGATGTATGAGCAGATGAACGCCGATATCCGCGAGCGCCAGCAGCGGGTCACACAGCTCGAGCGCAAACTTGAGGATGCGAAGGCGGAGCTTGCCAAGAAGAAGGGCGATATCATCCGCAAGGCCAAGGAGAAGAGTGCCGCGATGATCCGCCAGACGCGGCGTGAGTCCGAGGAAGTCATAAAGGATCTCAAGGAGCAGTTTGATGATCAGGGCATCCGGGCGCGCCAGCAGGCCATCCAGGAGGCACGGGCCAGGATCAATGAGGCTTCTGACCGGGCAAGACCGGGCATCATGGCGCAGAAGGGCGTCGGCAAGAAGATTGACGTCAAGACGCTGGTGCCAGGCGATATCATCTACGTCAAGAAACTTGACCAGAAGGGGACAGTCCTGGAGGTACAGGGAAAAGAGCTCACGGTACAGCTGGGCGGCCTGCGGACCAAGGTCAAGGCCTCGGGCTGCACGTTTCTTTCCCATGCGGAGAAAGAGAAGGCTCCGGCAGCAGCCGGCAGGAAGCGCACGACGCAATCGGGCTCATTCCTGCAAAAGACGCAGAACATCGGCCGCGATATCGATATCCGCGGCATGATGGTCGATGAGGCAGAAATCGTGCTCGGCAAGTTCATCGATGATGCCGTTATCGCGGGGCTCACGCAGGTGCTTGTCATTCATGGCAAGGGAACGGGCGCACTCCGCAAGGGCGTCCATGAATATTTCAAACATCACCGCAATGTGGCCAAATTCCAATTTGCTGATATCAATGAGGGCGGAACCGGTGCTACCATCGTAGACCTCAAATAAGCAGAAAACAACGATTTGAGCTGTTCATTTCATAGACGATACATTCGATTTGTGATAAAATGAAAAAGTATAAATTTAAGGAGGCAGCTCATGGAGAAACGTTCAAATACGAATACGAGCCGTCAAAAACGTCCCGCAAAAAGTGGCAGCAGCAACGTCAAAAAAGTCATCCTCGGCTTTGGTCTGGTCATCCTGGTCATGGTCACGGGCATTGGCTGTGGTTTTCTGACTGCCAGCATGAATACGAAGCCCGATCTGGCAAACGATATCCTGCCACCGGCGTCTTCGCAGATTTACGATATCAATGGCAATGAGATTGCCAATGTCCACGCGGCTGAAAACCGCCGGCCCGTCAAGATCCAGCAAGTTCCCAAAGACTTGCAGAATGCTTTCGTGGCCGTCGAGGATAACCGCTTCTACGAGCACAGCGGTGTCGACCCGCGCGGCATCCTGCGTGCGCTCTATGCCAACATCCGCGGCCGTGGCGTCTCGGAGGGTGGCTCGACCATCACGCAGCAGCTGGCCAAGAACGCGTACCTGACCCAGGAACGCACGCTGACGCGTAAGATACAGGAGGTTTTCCTGGCCCTGCAGCTCGAGCGGCAGTATACAAAGCAGGAAATCCTCGAGATGTATATGAACCAGATCTATTTTGGGCAGGGTGCTTATGGCGTACAGGCAGCAGCGCAGACTTACTTCGGCAAGAACGTCGAGGATCTGACGCTCAATGAATGTGCCATGCTTGCTGGTATCCCGAAGAGCCCGAACTATTACTCGCCGCTCAACAATCTTGATGCCGCACAGGAACGCAAGGGAACAGTCCTTGACCAGATGGCAAAATACGGCTATATCAACAGCAGCCTGGCGGCTAAGACCAAGCCCGAGAAATTGCAGATCGTGAAGCCGGTCAAGAAGGAAAGCAATACGGAAGCTTCCTACTTTATCGATTATGTGACGCAGCTGCTCATCGATAAGTATGGCGCAGATGCTGTCTACAAAGAAGGGCTCAAGATCTATACGACCATCGATATGGATGCACAGCGTGCAGCGGAAACCGCGATGAAGCAGCTGCCGAATGTCAAGGTGGATGGCAACAAGATCCAGCAGCCGCAGGGAGCCTTGGTCGCCATCGACCCGCACAACGGCTATGTCAAGGCGATGGTCGGCGGCCGCGGCACCGACCAGTTCAACCGCGCGACGATGGCAGTGCGCCAGCCGGGCTCGGCTTTCAAGCCCTTTGTTTTTGTGGCAGCACTGGAGAATAAATTCACACCGAACACGATCATCGACGACAGCCCCATCAACATCAATGGCTGGCGGCCGCAGAACGACAGCGGCAACTTCAGCGGCAAAGTCAAGCTAAGCGATGTGGCCCGCTATTCGATGAACGTACCGACGGTCAAGATTGCGCAGAAGATCGGCATCGACAAGCCGATTTATTATGCGCAGGAGATGGGCATCTCGACATTTGTGCTCGACGGACCTCAGAATGACCGCACGTTGTCGACCGCTTTGGGCGGCCTGACCAAAGGTGTGACGCCATTAGAGCTCACGAGTGCATACTGCACGTTTGCCAATAAGGGCGTTCATGTCAATCCGGTCGTGGTCATCAAAGTGCTTGACCGCAATGGCAAGGTGCTTGAGCAGGCGGAACCCAAACAGCGCAGCGTCGTCAGCGAAAGCAGTGCCGTAGAGCTTACAGATATGCTCGAGGGTGTTATCAAGAAGGGTACCGGTACGCGGGCCAATATCGGCCGTCCGGCTGCTGGCAAGACTGGTACGACGAGTGACTATCACGATGCCTGGTTTGTTGGCTATACGCCCGATCTCGTCTGCGGCGTCTGGGTTGGCAACGATGACAATACGCCAATGAATGGTGTCATGGGCGGCCAGCTGCCAGCACAGATCTGGAAGGCCTTTATGGAAAAGGCTCTGGCGCAGACCCCGGCCAAGAACTTCGATGGTTCCGTCGCTTCGAAACACGACAGCATCGGTGAGCTGGAAAACGATAAGAAGACCGAAGTCAAGAAAAAGGACGATGGCAAGAAGAAGGACGAGAAAAACGCCAAGGATGCCAAGGCGAATGGCGGCAAGCCAGCAAAAGGTGCAGATGCTCCGGCTGGCTCCAAGAATACTCCGTCCGCTCCTGAAGCAGTCGCCCCTGAGCCGGGCGGCGGCATAGCCAAGGGCCGTAATTGATATGCAGTAATGATTTGTAGTAAGTCTCAAAGGAGAGAGTTTGTTGGCTAATGTATTTGATACTTTGAAAGAACGCGGTTTCATCGCGCAATGCACAAACGAAGAGGAGCTCAGAGAGCTTTTTGATAAAGAGAAAGTTACGTTCTACATCGGCTTCGATCCGACGGCAGACAGCCTGCATGCGGGCCATTTCATCGCGCTGATGGCGATGGCCCATATGCAGCGTGCTGGTCATCGTCCCATCTGCCTTGTCGGTGGTGGTACGGGTACGGTCGGCGATCCGTCGGGCCGTACGGACATGCGCCGGATGCTGACGGATGAGGATATCGAGCACAACTGTGAATGCTTCAAGAAGCAGATTGCCCGCTTCATCGATTTCAGCGATGACAAGGCCATCATGGTCAATAACGGCGACTGGCTGCGCAAGCTCAACTACATCGATCTGCTGCGCGAAGTCGGTGCCTGCTTCACAGTCAATCGCATGCTGGCTGCTGACTGCTATAAGCAGCGCTGGGAAAAGGGACTTACGTTCCTGGAATTCAACTATATGATCATGCAGGGCTACGATTTCCTCGAGCTCAACCGCCGCTATGGCTGCAAACTCGAGATGGGCGGTGACGACCAGTGGTCGAACATCATCGCTGGTGTCGAGCTCAACCGCCGCAAGAACAATACCGCTGTCTACGGCTTGACGAACAAGCTCCTTACTAAGAGCGACGGCAAGAAGATGGGTAAGACTGCTGGCGGTGCGCTCTGGCTTGATGCAGAAAAGACCAGCCCGTATGAGTTCTACCAGTACTGGCGCAACGTTGATGATGCGGATGTCGAGAACTGCCTTGCCCTGCTCACGTTCCTGCCGATGGATGAGGTTCGCCGTCTTGGTGCACTTCAGGATTCGGCTATCAATGAGGCCAAGAAGATCCTGGCCTATGAGGTCACGAAAATCGTTCATGGCGAGCAGGCTGCCGAGGAGGCTAAAGCGGCAGCTGAGGCCATGTTCGGTGGCTCGGGTGCCGGGGCCAATATCCCCGAGGTCAAGGCGGCTGCCGACGATAAACTGCTGGATGTCATGGCTGCCGGCAAGATCGTTGCGTCGAAGGGCGAGGGCCGCCGTCTGATCCAGCAGAATGGTGTAGCTCTCAACGATGTCAAAGTAGCGGATGTTGACTATGTGCTGGCGGAGACTGACTTCAAAGATGGCGAGGCTATCTTGAAGAAGGGCAAGAAAAAATATTATAAGCTTGTAAAATGATTAAAAATCCTGCTGCAGAGAAATCTGTGGCAGGATTTTTCTGTTGAACAGCGAAAAAGTAATGGAAAAGAATTGCTGGATGCAGTTACCGGTCAAATCGTTACAGATATCGGCATGCTGCAAAGAAAAGCATTGCTTGTTTGATTACTTTACGTTATAATATAACTAAGAAGAATGCTGTAAAACTGAATAGCAAAAACGGGATTGCTGCAGTCATGCGATGGCTGCGCCAGCAGGAAACATCATTATCGAGGCTTCGATAATGGGTTCGCTGGTTTGTTGTGCGATCGGAATCTTCCCTGCCGAGGCAGGAGGGCGCGAAGTGAGGATACCAAGTGCTCATAAGATGACGGTCAAGCGGCAAACGAAAGAGGCGAGAAAGATGAAAACCTGGCGGCGGATGGTTTCCCTGCTGGTACTGGCTCTTGTCGTTTTTGCTGCTTCTTCCGCATTAGCGGCGGAGTTGGATCAGGAAGTTCTTTATCATGTCAACATCATGCGCGTTAATGCTGGCGTAGCACCGCTGGCGCTCAATCGTGAGCTTGCGGCTGCTTCGTATGTCCGTGCTGCAGAAGCAGAAGTGAATTTTGCTCATCGCCGTCCGGATGGCCGGGAAGTCAAATCGGTTTTTGCAAATGCATCTTTTGCCTGGTTCGGTGAGAACCTGGCGGTCAGCAAGAAGGCTGATGCCGAAGCAATCGTCCGTGCCTGGATGAATTCGCCGACGCATCGTGCCAATTTACTCAATCGTCATTATACGAAGATGGGCGTTGCCTGTGTCAAGGGAAATGATGGACGGTATTATTGGGCACAGGAGATGGCTTCGGAGTGACTGGAGTGGCTGACAAAAGTATAATGGCAAGTGAATGCTTAGGGCGCAATGTCCAAGCATTCTTTTTTTGTACTTTTTACGAAGCAGGTGATGATGATGCAGCGAGACAAGATTAGAGCTACCCAAAAGATGTTAGTGACCGCCGTATGTTTGCTGCTGGCAGGCTCGACAGCAGCGGCCGCTGAACTGCCGACAGCTGGTACGCTAAGCCGTGCGGAACAGGACAAGGAGGAAGTCGGTTTGCCGGAAGCAGCTGGAACGGCTGCGATTGAAGTCAGTGAGCCGGAACGGCCACCGCTATCTATGGCCGAAGATGTCAAAATAAATGTCGCAGGCTTTGCTGTCACAGGGCAGGACATCGTAGACGAAACCATCTTGCAGGAACAACTCAAAGAGTATCAAGGCAGGATGGTTTCGTTCAAGGAGCTGCAAGCTGGAGCGGAAAAGCTGACGGCGTATTTCCGGCAGCGCGGTTATCTGATGGCCCGTGTCTATCTGCCGGCACAGAAAATCAAGAATGGTGTCGTCGAATATCGTGTGCTCATCGGCAGAATCGATGAAATCAAGCTCGACAATAAGACAAGTATCCATGAAAGCGTGTTGCAGCGTGAAATCCGCTTCCTCCATCCTGGCGACTATATCACACGAGCTAAGCTGGAACGCGCTGTATGGCTGCTATCGGATTTGGCTGGTGCTGATGCCAAGGCCAGCATGGAGACTGGCCGCCAGGAAGGGACGGTCATATTGAAGCTGACACTTATGCCGCACTATGGCAAGTGTGGCATGATCAGTGCCGATAATTATGGCAATCGCTATACCGGCTATAATTCCTACGGTGTATTCTACAATATCTTGAATCCGGAACAGGCTGGCGGCCAGCTCGACTTGGCTGGCAGCATGACGGGCAGCAATCTATACAATTATAGCCTGCGTTATCTGTTACCGTTTGGAGCGGATGGACTGCGGGCGATGCTGGGGTATAGCATGTTGTCGTACCAATTGGGAGACACCTATCGGGTGCTCGATGCTTGCGGGACATCGCGTACGGCATCGGTTGGCCTTGAGTATGCGCTCAGGCGCAGCCAGTATGAAAATCTCTATGCCGGACTTTCCTATGAAAAGAGCATGTTGTCTGATGAGTATCGTACCGTAGATTATCAGCTGAAAAAACATACGCATGCGCTGGTCTTATCGCTCTATGGGGACAAGCGCTGGAGCCGTGCCCAGTCGAGCTGGCGTATGGACTACAAATGGGGAACATTGGGCGCTGACAACGACGAAGCCTATGTCCAGCAGCAGAAAGCCCGTACGGCAGGAACGTATCATAAGCTGCGGGGCAGCTGGCAATATATGGAACAGCTTTCGCCGCGCGTCAGCTGGCAGCTCTATGCACGGGGACAGCTGGCCAGCCGGAATCTTGACTCGTCAGAGCGCTTCTCGTTAGGCGGTGCTACAGGGGTGCGGGCTTATCCTGCCAGTGAGTCATCGGGCGATATGGGCTATCTTATTCGCGGCGAGCTTCGCTATCTGCTGCCATTTTCAGGTAAGATACGCTGCCAGCTGGCTGGCTTTATCGATCATGGCGGCGTGGTCATTGCGCATGATCACCGGACAAGTGGGGAAAATCATCGCTTCCTGCAAGGTGCAGGTGTGGGCCTGCTGCTGAATTTCGCGGACGCGGCATTCCTACGGGCAGACTATGCCTGGCCGCTTGGTGCACAGGAAGCCCAGAATGATAAGAATAAAACGCATGGTTGTTTTTGGCTGCGCGGCGGCATATATTTTTAAGTCATTCCTTAAAAATACATTATAACAACGGCGTTATAATATTAAATAAATGTAAATATTTTCTGAAAATGGTAAGTCGTAACAGGAATGTTTCGATATATAAGTATAGGGAAGAAGTTTCGATGGTTAAAAGGAGTAGGGAGGTGTTTCTATGCGGACAATACGGAAAAAGGCGCTGCACTTAGCTGTTGCTATGGGTGTGACATTTTCGGCTTTTTCCATGAGCGGAGTAGAAGCTCTGCCGACAGGCGGTAAAATTCGTTCGGGTGAAGCTGAAATCGGTAAGAAGGAGCATACTTTGGTTATTGATCAGCATTCGCACCATGTAGCGTTGGATTGGGATCTTTTTAACATTGAGCGCGGCGAAAGCGTTGTGTTCAATCAATTGCCGACAGATATAGCTTTGAACCGTGTGGTAGGGAATAGTGCTTCAGAAATCTATGGCAGCCTCAAGGCAGGCGGTACGGTATTCCTGATCAATCCGCGCGGGATTCTGTTTGGACAGGGTGCACAGGTAGATACTGGCAGCTTGATCGCTTCAACCGCACAGGTAAACGATAATTTCATGACGAGTTTTGGCGATGGCGTGGAAGCAATCTCCTTGGGACTCGGTGAAACGTCTACAGGAAAGATACTGAATGCGGCGGAGATAAAGGCGCAGGGCGGACTTGTGGCGCTGCATGCTGCGGTGGTAGAAAATACCGGCAGCATCGAGAATCCAGCCGGAGAAGTGGCACTCAGTGCAGCTAAGAACCTGCATCTTGCTATGGATACGGCGGGCAAACTGAATATCGCTGTCAGCGGTGAAGTGGCTGATGCGCATATCCTCAATAGCGGCAAGATAACGGCCGATGGCGGCCGTGTGCTGATGACTGCCAAAAGTGCCGGAGATCTTTTAAGCGAAGTAGTCAATCACAGTGGTATCATCGAAGCGAAGAGTGTACGCGTCGATGAGCAGGGGGAAATCGTTCTTGATGGTGGCAGCCATGGTATCGTCAATGTATCCGGCCAGGTGTCGGCAGATGGTCTTGCAACCGGCCATAGCGGCGGAACGGTCAAGGTGCTGGGCCAGCGGGTAAATATCGCCGATGGCGCCGTGCTTACGGCCAGCGGTGACAATAACGGCGGCCAGGTGGAGACTTCTGGTGATGTGCTATCCGTTTCGACTAAGGCACAGATTGAGGCTTTTGGCGTGAATGGCAAAGCGGGCGAATGGTTCATCGATCCCGTCGATATCATTATCACCAATGAAGCGCCGGAGGGCTATGCTGATGCTACACCAGCTGACACGACAGCGCAGACAGAAGAGCAGCTGTATCAGGCACAGAATGCGACGGCTGGAAATCAGCAGAGCTATATCAATGCCGACTATATCAGCTGGCGTCTCAGCAATGGTACCAGTGTGCGGATACAGGCAGCAGACCAGAATACTGTGGAAGCAAATGCGGATATTTATTCCTTAGGCGTATCGAATATTACGGTCAATTCGCCAATCGTGAAATCTACGGAGCGCATGGTCCTCAATGATGCGACATATGGCACAGCGGGCAGCGAGGCTACGCTGACGCTGGAGGCACAGCGCAATGTGGCCATCAATGCGCCGATAACGGCGACCGATGGCAAGCTGCATGTCAATCTGCATGCCGATACCGATGGCGATGCCAAGGGCATGGTCATCCTCAATGCCGATATCAAGACAAATGGCGGCGACTTTACTGCTGGCTGTGGTGCATCCATCAGCGATGGCCGTGTCGGTACCTATATCGGTCATGCTGCTGATGAACGCGATGCAGATGGCAACTATCTGGAAAATGGCGATCGCAGGATTGAAACCAAAGGCGGCAACGCTACATTCTATGGCGATGTGGCCGTGGGGCTTAATCAAGGGGAGCTCATCATTGACACGGCTGCCGATGATACGCGTGGCAATATTCTCATCAGTGGCAATCTGGATTCGGCTAATTCCTATCGCCTGTATGTCAATGAAATAATCGGCAAAACCTTGCAGGATTCGGTCAAGAACGATCCGGATCTGAAGAGACTGGCTGGGCTATATTACGAGAATTACCTTAAAGATACAGTCTGGAAGAAGTTTAGCGATTTGAGTGCGGAGGAGCGCGCACAAATTGCGGAACGTTGCTTTGCGCAGTATGGTACCTATAAGAACAGGACATTGCCCACGGATGAAGCCGCCTATGAAGAGGCTTTGCAGGCGTATTACAACGAACACGTCAAACTGGGGGACAAGAATGTAACTGGCACGGCTAAGCCGTTTGACGAGCTGACCGCTGCAGAATACCATCAGCTGGCTAAGCATATCTTGACAAACTGGTCGCATGGTAGTACGAACAATCATGAGTCGATATTGACCCGCTGGGAGACAGCAAAACTGGCTGCGCAAGAGGGAACCGCTGGTGGATCGGCCGTCGGGGATAAGTACTTGGCAACGATAACGACGGAGCTCGAGAACTGGATTGTCGGTTCCCTGCTGGCTGGCAAAAAGAATGAGGTCCTTGTTGGGGGCAAGACTGCTGTGGTCGGTAAGAATGTCAAAGCTGGCCGCGAATTCTATTGGGTGACTGGCCCGGAAGGCGAAGCCAACGATGGACAGGGAACCCTGTTCTTTACGACGACCGGCAATGCGGAAGGTATCGTGGCAACCAATATGTATCAGGGATGGTCGCATGACACGTCACATGGCGTGAAGTTCAATGACCCCAATAATGATCATATCTACGATCAGCCGTACGTAGGTGTCAGCTGGAAATCGGATGCAAGCTGGGCAGATGTCGAAAGCCAGAACAAGAACCTTATCGGCTTCCTTCAGGAAACGAACAATGCTCGCTCCAGTGCGATGCTGGTCGGCAACCAGATTACCATTGGCGGCAACGTTGGCAAATCAGCGCTCCTGAATAATCTGTGGGTGGATGCTGACGATACCGTGAGCATTGGTGGTGGGACCAATCATGCCTCCGACACAGCAGATACGTTTACAGGGCAGGTAAATGCGGATAGTTCGATTTATCTTCACGGCGTAAATGGTGTTAATGTTGGTGATGCGATAAATTCCAAAATCGATGACGTGCTTATCGTGGAAGGTGAGGACGGACCAGGAAGCTGGATCGATACATCACTGATTGTAACCCCGACACCGGAGCCAACGGTAACGCCGGAACCGACGGTAACGCCGGAACCAACGGTAACACCGGAACCAACGGTAACACCGGAGCCAACGGTAACGCCGGAACCGACGGTAACGCCGGAACCAACGGTAACGCCGACGCCAACGGTAACGCCGGAGCCAACGGTAACGCCG
>NZ_FOQK01000005.1:0-93480 GCF_900113715.1 Pseudoselenomonas ruminantium | reverse complement strand
CCAACGGTAACGCCGACGCCAACGGTAACGCCGGAGCCAACGGTAACGCCGACGGTAACACCGGAACCAACGGTAACGCCGGAACCAACGGTAACGCCGGAACCAACGGTAACGCCGGAACCAACGGTAACGCCGGAACCAGCGGTAACACCGACGCCAGTGGTGACACCAGTTACTGCTGAAGTGCCGGAGGTGGTGCCGGCAGCGGCCGATAAGCCTGCGGGTAAGACGGAGGCTTATGCAGCGGAGCGTCCGCAGCTTGATCCTGTAAAGGGAACGGTGCAGTCTGGTACGGCGAGCTATCAGCTGGCAGATAGCAAACAACTGCAGCCGGGACAGGCGGCAGATAATGTAGTCGAGCGGGTATTAGGCTTGACGACAGCACGGTTGCCAGTAGTTCGCATACATAATGGTGTGCAGATTAATTATGGGATGTATGCTTTGCAGGTCGATCCAGATGAGGTGAAGATGGAGGCAGTGGAGCAGGTGCGTACGGACTTGCCGGCTGCCAAGGGCCGTGAAACCCAGCGCACGTATAAGGCAAGGCTTATGCTTGCCAATACGGCAGGGACATTTGATTTGTCCTATGACGGTGCGGCACTATCGATTACCCCTGTGGATCACGCAGCATTTGACATGCTGAACCATGGTGGAGCCCGGCATAATGTGGATGTTGTGTCCAAGGCTTTGCATGTTGCGTTCAGCGAAATGGGATTAGAACTTGAGGATTTGGATGTTATCTATGTTTGCTTCTAAATAAGGTAAACAGCCCCTAAGGTATGAGAGCTGCTCCGTGCCTAAGGGGCTGTTGTTTGACGAACGCCGGGAAACGTAGTATACTAAACCAGTTAGTACAGAGTAAATTCCTCTTGTATGCAGGAGGGAAAACATAAGAAAAAAGGAGCGGTGTTCCTCATGTCAGGACATTCAAAATGGGCAAATATCAAACGTAAAAAGGGCGCAAACGACGCAATCCGCGGTGCACTCACGACGAAAATCGGCCGTGAGATCACGATTGCAGTTCGCATGGGCGGCAGCGACCCGACGGGCAACATGCGTCTGAAACTTGCTCTTTCGAAGGCAAAAGCTAACAACATCCCGAAAGACAATATCAAGCGCGCTATCCAGAAGGGCGAGGGCACGACGGAAGGTGCAAACTACGAAGAGCTGACCTATGAGGGCTATGGCCCGGCTGGTACGGCTGTCATGCTCGACATCCTCACGGATAACCGCAACCGTACGGCTGCTGATGTCCGCCATCTGTTCTCGAAACACGGCGGCAACCTTGGCCAGGATGGCTGCGTTGGCTGGATGTTCCAGAAGAAGGCTATCTTCGTTGTCGAAAAAGAGACGTTTGCCGATGAAGATGCGCTGATGGAAATCGTGCTCGAGGCTGGTGCCGACGACATGAAGGACGAGGGCGAGGTCTTCGAGATTACGGCTGATCCGGATGCTTACGATGATATCGAGGCAGCCCTTGAGGCCAAAGGCATCGAGACGGCATCGTCAGAAATCACGATGGTTCCGGACAACACGGTCAAGCTCTCCGGCGAAGACGCTGAGAAGATGCAGAAACTCGAGGATGCGCTCGAGGAAAACGATGACGTCCAGAACGTCTACAGCAACTACGAAATCGAAGAATAAGCATCGCTTCGGAAATACAAAGGGGCTCAGAGCATGAGCCCCTTTTCTGCTATCGGGAGGAGAACTTATGTTAGCTTTGGGCATTGACCCGGGAACAGCGATCTGCGGCTATGGCTTTGTCGAGTCAAAGGGCAGCCGCTTGATTCCGCGTGCCTATGGGTCGATCTTTACGACGCCGAATATGAAAATGGAAGACCGTCTGCTCAAGATCCATACCGAACTTGATGCGCTGATAAAAAAATATCAGCCCGATGTCATGGGCGTTGAGAAACTCTTCTTCAATCGCAACGTCACGACGGCGATTCCTGTCGGACAGGCGCGCGGCGTGGTACTCTTGGCCGCGGCGCAGAACAACCTGCGGCTCGTCGAGCGCACGCCGATGCAAATCAAGCAGGATGTCACGGGCTATGGCAAAGCGACGAAACAGCAGGTCATCTACATGGTAACCAAGCTCTTGCACCTGCCCGAGCCGCCGAAACCGGATGATACGGCTGATGCTTTGGCCGTTGCCATCTGCACGACCTATTGCATGAACGACGCCGTTTGGCGCAATCAGCTATAAGGTATAACAAAACGGAGTCTCTTACTTTTGGAAGTAGGAGACTCCGTTTTTATTTCTATCAGTGAACAGCCTTTAAAATCCAAAGGACAAAATACGTAAGACCGCCAGCAATGAGCGGGCCAACGGCAACGCCGTGGAACAGCAGGACGCCTGCCATCGTGCCGATGATGAGCGCCGGGATGACATCGGGGCTGTTCTGCAAAAGCTCAACGCCGCCGCCGCCAGCCACCGCCGCCAAAAGACCAGCGACGATAGCGATGATTCCCGCATGGGTGCGGAAGGCATCGAGCATGGTCTGGATCGTGATCGTGCCATTGGCAATCGGCACCAGAATCGCCGCCGTCAAAATGATGATACCCCAGTTAAGCCCCTGGGAACCCAAGGCATTGAGCGCCGTCGTAAGCCCTAAGATCTTCAGCCCCAATACAATCGCCGCAGCATAAAATACCGTCATGTTATGGCCAATATAACTAAGCAGCAGCACCGCGCCTAAGGTGATATATTCGATATACAAATCGTTCAGCTCCTTTTGTGAATTACTATATCATTATACACGGAGATGGGGGAGAAGAAAACTTTTTTTGGCAGTGTATGAGCGAGAGGATGAAGGATATATCGCATACCACAATTTATAATTGACTTTTTTGTGAATTGTGAATATGATTGAGGAAGACACATAGCAAGGATTTTGAAAGTGAAAATGGCGTAGTTAAGCCATTTTTGCTAGTGTGTGCCCCACGCATGTGGGGATGAACCGCGCACATGATTGTGTATATTCCAGCATCGGGAGTGTGCCCCACGCATGTGGGGATGAACCGGTCGAGCTGTACGGTGGCGGCGCCGAGGACGCGGTGTGCCCCACGCATGTGGGGATGAACCGCTTTGTGGTATTGATGTGGACTACAACAATAGGTGTGCCCCACGCATGTGGGGATGAACCGTAGGTGTGCTTGCAGAAAATGCTGTCGAGAATGTGTGCCCCACGCATGTGGGGATGAACCTGTCAATAAATTCATTTTTAGTCATAACATTTACACGTATGCCCCACGCATGTGGGGATGAACCGAGGTATGAACCCAAGAGAACATAACAAGGGCTGTATGCCCCACGCATGTGGGGATGAACCGCAATACGGACAACGTTTTTTGACTGCCATGATGTATGCCCCACGTATGTGGGGATAAACCGTAATGCCCTTGAGTTTATATTTCGCGCTACTGCGTATGCCCCACGCATGTGGGGATGAACCGGCGAAACAGTCGGGGAAATTTCCGTAGGGATTGTATGCCCCACGCATGTGGGGATGAACCGCAGCGGCAACGGCACGGCCTGCGGATGCCTCGGTATGCCACACGCATGTGGGGATGAGAGGAGGAGGGGCTTATGGCGAAGGATTTGAAAGAATTGCCTAAATTGCGCGATAGTATCAGCTACCTTTATGTGGAGCATTCGATAATCGATCAAGAGGGTTCGTCAATTATTTTGCACCGTGGTAGTGAGGATGTACCTGTTCCGGTCTCGTCTTTGACTTGTTTAATGTTAGGCCCGGGGACGAATATTACGCATGCGGCGATTAAGACGGCAACGGAAAATGGCTGTATGATTGTATGGTGTGGGGAGCACTGTGCAAGGTTTTATGCGGCAGGGCAGGGGGAGACACGCAGTGCCAAGAATACTCTGTTGCAGGCAAAATGCTGTATGGATGAAAGGCTGCATATGATTGTAGTCCGGCGGATGTATGAACTCCGTTTTCCTAAGATGGATTGTTCACAGATGACATTGCAACAGATTCGTGGTATGGAGGGCATCCGGGTAAGAAAATCGTATCAGATGGCGGCGAAGATGTATGGGATTCCTTGGCATAAGCGTGATTATAAGAATACAGATTGGGATAGTTCGGATGCTGTGAATCGGGCCTTGTCATCTGCGAATAGTATTCTTTATAGTGTGTGCCAGGCTGCAATCTATTCTTTGGGGTATTCTTCGGCGTTAGGCTTTGTACATACAGGTAAGATGCTGTCTTTTGTCTATGATGTGGCAGATCTTTACAAGGCAGAGACAACAATTCCTGCAGCTTTTGAAGCAGTGAAGTTGGATGCGAAACAGCCGGAGAAACATACACGAAAACTTTGCCGCAAATATTTTCACTCAGCAAAGCTTATGAAACGTATTGCGCTAGACTTGGGAAAACTTTTTGAGGACTTGGAAAATGAACAAGTTGAGACGAAAGAGACTGGAGACCTATGGGACGATCAGTATGGTGCTGTCGATGGTGGCGTGAATTATGCGGGAGAGGTCGATGACGATGGTTGTGATGGTGATTGATAATGAGCCAGCCAAATTACGTGGGGAATTGACCAAATGGCTGATGGAAGTAAAGCCAGGCGTATTTGTGGGACAGGTCAGTGCTATGGTCAGGGAACGATTGTGGAATAAAGTATATGAGAATGAAAGATTTACTGGGGCTGTCATGCTTTATAGTATGAACACAGAGCAGGGCTTTGCCATGGAGATGTGTGGCGATCCAAAACGCAGAGTCGTCGAAATCAATGGATTACAATTGATAGGCGTACGTGGATAGGAATGTTCGTCCTTGTGGATGGCATACGATGTATGCTAGTATATAAATAATCTCATGCTAGTGGGGATGAACCGTTGTTTTTCTTTAAGAAATCAATGGCGGTATAAAACCCCATAGGCATGAGATTTTCTTTAATAATAACAACTTGATTTTTATTACCAGACGTGCTAGTATGATAGAAGAAGATAAAATAATTACAATAACTATCAATTACAAGGTGAGATTTGATCTGTGCTAGTGAGGTGAATGATATGATGTTTGATATTCGGACGGAGCCGTGGATTCCAGTACAGGATATGATGACGGGAAACGTTCGAGAAGTGGGCCTGCGCGAGCTTTTGGAGCATGCACAGGATTACCGGCAGATCAGCGGGGAGAATGCTATGGAAACGTATAGCATGTATCGTTTTCTGTCGGTTTTTTTATTGCGGGTCTATCAGCCGAAAGATTGGGAAACAAAATATGAGATGCTTGCAGAAGGCCGTTTTGCGATGAAACGAGTGGAGGATTATTTCTGTCAGTGTGAGCTGGCTGGGGTAAGCTTTGATTTGTTTGATGCGGAGCGGCCTTTTATGCAAGCAAGTCCCAATGATGAATACGATGCAGATAAAAATATAAAATCGATTGCCAGCTTAGATGGAACGCGGGCGAGTGGCAACAATTCGATTCATCATGACCATACGTTAGAAGCTGAGGCGACGATGACGCCAGCGCAGGCAATGCGGGGGCTTTTGACAGCACAGATTTTTGCCACGGCTATGTCAGGCGGGTATCCCTCCAATGTGTATGGTGCGCCGCCGATGTTTTTCCTACCCGAAGGCAGGAATCTTTTTGAAACATTGGTCTTATCGATGCCAGCAGCGAAAAAGGAAGATAGCGGCAAGCCTGTCTGGGAGAATCCGCGGGAAATCATACCGAAGGCTGATGTAGCAACGGCAGACCAATTATATGGGATGCTATTTCCTGCCCGGCGCATCCGTCTTTGTCCGCCGGAGGAGGGGATGGTTCGCAGGATGTATTATCAGCCCGGGCTGCACTTTATCGGTTTTGCTGGTTGGGAAGATCCGCATGTAGCGCGGCGGCCGAATAAAGATGGCGATTTTGTGTCAATCAAACCGTCGCTGGATCGGGAACCCTGGCGCAATTTGATTTCACTGAATCAATTTTATGCAAAGGGAGCACCCTCTGTGTTGCGCGATTTTGCGGAGATTTTGCGGGAGGATAATCGTCATGATATGCCGGTCATGATGTTTGGTCTGGCTACGTCGAACGCATCGCTATTAGGCTTGCAGCAGGGAAAAATCCATTTGGATAATCGCATTGTGGCCGACGCAGAAAAGGTGGACGTGCTAGTTAAAGCATTAAGCCTGGTCGAGGCCTTGGGCCGTCAGCTGAACAGTAAGAATAATGGGCTCGTGGCAATCATTGCACCGGAAAACAGCAGCCGTGGACAGCATGAAGCAGATGCCTATCGTCACCGCTTTTTTGCGTATTGTGAAGGAAAAGTTCCTGGGTATATGGACCAGTTGGCGCAAGCGGTAAGTTTGGACGATTATCGTGTGCTGAAACAGGAATGGCAGCAACTGTTGTTGACAGGAGTTAGTAACCTTGTTCAGGAAGCGGAGCATAGGTATTGTTTCCGTGCGGCAGATTTAGTCCGCGCGCAGCAACAGGAACGATTCTTGTTTGGTAAACTTTATAAAATCTTACGAGAGGCGGGATATTGTGCAGACGATGAAGAGTAATAAGTCAGAATGGTTGCTAAATGCGCAGGAGTCGCTGCGTTCGCGTCCTGCTGATATAGTGGCTTTGCGGCGGGCGGCTGGCCGGACGTTATCCACGGCAGGAGCAGCGGCGCTGAGTGCATTTTATCGGCTTTATCCGGATGGACGGGAAGAAGAGAAACAGTTCGCAACGGTATGCTTGATGTGTTTATGGCGTGAAGATGAATGGGATAGGGGCCAATCAATCCCTAAGGCGGTCAAAAGCAGTCTCACGGCAGAGCAGCAGCAGGAATTTCCCCGTCGCTTGCAAGTTTTGCTGGACATGCCGTGGGACACGACAGGGTATTTTATCGGAAAACTGTATCGCGTTGCCAGATTTTGCCGCAGCAAAGGGAATGTAATCAGTGCCCAGAACCTGTTGCGTGATTTGCACAGCTGGGATCATCCCGACCATTTTATCCAGCGGAATTGGGTGAAAGACTTTTATCAGGTGGAGCGTAAAGGAGAGAAATGACGATGTTACTTGAAATTCACATGTTAAAAAATTATCCTGCTACGAATCTGAATCGTGATGACATGGGAGCACCAAAATCCTGTATGTTTGGCGGTGTACAGCGCTCACGGATTTCCAGCCAGTGCCTCAAACGCAGCTGGCGTGTGTCGCCGCTATTCCAAAAGGAAATGGCTGGTCATTTAGGCGTCAGGACGCGGAAGATGCCGCAGCTGGTCAAAAATCGTTTGTTGGAAATGGGCGTGGCAGAAGAAATGGCACTGGCAGCTGAGAAGAAGCTGACAGGATTTGCCAATAAGGCTGGCAAAGAACGCGACGATGGGATAACGAGCCAGATAGTCCTTTATGCACCGGAAGATATCCAAGCAATAGCGGATGCGGTAAAGGTGCATATTGATGAAGCAAAAGATGCGAAAGCTTTTACCAAAATAAAGGCGACAGATATAGAAAAAAGTGTTACAGGGGCTGGGGCGCGGCCTGTTTCTTTGGATATTGCCCTGTTCGGCCGCATGGTGACGTCGACAGCTTTCGCCGATGTGGAGGCTGCGATGCAGGTTGCACATGCGTTTTCAACGAATCGTGTCATCATGGAATCCGATTTCTTTGTGGCGATGGATGATATGATCGATGGGCAGGAAGAACTCGGGGCAGGTATGATGGATAATGTCGACTATAATTCCTCCTGTTATTATATCTATGCATCGCTGGATATGGATAAACTGCTGGCTAATCTAAAAAATGCGGAGAACCCCGAAGCGCTCGTGGAGGCAGTTATTCCTTCGTTACTGCGTACGATGGCCTATAGTAATCCTAGCGGAAAACAAAATTCGTTTGCCGGCAATGTGCTGCCAGCGGCTGTTTTAGTGGAGTGCAAAGATTATCCGGTACCAGTCAGCTATGCCAATGCCTTTGCAAAACCAGCCAAAGCATCAGCAAATACGGATTTGGTCGAGGATAGTATTGCTAAATTGCAGCAGCACGTCTTGGCAACGGCTAAGGCATTCCCGTCGCTTTCCACTGCCCATCGCGTGTGGCTTGATGCCAGCGGTGCAGCTGCGGAGCAGGATGACCTCTGGGGGGATAATCTCAAGGTAGAGACTGCACAAAATTACGATGAATTGATAGAGATGGTTCGTGCTTTTTTGCAGAAATAAGGGGTTGACAGCTATGAGTACAATCCCAATCTTAGTCTTGCGTTTAGAGGGTGTTTTGCAGAGCTGGGGCGAGCGGAGTAAATGGGATTACAGGGACTCGGCAAGCCTGCCGACGAAATCCGGAATCGTGGGCCTGCTCGGCTGTGCTTCCGGACTGGAACGAGAGGATGCCCGGCTGGCAGAATGGAATCAAAAGCTTCATGTTGCTGTACGGGCAGATCGTCAGGGAACGGAACTGATAGATTTCCATACGGTGCGGTCGTTGCAGCTGATGACTGCCCAGGGGACAATGCGCAATAAAAAGGGAGAATATGGGACTTTAGTGACGCATCGTACCTATATACAAGATGCCTGTTACACGGTTTTTGTTCAAGGGGAAGAGAACCTGCTGATGCGTCTTGAAGAATCCTTGCAAAAGCCCAAGTGGCCGATTTTTTTAGGCCGTAAAAGCTGTGTGCCCTCGCGGCCGGTCCTTGAGGGGATAACAAGGGAGTATTCGTCATTGCTGGAGGCTGCTGAGAAGCTGCCATTGGCTGCTGGCTGTCAGGCGCGGGACTGTTTGGTGGAATGGGAATCTACCGATGGTGGTATGGGCTGGGAGCGCCAAGATGTGAATTGTGGCGGCCGTTCCTTCCATACGCGCTTGGTTTCACGCAAAATCATCCATAAGGAGGCGGCGGTTGATGTATCTGAGTAAGTTTCATTTGGATATCTGCAATGTCATGATGCGGAAATGTCTGGCTGATTGCCAGATCATGCATCGCAGTGTGCAGCGATTGTTTCATTGCAGCCGCGAGGAGAGTGGTGCGTTATACCGCATAGATACGCAGCGGCTGAATATCTATATCTGGTCAAAAATCGCGCCGGATATTACGGACATTCCCGAGGGGATGGAACTTTTGGGGGTAAAGAATCTCCAGGGAATGGAGGAGGCTTTGCAGCCGGGAAGGTGTTTCCGGTTTGATATTTTGGCGGCACCAACTAAGAAAGTTCCGCGCCGGGAGGGAAACAGCCAGCGGCGTTTTTTGCGGACACCGGCTGAACGTATGGACTGGCTTCGCCGCAAAGGGGAGCAGTATGGATTTGCTATCCTTTGTGTGCAGGAAGGCAAGAAGGATATAGCAACGGGAAAGCACGATGATGCGCATGGTGGAAGGATGAAAGACCAGGCGGTGCTGTTCCAAGGCCTGCTGAAAATCACCCAGCGGGACTTATTCTGTAAGTGTTGGCGCAATGGCTTGGGGCCAGGTAAAGCCTATGGCCGTGGTATGTTATTGCTAAAAGCTGCGCAGGTTTGAACGGCTGCGGTCAGGAGTCAAAGCTATGGACGAAGAATTATATCAGTCGTTGCAAGACAGCATCTGGGCCAAAAGCGATCCGTATAAACCGCTATGGATGCATCTGCTCGAGACAGGTGTAGCAGCGCAGTCTTTGCTGAAAGACGGGAGTTTTCGCCCTTTGACGGCAGAATTGCAGCGGTATTTGCCTTTGAATGAGCAGCAAGTGTATTGCTTGGTGGGGTATATGGCTGCGGTTCATGATATCGGCAAGGCTTTTCCTGCGTTCCAGCAGCAGGCAGAGGGAAGCAAAAGTGCGGCCGTACTGAAACAGGCAGAGCTGCTGTGTCCGGATGCCAAGGGATTCCGCCATGAAGTATATGGCGAGGAAAAACTCTATCGGCTATGGAAAGAACAGGGCCTCTTTGGCAGTATGCGCGAACGACATCGGATGGCAGCGGTGATTGGCAGGCATCATCAGGGAAAGCACGAAACGCCTTTGAGCAGAGGCTATGGCTGGGATGATTTACGTGAAAAGATATGGACGCGCTTGCAGATGAAACTCGAAAAGCAGATGCGCGAAATATTTCAGCCGGAAAATGTCCTTCCCGCGCATTATGATGCTGTCTGCATGCTGCTGCTGGGTATCATTGTGACAGCCGATTGGATTGCCTCGGGGGATGAATTTGCGGATTTATCTGCGGGGCGCACGGTGGAGCAGGTGATTGCAGATACGGAACGGATCATGCGGCGATTCCTGCAGCAGAACCATCTGTGTCATCATCCCCCACGTACAGAAATCGATTGCTTTACGAAACTATGGCCGCAGATTCCGGCGGCGGGAATGCGTCCTTTGCAAAAGACAATCGAAACGGTATTGGCTGATGAAAAAGAGATGCCATTGGCGGTAATCTTGGAGGCACCGATGGGCTGCGGAAAGACAGAAGCAGGCTTATATGCAGCTTGCCGGCTGGCACAGCGCTGGGGCAAGGAAGGCTTTTATGTGGCACTTCCGACCTCGGCGACAGCAAATCAAATGGTGGGGCGGATGAATGCGATGCTGGCGGGGCTTAACGACCCGCAGGCGAAACTGATGCATGGTATGGCTTGGCTGCAAGATGAAGCCGAAAGGTCTTTTCAGACAGAAGATGCTGGCGTTGCGGAACTATGGACTTCGCCAATGCGACGGGGGCTTATTTCGCCGTTTGCTGTCGGAACGATTGACCAGGTAATGATGGCAGCCATGAAGGTAAAATATGGCTGCCTGCGGCTCGCTGGTCTGGCTCAGAAGGTACTGATTATAGACGAACTGCATTCCTATGACGCGTATATGAGCAGCATCATAGAGAAACTGCTTTGCTGGTGCCGTGTACTGCACATCCCTGTGGTCATGTTGTCAGCGACACTTCCGGCAAGCAGTAAGGAAAAGTTTGCCGCATGTTATGCGTACGAAGAAGGTCTGTTGGATTCGGCAACATATCCGGCGGTTACCCTGCTATACGATGATAAAATGCCAAGACAGATAGCGGTGGCGGGTGGTCAAGCGGAAACGAAAGTAACGATAGATTGTCAGCCACTATTAGGGGATACGGATAAGATTGCAGAGCTTGTAGAGCAAAAAGCTGCAGTGGGTGGTTGTACCTGTGTATTGGTGAATACGGTAAAAGAGGCGCAGGACACATACCGAGCCATACGCAAGCGCTTGCCGGAATATCCTGCCATTTTATTTCATGCCAGATTCCATGCGAAACGTCGGAATGAGATTGAGCAGGAGTGCTTAGAAAAATTAAGCACCGATAAGAAAAAGCGTCCGCAAAAGTTGATTGTGGTAGCGACACAGGTCGTAGAACAGTCGTTGGATTTGGATTTTGACTATATGATTTCGGCAATATGTCCGATAGACCTTTTGCTGCAACGCATGGGAAGATTATGGCGGCATAAAGATACGCTGCGGCCGCCAGGCATAGATTCTCCGCACATGACAGTTTTGGTGTCGAATGACGATGACTATGGCAGTACCGGTTTTGTTTATTATGAGCTATTATTGCAGCGAACAAAGGAAGAACTGCATAAGCTTACGGAAATCTGTTTGCCGCGTGAGATTCCCATCTTGGTGCAGCGGGTATATGAAGGTGCACCGACGACTGAGGAGCAACTAGAGGAATGGATGTCATATGGCATGGATAAGGAGGTGAAGGAAGGCGCTGCAAAAATAAAAGAACTGCCATTGCCTATGACTGATGCGTTTTGTTTGTATGGTGGCGATGAAGACATTTTCTCAGACAATGAAGTGGATTTTATGGCGGCGAAAACGCGCTTGGGAGAAGCCAGCGTACGCATTGCAGTCATTCCACACGAAGAATTCGAATGTTTGCCCGCAAATGGCAAAGTGCGTCGTAAACAGGCCAAGGAGATATTAGGCCGGAGCGTGAGTGCAGCGGCAAAAAATATACAACCAGAAAAACTTACTTGCCGCAATGGCGAAAAGGCTTGGAAAGGTGAGGGACTATTGCAAGGCTTGTTCGTATTTCCCGGTGATGATGGCCGCTGCGAATTCGCTAATGGCAGCTGGTTGGAGCTCAATCATGAATATGGCTTGCTGATGGATGGAGATTTGACTTTTGACAAGTCAATATATGGACATTGACATTAGCCGTGCAAAATAATAAGATTGAGTCAGACACATAGCGGTAAGTTTTTGCCGAAGAATGGCGTAATCAAGCCATTTCTTCTAGTGTATGCCCCACGTAGGTGGGGATGAACCGCCCCGTCTCGCCCTCTATGACGCCGAACAGGTGTATACCCCACGCATGTGGGGATGAACCGTTCTGCGTCATCGTCATCGTAGCTGACGAACTTGTATACCCCACGCATGTGGGGATGAACCGCCCCGTCTCGCCCTCTATGACGCCGAACAGGTGTATACCCCACGCATGTGGGGATGAACCGAGTTTAAGATTGACCCTCGTGTTGTAGCAGCAGTATACCCCACGCATGTGGGGATGAACCGAGTGGCTCGCAGATGGTGGCGCTATCCCGGACGTATACCCCACGCATGTGGGGATGAACCGCACCGAGGTAATCGGCATCAGTCGCAATGGGCGTATACCCCACGCATGTGGGGATGAACCGGATGCGCGGTGTGTGTGACGACGTGGACGCGGGTATGCCCCACGCATGTGGGGATGAACTGGACAAATACCTATGCTCTAAAAGAGACAAAGAGCATTATATAGGGAGATGGGAATATGTGCTTTCGCAGTCATTGCGGGGAGTATCCGGATGGTTGGATGTAATCACTCCATTGCTATATATTCCAGCAAAGAAAAAGCGGCCAGCGCACACGATGACATGCGTTGACCGTCCATAGGTATAAGAAAAGCCCCTTGGTAGCTACTCCAAGGGGCTTCGCTCATTGCTCGATATTTATTACCTTTAGCTACAACCATTATATCATATCTTGATAATTTAGCAACGATAATATAAAATAAAGCATGCTGCGGATCATATCCCTTACCGTAGTGAAGGGAGGTGAGCTCGTTGTTCGATGATATTTATTACCTTTTTCTGTCGGTTGTAGCAGGTGTAATCAGCTACTACATCTGCAAGTGGCTGGATCGGCAGTGACGCAGCAACAGCACGAATGCTCTGAATAGCTACCAGAGCGAAGGCCCGGCCGGATGGTCGGGTTTTTTGATTATGTCAATCGTGTCAGTAGGTGGGGAACTTTTTGTGGTAAAATGTGTATCATCTAGCACCGAGTTGTAGGAGAATACTCAATTATGCTATACTAATAAGGTTACAAGTTTTCTTTTATTGGAGTGAACCTTTCGATGATTGGATTTTTGCGGGGGCAGGTGGCGGCGCTCAAGGCTGACTACTGTCTGCTCGATGTGAATGGCGTGGGGTATCGGGTCTTTGTGGCCGGGTCTACGCGGAATAAGCTGCGATTGAAGGAAGAGACGCAGCTCTTTACCTATATGAATGTCTATCAGGATGGCATTACGCTTTATGGGTTTGCCAGTGAGGATGAGTACGATATTTTCCAGCTGCTGATTGGCGTGTCGGGCATTGGTCCGAAGGTGGCGCTGGGGATTTTGTCGTCGATTACAGTGGATGGCCTTTGCAAGGCAATCCAGAATAAGCAGGCTACGGTGCTGACGAAACTGCCGGGTATTGGTAAGAAGTCGGCGGAGCGCTTGATTTTGGAGCTCAAGGACAAAGTAGGCTTTGCCACCAGCGATGTGGAGGAAGTCTTGACGCTGGATATGGAAGGCGCTGTGGGCGATGATATCATCAGTGAGGCGCAGGCGGCACTTATGGCGCTGGGCTATAGCCAGGCGGAGATCGCACCAGTGCTCAAGCAGGCCTCGAAGTGCAAGACGACGGAGGAAATCATCAAACTGGCACTCAAGCAGCTGAATAAATTTTAAAGGGGGGCTGAGGCTTGGCAGAAGAAGATTTTTACGATATGGATATTGACGATGGCCGCATCGTGGCGATGGACGAACAGCGCGCTGATGATTGGCAGTACAGTCTCCGCCCGCGCAAGTTAAGTGAGTATATCGGCCAGGACAAGGCCAAGAAGAACCTCGATATCTTCATCAAGGCGGCGATGAACCGCGGCGATGCGCTCGACCATGTGCTGTTATACGGGCCGCCGGGCCTTGGCAAGACGACGCTGGCGGGCATCATTGCCAATGAGATGGGCGTGAATTTCCGCCAGACTTCGGGGCCGGCTATCGAGCGGCAGGGAGATTTGGCGGCGCTTTTGACGAATCTGCAGGAGCACGATGTGCTCTTTATCGATGAGATCCACCGCTTGTCGCGCAGTGTCGAGGAGGTTCTTTACTCGGCGATGGAGGACTTTGCGCTCGATATCATCATCGGCAAAGGGCCTAGCGCCCGCTCGATTCGTCTGGATATCGCGCCCTTTACGCTGATTGGCGCGACGACGAAGGCGGGGTCACTGGCGGCACCGCTGCGTGACCGCTTTGGCATTATTTCGCGGCTGGAGTATTACACGCCTGAGGCTTTGGTGAACATCATCAAGCGGGCGGCTGAAATCCTGGAAATTCCCATCGAGGATCGCGGTGCCTTGGAGATTGCGCGCCGTTCGCGGGGGACGCCGCGTATCGCCAACCGCCTGCTGAAACGCGTGCGCGATGTGGCGCAGTACGAGGGGCAGGATGTCATCACCGATGAGCTGGCGGATAAGGCTCTGTCCTTGCTCGAGGTCGATAAGGCTGGCCTTGACCATACGGACCGGCGCATGCTGTCGACGATGATCAAGAAGTTTGGCGGCGGCCCGGTGGGGCTTGATACGCTGGCGGCGGCTATCAGCGAGAGCACGGATACGATCGAGGATGTCTATGAGCCGTTCCTTATCCAGCTCGGCTTTGTCAACCGTACGCCGCGGGGCCGCGTGGTCACGCGGGCTGGCTATGAGCATATGGGCATAGCCTATCCGGAATAAGGGAGAGAAACGATGAAACTGCTTTTACATATGTGCTGTGGGCCGTGTGCGTGCTATCCGGTCAAGAAATTGCGCGCAGATGGCATCGAGCCGGTGGGATATTTCTTCAATCCAAATATCCATCCGTATACCGAGTGGGACAGGCGGCTCAAGACAGCGAAGGAATTTGCCGAAAAGGTCAAGATGGAATTTTATGCCGATGAGAACTATCGTCTGCGTGACTTCTTGAAAAAGGCACTGCCAGCAGAGGCGCTGCCCAATGGCCGCTGCACGATGTGCTATACCTGGCGGCTCGAGGAGGCGGCGCGCTTTGCGGCAGCAAATGGCTTTGATGCCTTCACGTCGACGCTTTTCTATAGCATCTACCAGCAGCACGATTTGATGAAGCGTACGGCCGAAAAGTTTGCCGCGCAGTATGGCGTGCAGTTCTACTACGAGGATTTCCGTCCCGGCTGGCAGGAGGGCATCGACATCAGCCATGAGCTGGAGCTTTACCGTCAGCCATACTGCGGCTGCATCTTTAGTGAAGAGGAGCGCTACAGCAAAGCCATCCGCAAGCAGCGGCGCAAGGAGAACAAGGCAAAGAAGCGGGCCAGACTGGCGGCTGAGGCTGCGGCGGCGAAGGAGGCAGGCCATGAATAAGTGTGGGAAGATTCTCGGAGCAGTCTTTGCGGCGGCCCTGTTATTTTGGCCGCTTGCTGCCGAGGCCGCCTGGCAGCCCGATTTGCTTATCGGTCTGCAAACGGGGCAGACGGCGGTCAAGGTCAGTGTGGATAAGGCTTTTGTGATTCGCACGGTCAAAGATCATAAGGTGCTCTATAAGGGCAGTGCCGATAAGCCGCTGACGATTGCCTATCGTGATGGCAGTTTTGCGGTAGATGGCAAAAAGCTCAAGGCAGGCCAGGAGGCTATCGAGTGCATCGTGGCTGATGAACGCCAGCTGGCGCAGCAGGTCACGCGCATCAATGGCCGTGCCTATCGCGGGGCGGTGCAGCTGCAGCCGAAGGGTGCGGGCTTTACCGTGGTCAACCATGTGACGGTTGAGGAATATCTGCGCGGCGTGGTGCCTGAGGAGATGCCGCCTGAGTGGAATACCGAGGCGGTCAAGGCACAGGCAGTGGCCGCGCGCACTTTTGCCTTGAGCAGCCGCAAGCGTCATGCCAGTGAGGGCTATGACCTTTGTGCGACGACGCATTGCCAGCAGTACAGCGGTGTTGCCGCTGAAAAGGCTGGCGCTGACCGGGCCATCAAGGCCACGGCCGGTGAGGTGCTGACGTACCGGGGCAAGCTGATCGATGCTCTGTTCCATACGGATTCAGGCGGCATGACCGAGAACAGCGAGGATGTCTGGGGCAGCCGGATTCCGTATCTGCGGGCGGCCAAGGAAGTGCATACCAAGACGTATCCGTGGGAGAAGAATATCACGGCGGCAAATCTTGCCTCTGTGCTTGCCAGCCATGGCAAGAATGTCGGTGCGCTAAAGAAGGTGGAGCTTGCCGATTTGCAGCCAGGCAAGCGCGTCAAGGGACGTACAGCTTCGGGCCGCGCCCAGCAGGTACGCTTTACGGGCAAGCAGGGCACGGCGCTTGTCAGTGGCAACGATCTGCGCAGCTGGCTGGGCCTCAAGAGCACGATGTTTGACATCTCGCTGCGCGCCGGTGTGGTCTTTATCCGCGGCTATGGCTGGGGTCATGGACTGGGGCTCTCGCAGTGGGGAGCCAAGGCGTATGCCGAGGAAAAAGGCTATAAATATACGGAAATCCTTAGCAATTATTATGCGGGGACGACGCTGAAGAAACTATATTGATAGATTGAAGGACGAAAACATGTTATTATTATCCGATTTTGATTATGAACTGCCGGAAGAGCGCATTGCACAGGTTCCTATCGAGCCGCGCAACGCATCACGGCTGATGGTGCTCGACCCCGTGGAGAAGACCATCGAGCATCGTCATTTTTATGACCTCAAGGAATATCTGGAGCCGGGTGATACACTGATTTTCAATGATACGCGTGTTATGCCAGCTCGTTTGATCGGGCATCGTGACCAGACGGGCGGCAAGGTCGAGGTATTCCTGTTGCGCCGTCTCGATGCTACGCATTGGGAGACGCTGGTAAAGCCGGGCAAAAAGGCCAAGCCGGGCAATGTCATCAATTTCAGTGACGAGCTTTCGTGCACCGTTACGGATCATACGGATTTTGGCGGCCGCATCGTCGAATTCAAATTCGAGGGCGTATTCGAGGAAATCCTCGACCGTCTCGGCGAGACGCCGCTGCCGCCATATATCCATGAGAAACTCGAGGATAAGGAGCGCTATCAGACGGTCTACAACCGTGAGGAAGGTTCGGCCGCTGCGCCGACGGCTGGCCTGCACTTCACCAAGGAGCAGATGCAGGAGCTCAAGGATATGGGCGTAAATCTCGGCTTTGTCACGCTGCATGTGGGCCTTGGTACGTTCCGTCCGGTAAACTGCGAGGACATCCAGAAGCATGATATGCATAAGGAGTTCTATCGCATCTCGGATGAGACGGCTAAGCTCATCATGGATACAAAAAAAGCCGGCCATCGCGTCATCGCGGTCGGCACGACGAGCATCCGTACGCTGGAATCGGCGGCGGACGGCAAGAATGAAATCAGCGGCAAGAGCGGCTGGACCCAGATTTTCATCTATCCGGGCTATGATTTCAAGATCATCGATGGTATCGTGACGAATTTCCATCTGCCGAAATCGACGCTGATCATGCTGATCAGTGCCTTCGGCGGCCGCAATTTCATTCTTGATGCCTATAAGAAGGCTGTGGAGATGAAATACCGGTTCTTCAGCTTTGGCGATGCCATGTTCCTGCGGGTACAGCAGCCAAAAGACGAAAGAGACAAAGAGCTCTTCGAGCTTGAAGCCAGCCATCAACAGAATACTGTGGAAGCGTGATTCCGCTACTTGATAAGTCTCCGGCTTTATGCCGGGGGCTTTTTTTTATTGGAAGTTTCTTCGATGATTCTAAAAAACAAATGAGAATAATTTTTATCTAATCGTAAAAAAACATTTAAGTGAGTTTAATTGTTCTATAGTACCATGCTAAACGTGCACATAATAGATAGGATAAATCATAGGATAAAGAAAAGGTAACAAAACCATTAAAGGTGGCTGGAAATCGGCGGGAAGGATGGTGGGAAGTTTAGAATTTGAAAGCGAGATTAAAGCCTGGGAATGATGTGGATGATTGTGAGGAGGAGGAACAACGAAAAGGATTCAATGGAACGTTTTTGGACGGATAGCGGCTGTTTTGACGGCAGGCCTGCTGATGCTCGGGTGCCGGGGAGAGGCAGCCGGGCAGGTGGGCCTGCCCCAGCAGCTGCAGCGGCAGGAAGTTGTTTTCCTGCTGGACGCCAGCCAGTCGATGGTGGCAGCAGATCCCTTGCGGCTGATGCCGGAGACGGCGCTGGAGATGTGTGCAATGCTGCCAACCAATTGGGCGGTCGGGATATATGCGTATAGCGATCAGGTGAGTCTATTGCAGCCGCTGGCAGGGCTCAGCCGCTTGCCGGCGCCGGCTTTGCAGGGGATGCAGTACGGCGGCTATACCAATACAGGCGCGGCCATGCAGCAGGCGGTCACAGCCTTTGCCGCCGATGGCGCGTCTGCGCGCAGCATCGTGATTGTCACGGATGGCGAAATCATGCTGCCGACGAGCGAAGAGACCGTCGCATCGGTAAAGGCCTTTCAAGAGGCGATGGCTGCCTGCCGTGAGCGCGGCATCCGGGTTTATGTGCTGGCGCTTGGCGGCAGTCAGACAACGCCGCAGGCCAACATCTACGCGAGTGATATTACTTATGCGACGGCGCCGGATATGGCAGCTGTGCCAGCTGTCGGGGCCCAGCTGCTGGCTCAGAACTGGGCGATTGGCAAAAGCGAGCGGACAGCCGATGCGAGTGGCAGGGCCGACCTTTCGCTGCCGGTGCCAGCAAGCGCGGTCCGTCATCTGCGGCTGGTGGTTCGCAAGGGCGATGGCAGTGCGACGCAGGCAAAACTGGTGGGGCAGGATTCGGGACATCAGGTCTACGATGGCCCGTCCCTTACCATCTGGGATATCAAGAATCCTGCGGCGCATATGGCGCTTACCGGATTGCCGGCTGGCCAGCAGGTCGAGCTGTATCCGCAGCTGACGGCGGATTTGCAGGCGGAGCTTGTGGCTGGCGAAGCGGATGACCAGTGGCTGAAGCTTAGTGTGCGCACCGCCGATGGCGACAGGCAGCCGCTGCTGGATGATCGGGCGCTGGCGGACAAAGAAATCGCCGTATGGCTCGATAACGATTACTATCCGGGCTATGTCCGTGATGGCAGCATCTGGGT
The DNA here is from genome assembly GCF_900113715.1 of Pseudoselenomonas ruminantium. Classification (GTDB taxonomy): domain Bacteria; phylum Bacillota; class Negativicutes; order Selenomonadales; family Selenomonadaceae; genus Selenomonas_A; species Selenomonas_A caprae. The sequence goes on along the minus strand of NZ_FOQK01000005.1, from coordinate 74,199 downwards.
GGAGCTGCCGCAGGATTGGCAGGGCGCGGAGAACATCCTGCCGGTCTTTTCGGCCTGGGGCTGGAATGTGGACTGCACGCCAGCATCGCTTATGATAGCTGTGCCGGAGAAAAAGCAGCCAGCAGAAGGCTCCTCGGTGCCTTGGCTGCTGGCAATCGGCGGCGGGGGCGGAGCCTTGGTGCTGATTGGTCTGCTCGTTGCCGTGCAGCTCAAGACGCGGCGGCAGCGGCGCCGGCAAAGACCGCTGCCTGCGCAGCAGCCTTTCTGGGCAGAGCGCTATGTCGGAGAGCTTACCATCCGCGATATCCGCACCCGCTCGGGGCGCGATCACCGCGTGCGGGTGCTCAATCTGTATCGTCACTTGGAGCATACGGCGCTGCCGCTGCGGCGTCTCTTCCATGAGTGCCAGCTTCCCGATACGCTGCCCGGGCTCGATGGGCTCAGCGTCCATCCGGGCAAGGCAGGCATTTGGCTCGACAACGATTCGCAGGCAACCCTGCTCAAGGATGGCGAGCTTATCCTGCGCGGTACCAGCTGCTTCATGGGCTACGATGAGCCGGTGCAGCTCTCCTTCGGCGATGAACAGCTGGCATTGACGATGGTACTCAAGGATCTGAAACCACAGACCTGAGAAAGATATGAAAAGGAGTTAGACAAAATGGCAAAAATCATTTCACAGACGAACCGCACGCTGCTGTTCGAGGAAATCAATCCGGAAAAGCTTGACCTGCTCACGATGGTCGGCGATACGAATGCGCTGGACAGCTTGAGCGATGAGAAAATCAAGGAGCTCAATGAAAAGCTTTTGGTGCATGATTTCCAGGAATTCCTCGATAAGTTCGACCCGGTCGTGTATTCCTTCTTCAATGCCAATACGCAGCGCGTCATGTATACGCTCAAGCGTCCCGAGAATGTGCCCGATGATTTGCTGACGGCCATTCATCTGAACATGCACAACGATTTCTTGCGTATGCTGCTGACATTGGTGGACACGAAGCGCTCGCAGGGGCTTTTGAATGTCGATTTCAAGTTCGAGAAGCTCACGGATCTCATCTCGCCGCACAAGGTCATGGAGGATATCAAGCAGGAGCGCAAGGAGCTGCGCTATGTCTATAGCAAGTATGTCGAGCTCGAGGATGGCGACCCGAAGAAACTCGACTGCGGCGACAAGCTCAATGTCATGTTCGAGGAGGCCAGCAAGAACTACAACAATGTCATGGCCATGCTGCCGCTGGCTATCGAGGATATCAAGACCCGCCTGCTGCTCGGCACGGAGCAGGGGAATCAGCAGGACACGGCGCTGGCCCTCGGCGTGCTCACGATGGGTGACAGCGGTGAGCTCAAGGTCATCGAAGCGCCCAAAGAGCAGACACATGCGCTGGTGACGGTGGATGACAATATCAACGAAGGCCTGATTGCAGCCATCGAGGACGACTATGAGGCGCTCAATGCGGAAAACCATAACGACTATGTCAAATCCCTCGTTGCGCGTACGTTCTGCCCGTTGCCGTCGTCCATCGTTTCTGCGGTCGATGTGGCGCAGGAAATCGAAAACTACAATACGTATCTGGATTTCTACAAGCAGGCCAAGGACGACTTCATCAAGACCGTCAAGCCGCTGATCGAGAAAATCCTCGGCGTGCGGATGTTCTTCGAGCAGTATCCGGCCCGCACGAAGGGCATGCGCCCGGCGCTCTTCATCACGAATGTCAAGAACGACCTGCTGGCCCAGGCCAAGAATTTGCCTCGCCTGCGTACGTTCCTCAATACGGTAAATGCCAAGAACGATTTCAAGAACACGGTCTGGTACGCCATCTATCCATCGCTGGAGCTTGATCGCCCCGCGAAGGCGCGCATCACGCGGCAGCGCTTTGCCGGCAACAATGCGCCGAAAAATACCAGCGCCAACAGTCTCGAATCGCTGAGTGCAATCCTCGATGTACTCAAGGATTTCCGCGTGCAGTGCTTCTTCAACTTCGAGACCAGCGACAAAACGAGCTTCAGCAGCATGGCGACCGAGGGCATCGACAAATACGTCGAGCGCTGCGAGCCGCTGACGGACCGCTCGTACAGCGAGTATGCCATCCCGTGTCTGCCGAACTTCACCGTGATTCCCCGCGACAAATCCGGCGTACTGCTCGATACGAAGATGAAAATCAATGCGAACAATATCGCCGAACTGTCAAAGGATCAGCAGGATATCATGAAGCTTTGGATCGATGGCGTCTATATCGATGCGGCCTATGTGGCAGCTGGCATCGAGGCGACCTGCCAGGACCCTGTATTCCTGCGCGATGTATTCCGCCGCGATGTCGACAGCGAGCTGCCGGGCGTAGCCTTTGACTTCGAGTCTGGCGACCATGCCCTGCAGGTGCGTACGACGCTGGCCAAGGAAATCACAGGCTTCACGAATCCCATCAAGGATGAAATCAACCGCCGCGGCTTTGGTTTTGTCTTTTCCTCGGAAAATGCCGTATTCGCCGGCCAGCATATCACGAACATCATGGTCTACAAGGCACGCAATCTGCTCTATGATGAGAACCTCGGCGTCTTCGAGCCGCTCTACAAGACGCAGGTCACGACCTATATCGAGCGCATCCTGCGCCATGCTTCGGGCGACTTCAAGCAGGATCATATCGTGGAGTTCTTCAGCAACAACCCGAACAGCCAGAAGAGCAAATGGCTCAGCAAGCGCAACATGGTCAATGCCATCATCGGTGTCGGCGACGATATCGACTATGCTATCGACGAAGAGAACGGCATGTGCACGCTCGATATCACCTTCAATGGCAATATGCGCAATCTCACCATCGAGACCAATCGTATCACGACAGCTCACCGCGCCTCTTGACGCGAGCTCAGGCTGCCAGCTGGCGGCCGCATAGATGTTTTTTAGAAGATCCGATTCCAAAAGGAGGAAAAAGACTATGGGTTTTCGAGTTAATGTTACCGGCGGTGCCGAACAGATTTCGTTCGACGAACGCAGTATCACGAAGGTGGAATTCTACTCCGATACGCCGGATGATTCCAATGCCCGGGCACGGGATATCCGCCTGAGTGTCAAGATATGGGGCAAGATGAATTTCTCGCTGGGCGGTCAGTCCGTCGACAGCACGCTGGGCGCAGCCAAATGGGCCGGGGTACCGGCCGAGCGTGCCGACTGCTACCGCAATGCCGTTATCGATGTCGTCGCGGCCGGACAGATTGTCCGCCAGTATACCTTCCCCAATGCTTTTGTGGTCGAGTATACGGAAGACCTCGACGATGAGGCCGGCGTGGGCCAGTTCTATCTGCATATCAAGCAGAAGAAAGACCTCAATACGGCAGTGCAGTTAAATGGCGGCTTTGGCGCTTGATAGAAGGAGGAGAAACGTATGTCTTTTCAGGTACAGGTAACCGGCGCGGAACCCTTTTCTATCGAGCCGGAATGCACGAAACATGTTAAATTCAGCACGGATATCCCGATGGACTCCGATGCCCGCACGAAAGATGTCGGCGCGACGCTGGTCATCTCGGGCAAGATCCTTGCCAATGCCACAGGCGCAGCAGCTGACAGCACGCGGCAGATGCTCCTGTGGTCTGTGGTACCGGCGGAGCGGGCTGAGGCCTATCGGAATGTTACCGTGACCTATGTGGCTGGCGGCGTGGTGGAGCGCAAGTACACCTTCACCAATGCGTTTGTCGTTGACTATCAGGAAGTTTACGATGATGGCGATGGCAACGGCACCTTTACGCTCTGGCTCAAACAGAAGAAAGATAAGATGGCTGAGCTGCAGGTTGAAGGCGGATATTCTGCCTAAATAAGAAAGACCGCTCACTTTCTTGACTGCTGAAGGGGTGGATAGAATGTCCACCCCTTTAGTAATAACAGGAGAAATCATATGAAAGATTATTATAAAATACTTGGCCTGTCCCCGACGGCAACCAAGAAGGAAATCAAGAAAGCCTTCCGCCAGCTGGCCCGTAAATATCATCCGGACTTGCATCCTGGCGATAAAGCGGCGGCTGAGCAGTTCAAGCGCATCAACGAAGCTTGTCAGGTGCTTAGCGATGAGAATAAACGCGCCCGCTATGACCTTGACCGCAAACAGCAGGGGCAGCGGCAGCAGACACAGCAGTGCAGGCAGCATACGCAGCAGCAGGCTGCACATACCAGCAGTGCGAAGCCGGATTTTAGCCAGGCCTTTTCCCGCCGTGCGTTTGAAGATGCATTCTTTGCCGGTATCCAAAAGCCAACGGCCAAGGATGCAGGCAGTGACAAGAAGAACCCGCTGGACACCAGCGACTTGTTCAAGGGCTTCTTTGGTTTTTCTTGAGCGGACGAAAGCCTAGAGAGGAGAAGATATCATGTACCGGAAACAAATCACTACGGCCTTGCTCGGCATCGCCGGCATCGCACTTAGCATACTCGCTGGCCTTACGGACCTGGGAAATCCTGCCGTGTCGGGCGCGCTTATCGCCCTTGGCCTTGTCCTGTTCCTTTGGGCAGTGGTAAGCCTCATCCGCTGCCTGCGGCAGCCAGTGCCAGAAGTCATGCCGGAGAATCCCGCAGCCAAAAGCGAACCTGCGGCTCCCGCAGGCATCACGCAGCTCAATTGGCTAAGCGAAAAAGGCGATATCCTCAAAAGCTGGAACCTCTTCAATCGCACCGGGCTGGTCATTGGCCGTGACTATCAGGAGAACATGGTCGACATCGATCTCGAGAAAAGTCCTTATGCGCCGCTCATCGATATCGAGCATGCGGTGCTCAACTACGCCAATGCCGAATGGTATGTCGAAGATCTTTCCAGCCGCAACGGCACCCAGCTCTGCAAAGCAAGAGACGGCCGCAAATACCAGCTGACTGCCGGCGAGCCCTGTAAAGTAGAAATCGGCGACATCATCATCGTCGGCATGACCCAACTGGAGCTGGCGTAGGGAGGATAAATGGCGGTATCGATAGCACCTGTCAGCCGATGGCCGATTATCAGAATCGCTCACTTACCACCGAGCATGGGAAAAAGCTCTATCTGAATCCCCGTGATATGGGAGCCAGCGGTGCAGGGGGAGCGCTTAGCTTGACGGATGGCGATAAGCTATCGTTTCGGAGTGCAGGCAAAGTGTGGGATATCGGCACAACTTTGCAAGTAGTAGAGCCAGCAACGCAGCCACGGAATAATTTGAGGATATACTAGAAAATTCTGAGGCGGATATTTTGGATTTGAATCGTCCGTTATTTATATGAGTTTAGTAGAAAAAGGAGTTAAGTGAGATGAGTGGTCTTATTCGTTGCCCGAATGGGCATTTATTCAGTTCGCGGCGGTATGGTACGGTTTGTCCGTATTGCAATATCGAGACGGCGACGCAGGAGCGCAAGGAGACGAGCATGGTCGGCCAGAGTGATGTCGATGTGGACGAGATGCTGATGCTGGAGAAAATCGATCCGGTCTGTGGCTGGCTCGTCTGCATCGATGGGCCGCGGCAGGGAAAGGATTACAAGATAAAGTCCGGTAAGAATTTTATCGGCCGTGCCGATGATATGGATATCCAGATCCTGGGGGATAATCGCATTTCCCGCCGCAATCATGCGATTCTGGTCTATGACCCGAAAAAGCATGAGACGGTGCTTTTGCCAGGCGACTCCAATGGCCTTGTCTATCATAACGAAGCGGCTGTCTATACGCCGGTGGTGCTGTCGGTCTACGATGTGATCGAGATGGGCGAGAGCAAGTTCTTGTTTGTGCCGTTCTGCGGCGATCATTTCCGCTGGGAAGATCCGTCGGGGCTGCCCGAAGAGGGCGGCTATGAGACTGAGGGAGAAAGCGATGGCAGCTATGGGAATGTATAGTCTGCTCGGGATCGGCGCACTTATCGTCGTACTGCTTATCGTGCGGTTTTGGCCAGAAAAACAAACTGTGGCGGAGGAAGCTGTACCCGAAAAAAATGAGCCGCCGCGCAATCCGATTGGCACGGCGGCAACGATTGGCCAGCGGCAGCTGCAGCAGGATCTGACCGGTAGTGCCTTGGGCGACGCAGGCGGGCTTTTGCTGCTGGCTGATGGCCGTGGGCAGGCGGGCAAGATTGCGGCAAAGCTCGCTATCGATACGTGCCTTGATCTCTATCAGGAGTGTCAAGCAGGCGAAAAGCCGCAGTATTATTTCCGCAAGGCGTTCCAGGCGGCCAACCATAAGATACTCAGCGTTCTGGAGGACGGCCGTGGGTCGACCTGTCTGGCCGCGGCCATCATCGAGCGGAGCCGCCTTTACTATGCACTGGTGGGCAACAGTCGCATCGCCTTGTTCCGGGATGGGGATTTGGTGCCGGTGACCGAGGGACAGACCATCGATATCCTGGCTCAGCATCGTTATCAGCAGGGGCGCATTTCCAAGGAGCAGGCGTTGAAGCTGCTGCATGAGCGCCGTCTCTACAATTTTGTCGGGCAGGATGGCTTTCACGATATCGAGTTTTTCAGCGAACCTATCGAACTGCAGCCAGGCGATGTGGTGGTCATCCTGTCCGATGGCGTGACGGAGACCGCGCCCTGGCGCAAGATTGAGGATTGCTTGAGCCTTCCGATTACGCCGCAGGAAAAAGCGCAGCGGATCATTGCGCTGGTGGAGGCCAGCAAGCGGGAGGATAAGGATAACGCCAGCGTTATCCTCTATGATTTGCATGATCCGGCAGCAAAGCCTGCCGGGAAGAAACAGGGAAACAAGAAGAAAGGGAGTATGAACCTTGAGAAAATCAAACAGCGACTTTCGGACCGCCTTTGTGTCTGAGACAGGCAGTCAGCTTGTAAATAACGATTATTTTGCCTTTGTGGAGCTTGACGACTACGCTTGCTATGTCATTGCGTCGGGGATTACGGATTTCAAGGAATCGCAGGGCGCTAAGCGGGCTGTAGAGAACATCCTGCTGAGTTTCCAGGAGCAGCCGGGGATGTCGAAGATGGCGCTCAAGCGCTATCTGCAGGATGCCAATGACCGCTTGGTGGCAAGTGCTTCGCGGGAGAAACTGCGGGCTTCGGTGGTGGTCGTGGTCACGGATTACGAGAAGATGCGCTACGCGTCTGCGGGTAATGCCCGTCTGCGCATGTACCGGCAGGGGCGCATGAAAATCCAGTCCAAGGATCAGTCGCTGGCTCAGGATCTTGTCGACCAAGGAAAGTCTATAACAACGGTGGCTAAGAGCAGGGAGCGCAACAATCTCTATGCGTACCTGGGCAAGCGCGACGATTTCACGCCGTTTATCTCGCCGCAGTTGAAGCTGATGGATGCGGATATCATCAGTCTTTATACCGAGGGAATCTGGGAGAATGTGGATGAAGGCGAGCTTGACGATGTCTTTGTCGATGCAACCAATGAGCCCCAGGAGTCTGTCGACTATGTGGAGGAGCTTTTGCTGTCGCGTCAGCCGCAGGATTTGCGCAATTACACGATGGCAGCGATTTTTGTCAATCGGGTCTTCTCTGACCCGGAGCGGGCCCGCAAGCGCCGCCGCCGCATCCGGCTGGCGATTGCCGCTGCCGTGCTCTTCCTGATGGTTGGCGGTTTCTTCTTCTACCGCTATCATGCCCATCAGACGGCGGTGCGGGAGATGTATGCACAGGAGCGCCGGATGCTGGCCTATTGCAGTGCGGAGAACTTTGTGCGGGCGCAGAAAGAGTGCGACGATTGCGTGCAGAAGGCGACGAGGCTCGAGGAGACAGCTGAGGCGGAAAAACTCGAAGCGTATCAGCAGACCATCGATGCCATCGTGCAGGGCGATGATGCGTTCCGCGACAAGGACTTCGAGACGGCCTACGATCGCTTCCAGTCGGCCAAGGAGCTGTCGCGTCAGTCGGATATGCTCGGCAGTGACTATATCGACCACCGCATCCATCAGAGCGGTGAGCATTTGTCGGTCGATGATCTGATCAGCCTCGGCGACCATGCTTTGGAATCCGGGGATCTTGATAAAGCCGAGGACTACTATTTCCAGGCACGCGACAAAGCCGAGTGGCAGCACTATGCCGAGGGCAAGAAGCGGGCAATCGAGGCGCTCAACAAGCTCTATGATGCCAAGGCCAAGCAGCTTGGCAAGCAGGATGAGGCCAGCAAGGCCTTGATGCAGGCAGCTATCAGCAAGGGCGACAGCCTGCTTTCGGCGGGCGACTATAAGGGCGCTGAGGCGGCCTATCTGGAAGCGCGCCGCATGGCTGCCCAGCTCGGCGATAAAGGCGGCCGCGACCAGTCGATGAGCGGCCTGGAGAGCCTGCACAAGGCACAGGGCGAGGCCGAGCAGGCGATGCAGAAGAAGGCTGACGACTATGCCAATGCCTTCGGTGCCGCAGCTGTGATCGAGACGAATGGCGACCGGGCAGCTGGCAGCGGCAATTATTCCGAGGCCGTGGCCTGCTATAACAGTGCCTATGCCAAGTACACGGCCCTGCGCGAATACGGCGAGGCCAATAACGTGAGCGACAAGCTCGCGAGCGCGCAGGCAAACCTGCAGAGCCAGCTGGAAACGCAGGCAACGGCCAAGAGCTATGAGGATCAGGCCCGCAGCCTCTATGGCTCCCATGACTATGATAATGCCAAGCAGGCAGCCGAGCAGGCCAAGGCAGCCTACCAGCAGGCGGGCAACAGCCAGAAAGCTGCTGAGATGGATACACTGCTGGCCAATATTACCGCTGATACGGCCATCGCTGCAGGCCTGCCGCAGTGACAGAGCAGAAAGGAAGTCAGTATGGATTATCAAAAACAAGTGGTGGCCATGGCTATGGCCTGTACCTGCCTGCTGCCGGCATCGGCAAGCGCTGCTTCTGCTGATGTTTTTGCTGATGTGGGCAAGATTGCCGTGGCCGAGCAGGTGCTAAGCAAACTGCATCTGCCTGGCATCGGCAAAGCATCGCCACAGGATAAGGCCGCCCGCAAAGCGCAGCGTGAAGCCAAGAAGACCCAGAAGCAGCTTGAAAAGGCGTATCGCAAGTACGATTTCGAGGCCGTACAGGCATGGGCCAGGGAGGATGACCCCGAAGCCATGTGCATCGTGGCTTATGCCTATCAGACGGGGCAGCAGGTAGAGCAGAGCAAGGAGCAGGCCGCAATCTGGCAGGGAAAGGCAGCACGGCTGAATGCTGCACTGGCCAAGGTTTATGCAAGTCCTGCCTACCAGGATAAGAAACTGCCGCTGGCGCGTCTTTATGCCATGGCTGGACGGCGGGCGCATCAGGGGCAGCTTGTGCCCCTGAGCTATGAGGCAGCTGTACGCTGGAGCCAGCTGGGCGCGCATGAGGGCGATACAGCGGCACTTGCCTATATCGGCTCGGCCTATTATACAGGCCGCGGTTTGCCACGCGATGAGAAGAAGGCCATCGAGTATTTTGAGCGGGCACCGCATGATCCGCTGTCGGTCAGCTTGCTGGCTGATGCGTATAAGAATGGCCGCGGAGTACAGCGGAATACCGAAAAGGGAGAAGCATATGCAACCTTCCTGCGGATGGCGCAGGATAAGATGGATAATCGTGTCAAGAAAGGAGTTTTTCCATGGGGTTCAGATTACAGGTAAACGGGGCAGAGTCAATCGCACTGGATGAGAATATGATCCGGACGGCCGAGACGGAGATGTTCACGCCGGCAGATTCACGGGCGCGTGCGTCAAAATGCCTGTCCACTATCGTTGTGACAGGCAAGCTCTATGCAGCTGCGGAGGGCAATGAGACGATGAAGCTCTTCAACTGGGCGCACTGCCCCGCAGAGTCTCCCGATGCCTATCGCGATGTGGTACTGACCGTGGTCTTTGCCGGCAATACGTTCCGGCAGGTGCATTTGTCCAAGGCCTTTGTCGTCGACTATCAGGAAAGCTACGAGGATACCGAAGGCTTCGGCACCTTCCGGCTGGTCATCCGGCAGAAGACCGATTTGGTGGATAAAGTGACAGCTGGTGCAGTAAGCGGCCTGGGCGCCTTGGGGGGAGCGCTTGGAGGAGCCATGGGCGGCGCTATGGGCAGCCTGGGCACCACGGCAGGGATACCGCTTGCAACTGGCGGCTGCTTTGGGCCTGGCCAGAAAATGAATACGGGTAAAATCATGGGAGAAATCGCCCGGCAGACCGCAGAGGCTGAGGTAATCAAACACGCAGCCAAGGCGTCGCCGATCGCGGGGCAGATCACGCAGGCAGCAGCAGCGACAGCCGAAATCCAGCAGGCGGCTAAAAAGCCGCAAGAGATGCTGCAAGTAAAGAACAGGAAAATGAATATGGATGATTTTATCATCCATTAAAGGCAAGGGAAGAATGGTATGGCTAGGAAGATAGGATATACGTTGAATCGCAACGGGAAAATCGAAACCAACAAGAGCGAAGGGACAAGACGCTATTACCGCCGTGAGCTTTTGGGCATGTCGACGGTGCAGCTGCAGGAAATCGCACGCCGCGAGAAGGTCATCGTCGGCATTGTCAATCCCATGGACAAAGAAGCCTTGATTGAGACCATTATGCGCTATCGCGGGGCCGATGATAATCTGCTGATCCGCAAGTATTCCGCGAAAGGCTGGAACGCTCTGGAGGCGGCACTGAAGAAAACCGTCTGGCAGCAGGCGGCAGGTCTTGCGCCCGAGTGCAGTGGCAAGTTCATCGTCTGGCAGCAGCTGGCCGTCGATTTCTATGACAATCTGAAGGTCCGCTATATGCCTGAGCTAATCGGTACCAATGCGCTGGTGGTCGATGGCGACAGGAATCTTTGCGGCATCTTCAATGTCGAGCCCAAGGGCAAGGCGCAGGACTATCTTTATCTGCGCAAAGAGGCTGGCCTTCCCTGCAAGGAGGCGGCAGTCAAACGCTATACGCTGCTGTTTTTTGACCGGTCAGCATCGGCGCAGATTTTCCGCCTGTATAGCGGCGAAATGACCTATACGCCCGAGAATATCCGCCTGGCGCAAGTGCCGTTGGTAGACTTTATCGTTCGCGAACCCAAGACGCTGCATCTGCCTGTAGCGATTGACTTTGGTACCTCCAATACTGCTGCCGGCGCCTATCTTGACCACCTCTATTTCGAGAGCCAGCAGCTCGAGACGCCGCCAGGAATCCGTGAAAATGAAATCAATTATGCGATTTTCTACGACCGGCTCCATGATTTTGCCGCGACGAATCTGCTGCCCAGTGTGGTGTCGGTCCTTTCGCTGCAGGATCAGGAGGAACCACAGTACCTGTTTGGCTATGATGCCGTCGAGATGGCCGCCGACAGCTATATCGATGAGGGCTTTTGTGTCTTTTACGATATGAAGCGCTGGATTAGCGACTACGAAAAGGATGAGGAAATCACCGACCGTCATGGACGGCGGGCCTTTGTTCCCCGCAAGGAAATCCTGCGGGCATTTTTCCTGCATGTCATCCATGCCTTGGAAAACCGCCTCAAATGCCGCATCAAAGGCATCCATATCTCAAGTCCGGTCAAGCAGAAGTACCTGTTCCAGAAACTTTTTCGGCAGATCCTGCCCGAGTATGCGGTGGAGCATGACGCCATCGATGAGGGAGTGTCCGTGCTCTACAATACCGTCAGTGAGCTTATCGAGCAGAAAAAGGCCCGCAAGAATCAGCTCTATCATGCCCTTATCATCGATTGCGGCGGCGGTACCACGGATCTTTCCTCCTGCAAGTTCCGCGTGGATGACCAGCGGGTATCCTACAAGATTGACATCGAGACGGCCTATGAAAATGGCGATACGGATTTTGGCGGCAATAATCTGACCTATCGCATCATGCAGCTGTTGAAACTCAAGATTGCCGAGCAGCTATCGGGCGAATACGACCGGCATAGTAAGGATGCCCGCTGGGCCCTGCAGCATGAGGTCTATGGCGCGCAGGCAGCTGTCGATGCCCAGGCCCGCGAGCAGCTGCGCCAGATTCCGCATAGCAAGGAACTGCTGCGGGCCTTTGATGTAGATATTTTCCGCAGTGTCGATGAGCATGGCACGGAAGCTCTGTATCAGGCCCTCGATAGGGCCTATGCTGCCGTGGAGGCTGTCCTGCCGACGAAGTTCAAGGAATGGGAGAAAGAAAGCCGCACGGATTACTTCAAGGTCAAGAATAACTTCTATTTTCTGTTCCATTGCGCCGAGCAGGTCAAGAAAGCCTTTTTCGAGAAAGCGGGCGCACTCAAGATTATCCTGACGGCGGAGGGCAATCATGAAGCGCCGGGTCGCAATTGGCAGCTGCGGCGGGAAATCCCCATCGATGACGGCGAATCCATCGTGCTGCCGATGGATAAATGGAAACTCGCCGTTCATCAGGCGGGCGGCATGGTCACGGTCAAGCAGCTAAAGGATATCGTGTGCAGCATCTTCGATGTCAATCTGCTGTTGACGCCGGATATCTACGGCGTTATCGCCCGCTTTCTTGACCCGCTCTATGAAAGCGGCGACATTGAAGATTACAGCATTATCAAATTGACCGGTCAATCCTGCAAAATCGACCTGTTCCGCGACTCGCTCAAGGAATTCGTGCCAGGGCGGGTAATCAAGTCCAAGCGCAAGTCCGGGGACAGCTCGGACTGCCGGGAGCTCAAGATGACCTGCATCGATGGCGCGCTCAAATACCTGCGCGACAAGAAATACGGCTATGCCGATGTCCATATCATCAGCCAGCCGCCGAAACTGCCGTATAGGCTCACGGGCTTTACCCATAATGGTGAGGAGATTAACCTGATCGATGGCATGGCGGGCCTCAGCCATGGCGAGCTTTCGCGCAATATGGATAACCTTACGCTCATGCTGTACCTCAAAGATGAAGATGGCAGTATCCGCTATAATTTCACCTATACCTGCACGCAGGCAGAATTCACACCCAAGACCCAGGAGGAAATCGAAGCCATCTACGGCGAGCACATCCCGCAGGCTGATACGGATACCATCATTCACCGTGAGGCGAAATTCTTTATCTGGTCAGAGCCAAAAGAATGGGGCTTTATGATCGTTCCTGTCTACCGCGAGGGAGAAACCTTGATGCTTGGCAAAGAGAAATTCCAGAGCTTTGAAAACGATGGCTGGATGAACAGTTTCTTTGATGGAACGAAATAGGGGGGCAATATAAATGCGTTTTGATCAGGAAATATATCGCCGGCAAAATGAGTGGCGGGAACAGGAAAAACTATCAGAAAAGGTGGTTGATGATGTCCTGCCATCAATCGACGAGACGATGACAACGGTGGCGGGGATTGACTATCACTTTGCCGATAGGACTTTTTTCGATGGTGCTTTGACTCTTCGTATCCCCAGCGAATTCAAGCTCTTGGGGAAGGAAGTCATGAAGCAGTTCTTGCCAGCTTGCCGCGAAAATCAGTTGTTGTTAAGTGACGACGCGGCGATATTTACCATAAGCCTTTTGCAGCAAAATCGTAAACTGGAACAAAAGGATTTAGAAAAGGAAAAGGATACCTACTGCCAAGTCCTGCCGAAACTGGCCGCTGGCGTGCATATCCACGCCGCTGAGATTCTCGCGGGAAAACATCAATCCCTTGTCTGGATAGAATATACCAACGAAACTGTAACCGAGCGCATGTATAACTGCTTGTTTTCCGGTGGCCTCGGAGATGCATCGGTAACAGGTTCCATCAGCTTTACCTACGCCCAGCGGCAGGTTAAGGATATCGCCAGACAAATCGCTTTATCGTATACGAATAGGACAAAGAAAGGAGCTTGAGAATATGGGCGCTAAGGAATATATGACCATGATGAGTGACTACACGAAGTGCACCTATGGGAGTATGAAAAATCAAATCAATATGCGCGATGATCATGGCGTTTTGTCGCGCAAAACAGGCAAGGCCGTGCTGAATGCCAATGACCATAAATGGCAGGAAAATATCCTGGGGTATGGGATGTGCAGTGCCTTCTGTGATGATAATAACGAGTATGCCCAGCTGATAAATAGCGCCCAGCAAAACGGAAACCGATTCGTAAGGCCGCGCGTAAAATGCGTCTGCCATGCACGCACGGAAGAAGCCTGGCGCGATGGCGATAAGCATTTTGTCATTGAAGGGGCACCGGTACTGACGAAAGAAAGCACGCTCGAATGCAGGTGGGGCGGCGTAATCAGCTTTTGCGACCCACCAAAACCAGGCGATGATGATGTGCCACAGACTATGGGCGAAAAAGCAGCAGGCGCGATTGCAGGAGTCGCTTCATCATTAAAGAAAGAAACAGAGGCAATAAAAAAGAGTCTGACTAAGGATAATACCAAGTAAATACCAAATCTACAAATATGAATCATGTCTGTTATCGATGAAAAAAAGGATGAGATTGCGATGCGATTGGCAAGAAAAATTGTAATGTATTTGGTTTTTGCAGGCATGCTGCTATCCGTATATGATGAATTTGCTAATTACATGGAAAATGGTGATGATTTTAAGCGTGACCCGAAAGTCTTATATGAGATATATGGCGAGTTGCCAATACCTGATAATACAAACGAGATTGAAAAAAAAGAATCCATAAGAGAGAGACACTCCGTGTCATTGGATATATATTATTGTACAAGATTATCAAAGGAACAAATCAAACGGTTTTATATTATGTACTTAACCGATAAAGGGTGGAAACAAATCGATAAACAAGATGGCAATTGCATGGTGTTGTTTAAAAAAGACAAATGGAAAATAGCGGTTCAGGATGAGAATGAAAAATATCGAGTAAATATTTATAAAATATATAGATATTAGAGAGGAGAATTCGATTGTTGTTTGTTGATTATGCAGTGTAGGGGGATACGATTGGCAAGAAAAAAACACCTATCGGGTGCATATCTATAAATTCTATACATACTAAAGGATAAGACTATGAAATTTATCTATTTATTGTATTTGGTGATTATAAGAACATTGATTGAGATTATCAGCACGCCGGATGATATCTTTGCTTGGGGGACGCTGGGGTTTGTTTGCTTGGCAACTTGGTGGGCACGGAAAATAGAGTCGAACGGTGACGAATGATAGGTTAGCAGGAGGATATATGGAACAGGTTACATTAGGACAGCTAAAAGTCGAAGGCTTGCCCTATCAGCGTATAGAAAAAATCCAAATAGATACCAGGGCAGGCCAGCATGGAATCTGTGACCTGCAATTCATCGCACTACCTGCGGCGGACATGTCCTTGGTACAGAGGATAGAGGGGCAACCCATCAAGGTTTTGTTAAAAACAGAATTGCTTTTTGCGGGTATCATCACGCAGGCAGTCTGGCAGGAGCAGGCTGGGTATAGCTGCTTGCTGGTCCGGGCGGTAACCTTGTCGCAAGCGATGGATATCAAGCGGCACAGCCGTACGTTCCAATCCGAGAGCAAAACACTTAGCGATGTAGCCAATGCCATCGGCCAGCCGTATGGCCTACAGATAGCTGTGCAGGATAATCCTGTTTTGCCGCGTATGCTGTATCAGCACGAGGAAACGGATTGGCAGTTTTTAGTCCGGTTGGCAGAAACGACCGGACATTTTCTGTTTACTAACTGCGCGAGCGATCGGATTCAGCTAAGCGTAGGCTTTGTGCCGTTTTCAAAGCGCCAGCGGGAGGAATATGATAGAATCGATACTATTTCCCTGTCGGTGAGTACTTGCCGCAAAGTCAAAGAAAATATCCGGCCAATGACGGCGCCTTGTGAGTTTCAGGACACGGGGCTTGCTACGTATGACTGGAAACTGACGGCAGGCCATGGGCTGGAATATGAACAACGGGTACAAGCGGTGCTGGAAAGCCATATCGTCTCCGAAGATGCCCTGCTAATCAATCGTCTTACGCTGCGTCATAAGGAAGGCTGCCGTCCCGAGGCAGAAGAGGAACTGCGCCGCAGGAATATGCCCCAGCAGCTTACCGGTACCATACTGGCGGTCGACGGAACGAATGTCAAGGTAAAATTCGATTGCGATGAACAGCAAGATATCGAAGAGGCCTGCTGGATTCCCTATGAGAATACCGTCAACAACTATCAGTATTCCATGCCGGATGTTGGTGACCATGTATTTGTCTACTTTGAAGAAAACGGCGAAAAGGTAGCGTTAGGCAGTCATCGCGGTGAGCTCGGCGGCAATCCCGATTACGAGGCACCGGAAAACCGCAATCTGACGTCTACCAATAATATGGTTCAGTTTCAGCCAAACAGCGTGGTGATGATTGCGGGGCGCAGTGGCGCGGATTCTGCCTCGATAACGGCGGATGACAGTCGTGGGATTTCGGTCGTCTCGAATCATGATGTGGTGGTACATAGCGGCAAAGATATTGTCATCCAGTCCGGAACGGATAGCGTGGACGATAAATCGGGAAAAGTAGCACCAGGCTTTTGCCGTGGATATGACAAATATATCGGCGATGGCGGCCAGGCATTGGCGCAGACTCTGCAGCTTGATATAGCAGCAGGGAAAATCGGCCAGGATGCAAGTCTTAGCAAAAGCCTGGGGGCACCTAAGGAAGCGCCGGTTACCTCTGACCTGGGCAGGGATTTATTCCGTCAGTCTGGCCAACGGCATACTACTTCGCCAATGAATGCTGCGATTGAAGATTTTGCCACCAGGGTTTCCGACGGGCGGATAAATGTCGAGGCGGGGCAAGCAATGACGCTAAAGGTCGGCGGGAACTGGCTTTGTCTCGATGGTGCGACGAATACGGTCGCATTAAAGGCTCCGCTCGTGGCTGGCGAGGGCTATATCCATAACCAATATCCGCAGGAACGGACAACAGAAGATATCGAAATGAATAATCTGAGTCTGGCCATCGATGCCGCTTTGCTGGTGGCTTGCTTTACGCCAGTGGGGCCTGTCGCGTCTGTGCTCTTATCCTTGAAGATTATTGGCGAAGACTTGGAGGCAGGGAATAAAAAGGATGCGGCAATTGATACGGCCTTAGCCATGCTGCCTGTGGCTGGCAATATTTTTGCCAGAACGAAAAGAGGAGCTGAGGCTATCCGCAGCGCCAGTAATGGCTTAAAGGCAGCACGGTTGGCAGCAAGAACCAAAATCGATAAGGCCTGGGGCGCGCTGAAAAAATTTGCCTCAGACCATGTGTCGCTGGAGAAAATCGACAAGGCCATTATCCAAGGGGCCAAGGCAAGGCCATGGCTCAGAAGCAAAATGGGAAATCTGCCGAAAAATGTTGTCATGAGTTGCGGGCGGAAAAGCAGCGGCAATAAGATGCGGGACAGGACAGCGCTGAATGGTGCCCCGGAAAAGGCGAAGAATACGACACCGGCAGTATCCGGCACGCAAAATGGAGCCAATGGGAAAACGTCGGTGGCCGATCCGATAGATGCTGTGACCGGCAGTTTTTGTATGACCGTGACCGATTACCGTCAGAAGGATTTCGTGGAGGACTTCCTGCTGACGCGTACGTATGAATCCATCTATGAGAATCACGGGCAGCACCTCGGCCGCCGCTGGCTTATCAACGTGGGGAGTGCTCTGGAGCGGCGGGGAAAGCAGGTGCGCATCCTGTGTGCTGATATGCATCTGGAGAAGTTTGCGCAGCAGGCAGATGGCAGCTGGCAAAATGAACGTGGCGGCGATCAGGGAATCACGCTAGCGGAAAACGAAACCGGCTATCAGCTGGAAAATCGCCACCAGCAGAAAACGTATTTTTATAACAAATCCGGCCAGCTCACAGATATGGTTTTGTGCCAAAAGGCCAAGATCCATATCGAGTATCACGGCAGGCAAATCCAGACTGTGCGCTTGGCGGATGGACAGGAATTATCCTTCCTTTATGCGGAAGACAAAATCGCGCAGATTACCGACGGGATAGGCCGCACCATCTGCTATGAATATGAGGATGACCTGCTGACCTGCGTGACCTATCCCAATGGCGGCCAGGCAAAGTATACCTATACGTCGGAAGGCTGGATTCGTACAGTTACCGATCTGAATGGCATCTGTTATCTGCAGAATGATTACGACCGTGAGGGCCGGGTGCTGCATCAGCAGATGAAAAATGGTGCGGAATATCTTTTATTCTACGATGATCAGAACCGTCAGACGACCGTAACCGACCAGCATAGCGGCAAACGGGTGACCTATCATTGGAATCGGCAGCATTTGGTGGAAAAAACCTTCTATCCGGATGACACGACGGCGGAAAAGGCCTATGATGAGCGGGAGAATGTAATCTATGAAAAGGACCGGCTCGGACGGGAAACCAAGCGGACATACAACGAAGCTTCCCAGCTGCTGCGCGAGGAACTGCCCAGCGGATTGACACGTCAGCTTGCCTATGACGGGCAGGGACGCCTGCAGGAGGAAACGGATAGCGAGGGTGGCTGTGTGCGCTACCGCTATGACAAGCATGGCTGGCTGATCGCCCGCGAGACGAAGCTGGGCGAAGGAAAGTGGAAAAAGGAAAGCTGGCAGTATGACTTTCGGGGCCGCGTCCTGACCCAGGCGGTAAATGGGTGTGAAACAACCTATAGCTATGAAGGAACGCTGCCGGTCCCGAGCAGTATGATGCTGCCGGAGGGCGGCTGGTTCAACTATGAGTACGATAAGGTCTGCCGCCTTATGTGCATCCAAAGCGAATTCGGTGAGCGCAGCTTTGGCTATGATGTCATGGACTACCGGGCCTGCGATACCGATGCGCTGGGGCATATGGAAAGCTGGCAGTATGACCTCATGGGCAATTTGCAGAAGCATATCACGCCCAAGGAACAGGATAAGGGCGCTGACCAGCAGGTCAGCCGCTATATCTATGACTCGATGGATCACTGTATCCTGGAAACGGCGCCCGAGGGAATCGTCTATGCCCGCACCTATGATGCAGAAGGGAATCTTATCAAGGAAGTCCATCCGGAGGCCTATGACCCCGAAACCGGAGAGGGCGAGGGCACCCTTTACGACTACGACACCGATGGACACAAAATCCGCATCCATTATCCCGATGGTGGTGTGGAGCGGCGCTTCTATGATGCCGAGGGAAATCTCTGCAAGCGGGTAACACCGAATCACTATGATGCGTCCACGGACGATGGCGCAGGTATGAGCTATACGTATGATGCAGGCAATCGCCGCACCACGGTGAAGAACGAAGCTGGCGACCTGCTCGAAGTCTCCCGCTATGATGCCAAAGGCCGCTGCAGCTATCATCAGGATGCTGGCCAGCTCGAAGCCAGCCGTGACGGCATGGTTTATGCGACAACCTATAAATACGACTTGGCCGGCAATAAGCTTGAAGAACGCAGGGCGGTCGCAGAAAAAGATGGCGCTATCCAATATAGCCTGCGGCGATGGACCTATGATATCCATGGCAATATCATCGAGGAAAAGACCTGGCTTACGCTGCAAAGCGAGACTAGTGCCAGCGGACTGACACGTACCATCCGCCAAG
This sequence comes from Pseudoselenomonas ruminantium, assembly GCF_900113715.1. GTDB lineage: Bacteria > Bacillota > Negativicutes > Selenomonadales > Selenomonadaceae > Selenomonas_A > Selenomonas_A caprae. Next base: position 54,891 of record NZ_FOQK01000005.1, on the reverse strand, counting down.
ATTATGATAAGCAGAACCGGCTGATACGCGTAACGGATAATCTAGGGGCAGAGGTCAAATACACCTACAACAGCATCGGCAAACGAACCAGTGAGGAACGTAAGATCAATGCCAAAGAAATCCAGCGGATTGCGTATCGCTATGATAAAACCGGCCGTCTCATCGACCGCGCAGAGGAGCTCAACAAAAAACGCAAGGGCAATTGGTGGTCGCATACCCACTATACCTACGATGCCAATGGCAACATCACGGAGATCCAGCTGCCCGACGGCAGTAAAATCCAGCGCGGCTATGATGCAGCAGACCGGCTGGTGGCAGAATGTGTCATCGACCATGCGTCGGGACAGAAGAATACCACGTGCTTCACCTACGACAAAGCCGGCAATATCCTGCGCATTGCCGATGACTGCGGACGGGCGCAATCATTTACCTACAACCTGTTGAACCAGCGGACGCAAGCCGTCACCAGCGAAGGGCGCAGACAAGAGCTTGTCTATGATCACGAGGGCAATGTGACCGAGCGCCGGCTGCCGCAGGGGATGACCTATCGGTATCGATACGACAGCGCTGGCCGTCTGACCACAGTCATCGGGACTGACGATCAGGTGCTCGAAACTGTTGCCTATGACCGCGCGGGCCGCCGTATCAAGGTAGAGACTGCCGCCGGCAGTGGCGCAGCCTACGCCTATACGGCTGCTGGCTGGCAGACAAAGATCGCAACCAATGGTGGCGCCAGCCAGGCCTATCACTACGATGCCCAGGGCAATATCACAGGCATCGTTGATGGCAACGGCAACGAAACGAGCTACGTCCTCGACAGCTGGGGCCGTATCACGGAAATCCGCAAAGCTGACGGGTCAAAAGAAAACTATTCCTATGACTTTGCGGGCAACATTACCGAAGCCGTCGATGGCAATGGCAATAAACGTACCTACGAATACGATAGTAACAACCAGCTAAAATCCATAACCTATCCAGATGGAGCGCAGGAGCAGTATCTTTATACTGCCGATGGAAATTTAATCCAATCCCAAGACCGCAATGGTATAACGAATACGTACCAGTGGAATGTCTACGGCAGTCTTATCGAGCGCAAGGCAGGCAATCTGCGTAATAGCTACGAATATGCGCCCAATGGGCAGCTTATAGCGGCCATCGCAGGCGGCATGGACTACCGCTACACCTACGACAAAGACGGCCTGCTGCTCAATAAGAAAGCCAGCGGCAAAACGCTTTTGGCCTATACCTACGATGAGCTGGGCCGTAAGATAAGCCAGACTGATATTACAGGCAGACAGGTTAGCTATAAGTTTGACAAGTCAAATTACTTAGTTGATATATGCAACGAAATTGACCAGTCAATTGTCAAATTTACCCGCGATGCTGATGGTGCCATCCAAAAGATAACTCACGCCAACGGCATGTGGCAGGATATCACTTATGACGCGGATAAGAATATAACGAGCCTGACGATAGCCACGCCGGATAAGATTCTCGCCAAGAACACCTACCGCTACGACGGCAATGGCCAAAGAATCGAGAAAAATGAGCGGACAGGTCAAACGCTCTACACCTATGACAGCCTCAATCGACTGTAGCAGGCAGAATATCCGACATATACAGAGCGGTTCACCTACGACCGAGCAGGGAATCGGCTGACCCGGACGGCAAAAGACATCGAGGAACAGTATATCTACGACATCAACAACCGGTTGACAAGTCAAATCGTCAACGGCCAAGTGGAAACCTATCGCTACGATAACGCTGGCAACCTGCTCCAAGACGCCAACAACACCTACGAATATGACGCCTTCCGCAGGACCAGCAAAGTAACGACAAAAGCAGGCGATGTCCAGATAAATCGCTACGATGCCGAAGGCCTGCGCTGCGAAATGGAAGAAAACGGCAAACTCGTGCAGTTCATCTTCAACGAGAACAAGGAAGTGATAACCGAAGAAACAGACGGCAATATCACAAAATTAATCCGCACCAGCGACCTATGGGCAAGGGAATCCGAACCGGAGAAAACCTGGTACCACTACGCCAGCGACGAACAGGGAAGTACCGTATTCATCACGGGAAAGAATGGCGAAGTAAAGAACCGCTACACCTACGACGCCTTCGGCAACACCGTAGAAAAAGCAGAACAAATTCCCAACCGCTACCAATACACCGGCCAGCAGCTAGACCCGATAACCCAGCAATACTACCTGCGGGCAAGATTCTACAATCCCGCCATCGCCAGATTTACGCAGGAAGACGAATATCATGGGGATGGGCTGAATCTCTACGCGTACTGCGCGAATAATCCGGTGGGGTATTATGACCCGAGTGGGTATTGTAATAGTGCAAATCGGAAAAACGATGTATATTCAAATTTGGAAAATGAGGCAAATGTTTTAAAGAGTATGCCTGAACATTCCAAGATAATTAGAACATATAAAGCAGAAGAGGCTAATCAATGGTTTAAAAGTAAAGACCCAGATTATCTTCCTCCATATAAGCCGGGAACTGATGTGCATGAGATTCAATTGGAAGAGAACACAACTTTTGCTAGAGTGTATGATAAAAATACATCTCAAATGAAAGGCGGCTGGATGATGAGAAGAGAAGATGTGGAGGGGCTTAATCCTAAACAAATAAAGGAAAAATTTGCATTACCTAAAGAGCCGGTTTTCACTTGTGATGTAGAAATACCTAAAGGAGAATGTCTGCGAGTTGGCATAGTTAATCCGTTAGATGGATGGGGGAGAGGAGGCGGAGTTCAATTCGATACTATTGGAAAAAGAATTGGAGTATTTAAAAATGAGAGAAAATTGTAAGCGTTGATTATTAGCGGGGGATTAAGATGAGTGGTTTTAATAATTATAAAATTTTAGAAACAATATATTATGAAGATAAGAAGATAATATTATTAGATCCTGTATCGAAAGATGAACCAATAAATAATATATATTGTGTTGATAAAAATAATAATATAATATGGCAAGTAGAAAGTGTTACTGAAAAATACAAAAATAAAATTAATATGCCATATGAGGGAATGAGCCTTCACAATCAATTTATAACTGCAGCTAATTTTATAGGTGTTGGCTATGATATAGATATAAGAACTGGTAAGATTATAAATTCTTATATTGTAAAATAATGGGTACAGGAATATTGGATTGGCGAGAAGTAGTGTGGAGACGGAGGCAAGTTAGGTGCAACACAGCACGTATAGAGCGAAAAAAGGTGATTTGTGTAATACCTACTAATATGCCCAAAGGGTCGATTGACTGCCGCGATAGCTAACGGCATGGATTACCGTTACAGCTATGACCGCGACGGCCTGCTGCTCGCCAAGAAAGCCAGTGGCAGAACGCTTCTTTCTTATCGCTATGATGATCTGGGACGTAAAATCAGTCAGATCGACATCACCGGCCGACAGGTCAACTACCGATTTGACAAGTCAAATCAACTGGTTGATATATGCAATGAATTTGACCAGTCAATTGTCAGTTTTGCCCGTGACGCCGATGGTGCCATTCAGAAAATCATCCATGCCAACGGCATGTGGCAGGATATCGCCTACGATGCGGACAAGAATATTGTTAGTTTGATGGTAGCCACGCCCGACAAAATCCTCGCGCAAAACACCTACCGCTATGACGGCAACGGCCAAAGAATCGAGAAAAATGAGCTGGCGGGTAAGACGCTCTACACCTATGACAGCCTGAACCGTCTGGAACAGGCCGAATATCCGGCCTATACGGAACGGTTTACCTACGATAACGCCGGTAACCGTCTGACAAGGACGGCCAAGGACATCGAGGAGCAGTATATCTACGACATCAACAATCGGTTGACAAGTCAAATCGTCAACGGTCAGGTGGAAAACTATCGCTACGATAACGCTGGCAATTTGCTCCAAGACGCCAGGAACACCTACGAATAACTTTTGGCTAAAGACTGGCCTGCAGATGAATGGATAGTTGGTGAACGAGAACTGTTGAAATGATATATGAGGAGGATGTATCTAATGAAGAATATAAAAAGTTTGGAAATGTTAGTAGAAAAAACAATTGTAAAATTAAACAATAAATATTCAAAAGACGAATTAAGACGTGGTGTGTTAGGATTAATATATTTGCGTTATTGTAAAGCAGATAATATTTTGAAATTCAATAGAGATGAAGTATACAAATTAACACTTTTGGTAGGGGGAGTAAAAGCATATGTTGATATCAGGAAAGAAAGAGAAGGCGATATTGTAGAAATGATGGGAGAGTGTGAAGATATAATTGAAGAATTAAATATTGAAATTAGTGAAACTGAAAAAGTAGAATTAAAAAATACTGTTGTGGATGAGTTAAAAACGGTAATGGACCAGAGTCAAGTGAATAGAGAGATGTGAATATAAATTTGATGTAATAGTAGATGGTCTTAACGGTGAGATTATTGTAAGGCAGTGATGCAATATGAAAATAAATGATTTTGAAGAACTAGTAAAACAAACAATAGCTAGAGGTAATTTGATAAAATTGTTAGAGGGGAGAGGAAAGTGGAGAATAGTTGTATCGGATATGTTTGGAGATGCACCTGGGATACCTCAAGATTGGGATAGCATATTTGATAAAGGGATATATCCGTTATATCAAAAGGGTTATATTGAAGTTAAAGATGAAGTAGAAAGAACTCTTTGTCAAATGTGTGAAAAAGATAAGGATGATGAAATATATTTGGTTATTTTGATTTGGTTTTACAATTTATATAAAAACAAATCAAGTAGGGTAAATAAAGCGCCTTTTAAATTAAATGAACAGCTTTTAACTACTAAAGTAAGAGAAACAATCATAAGGAGAAAAGAAAGCTTAATAAAATGTCATAAATGGTCTTCATCAAACGAGAATTTATATTTGAAAATTTTGCAGTTAGGAGAATTGTTTAAAAAAGATTATGGAATAGATTTTCTTTTAGATAATTCCAAGATAACTCGGAGCGATAATTGATAAAATGAGAAAAAGAATTTGATATAAATCGATTAGGTTTATACATAAATCTGGTGGCATGGATTACCGTTACAGTTATGATTGCGACGGCAACGGCCAGCACATCGAGGGATAGTCTGTTTGCAATGTCAATAACCAGGTTATAAATAGCTGTTTGAGGAAGGAGAGTTTTTTATGAATATTAACATGATGATAGAAAAATTAAATGAAGATGGTATCCCGGATTATTTGTATACAATAGATGATATTGACCCTGCAGATAAATATTATATTGGAAAAGTTAAGGGGAAATGGGAGGTGTATTATGGTGAACGTGGTGTAAAAATTGATAGGCATATTTTTACAAATGAAAATGATGCATGTGAATATCTTATATACAGCTTAAATGAAATAGCACAATCTATGGGACTTTATAATAATCGATAATGACGGATTGTCAAGCCGATTGCAACGCCATCTTTGGGCAGGTACTCTCTTAGCAAGCCATGGATGTTCTCGTTTGTTCATCTCTGCCAAAGGATGGTGTGGCTGTGGAAAGTAGAATGGCAATCCGCCAAGGTTTTCAGTGAATTCTGCATGCCTGGCAAATTCCTTGCCACGGTTTGGTGTTACGGGATATGTGACGGCAACAAAACCAGTTATGTACTGGACAACTGGGGCCGCATCACCGAAATCCGCAAAGCTGACGGGGCAAAAGAAAACTACGCCTACGACTTCGCGGGTAACATTACCGAAGCTGTGGACGGCAATGGCAACAAGCGCATCTATGTCTATGATGACAACAACCATCTGAAATCCATAACTTACCCGGATGGCAGTCAGGAACAGTATCTCTATGGCGTTGACGGAAATCTGTCAAAATTCCAAGACCGTAACGACATAACCAATGAATATACATGGAATGTCTATGGTAGTCTTATCGAGCGTAAAGCCGGAGACTTGCGTAATGTCTATGAGTATTCGCCGAACGGCCAGCTGATCGCCGCTATATCCAATGGCATGGACTACCGCTATACCTATGACAAAGACGGCGCAGTCAAAAAGATTACCCATGCCAATGGAATGTGGCAGGATAATGCCTATGATGCTGACAAAAACATCACCAGCTTGACGGTAGCCACGCCGGACAAGATACTGGCGCAGAACAGCTATCGTTACGGCGGCAACGGCCAGCGCAGCGAGAAAAACGAGCTGACAGGTCAACGCTCTACACCTACGCCAAGCTCAACCGCCTGCAGCAGGCGGAATATCCAACCGATACGGAACGATTCACCTACGATAACGCCGGCAACCGCCTGACAAGGACGGCCAAAGACATCGAGGAACAGTATATCTACGATGTCAACAACCGGTTGACAAGTCAAACCGTCAACGGCCAAGTGGAAACCTATCGCTACGATAACGCTGGCAATTTGCTTCAAGACGCTAAGAACACCTACGAATATGACGCCTTCCGCATAACCAGCAAGGTAACGACAAAAGCGGGCGATGTCCAGATAAACCGCTACGATGCCGAAGGCCTGCGCTGCGAAGTGGAAGGAAACGAAAAAGCGGAACAAATCTCCAACCGCTACCAATATACCGGCCAGCAGCTAGACCCAATACCCCAGCAGTATTACCTGCGCGCAAGATTTTATAATCCCGCAATCGCAAGATTTACGCAGGAAGATAAATATCACGGCGATGGGCTGAATCTCTACGCGTACTGCGCGAATAATCCGGTGGAGTATTATGACCCGAGTGGGTATGATAAGTTAATTATAAAACCCGATAGAAATGAATTGAATGGTTTTTCCCGTGAAGATATAGAAAAACTTATGGCCAATGGTATGCAAAGGAAATGTGCAGCGTTAAAAGCTAATATGGCTAGTGTGGTTGAAAAAATTTATAATAAGGGCTGGATAAAACGTGATGGCAGTATATGGTGGCCTAAGGAGGACGGGGTTATAAATAAGAAGGTTGTTTGTTTACATCCTAGGTTAGTATTGGATCGGTTTGGTGCGGATAGAGGAAAATTTGTTTCGCCTCAGGGAATTCCGTTTGAAAATCGTGCATTATATCCCAGAACGGCAAAAACCCCATATTCTATTTTTGAAGTTGTAAAACCAATAGATGTAAAAGCTGGGGGATTTGCACCTTGGTTTAATAAGCCTGGAGGTGGTATTCAATTTCTTTTGCCTAAAAGTGTAGAACAACTTTTAAATGATGGTTCACTAAAAAGGGTGTTGATTTATAAATGAACATAGAAGAAATGAAAAAAATTACAAGCATTGGAGGTGCCTGATTATATGTATACATTAACATTAAAACTTCCATCGGATCAATTTTATATAGGAAAAATTAGCGATAAAAACGAGTGGGAAGTATATTATGGAGAACGTGGTAGAAAAAATGATAGGAAAGTTTTTGATGATGAAAGTAAAGCGTGTGAATATTTTATAGAATGGATAGTGAAATATAAGTAATTACGATGCCGAAGGCCTGCGCTACGAAATGGAAGAAAACGGCAAACTCGTGCAGTTCATCTTCAACGAAAACAAGGAAGTGATAACCGAGGAAACAGATGGCAATATCACAAGATTAATCCGCACCAGCGACCTATGGGCAAGGGAATCCGAACCTGAGAAAACCTGGTACCACTACGCCAGCGATGAACAGGGAAGTACCATATTCATCACGGACGAACAAGGAAAAATATAGAATCGCTACACTTATGATGCATTCGGTAATACAATAGAAGCGGAAGAAAAAATCCCGAACCGCTACCAATACACCGGTCAGCAGCTAGACCCAATAACCCAGCAGTATTACCTGCGGGCAAGATTCTATAATCCCGCCATCGCCAGATTCACGCAGGAAGATGAATATCACGGGTATGGGCTGAATCTATATGCTTATTGTGCGAATAATCCAGTGGATTATTATGATCCGAGTGGATATTGTACAGAGAAAAAAGAGCTGTTTAAAAGGTTAGGATATACGGAAGAAGAGGCTGTAGATCTACAATTAGAAAAGTATACAACAGCTATTGATGATGCTGTGACTTTAATCGAGAAAGATACAACATTAAGGAAACAAGATGTAGAAAGCTTCTTGGATGGAAAATTTCGTACAGTAGTAACTGATAGGCCAATAACAGTATATAGAGCATACGGTGGTAATGCTAATATGCTAGGTTCTTTTGTTACTACAAATCCTGTTGCAACAAAAGAATCAGCAAGGGAAAGTTTGGCTTTGTTACCGAGTTGGGGGAATACTATACAAAAAGAAGTTAAGATATGCATACCAAAAGGTACAAGGTTAAATATAGGTAAAGTTGCTCCACAGGAGGAAAATGGTAGAGTATATATCGGTGGCGCTGATCAAATAAAGATTATGGATCATGTTATGCCATCCTGGGTGATTGAAAAAAGGATAATTTAAGGTGATGAATAGGATGAGTAAGAAAATTAAAAAAGAGGAAATTTTATATTTAATTAATAGAGTTATATCGGAAATAGAAAAAAGCTATACAGAAAAAGAAATTAACGGGATTATTGGCTTAATTTATAAGCGCTATAAAAAAGCAAAAAAATTTTTATTGGAAGGAGGTAATCCGGTAGAACCTTCAGATGATTTTATCATTATCGGAGGAGGGCGAGCATATATTGATCATTATACTAATGATCAACGAAAATCTAATGTGATGTTAGATTATATGTTTGATACAGAAAAAATGATAGATGTATATATAAAAGAAAATAGAAGAAGTGTGGAGCGAAGAATAACTCTCGAAGAAATAGAAGCAGAAGAAAGAAAATATGAAAAACTATTTAGAAAAGAAAATCATGGATATTTAGGGCTAAATACAGTGGTTAGTGATATTCCAGATAAAGAGGATTCTGAGGCTGGATATTTTGAGGAAATTTTTTATGATATAAACAGTAAAAGTTTATATGGAGTGAGAGGAAGAGAGAGAATTAACATAAAAACAAAATGGCCTGAAGTTAGTTTGGGATGTTATAAATATCCTTCAAATGAAAAAGATATTCTAAATGACATAAAAAAAGTAGAAGAAAGGATAAAAAAATAATTTACTGAAATTTTGCACATACGAAACAAGCATTTTATCAAGCGCAACATAGGGAATTGACTGCTGAAACAGCAACTTCATACACACCGTTCCAGGCATTGATGCCATAATTCAGACAGTTTTCAAGAAGGAATCCAGCATGGCATTTAGTTCTTTTTCGAGGAAAAGCCATTTTTCCGTTATCATGGATACAAGTTTTTTAAAAAACATAATCAGCGCATCTATATACTGCAAATCCTGCAATTCATCGCACGAAATATAGAATAATTTGCCAATACTCCGCTTATCGACTTTTCTGCGTTATTCCAGAGAAAACAGCGACAGATTTTCAATGTAAGTGCAACACAGCATTCATCTGAATATGTGCGAAACGTTCAGTTGGCCGCCACTATCATTAGTGGTAATGCATAACGCTATAGCTATGATCGTGACGGCCTGCTGCTCGCCAAGAAAGCCAGTGGCAGAACGCTTCTTTCTTATCGCTATGATGAGCTGGGCCGCAAGATAAGCCAGACAGATATCACCGGCCGACAGGTCAAACGCTCTACACCTATGACAGCCTCAATCGACTGCAGCAGGCAGAATATCCAACCTATACAGAGCGGTTCACCTACGACCGAGCGGGGAATCGGCTGACCCGGACGGCCAAAGACATCGAGGCGCAGTACATCTACGATGTCAACAACCGGTTGACAAGTCAAATCGTCAACGGTCGGGTGGAAAACTATCACTACGATGATGCTGTGACAATAATAGAAAAGGATAGGACATTAAATGAACAGGATGTTAATAGTTTTTTAGATGGATAATATTATAGTGTAATAACTAATGAAGACTTATTCTTGTATAGAACATATGGAGATAAAGCAGGTCCGTTAGGGCGCTTTACTACAACTAAACCGGCAATTACACAAGCAGAAACAAGAAAATCGTTAGCATTATTGCCAGAATGGCATAATAGTATTGAAAGGGAAGTTACTATCAAAATACCTAAAGGAACCAAATTAAATATAGGTAAAGTTGGACCACAAGTAAGTAGAATAGATGGCAGATGTTATCCGGGAGATGCAGATCAAATTATGATTGTTGGAAGATGGCCAAAAGATTGGATTGTAAACGATAGAGAGGTTATGAAATAAATGGATAAAAAGCGTAAAAAAATTAAAGAATTATCAAATGCAATTGAAATTGTTATAACGGAGATGGAAAAGAAATATTCACCGTTAATGCTGGATAAAGGGAGCGTGGGAATGATTTACAAAAGATATAAGCGAATAAAAAAATATATATGTGAAGGGGGAGACCCGTTTGTCTTCCCTAATGATTTTTGTATAGTTGGTGGAGTATATGTATATTTGGATATCACATATTCGGATATAGAATTTTCATCTATTATATATAATAATATGTGTAAAACGGAAAAAATAATAAATGAAGAAACAATAATTGATATAAAAGATATAAAATGTACAGATGAAGATATATGTGAAAGCAGTAAAAGATGGGAGGAGAAATCCAGAAAAGAACAATTTGGATATTTGGGCTTAGACCATGTGGTTAGTAATATACCAACTAAAGAGGAAACAGAATGTGGATATTTTATCGATATATACATTAATGTAAAAAGTAAAAGTTTGTTTGGAGAAAAAAGTAAAAAAACTTTTGGTTTAAAAGAAGAGTGGCCAATGGTTTTCTTGGGACGGTACAAATATCCTGCAACGATTGATGATGTATTAAATGATATTAAAAAAATGGAAGAGGGAAGTAATGGCTAAATTTGCTTCAAAGCTGTAGAAAGCTCTTGGCCTATCGCTATGGCGAGCTGGGACGTAAAATCAGTCAGACCGACATCACCGGCCGACAAGTCAACTACCGATTTGACAAGTCAAATCAACTAGTTGATATATGCAACGAATTTGACCAGTCAATTGTCAGCTTTGCTCGTGACGCCGATGGAGCCATTCAGAAAATCACCCATGCCAACGGCATGTGGCAGGATATCGCCTACGATGCGGACAAGAATATCGTAAGTTTGACGGTAGCCACGCCCGACAAAATCCTCGCGCAGAACACCTACCGCTACGACGGCAACGGCCAAAGAATCGAGAAAAACGAGCTGACAGGTCAAACGCTCTACACCTACGACAAGCTCAACCGCCTGCAGCAGGCGGAATATCCAACTGATACGGAACGATTCACCTACGATAACGCCGGCAACCGCCTGACAAGGATGGCCAAAGACATCGAGGAACGGTATATCTACGATGTCAACAACCGGTTGACAAGTCAAACCGTCAACGGTCGGGGGGAAACCTATCGCTACAATGCCGAAGGCCTGCGCTGCGAAATGGAAGGAAACGAAAAAGCAGAACAAATCCCCAACCGCTACCAATACATCGGCCAGCAGCTAGACCCGATAACCCAGCAATACTATCTGCGGGCAAGATTCTACAATCCCGCCATTGCCAGATTTACGCAGGAAGACGAATATCACGGAGATGGGATTAACCTATATGCCTACTGTGCGAATAACCCAGTGGATTATTATGATCCGAGTGGATATGATAAATTAATAATAAAGCCTGATGAAAATATAATTAATGGTTTTTCGCAAGAAGATATAGAAAAACTTATGGCAAATTCTATACAAAGAAATTATACAAAGTTAAAATCCAATGTGGCCAGTGTAGTAGAAAAATTCTACAATAAATGGTGGACAAAAAAGATGGAAAAAATGGTGGACATCTAGAGATGGTTTTGTCAATAAAAGAAAGGTGTCTTTGCAACCAGATTTGTTGATTGATAGATATGGTGCAGAACATGGAAGATTCGTTGCAATACAAGGAATACCATTTGAAAGCCGCGCAATGTTTCCTAGTGCATCAACAAAACCATATCGGCATGACGGTGGTGTTCCGGGATAGGACGGGGGAACACATCTGTAAGTACGGCAACTAAAAAAATTTCGAGGTTTGCAGGAATCAGCAGGAAAGTGTAGAAAATATAAAAAAGTTTGTATGATAATTCAAACGAGGTAGCAAATCTGCTGAAGAAGGCCGGGGTAAAGGGAACGACTAAATTGGGTGTTGTGAAATTTGGAAAATAGTCCTGTTGGCGCTTGGAAAGCGTCAGCAGGGCTTATTCCATATAACGGGGAAAAGCAAAAGGGCGTTTCAAGGAGCGAAGACAATGAAAAAACTTTTATCAGCAAGGAAGAAAAAAGCAATCCTCTATGCCGTGGCAGCAGGCATCTGTGTCAGCGAGGCTGTCCTGCCGCAGCCTGCTGAGGCTGTGGAGCCGTTTAATATTGACTGGGACGGCAAGACGGTGTTTAACGTAAAATATTATGGTCAAAGCGACTACACGGCAAGAAGAGCCTCATTTTTTCAGGATGGCGAAACAATTAATGGCTTTACGATACACGCGCTCAATTATGATTTAACGAGCGCGATTAAAACCCGCCTGAATGATGCCTTCCGCTGGTGGGCAGAAATTTTAGGGCCGGGTGCCAATCTTTCTGAGCCTGTGCAATATTTTGTCGGCACGAACAATTTAGCAAATGCCGGCGCAATATCTCTGTCCACAAGGAACGGAAAGGAAACAAGAAATCCTGATCTATTCAAGGAACTTTTCCAGAGCGGTCAAAGGGTTAAGCAATTTAATAATCTGGAAGACGTACCGTATGATTCACCAACCCAAAAAGTACTTACAACGGATGATATGGCCGTTGGTCTGGTGGGCATTGGGCAATATGTAGGCACGAGCCCGGTAGATGACGGCGGCTATGGTTTTGTGAAGCCGGAATATTATGCCAGCCCCACGCCGCAAAACATTCTCGGCGTTGATATTGCGGCGGTTATGTTTCACGAAATCGGTCACAGTTTGGGAATAGGGGCCAGTACAAACAAATTGTCCATAAACTTTGCGGGGCAGGATTCAATATTCTATTTTGACGACTTTGATGAAAAAAATTATGCGGCACATCTTTATGACCAATATGGCAGACAGGCAAAGCCACATGCCGCAATTCTGTCCTCGCAAGGGAGTATTTCCTCTTTGGCGGCATATTTGGAAGAACATCCCGACAAAAAATCGCTGCTCAGTGCGGAAGATGTTTTTGTAGTCGATGCTTCGCAGGAGGCAAGAAACTCCGGCAAGGTTTACGCTTATTTTGCAGGCGAAAATGTTACCGAGGCCTTGGGCGGCAAAACCTTTACGCGGGCTGACGGTCAGCAGATCAGCGGCATTCCGATAAATTTGTGGGAAACGGGGCGGCCTGAACTCAGTCATCTGGAATTGGCTAGAAGCATGATGAGCCACCAGAATTACAGAAGCTATGTGAATTTTATGGAGGTAGAGCTGGCGGCTCTTCAGGATATGGGCTACACCATTGACCGGAAAAATTTCTATGGGCGCTCGATTTATGCTGACGGCTTGACGCTTACCAATACCCAGGGATATTCTGCGCGGAAAAATGGCGCATACGTTGATGGCTATAATCATTCTACCCTGGGTGTGGGCTTGCACGTTTACGGTTCCCATAACAATATCACCCAGGCCGGCAATATTTTTGCTGACGGTGAAGGCGCTGTGGGTGTCCGTGTTGACGGTATCCATAATACCCTTACGGTGGCAAAAGGTACGGAAATCCATGCGGACGGCAATTATAACGACGGTGTATTGATTGCCTACGGGAAGAATCATAATGTGAATATCGCAGGCACGGTTACGGCCACAGGTAAAAGCGGAAATGCCCTGAGTTTTGATTTCGGCGCAAATGCGCTGGGGTCAAATAGAGAATATCGCGGATCCTTTATGCGATATGTAAGATGGAACCTTGGCAACAAAATTATAGCTGCAAAAAATCTTGGGTTTACGGAATTCAACAATGACAATGATGTGTGGAGTTTTACAGATTTGGAAAATGGCGACCTGAACGCCCCTATGGTAAATACGGTCAATATCTCCGGGAAGATCCTTGCCAACTCCGCAAATGGGGGAAATGCGATATATATCGACTCATCGGCTTTCGTGGACACGATTAACATAAATGACGGCGCAGAGATCAAGGGGAATATCATGTCCCAATGGAAGCATTTCAGCCCTGAGACCGGAATGTTTGATTATGAAACACCGGTTAATGGCGTAGAACTTAGAGATCACACGTTTACAAAACTGGATGGCTTGAAGCTGCAATATAAAGGCGGCAAATACCTTTACACCAAATACATTCCCGACCTGGTGACGAAACTGAATTTCAACAATACGATGAAGTATGACGGCGATATTGACGGCATGGACAATATGAAAATAAACGTCAATGGAAATCTCGTTTACGGCGGTTCGGCAGATGTGGTTAATGTAACTGTGGCAAAAGACGCAGGCCTTTTCGGCGGAACGTTTACGGTTAAGAACATGACTGAAAAAATGGCGGAAGGTTTCTCGGACGATACGACGGGGAAATTCTACAATCACGGCACAATCGGTTCGGCATCCGGCGACAAGTCCATGACGATCAACGGCAATCTGGTTTCCGATGGCACATTGAGCGGCTATGCCGGCGGTGAGCTCGGCAATATCGTTGTGAACGGAACGGTAAATGTGGAAGGCTCGACTGTGGCGGCCACCAATATTTTGCCGGACGAAACCATGGAAGTTTTGACGGCGGACACCATTACGGGAGACTTGAAAAATGCTTCGACGGCTGTTCCTATTTCCGGAATGCTCAGCGCGACGGGGAATATTTCCGGCAATCAAATATCGGTTACGGCGAAAGCGGAAAACAATCTCGGCGAAATGACTTCCGAACAGGCACAGACGTATCATGCTCTGAGCCATATGACCGCAAATCTGAAACATGACGGCAGGAAAGAGGAACTGCGGAGGCTCTACAGTTTGGACGCGGAAAGCGCCAAAACTGCGTTTGACCAAATCGGAAATGCGGACGCTGCGCAGATGATGAGCGCGGCGCAAACAAGCACCGTTGCCAATCGCGTGATTTCCGACCGGCTGGCAACTGCTTTTTCCATGCAGGATTTCAACGTTGATTTGAATATGCCTGTGAACCATCTTTCCGACGGTGATGACGAAAATCATTTGACAATGCCGATGAAGGCGGAACTTCCCGCGCCGGTCGATAACAATTTCTGGGTCAAATTCACGAAGAACTGGGGCGAGCTGAAAGGCGGCGCGAACTATCACGGACAGGCAATCAGCGGCGGCTATGACAGGGCGGTCAGCGAAAACTGGCGCGCAGGATTTTTTGTCAGTTATGATGCGACGGGCATGGGAGCGAGGAATTCCAGCGGCAATATCTATGACACACGCTTTGGCGTTTACGGCGGCTATCACAGAAATGCCGATGATGCATTCATTTACATCGACGGCGGGAAAATCCGGAACAAGATGCGCGGAAATCTTTCTGCGATCGGGCTTGCGACGGATGCAAAATACGATTCCAATATTTTTGAGATCGGCGGCGAGTACAAGCACAATCTGCAGCCGAATAAAATCTGGCATGTTTCGCCGTTCATCAATCTGCAGTATTCCACGATGAAGCAAAATTCGTATGCAGAAACGGGAGCGGGGATTTTTGACCGGCAGATGAGAGCAAAGCGGAACAATTATTTTGCCGGACAGCTTGGCGTGGAGTTCAAGCGGCAATTTTCGTGCGGTCATTATGCGGCAAGGCTTGGCGTCAAGCATGCGTTCACAGGAGCGAATCCCGAACTGAGTTTCAGCTATGAGGGCGACGGGAATCAGGTCTATACGATGAAAAATAATCAGGACAAGACGCATTTCGTCCTGTCGGTCGGCGGTGAAAACGAATTTGCCAAGGGCTGGATTCTCGGCGGCGATCTTCAGCTGCAAAAGGGCAGCCACGACAAGGATGTTTCTGCCTCGGTCATGCTGAGAAAGGTTTGGTAATTTGGAGCCGAAGATTATTTGAAGAGCTGAATGCGGGAAAACCGCACGTTCAGTTCTGTGAGGGGCGCATGTGAAAGCATATCGTCTACTCGACAGTATATTAGCAAAGGGGGTGCAAAATCCCCACCGAGGGGGTGCAAATGCACCCCCTTCTCTTTTTCTCAAAGCCTTGTCCCGTGCGGCTTCCGAGGCATACTCGCTTAATGATAGGCAGGGTGGCAAGGGGGGGCATATTCGGCAAAGATAATTATAATTGTAGAATGACTGCCCAAAAGACCATAAGAAAATAACTTATGGTTTATAGCTACGACGAGCTGAAAAGATTTTTACAAGTAAAATAGAGGAAGTATATTATAAAAAAATAACTAAATCTTAGTTATTTGTACAATGAAATTTTAAGCAATCTCCAAGATTGTAATGGTATAACGGATGCGTACTGCTGAAAGAATGATATGTTTTGTGCAGCCTGGAGTGTTGGTAGATGATTCAAACGTTAGCGGTGTATAAGGAAAAGCGTTTTCCCATTGTGGAAGAGGATTTCTTACGGGGTTCGCTGGCTGATTGGGATAATCGGTTTGCTGAGATATCCCGATTCCTGCAGGGGAGACTACGTGAAGCGGTGGCGGGCGCAGCTCAGGTACAGGATGAGGAGATGGTGGCTTGTGCCAATATCAGTATTTCGCTGCCGTTGACGTCGATTCATACAGGAAAACCAATGCTGCTGGTGGATTTTTACGACGAGGCGTGGTTTTACGGCAGGCCGTTCTACCGGTATCGTATACCAGCAGACCTCTTTTTTTCTCGTTGGCGGACGTTTACGTGCCAGGCAGAGGATGAGGCGTACTATCAGCGACGGACATTGCGCAAGACGATGATACGGACACTTTATGCTGCAACATTGGAGCGGCTGGCATTTCTTCTCGCCTGCCGGATGAAGAGCTGGCTGGCAGATATAGATTGGGAGGAACTGCTGAAAGGCCTGGTTATCAAGGTACCTTTTTATCTGTCGCTGGGGATGTATTACGATGCGCAAAAGCCTATCTATGCAGTTTTGCCAACGGTGGATTTAGTGGCAACGGAGGAAAAGGACTTATCGTTACACCATTTCGACAGGAAGATATATCGCCAGCATGTACTAGAGCGGAAGGATCTGCAGTTGAGCCGATTTACGGCGTGTCTATTTGAGCCAGCTACGCTACGGGAACTTGATCTGCGGGATGCAGTTTTTCAGGATTGCCGCTTTCATCATGTCGATTTCTCGTCGGTGAAACTGGCGGGAAGTATTTGGCGTAATTGTACATTTGCCGATTGTACCTTTACGCAAGTCACTGCCAGCAGCGCTGACGAGGATGAGATTTATGCCCAGCCGCTTTGGGAAAACTGCCTGTTCCAGGGGGTTCATATGCAGCAATGTGACTGGCGTGGCTGTGTATTGATGGATTGTGTCAATGATGGAGTTAAGTTTTCGGATTGCCAGCTGGCTGATTCGGGCTGGCTGTCCTTTGGGAGATGATACGGTTGGTGGAAACAGATTGGTTTCGGCTGGTGGAGGATGCGGCACTTACAGCCCCGGTGAGACCGGTGGGGCTTTCGTATCGCGCGTATCCTTATTTCATGGAGGAAAAATCGTTCCGGCGCTTGTCCCATAAGTTGGCTGCCTACCAGCCTCAGGCCGGCATGGAGTATTGTGATTTCCTGTTTGCACCGACGTTTATGGTGGGGGACAGGTTTCAGCTGTTATTTAAGTGGCTGGCACCGGAAATGGAATTTTGCCAGGTGACGCTTATGCCCGTGCCGGAATCTGCCGAGGCTAAGCCGCTGCACTATTGGGTTCCTTTTCTGCCGATAGCAGCTGCGGGACAGCGCATCCGTTGCCAGCGGCAGCGGGATAAAGTGACCTGGCTGTTTTCCCTGGCAGCGGCAGAAAGTATTTTGCGGCGTGCTCCCTTGGGCATCTGCTTTGAACCAGTGGAGGTGGAAGGATGGGCTTGATTCATGAGAATGTATGGGTGGAAGGGATTCCGCTGCAGAGGCTTTTGACTTTGGAGATTGTGCATAAGCCAAACGAACATGGGAGGGCAGCTTTGACTGCTGCGGGCGAAATTCCTGTATTGAAGCGCTTTATGGAGCGTGAGACGGATCGTCTGATTGCGATAAAGGCTCGGGTGCAAAATCAGGAAGTGGTGCTGTTTCGCGGCTATATCACGCAGATTCGTGTGGATACGAATGGCGGGTATGGTGAATTGTCCGCAGAACTAGCGGATTCCAGCTGCTTATTGGATGTCCGGCGGCAAAATAAGACGTATCAGAATCTAGCGAAAAGCTATGGGGAAATTTTAAACGATGCCTATAATGGCACGGGTAAAGTGGTAGTCAATGTTAGCGACCAGCCGATTGGCGCGTTCATCCTGCAAATGGATGAGACGAATTGGGAGTTCTCCCAGCGTATGGCATCCCGCTTCAATGTGCCGGTCTTTTCAAGCCTGGTGGCTGAAAAGCCGCTGGTATCCTTTGGGGTGCCGCAGGGGAAAAAGGCTATAGAGCTTTCTACGGCGGCTATTCGCTACTTAGCAGATAATGGCCGTTTCCGCGAAGTGACAGAAAATGATATGACCGCGGGGCATACGGCCACGGCACAGGATTTTAGCGGCCTGCAGGTCGATTCCTATGATTATGCATACCTTGGCGATAAGGTATGTGTGAATGGTAAGGAGTATTATGTGCGGACTATCCACGCCAAGCTGATAGATGGTCTTATGCATATGTCTTACGAACTTACTGGCCGGCAGGGCTTTGTCGCTCCGTTGGTGCGCAACAATCACTGCGCAGGACGTGTCCTGACAGCGCAGGTCAAGGCCGTCAAGCGGGATACGATCCAGGCATTCTTTTTTCAGATTGACCCTGCGTATGACAGCAGCAGCACGACATGGTTCCCGTATTCTACGGCCTATTCGAGTAGTGATGGCAGTGGCTGGTATGTGATGCCGGAGGTCGGGGATTTCGTGCGGATACTGTGTCCCTCCAATCATGAGGAGGAGGCTTTTGCCGCCAGTGCAGTCAATACATCGCCGCCGGCAAGCACGCGGAATAAGAGTTTCCGCGCCCCTGGCGGCAAGGAACTTTTATTGACCGATGATGGGATTTCGATGATTTGCAATCATCAGAATATCTTTATTGATTTATCCCAGGATAACGGGATAGGCATTGTATCTTCGCAGCCTGTGCATATTTCCTCGGATAAATGCGTGCAAATCGAGGCCGAGGAAAAGGTCCAGATTACGGCGGATAAGCAGATTCTGCTGCAATGCGGCAATTCGCATGTGAAGCTAACGGAAAAACAGATCACTTTCGGTGGCGAGAGTGTAATTGTAGGAGAGTGATGGTATGGGGAATAATCAGCAGCGGATTCCGCAGTTTGAGTCCTTGCATATATTGAGGCAGTCCATGCTCAGCGATGTACGCGACCGGGCTTTTGCCGGTCTGCCTTTGCTGTATCAGGATTATAGCGATGGTATCATCAGCGGCTGCCGGATGATGACGACCAAGGAGACGATTACGGTACAGCCGGGGTTGATAAAGCAGGCAGGTTTTATCTACTACCTGTGCGAACCCATGACGGTTGCGTATCAGCCTACCGATGAATACATGATTCTCAAATTGGTTTTCGCATCGCCAATCGATCAACGGGGGACTTTGGTTTATCCACTGGAAGCGGCCCTGACGAATAATCTGACGCTATCGAATAACGAAATGGAGCTTTGCCGTTTCAAGCTGAAGCGCGGTTCGATACTGCGCGTCGATTATACGGATTTCTTTGACCGGACGACAGAGTTCGATACGGTCCATACGATTTATGTGCCGTATGCAGCCATTGGGCAGAGTACGTTATCGCCAGATATCACCAAGGCTTTTGCCAAGGAAGCGGCAAAGTTTTCCCTGACAGATCTTGATCGGCAGTTCTGTATGTCGGCTTTAAATGGCCAGCCTTTGTCCGTGGATAGTATTGGCTTTTATATCAGCCAGCGGCTCGAGCAGGCGGAGCAGGAATGGGACAATGAAAGCCTCTTTGCCGGCCTTACCCGCGTACTGGCTGAAATCCGGCCGGCAGGGCTCAGGGAGTGCCGCCGGGAACGTCGCCGCCGCCGGGAAGTATTTGTGGACTAGGGAGAATCGTGATGGGTATTTTTACAGATGAGTTTGATTTGGCAGGTTATGTAAAGCAGCAGGCCATGAAAATCGATGATTTACAGAATCGGGAATTATTCCGGGATATCATCGGCGATATGTTTTCGGAGCTTTATCGGCATATGTATGCAGAATATCATGGGCTGGAACAGCGAATGCTGGCGGAGGTTTCCCGTCCGGCAGAAGTACCGGATGTCATGACCGGCCTTTGCCGGCGCGAGGATTATGACCAGACGGATAAGGAGCTTTATCCGTTGGATGCTGCCGATCTTTTAGAGCCGGAGATTCCTGCTGCCGACGTGCTGGATCATTTGCAACAGGGAGAAAGCTATGCTTTGTTCCCTGTTTTTTTTGCGGGCGAAACGGCCACCTTGCAAAAACTCATACGCGAGCGGCACAGATTTTCAGGAGTAGTCAAAAGCGGCTTCAACGATGTAGCAGCTACGTTTGAATTGCGGCCTTGCCGCCGTTACTTGCAGCAGATCGAGGCACTCTATGGCGTGACGAATCTCAATGCGCTGCCTTGGCGCAGTATTCTGGCACCTTATCTTTATAAATTCGCCGAAGTCTGGATCACTTCGGTAGAAGGCTGGACTGGAGAACAGACTATTGAACGTATCATGCTGGATTACGCAGAGTTCCGTGACATTATCCAGGAAAAGATGGTTCCCCTGTGGAATATCCAGCCTTATCAGGCGCTGACCAGCGCTTATCCGGAGGCCTGCATGGATCGGATAGCCTATGAACACCGGCTGTATGCCCATCAATTCCCCGCTGGGGGACAGTATCTGCTCGACCAGTCGGATGCTGCGGTCCGGAGCGTACGCTGGCAGGGCGGAGACCTTATCATTACCTGCGACCAGCGGGAGCGCGAGTCTTGGCCGCTGCTGCGGTTCTATCCTGTGCGCAGCGCGGAAAAATATGGGTATCGGGTGTATGGCAACCAGCATGACCAGAGCTTTGCCCGCAATCTGATGGCGGCCTATGGACAGCGTGTCAAGACACGAGCAGAGGTTGAGCGCTTCCTGTGGTCTTTTGCCTGCATGCGGGATTTTTCCTTGCAGGATTTGCGGCTGCGGCAGGCTGCGGGGCAGGCTGCGACCTATTGCACCGATGAATTCATCGGCTATGAATTCCGTACGGGGAGCCGGGAATATACGCTGGAACTTGATTTCCAGGCAAAACAGGAAGACTATCGGAATCTGGATGTCTTAAGTTTCCTGGTTACCAATTTGCAGCACTATTTCCCCGAATACAACTGTGCAGGGAGGCTGGTTTGAGATGAATTTCATTTGGGATGCCACGATCCGAGCAAAGGAACAAGGAATGTCAAAGGCAGATATAACCTATACGCCGGCAAAAGATGGCAGTCCTTATTATGAGCTGGCCTTTGACTATCTGAATCGCAAAGAAGCAGGGCCTGAGCCAATCCCTGTAAATGCCTTGTACCGGTTCAGTGCCATCTTTCAATACCTGCTGCATCCGGATGTGCGGTATATGCTGGAAAAGGACAAAGAAGAATTCATTCAAAAAGCGTTTGATTGCTTGCTGCATATCCTTTGCGAAGTGGATTTACACCATGGCATCACCCGGCAGGAGTGCTATGTGCGGAAATTGCGCCAGGAACTATTGGCGGGGATTTTTGGCGAGGATGCAGCTGCCTTGCTGCAAAAGTTTCCGCAGGAAAAACAGCTGGCGGTAGCAGAAGAACTTTTGCATACCATGAAATGTGGTTCGAGTTTATTGGGGTTCAGCCACGCCTTCCGGCGGTTCTTCCCAAAAGGAATCCTATATCAAAGCCGGTTCTCCCCGCAGGAGCTCTATGTATATTTAGATGAGCCCCACGAACAGGATCGCGAAAAAGAGTGGCAGATGTTTTGCCGCTTGTTCCTGCCGTTGGATTTTTCCCTCCGGGTATTCTGGGATTTGCATTTCGGTATATTAGGCCTTGAGGGAACGATGAAGGATGACATTGCCTTGTTTTAGGCGTTCAAAATTAATTTATAAAAGGTGGCTAAAAAATGGCAAAGACATTTCAACCAGCAGTGCGGGAAGCGATAGACCTTATCTGGCAGCATTATGATGCGGAAAGTGCGAAGCGCGGACAGAAAATGTTGCGCCGGGCAGCCGCTGCTGGCGACGCGGACGCTTGGGGGCTCTTATCCCGTACGTATTTGGGAGCGGCCAATTTGGCTGTTTGGGAAACCAGCAGGCTGCCTGAAGACCTTGATGAAGCGGATGAATGTGTTCGCTGGAGCATCCTAGGGGGAAGCGCTGTAGGTGTTTTATGTGCGATTGAGCGAAGGGGGCTTTATCCCTCGGAACGCGCAGCGATCTTGGAGCATTGGGGTTCTGGTAAATCCGTCTTGGAAGAGGCTGTCTCTTATGCTGAGGAAGGCGGAGAAGCCATCGCAGCAGAATTGCTTGGGAATTGCTATCTCAGTGGTGCGGTGTTCGGCTTGTTGGACGATTGGGATATGGATGACAATTGGGGGCGGACACGAATGGCGCTGCCCTATCTGGAGCGGTCACTGGAGATGGGACTTGCTTTGGGGCTGGATAACTTTAAGTCGTGTGCAGATATTATTTATGAGCGCACGGGGGAAAGGGATAAACAGGAACAAGCTTCGGCTATGATGGAGAAATTCTGTCAGGCGGGAGTGCCCCATATGCTATATAACCGTGGTGAGCTGCACTATGCTCGGGGCGAATATGAGCAGGCTTATACGTGCTATGAGCAGGCGGCTGCAGCAGGGCATGAGATGTCACGTTTCAGCATGGGCTATATGTATCGGTTTGGCCTGGGGGTAGAGCAGTCAGCAGAATGCGCTTTAAAGGAGTATTTTCTCTCTTTAGCAGAAGACGGACATCTTCCCTCTATGATACAGGCAGCGGAGATATATTTCTGGGGAGATTTGGGTGAGAAAGATTTTGCTCAGGCATACAGCTGGTGTGAAAAGGTTCTGGATAAATATGTCGAACTGGCCGGCAAGAATCCTTTCCAAGCAAGTGGTTTCAATTATGACTTAGTGCTGCCATTGATGTGCTATTGCAAATATTATGGCTGGGGGACAGTAATCGACCGGGAAATGGCTGTCCGTACAATCATGGAGGAAATCAGGCGGGTAGAAGAAGAGGGATCTGTGCTGCCAGAATACAAATTAGCTTTACTTTATCACTTAAAAGGAGACATATATGCGAATGGTTCTGGCAATTATGATGTCGATAAATCCTTAGCCCGAACCTATCATGAGCAAGCCAAATCTTATGCAGGTTTTGATCGCTGGCTGGGAGATTTTAAATGGGATAAAAGTTCGGAAGGGTTTGGCTGCCGGTTTGCCTGGGCTATTTTTGGCCGGTACGAAGATGAGAAAACGGAATTGACGGATGTGGAAAATATCCGCGTCTGGCAAGAGGATCGGATGCAAAAAGCTAGATTGCAAGGCCGGGAAAAGCTGCAGCCCTGGCGGTTATGCATCCAGCTGCCGTCAGAAGGCGGGGCGAATTTCGTAAGGTACGAGGAGGAAGAACTCGAGAATGCTTTGAATCTCGTGGCCTGCGGTGTGTACCGGCGGCTTATGCTGGATAAAATGGATAGTGACGATCGCTTGCTGGTGCGCTGCCAAGCGAAGAAGTTCCAGCTTTATGCGAACGTGAACGGACAGGAATATTTCAGGGAGACAACGGAAAGAGAACGCGCCTTGGCGTGTCTTCAGCGGTGGTGCACGGGCAAAGGCATAAAAACAGAAAAATGGATGGCGTGCGAGCTTGTGCCAAGAACACGGAAAGAAGAGATATCCTCCGTCTGGAAGGAAAAGACAAAAGCTAAGACAGAGCAAGGTATACCTGTACATGCATAAATGTACAAAGGATTTGAGGTGGATGGACTATGATGCGAATAGGAAAACTATTATTATACACGTTTATACGACGCATACTTGTTTTGGTGGAGCGGAAAAAGCTTGCAAAAGAATATTCCCTGCCAGAAGATGATTTATCCTGGGAACAGGTGGATCCGGATTTGAAGAAGTGGATTTGTGCTGCTTGTGCGGTTAATCGTCAAGTCTTTCATATGGATGTCCATGAGCTTGGTGGTTTTGTTCCCGGCAGCCGGTTAGGCAAATTCGTAATCAGGGATATGATGATGCTGGCCTGGGATATTTATTCTCGGCGGGATTTGATCGAGACGATTCAAGATATGATCGATGATAAGCTGGCTTGGCAGTTATTGCGTGTATTACAGCTGGCAGGCAGTGGCTATGTGGCAGGTTATCTGACTTTGCGCGAATCGTTGAATGTATCGATTGTTGCCGGGCAGCGTCTGCAAAAGGTTACGCGCAGCTGGGAGGGGCTGGCTAATGCATATGCGCGGGATTATGCGAACTATATGGACTGCGAGTCAGGTGGCGAGGATAGGCGCAAAGCCTTCCAAAAGTTGAGGAATGCGAAGGACACACCTTATACGGTGCCTTTTGATATGGCGCTGGTAAAGTCCTGGTAACATAGCTTTGAATTGTTGGATTCTGAAGAGAGGCGTACATGATGATAGTAAAAAAATTTCAGCCGCTGGTGCGGGAAGCGATAGACCTTATTTGGCAGCATTATGATGCGGAAAGTGCGAAGCGCGGACAGAAAATGCTGCAGCAGGCGGCAGCGGCAGGCGATGCGGATGCTTGGGCACTTTTGGCCCGTACCTACATGGGGATAGGAGAGAGTTGGGAAAACAGCGGTTTTCCGATAGCCGAAGATACGGATGAAGTGCACAGATGCCTGCAGAAAAGCATCGAGGGCGGCAGTGCGGCTGGCGTGCTTTGTGCTATTGAGCATCGTGGCCTTACCCCGATAGAACATGCGGCAATGCTGGCGCATTGGGGAACGCCTGCGGCCGTGCTGGAAGAAATCCGCGCCTATGCTGCCGCTGAACCAATGGTAGCTTACCTGCTGGGGGCAGCATATAAGTTTGGTGGTGTTTCCCTATTGCTGGGCGAGAACGACGGGCAGCGAGAGCGGCTAAAACAGGCCCTTCCTTTTATCGAGGCTGCTGTCGATAGCGGTCTAGCCTATGGACTTGACCTGTATAAAACCTGTGTGCGTGATATGTATCGGGGAGATGGCAATCCGGAAAAGATTGCCAAGTTCCGGCGGCTGGAAGACGGCTTTTGCCGCGCAGGGGTTCCCCATGCGCTCTATAGTCGCGGTGAGGATCTTTTTAATCAGGAAAAATATGCTGAGGCGCTGGGGTATTATGAGAAAGCCGCTGCTGCCGAGCTGGACAGCGCTCTGTATTCGCTGGGCTATATGTATCGTCATGGCTTGGGCGTGAAAGAAGATTCGCGGAAGGCCTTCGAGGAATATTTCCTGCCATTGGCCGTGCAAGGCCATGTCGTGTCCATGTATCAAGTGGCAGATACCTATTTCTGGGGCGATTTCTTTGCGCGTGATTATGTCAAGGCTTATGAATGGTGCGAAAAAGCAATGAATCGCATGGTACAGTTTCATGGGTTTTACGATTACGATGTGTTGATGCCCCTTATTTGTTACTGCAAGCTCTATGGGCGGGGCACGTCTATGGATCGGAATCTAGCAGCGCGCAGCATACGGGAGGAAATGCTGCGGGAGGAGCAGAAACCAGTGCTGCCCAGGTATAAGCGTGCTTTGCTCCAATATCTTATGGCAGAAGTATATGCTCATGGCTATGGATCGGTTGCCCAAAATGAAGAACTGGCGGAAAAATATCGCAGGGAAGCCACAGAGTATGAAGGCTTTAAAGTCATGCTGGAAAAAATGTCCTGGGAAACCGAAAACGAAGCCGAAGTCAGGAATTGGAAGAACTCTGCTGCCACGAATTCACGGCCAGCGGCATTGGCGGAGGCAGAAACCATCCGTGATCAGCAGGAAGCCCGCATAGCTGCGGCAGATGGCAGGCGGCAGTGGCGTCTGTGTACGGAATGGCGACAGAAATATGGCCTGGTCTTTAGTCATTATAACAATGCGGAGCTGCAAGCAGCGCTGGCTATGCTGGCTAAAGATAAATACCGCAGTGTCGCCCTGAACTCGCAGCAGGCAGGCGAGAATTATCTGGAGGCCTATCACGAACAGGATGGCTATTATCTGCTGGCTGCCATCGATGGCAGGGCTGTCCATAAACAGGTAAAGGAACTTTCAAGTGCACTGGCGGTGCTGACCGCCTGGGCCGATGGACAAGGTCTGCACGGTGAGGATTGGCAGGCCGATGAAGAGGTAGCGAAGAATAAGCAGTGGAACGAGTATCTGCAAATCGCGCAAGAATGTGAAGAACGCGAGGATACGGAGGGGCGGATTAAGGCGCTGACCGCAGCGGCTGATTTAGGCTGTGGATATGCGATGAATCTTCTGGGCGTCATCAATTGCCAGAATCTCAAAACAGCATCTACCTGGTTCCTCAAAGCTACGCTGACATCCGATCCAGAAGATGTAGCCATGGCCTGGTATTCGCTGGGTAAACTGCATAAAGAAAATCCGCAGGGCGATAAACTCGCGATTTTGCGCTATCTGCAAAAGGCGGCGGATATGGGCTATGCCAAAGCCTGGTTAGAGATGGGCATCTGCTATCTTTGGGGCATTGGGGCAATCGTCGATTATGAAAAAGGCGTTGCCTGTTACGAAAAGGCCATAGCGATGGGGGATTACGAAACGATGCTGGCCAGAGCACATTTGTGCCGCGATGCAGAGGGCGAGTGGCATGATTTGGACACAGCCATTGCTGTGCTGGAACGGGTCGCTTATGAAAAAAATGACGAGAACGAGTGGCAAAATGAGGGTCGGGTAATGCTGGCCAATGCTTTACTTGCTAAGGATAAGCAGGCAAACTACATCTGTGCACGGGATTTGGTGCGCGAGGCTGCTGGCGAAGGATTTGCGGAAGGCGCCTGGAATCTGGCGCATTTCTACAAAGATGAGGGGAATTTCACGTCGTATCGCAAGCTGCTGCGCCGTACGGCCGAGGAAGGCTACCAGCCTGCCCAGGAAGAGCTCGACCATATCTATGATACCAGTGAGTGGAGTGAATGCCTGTAACAGCTTGATACATTTAGACAGGAAAGGGCGATAGCATGGAAAGTTTTACAATCAAGGCGAAGTTTTTGTCGCCAAAAGGATTTTTCAGCCGGTTATGGAAGCGGGACCATTATGGTACGATTACCTTGCAGCCAGATAATAAAATGACCATGACGGGATATGACAAGGTTTATGCTGCTCTTGACGTGGGCGGATTTTATGCCCAGTTTGAGGGCGATGGCGTTGAATATCTGAACGTGCAGATGAACGAAGATGGCGAGGAGGTTTATCGCTTTGCCGTCTACCATGAGGATGCGTATAAGTTTTTTGCCTGGCTGATCCGGCAGGAGGTTTGTCACTTCGGGCTGAATATGCTGCGGGAAGACGAGGATGCATTCCGGGAGCATCTCGAGGGCCCCGTTATGAAGCAGCTGCGGGAGTGGCAGCTGGAAGATGACAAACGCATCCGGCGGCCGGCAGATGATTTGTTTTGGGATGGCGTAGACGAAAAGCTCCGCCAGTGGATCATTGCGGATTGCGCGATCGTCCATATGGCAAATGGTGTTGAGATACAGGAGCTCGGCGGGATGCCTGCCAGCGACCCGATGGGACGCGAGTATGGACGGCAAATTATGCGGGATTCCTGGGAAATCAATAGCCGCCCGGAGCTTATTGAGACAATCATGGATATGGCTGGACAGAATCTTTTGTGGCAGCTGCAGCGCACGATACAGAATGCCGGCTGGGGATATCTGGCCGGGTATCTTACCCTGCGGGAAACCTTGAATGTAATCCTGACGGCAGGGAAGCGGCTGCAAAACGTGACGCGCAGCTGGGAGGATTTCGGCAAGGCGTATCTTCGTTCCTACAGCACTTATATGGGGGATACAGGCGAAGACTATGAACAGCGGGAACAGGCTTTTAAGCAGCTTTTGATGGCAGAAGATAGTCCCTACCGGAAAGTTCCCTTTGATATGGAGCTATGTAAAAGCTGGTAATCTTTGCCGTTATTATCGGAAGACTATTGAAAAGTAGCGCAAACCATGCCAAACTACTATATAGATACGGCAGTATTGCTGGATGATGTAAAGACTTGGGAGGTTGGCTATGGCAGAAGAGGAACTGGAGATCTTGGCGGGGCTCAATAGGGCGCAGCGGGAGGCGGTTACGGAGACGGAAGGCTATGTACGGGTGCTGGCTGGCGCCGGTTCGGGCAAGACCCGGGCGCTCAGCCAGCGGTTTGCCTATCTGGTCAATGAGATCGGCATCATGCCGGGCAATATCCTCTGTGTGACCTTCACCAACAAGTCGGCAACGGAGATGCGCAAGCGTATCCACCTGCTGACGGGCGATAACGATACGGGCTATATCAATACATTCCATGGCTTCTGCGTATCGGTGCTGCAGGAGGACAGCTATGCGGTGCAGTATCCCAAAAGCTTTCTGGTGCTTGATAACAGCGATATCGATGCGATGCTCAAGATTATCTATGAGGAGCGTCACTTGTCCCTGCGGGATATGACCTTTGCCAAGGCGAGGGATATGATTGAGATACGCAAAATCTTCACGGAGCCCAAGTATTACGAGGATATGATCGCCCTGTCGCTTGACGGCATCAAGGAAAAGTATGACCGGGCCGTGGAGCCAGCCGATATTATCTTCTATGGTTATCTGTATCAGGAAAAGAAATGCTTTGGCCTGGACTATAACGATCTCATCAAGTTCACGCTCTATATCTTCGAGCAGAAGGAAGAACTGCGGCTCAAATGGCAGCAGCGGCTCGAGTACATCATGATCGATGAGTTCCAGGATATCGATGAGCTCCAGTACCGCCTCATGAAGATACTTTGCGGCTATCATAAGAATCTCTTCGTGGTCGGCGATCCCGACCAGACCATCTATACCTGGCGCGGGGCCAATATCCGCTATCTGCTGGATTTCGATCAGGAATTTTCACCGGCTAAGACCATCTACATGATGGAAAACTATCGCTCGACGCCGGAGATCCTGGCCGTGGCCAATGACCTCATCGCCCATAACCGCAACCGCATCGAGAAGAATCTCCGGCCAGTGCTGCCCGCTGGGCAAAGCGTGCTGTGCGCCAGCAACGATTCGCCCGAGGAAGAAGCCAAGTGGATTGCCCAGGAGATTGCAAAGCTTCACGAACAGGGCGTACCATATCGCCAGATGGCCGTGCTCTACCGTGCGCATTATCTGTCGCGGCCGCTCGAAGAAGTCTTTTTGCGGGCGGAGCTTCCTTATACGCTCTACAGCGGCATCCATTTCTTTGACCGCAAGGAAATCAAGGATGCCCTGTCCTATCTGCGGCTGATCGCGTACCGGGATGACTTGTCATTCCTGCGCGTTGCCAACGTTCCCAAGCGCAACCTGGGGGAGCGGCGCATGGCCTTCCTGCAGGAATACGCGGCGCAGAACGGGTGCAGTCTCTATGAGGCCCTGCGGCAAAGCCTCGACCAGGAGCTTTTCCAGCGGACTAAGGCCAAGGCCTTGGTGGAGCTGGTGGAGGAGTTTTCGGCTTCGTACAGCGGCCGTCCGGTATCGGAGGTGCTGGCGGCGCTGCTGGATGCGAGCGGCTATGAGGCCATGCTGCGCACCGAGGGCAGCCAGGAGCGGCTCGATAATCTGGCCGAGCTCAAGCAGGCCATCTATGAGTATGAGACATCCTGCGGCGAAGAAGCGATGCTGGAGGATTATCTTTCGCGGGTGGCTCTGCTGACCAACAGCGATACGGCAGAAACGGGAGACAAGGTGAAGCTGATGACCGTGCATGCGGCCAAGGGCCTGGAGTTTCCCTATGTGTTCCTCTGCGGCCTGAACGAGGGCATCTTCCCCTCGCGGAAGACGCGGACCCAGCCGGCGATGGAGGAGGAACGGCGGCTGGCATTCGTCGCCGTGACCCGTGCCCAGAAGCGGCTCTATCTGTCCGCGGCGTCAGGGCTCAACTTTGATGCGTCCCTGCGCTATCCGTCCCGGTTCCTGCTGGAGCTTGACGATGGCCTGCTGGAATACGCACAGCCTGTTCCTGCGCTCACGCGCCAGGATGCCCAGGCTTATATCCGGGATATGGACCGGCGCATGGCTGCGGCCAATGCGCCGAAAAAGGCAGCCTTTGCCAAGGGCGACAGGGTTCTGCACCGCATCATGGGGGATGGAGAAATCCTGGCGGTGAATACCGATAAGGGAGCCTATGTGATAAAGTTTGCCGATATCGATACGCCGCGGGAAATCTCATTCAAGGCCAAGCTGGAAAAGATTTTATAATCACGGTATAATATATGTGTGTAATAATGAAAAGCACTTGTCATTATTATGGATAAAGGAGGAATACTATGGCTATGTTGATTGGTATCATGATCTTGAACCTGGTCATCAGCTTTTTGAATGCCCGCAACGTCGGGCAGATCTGGGCAGAGTCCAAGGCAGTTGGCGGCTGGGTCCGCCTGCTGGCCTGGTGCGGTGCCATCCAGTCAGCGGTTGGCTTTACCTTCGTCTATGCGGTTGTCGTTTCGTATATCGCCGTATCGACGGGGTATCTGCCCGCCAGCATGCTCGGCGTATTGTCCAGTCTCATCTATCTGATGATCATCGTGCCGGCCATCGGCTCGGGCATCATCATCACGATCCAGTCCTGGATAAACTTTGCGCGGGAAAAATCGCTGATGAACATCGGTGTGGCCGGCTGGAACACGTTTGCCCAGGCGTACAACACCTATAACGCCATCCAGAGCTTTGGCCCGGCCCTCGATACGGTGCAGGAAGGTCTTGGCGGTCTGTTCGATGGCGACGGCGATTCGGATAACTCGACGATGCGCGTTATCCTGCTGGCGGCAATCATCCTGTTGGCAGGTGTCATGACGACAACGGTCATCATCCGCCGCTATGAGGCGAGCCTGCCGGTATCGGAGGCAGTCCGCAACGGCAATCGCGATCTCGATTATCGTTAAAAAAACATCCAGCTCAAAGGGGCTGGATGCGGACAATATGGATAAGGTCGATGCGTGTGCCATCTTGCAGCACCAGCTGCTGATGGGCATGGTCGAGACGTTTGATGACGGCGGTCCGCGTTTCATAGCGGCCGCCGTCTTTGTATGCATCGGCCACAAAATAAGTGATGGCCGCCTTCGGCGAGGGGGCGGCCATCACCTGCTGGAGACTGCGGTCCAGCAGCTCCTGTTCGTCATCGGCAAGGTTTGGCGGCGGCAGCGTGATGCGGGCGCTTTCGCGCACGGCGTCCTCGTAGCCGGTCAGCGCCGCAAACGGCGAAAATTGCGCGGCCCGCTTCGCTAGCGGCATCGACGGATGACGCTTGGACGCAGGACGTGGCAGGTTGATGATATCGCCGTATTTATTCGGCTGTTCTTCCTTCATGCGCGGTGGCCTCCAATCTGATTGTTGCGGCTGATGGCTGTGGCTCCTTCCTGCAGGTTGGCGCCCTTTAGGATGGCATTCTTGCCGAAGCGTTTCTTGAGGGCGAGGATGGTCTGCTGGATGGAGGTCTCTTTGGCATTTGACTTGTCAATTCCGGACTCTTCTGGTCCGGCGAACAAGTCAAGCTCAGCTGGGGGCGGCGCGGCTTGATATTCTGCCTGCGGGACCGTGTCGCCGAAGGTGATGGTCAGACGGCGTACCAGCAGGTCCTTATCGGCAATGGCAGCAAAGAGCTCCCGGACGGTTTTGAGCAGCAGCGAGGAGGAGGCGGTCGGCGTAGCAAAATGCCTGCTGCCGTGGGCAGGCTTTGGCACCATGCGGCCGTAGTGGTCGCGGTGCAGGGGGCCGTGGTAGTTCTGGCGCGTGTTTTCGATGTCGTAGCCGATATCGAGGATGAGCTGGCCGGCCAGCAATTTCTTGTCGACGAGTTCGAGGGCCAGCAGATCTGTCATTTCCCAGGCCACGAGGACGGCTTTGTCATAGGGATAAGGATTTTGGAGCACCTGGCCGGAGCCGATGCTGGTGGCTGCAGGCTTATAAGCCTTGATGGCGGCCATGGTGCAGGGTTCATAGCCCCAGGCATGATCGATCAACAGCTCGGCATTGACGCCGAACAGGCGGTAGAGCAGCTCCTCGTTATGGAAGTCCGTGGCCTTGCCGAGGGAGCAGCGGGCGATATCGCCCATGGTGCAGAGCCCATGCTGCTCGAGCTTCTTGGCATAGCCGCGGCCGACGCGCCAGAAATCCGTCAGCGGCCGATGCTGCCAGAGCGTCTGCCGGTAGCTTTGCTCATCAAGCACAGCGATGCGGACGCCGTAAGCGTCAGGGGCCATATGCTTGGCGACGATATCCATGGCCACCTTGCTGAGGTACAGGTTCGGGGCAATGCCGGCGGTGGCAGTGATATGCGTAGCTTGATAGACCGCATGGATCATGCGGCGTGTCAGCTCCTGCGCCGAGCATCGGTAGATGCGCAGGTAATGCGTCAGATCGATGAATACTTCATCGATGGAGTAGACATGGATGTCCTCAGGGGCAATGAATTGCAGATAAATCTTGTAGATCTGCGTGCTGATTTCCATATAACGGGCCATGCGCGGCGTAGCTATGACAAAATCGATGGCCAGCTCGGGATGTGTGGCAAGCACAGCGGCATCAGCCGATTTTCCCGTAAAGCGATGGTGCGGGGCTGCTGCCAGCCGCAGCTGGTTGGCCTGCTTTACCTTTTCGTTGACTTCAAAGAGCCTTGCCCGGCCCGGAATGCCATAACTTTTGAGCGCTGGCGATACCGCAAGGCAAATGGTCTTGCTCGTGCGGCTGGCATCGGCGACGACGAGATTGGTCGTCAGCGGATTGAGTCCCTTGTCGTGGCATTCGACGGAGGCATAAAAAGATTTCAGATCGATTGCGGCAAAAACAGATGACAGCGCCATAACGCCGGCTCACCTCCTTCAAAGGATAGTTGACGAACTTACTTTCTCTCTATCACGATACCATAGAACAAAATAGAACACAAGCACTGTTTTTGCGGGGGCAGGCTGGTGATGCCAAAAATTTTCAAAAAAATGTTGACAATGAAAAAACATAGTGTTAATATAATACCTGTTCTTGAGGGACGGAGCCGCAAGGCTCTTGAAGAAAAGCTGACTCACTAGCTCAACTGGCAGAGCAACTGACTCTTAATCAGTAGGTTCACGGTTCGATTCCGTGGTGGGTCACCATTGAGATTTAGGGCTGTCCAAGTTTGGGCGGCCTTTTTTGTATGTATTTTCAGCTATGGAGGGATCGTATGCGTATTCTTTTGTCGAACGATGATGGGATTGAGGCAAAGGGCATCGAGGCACTGGTCAAGGCACTCTATAAGGAGCACGAGGTCATTGTCTCGGCGCCGATGTATCAGCAGAGCGGTATGGCGCACGATGGCGAGGCCCAGCCGGATCTTGTCGTGTCGGGCATCAACCATGGCGCGAACCTGGCTACCGATGTGCTTTATTCGGGGACGGTCGGTGCGGCCATGGAGGGCTATCTGCACGATATCTCCTCGGTGGCCTTGTCCCTCGATGTCGACAGCCGGCTGTCCTATGACGAGGCGGCGGCCTTGCCATCAAGCAGCAGGAAAAGGACGGGCGCGTCTTCTATACGATGGCAGGCGAGATCTACGACTCGGACAAGGGCAGTGCGACCGACATCTATGCCACCGAGTCAGGCTATATTTCGGTGACACCGCTCATTATCGACATCACGGACTACGTGGAGCTTGACAAGCGCCTGGAAAAATAAGGTGGCAGCAAACACGTTTTCGTGATAAAATAAATTAGATTTGTTCGCTGCAAGCAGGGAGGTATTTCTTATGGAATCTATGATCCGTGATATCAAGCTGGCACCTTCGGGGCATGACAAGATCGAGTGGGTAAAGAATTTCATGCCGGTTATGGCGGCAATTGATGAAGAGTTTTCGAAATCGAAGCCCTTTGCCGGCAAGAAGATGGTCATCACGCTGCACCTTGAGGCGAAGACCGCTTACATGGCGGAGATCTTCAAACATGCAGGGGCAGAAGTTGCCATCACGGGCAGCAATCCGCTGTCGACGCAGGACGACATCGCGGCAGCGCTTGTCGAGGATGGCCTCAATGTCTTTGCCTGGCATGGCTGCACCGAAGAGGAATACTTCACGTTCATCGACAGGGCTCTTGATATCAAGCCGGACATCATCATCGATGACGGCGGCGACCTCGTTCATCTGCTGCACACGAAGCGCCGTGAACTGCTGCCGAATATCATCGGCGGTTCCGAGGAGACGACGACAGGCGTCCACCGCCTGCGGGGGCTTGCCAAAGAGGGCAAGCTGGAGTTCCCGATGATCGCGGCGAACGATGCCTATATGAAATTCCTGTTTGACAACCGCTATGGCACGGGCCAGAGCACCTGGGACGGCATCATGCGCACGACGAATCTCGTCATCGCTGGCAAGAATGTCGTCATCGCCGGCTATGGCTGGTGTGGCAAAGGCGGTGCGCTGCGCGCCCGCGGCCTTGGGGCCAACGTCATCATCACGGAAGTCGATCCCATCAAGGCCATCGAGGCGGTATTTGATGGCTTCCGCGTCATGCCGATGGATGAGGCTGCCAAGATCGGCGACATCTTCCTGACGCTGACGGGCGATAAGGATGTCATCTGCGAACGCCATTTCAAAGTCATGAAGAATGGCGCCATGATGGCTAACTCGGGTCATTTCGACTGCGAAATCAATATCCCTGAGCTTGCGGGCTGCTCGGTATCGCGCCGTACGGTACGCAACAACATCGAAGAATTCAAAATGGCCGATGGCCGCAAGCTCTACCTGCTGGCGGAAGGCCGCCTGGTCAACCTCGCAGCCGGTGACGGCCATCCGGCTGAAATCATGGATCTCTCGTTTGGTGTACAGTTCTTCTCGGCACTGCATCTGCTGAACCAAGGCCGGGAAATGAAACCGGACGTCTATCTGATGCCCGAAGAGATCAATACGAAGATTGCGGAGATCAAGCTCAAGGCCCTCGGCGTAGGCATTGACGTGCTGACGCCGGAGCAGCGTGCTTATCTGAATCTCGAATAACATACAAGTAAGGGAAGGAAGAGTAACATGAAAACACTGATCAAAAACGTTTGCGCGGTAATGCCGGACGGCACGACGCCAGTAACGAATATCATGATCGACAACAACCGCATCGCGGGGATAGGCGATGTTCCCGAGGATTTCCGTCCGGGCAAGGTCATCGACGGCACGGATCATTTGGCTGTGCCTGGCTTTGTCAATGCGCATACGCACACGTCGATGACGCTGCTGCGCAGCTATGCCGATGACATGGCTCTCATGGACTGGCTCAACAACGAGGTCTGGCCGGCTGAGGCCAAGATGACGTCTGACGATATCTATTGGGGTGCTATGCTGGCCATGCTCGAGATGATCCGCACGGGTACGACGACGTTTGCCGACATGTACGGGCCCTGGATGGAGCGCGTGGCTGAGGCGGCCATGGATGCCGGACTGCGCGGCGTGCTGTCGCGCGGCATCATCGGTGTTGCCCCGGATGGGGAGAAGAAGCTCGAAGAGAATGCGGAGCTTTACCGCAATTTCCATGGTGCAGCCGATGGCCGCATCACGGTCATGTTCGGCCCGCATGCGCCGTATACCTGCCCGCCGGCATTCCTCAAGAAGGTTGCTGCCAAGGCGCAGGAGCTCGGCGCCGAAATCCACATCCATATGCATGAGACGCTCGATGAAGTCAATGGCTCCCTCAAGGAATATGGCCGGCGTCCGTTCGACTGGGTCGCTGAGACGGGTATCTTCGAAGGCAAGGGAACACTGGCTGCCCATTGCGTCCATCTCGATGACAACGATATCGAGATCATCAAGAAATATGGCATCCGCGTGGCGCACAATCCTGGCAGCAACATGAAGCTGGCCAGCGGCGTCGCTCCGGTAACGCGCCTGCTCGACGAGGGCGTCTGCGTAGCGCTCGGCACCGATGGTGCCTCGTCGAACAACAACCTCGACATGCTCGAGGAAGTGAACCTGGCAGCGATGCTGCACAAGGTGCACCGCTTAGATCCGGTAGCTGTTCCGGCCTTCCAGGCCCTGCAGATGGGCACGGAGTTCGGCGGCCAGGCCGTCGGCATCCCCGACATCGGCCGCCTGGAGAAGGGATGCAAGGCCGACATCACGCTGTTCGACATGAACAGTGCGGCTTGGTGCCCGCGCAACAACCCGGTTTCCCTGCTCGTCTACTCGGCAAATTCGAGCTCGGCGGATACGGTCATCTGCGATGGCAAGGTGCTGATGGAGAAGCATGAGCTCAAGACGCTCGATGAGGAGCGCATCCTGTTCGAGGCTCAGCGCTGTGCCGATCATTTGACGAAATGAGTATGGTTTGATCGCAAAGGATGCCTTTCCTGCGGGGGAGGCATCCATTTTGCGTCATGTTTGAGGTTTGTGAGAAAGAGGTGATCCCTTGAAAAAGAAGACGACGGAACGGAAAACGACGCGGCGGCGCAAGACGGCGGCAAAGGCCGAGGTGAAGCCGGCCAATCCGGGCCGTAAGTACGAACTGGCAGGATTGGCCTTTGTGGCGGTGAGCCTCATCTCCCTCTGCGGTCTGTTCGGATTGAATGTCGGCTTTGTCGGGGTGTATTTTGCCAAATGCCTGCATTATCTGTTCGGCATTGGCGCCGTTGTCATATCGTTGGTCATCCTGCTGATCGGCTATCAGTATATGGCCAAGCATCATGGGCTGGTCTATTCGCCACGGTTCTTTGGGCTGGGGCTGCTGTTTTTGTCCGTGCTTGCCATCTGGCATCATTTTGTCATTCCTGTTGGCGCAGAAATCCTGCCGGACAGCCTGCCGCGGGGCGGCGGCCTTATGGGCGGCGGCCTGCTGTTTGTCCTGCGCAAGTTCTTCGGCGTCGATGGTTCGATCATCCTGCTCGGCGCAGGCACGATCGGCTCTATCCTGCTCTCGACGACGTGGTCGCTGGCTGCGGGGCTTATGAGGACCCAGCAGACGGCAGCCAAGGGGGCTAGTGCTGCCGGCGAAGCAGTCTCGGTCGCCTATGAGAAGGTGGCCGATGTCAGCGGCCGCGTCGAAGAGCGCGTCGTCGATGCCGTCAAGGAAAAGGTCAAGAATTCGTTCTACAATCAGGAGCGCGATCCGCATTTTGCCCAGACGGAAGACGAAATGCCCGCTGAGCTTGCGCCGGATAAAACGGAAAGACCGGAACCGGTTATCGCTGAACCAGAGCCAGAGCCGGCAAGCGAGGAACCGCCGGTGCCAAAATTCACGATTGAATACGGGCGCAGCCAGGAGGAGGAACCGGACATCCCGCAAAATCCTGTGACCGTGCCGCATACAGAGCCGGTCGTCGCACCGTCGCCCAAGCCCATGCGCAAGAACCCAACGCCGATGCCTGAATACGGCGAGATCGCGCCGATCCGTCCGGCCGCGGCCCTGCTCGATGGCTCGGAAGCTGCGGCGAAGGCAAGCGAAGCGGCCCCGCCGCCTGCCAGACCCTACGAGATGCCGAAGGTCACGGAGCTCCTGTCCAAGCACGCGAAGAAAAAGAATGCTGCGCTTGAGATCGAGATCGAGGACAACGCGCGCACGCTGCAGCAGACGCTGGCGGACTTCAAGGTCAAGGCAACCATCATCAATGCCTGCCACGGTCCGGCCGTCACGCGTTATGAGCTTGAGCCGGCAGCCGGCGTCAAGGTCAGCAAGATCACGAATCTGGCTGACGATATCGCCCTGCGTCTGGCAGCCTCCTCGGTGCGCATCGAGCAGATACCAGGCAAATCTGCCATCGGCATCGAGGTGCCGAACAAGGAGCTGGAGGGCGTCGAGCTCCGTGAGGTGCTCGAAAGCCCGAAATTTGCCGATGCGAAATCCCGCTTGACCGTAGGTCTTGGCATGGATATCGGCGGCCAGGCTATCTTTGCTGACCTGGCGAAAATGCCGCATCTGCTCGTCGCCGGTGCCACGGGTTCCGGTAAGTCCGTCTGCATCAACACGCTGATCACGAGCGTGCTGTTCAAGGCCAAGCCCGATGAGGTCAAGTTCATCCTCGTCGACCCGAAGATGGTCGAGCTTTCGGGCTATAACGGCATCCCGCATCTGATGGTGCCAGTCGTCACGGATCCGAAGAAGGCGGCCTCGGTGCTGAACTGGTCGGTGCAGGAGATGGAGAAGCGCTATGCAAGCTTTGCCGAGCACAACGTCCGCAATATGGATACCTATAAT
This sequence comes from Pseudoselenomonas ruminantium, assembly GCF_900113715.1. GTDB lineage: Bacteria > Bacillota > Negativicutes > Selenomonadales > Selenomonadaceae > Selenomonas_A > Selenomonas_A caprae. Next base: position 16,462 of record NZ_FOQK01000005.1, on the reverse strand, counting down.
AAGAAATTCCCAGAGGACAAGATGCCGGCCATCGTCATCATCATCGACGAGCTGGCGGACCTCATGATGGTCGCGCCCCACGATGTGGAAGATGCCATCTGCCGCCTGGCCCAGAAGGCCCGTGCGGCGGGCATCCATATGGTGCTCGCAACCCAGCGTCCGTCGGTAGATGTCATCACGGGCATCATCAAGGCCAACATTCCTTCGCGTATTTCCTTTGCCGTGTCGAGCCAGATTGACTCGCGTACGATCCTTGATCGCAGCGGTGCTGAAAAACTGCTGGGCAAGGGCGATATGCTCTTCTATCCGGTAGGGGCAGCCAAGCCGCGCCGTGTACAGGGGGCGTTCATCAGCGATGATGAAGTCGAAAACCTCTTGAACTTCATCCGTTCGCAGGGGCAGGAGATGGAGACCAACGAGGAAATCGTCGCGTTCACCGAGCAGGCGCTGGCTGCCGAGCAGGCCGAGGAAAATGGCGGCCGCAGCAATGCGCCGAAAACCGATGAACTCTTGATGGATGCGGTCAATCTCGTCATGTCGACAGGGCAGGCTTCGACTTCGAGCATCCAGCGCCGGTTCCGCATCGGCTACACGCGCGCGGCCCGGCTCATCGACACGATGGAGGAGCTCCATATCGTCGGCCCGAATGTCGGCAGCAAGCCGCGTGAGATCCTCATGACGACGGAACAGGCACAGGAAGCGGCGGCCAGCCTTTCGTAAGGCAAATCGTAAACCTGTAATAAAACGTTTCACAAGCGTGGAAAAATATGGTAAAATAATCAACTAGATGTTCTATAAACACAACAGTGATAAAGTCACTGCTGAAAATACCTATATGGGGGTAGATTTTTTTGAAGTATATGAGTGGTAACGAACTGCGCGAAGCATATCTGCAGTTCTTTTCCGAGAAAAAAGGCCATCTGCGCCTGCCGAGTTTCTCTCTGATCCCGAAAGATGACCCGACGCTCCTGCTGATCGGTGCAGGCATGGCGCCGCTGAAGCCGTTCTTCACGGGCAAGATGAAGCCGCCTCGCACGCGCGTCACGACGAGCCAGCGCTGCGTCCGTACCGGCGATATCGAGAACGTCGGCCGCACGGCGCGTCATCAGACGTTCTTCGAGATGCTGGGCAACTTCTCGTTCGGCGATTACTTCAAGGGTGAGGCTATCCCCTGGGCTTGGGAGTTCCTGACGGAAGTCGTCGAGCTGCCGAAGGAGAAACTCTGGGTAACGGTTTATCCGGATGATGATGAGGCTATCGAGATCTGGAAATCCCAGCCGGGCTTCCCCCAGGATCATATCGTCAAGATGGAAGATAACTTCTGGGAAATCGGCCCTGGCCCGTGCGGCCCGGACTCCGAGATCTACATCGACCTCGGCGAGGAGCGCGGCTGCGGTTCGCCGGACTGCGCAGTAGGCTGCGACTGCGACCGTTATCTTGAGATCTGGAACCTCGTATTCACGCAGTATGACAAGCAAGAAGATGGTTCTTATGCCAACCTCGCGCATAAGAACATCGATACGGGCTGCGGCCTTGAGCGTATCGCCTCCGTTGTCCAGAACAAGAAGACGAACTTCGAGACAGACCTGCTCTATCCGATCATCGAATATGCTGCCAACGTTGCTGGCGTCAAATACGGCGAGGATGACGAGAAGGATATCTCGCTGAAGGTCATCGCTGACCATGCCCGTTCCATGGCTATCATGATCATGGATGGCATCCTGCCGTCCAACGAGGGCCGTGGCTATGTCCTGCGCCGCATCCTGCGCCGTGCTATCCGTCATGGCCGCATGCTCGGCATCAAGGACAAGTTCCTCGAGGGTGCCGTTGACGCTGCTGTCAACATCTACCGTGGCGCCAAGGATTTCGAGGAGCTCATCAACAAGGCTGACTACATCAAGAAGGTCATCAGCATCGAGGAAGACCGCTTTGCTGCTACCCTCAATCAGGGCATGGAGCTCCTGAACGGCGAGATCGAGACGGTCAAGAAGGCTGGCAAGAAGGAGCTCGATGGCCAGGTTGTCTTCAAGCTTTACGATACCTTCGGCTTCCCGTGGGAACTCACCGAGGAGATCCTGCACGAGAACGAGCTCGACCTCGACAAGGAGGGCTTCGAGAAGGCCATGGAAGAGCAGCGCACGCGTGCGCGCAACGCACGTGCCGAGAACACGCGCGTCGAGGTTCCAGACCTTTCGAGCATCGATGTCAGCAAGCTGACGGTAGACGAGACGGCCAAAGAAGGCAAAGTCGTCGCTATCTGGAAAGACGGCGTGCTCGTCGATGAGATCACGGACGGCGAAGAGGCTGGCATCATCCTCGACAAGACGCCGTTCTACGCCGAAGGCGGCGGACAGGTCGGCGACGAGGGTATGCTGGTCAGCGAGTTCGGCCGCATCAAGGCTGTCAATGCCAAGAAGCTGCCGGATGGCACGGTATACCATGTTGCCTATGTTGAGGAAGGCCAGCTCAAGGTCGGCGAGACGGTCAAGATTGAAGTCGACCAGACGAAGAAACTGGCTTCGGCCCGCAACCATACGGCTACCCATCTGCTGCAGGCTGCCCTCAAGCAGGTTGTCGGCGACCAGGTAAGCCAGGCAGGCTCCTCCGTTACGCCGGAGCGCCTGCGCTTTGACTTCACGAACTTCGAGCCGGTGACGGCTCAGCAGCTCGCTGACGTCGAGGAACTCGTAAACCTCGAGATCCTCAAGGGCACGGATGTCGAGATCAGCCATATGGGCATCGAAGAGGCGAAGGCCGCTGGTGCTATGGCCCTGTTCTCCGAGAAATACGGCGATGTTGTCCGCGTCGTCAAAGTCCCGGGCTTCTCGATGGAGCTCTGCGGCGGTTCCCATGTCAAGAACGTCGGCCAGATCGGCATGTTCAAGATCGTCAGCGAGTCCGGTGTCGCATCGGGCGTACGCCGCATCGAGGCTATCACGGGCCAGGCTGCCCTTGACTATGTCCAGGGCAAGATGGCAGTCCTCGCCGAGGCTGCTGCCAAGCTCAAGGCCAAGGAGGAAGATGTCCCGGCTCAGATCGAGAAGGTACAGGCTGAGGTCAAGGCTATGCAGAAAGAGCTCGCGGAAGTCGCTGCTATGCGTGAGCAGGCTGATGCTGCAGATCTGCTCGGCGGCATGAAGACCGTGAATGGCGTTGCGGTTGCTTGCGGCAAATCGAATGCTGCTGGCATGGATGAGCTCCGCGACGTTGCGGATATGACGTGCTCGAAGCTCGAGTCGCCGTGCGTTGTCGTGCTGGCTTGCGCTAACGATGGCAAGGTCAACCTCGTCGTCAAAGCCGATAAGGCTGCTGTTGGCAAGGGCATCCATGCCGGCAAGGTCATCAAAGAAGCAGCTGCCGTTGTCGGTGGTGGCGGCGGCGGCCGTCCGGACATGGCTCAGGCTGGTGGTAAAGACGCCAATGCGATCCCGCAGGCACTCGATAAAGCATTTGCTATGATCGAAAGCCAGCTCGGCTGATCGTTCCATAGATAAAGGAACAGACTCCCTCTGGAAAGAGGGAGTCGTTCTATCTTGGTGACTATATAGTAGGGAGGTATCCCGCATGGAAAAAGACATCACAAGCAAAGTCAAGAACATCCTTCGCTTCGGCGCGCTTGGTCTAGTGCTGCTGGCGCTCCTGGCTGGTGGCGGCGTCTATTGGTATCAGCATCACAACAAGACCCTGACGGTCTATGATGCTAAGGTAGCCAGTACGCTGGTACCCGTGAAGGCCCGCTCGGCCGGCAAGATCACGGAAGTCGTAGTAAGTGATGGCGATCATGTCGAAGCCGGCGATGTGATTGCCCGTGTCGAGACGAATATCACGGACGCAGACATCCAGCAGCTGCAGCAGAACCTTGAGCTCAGCAAACAAAGCCTCGAGCAGCTCAAGAAGGGCACGACGATGACGACGCCGGCTGCGCCTGCGGCTGTACCGCAGGTCGATACCGGTGCCCAGCAGCGTGCGGCGCAGGCCTATAGCCGCATGCAGCGCATGAATGAGCTCTATAGCATGGGCGCTATCAGTGCTGTCAAGCGCGATGAAGCTGCGGCCGCCTATGCAGCAGCGCAGGCAGCCGCACAATCGGCAAGCAGCCGGCCGGCCTATACGGCACCGGCGCAGACCACGACAGTGCCCGTAAGCCCCGAAATCCTCAAGCAGGCCGAGGCGCAGGTCAAACAGGCAGAAGCAGCACTGGCTAATGCCCAGCAGGATCAGCAGTCGACAGAGATCCTGGCACCGGCAGCAGGTACGGTCATCCTTACGGATACAGCAGCCGCTGATACAGCCGTCAAAGCGGACCAGGCCATCGCGAACATCATGGATGCAGGCAGCGCCTGGATCGAGGCACGCGTGACGCCCGAGCAGGCAGCTGCTATCCGTCTCGGCCAGTTTGCCGAATACGAACTCGATGGCCACAAACTGCAGGGGACAGTGCAGGATATCGTTGACCCGTCAACGCCTTCCGAGGATGAAGCTGACAAGTCAGATTCTGCTGGCGGTGATGGCCGCTTGACGGTACGTATATCACTTCCCGCAGATTTGCCGTTTACGCTGAAACCGGGACTGGAAGCAACGATAAAGTTTGCAATCGATGGCTAAAAATCCTTTTCAGATGGACAGACAGTTGTGGTAATTTACAATCTGAGCCCTTTGGCACGACTAATCGTGCCAAAGGGCTTTTCTTTTGCGGCAGGCTGTGCTATAATGACAGGTAATTTCACAAACTAAAGGAATAAAGACGGAAAGAACAACTGGAGGAGGATACAGGATTATGGTTAATCCGAAACTGAAGGACAAGCTCAATGACCAGCTATGTCAGGCAGTGCTCGCGCTGAAAAACATGGATGAATGCTATCAATTCTTTGAGGATATCTGCACGATCAGTGAGCTCAAATCCATGTCGCAGCGGCTCGAAGTGGCCAGGATGCTCAAGGCCGGCCATACGTATGACGACATCGTCGAGCAGACTGGTGCCAGCACGGCGACGATCAGCCGCGTCAAGCGCTGTCTCAACTACGGTGCTGATGGCTACAAGACGGTACTCGAGCGCCTGCCAGAGCAGCCTGAATAAAACGACAATCCGAAAATCAAAGGAGCGAAGAACCGATGGAAAAAGACAAGAATGTATTGGAAATCCCTTACGGTACCCGTGACTTCCTGCCGAGTGAAGCGGCCAGCAAGCGGGCAATCGAGACGAAGCTCGCCGAGCTCTTTGCGGAATGGGGCTACGATGAGGTCGTCACGCCGACGATCGAGTATCTCGACAACCTGACCCTCGGCAGCAGCCGCAGCAGTGAAGCCCATCTGTTCAAGCTCTTTGACAAGGACAACCGCACCTTGGCGCTGCGCCATGAAATGACGACGCCGATTGCCCGGCTTGTCAGCAGCCGCCTGCAGGAATATCCGCTGCCCATGAAGCTGTCGTACATCAGCAGTGTGTTCCGCTATGAGCAGACGCAGATGGGGCGCCAATGCGAATTCCATCAGGCTGGCGTCGAGCTTATGGGCAGCACGAGCCCCTTTGCCGATGCGGAGATCATCGCGCTGGCCATCCAGGGTCTGCTGCGCGCAGGGCTCACGGAATTCCAGATCTGCCTCGGGCAGGTGGAATTCATCAGCGGCATCATGGAGCAGTATCATCTCGCCGCTGATGTCAAGGAGAAGCTCAAGCTGGCCATGGAGCAGCGTGACCTCGTAGCTCTCGGCAACACGGTGGACGCCCTCGACCTGCCCGCAACGGCGAAGTCTGTGCTCAAGAAGCTGCCCGTGCTCAGCGGCGGTGAGGACATGATAAAGAAGGCCTACGATCTCGCACTCAACGAGCAGAGCCGCCGGGCCCTGGACAATCTCTGTGAAATCTATCGGCTGCTCAAGGCCTATGGTGTCGAGCAGTACGTCCGCTTCGATCTGGGCATCATCCGTGACTTCAGCTACTACACGGGGATGGTATTCGAGGCCTATACGCCGGGGCTGGGCTTCCCGCTTTGCGGTGGCGGCCGCTATGACCACCTGCTGGCCGACTTCGGCAATGCCTGCCCGGCCACGGGCTTTGCCAGCGGCATCGAGCGCATCCTGCTCGCTCTGGAGCGCCAGGGCATCGAACGCCCGATGCGCGCCCGCGACATCTATCTGGCCTATGCGGCGGGCAAGGAGGCCATGGCGGTAGAAAAAGCTGAAACACTGCGCCGCACCGGCAAAACCGTCGAGCTGTCCCTGTCGGCACAGACCCAGGCCGAAGCCGAGACGGCGAAGCAGGCCAAGGGCTACCGCGAGCTGGTATACCTCGCATGAGGCAGCGGATCCGCCAATTCTGCCGCGCCATGACGGCAGCCATCACGCCCGCTGACCGGGCCTGGGTTGACAAGTCAATCCCAGCAGCTGCGCAGCCGCTGTTCTATGCGATGCATCCTGCCGATCAGTACCATGCACTCCATGTGGCCCGCACGGCGCTGGCACTGGCTGACATGTCAGATCTGACCGTTGACCGGTCCATGCTGCTGCGCTGCGCCTTGCTGCACGATGTCGGCCGCGTCAGGGGGGATCTTGACGTCTGGGGCAAGGTCTTCACGGTGCTCATGGACCGTTTCCTGCCCCGGCTGGCTGAGAAGCTCGCCTGCCCTGGGGGGCAGGGGCTTTGGTCAAAGCCTGGCCATGCCATCTACGTCTACTACCATCATGCGGAGATCGGCGCCGCCAAGCTGCGCGCCATCGGCCTGACCGGCGAAGCGGCGCTCATCGCCAGGCATCATCAGCCGCCAGCTGCCGGTGATGCTCCGGAGCTCTGCCTGCTGCGTGAGGCGGACGAAAGAAATTAACACCTTGGCTTGACGTTTACAACTTTACATGTTAGTATTGTTACATGTTATTACTTTAACGAGATAAAGAATCATCCAGGAGGTCAACTATGCAGTCAAACAATATGGATTACCTGACAATTGCCCTGCCTAAGGGGAAATTGTTTGGCCTGTCGGCAGAACTTTTGGCAAAGATTGGCTATACGGCAGAAGGCCTATCCGATAAATCGCGCAAGCTCGTCATCACCAATGAGGAGAAGAAAATAAAGTTCATCGTCTCCAAGACGGCCGACGTACCGACCTATGTAGAGTATGGTGCCGCCGATATCGGCGTCATCGGCAAGGATGTCCTGCTCGAATCCGGCAAGGATGTCTACGAGCTCCTGGATCTCGGCTTTGGCCGCTGCCATCTGATGATGGCCGTGCCAAAGTCTGCCAAGCGCGCCAAGCTGACGGACTACAATCACACCCGCGTCGCGACGAAGTTCCCGCATATCGCCGAGCAGTTCTTCAACCGCCACGGCATGCAGATGGAATACATCAAGCTCAATGGCTCGATCGAGCTCGGCCCGATCGTCGGCCTGTCGGAGAGCATCGTCGATATCGTCGAGACGGGAACGACCCTCAAGGAGAACGATCTCGAGGAGATCGTATCCATCCAGGAGGCAACGGCCCGGCTTATCGCCAACCGCGTGAGCTTCAAGATGAAATTCGACCGCATCCATACCATGGTCAGTGATTTGCGTAAGATACTGGAAAGCGAGGCTGCAAAATGAGAATCGTAAAAGCAAGTGAGGTTGGGGAGCTGGAAGTCGAGCGCATGCTCACGAAGGCTGCCTTTGATGAAGTAGAGCTTAGTCCGAAGATCCGCGAGAGCAATAAAAAGCTCTTCGGCCGTGATATGAGTGCGGCTGAGCTTGTGCGCCAGATTGTCGGCGATGTCCGCAGGGACGGCGACAAGGCAGTCATCCATTACACGAAGCTTATCGACCGCGTCGAGCTTACGCCGGAGAGCTTCCTCGTCACCGAGGAAGAGTTCGCAGCGGCAGAGGCTGCTGCCGATCCGGCTGTCGTCGAATCCCTGCACAAGGCCGCCGAAAACGTCCGCCGGTATCATCAGGAGCAGAAGCCAAATTCGTGGATGACCTATCGTGAGCACGGCTCGCTGCTGGGCCAGTCGGTGATTCCCCTCGACCGGGTGGGCATCTATGTACCGGGAGGCACGGCAGCTTACCCGTCCTCGGTCATCATGAACGCCGTACCGGCTGTCGTGGCTGGTGTCCGTGAGATCATCATGATGGTGCCGCCCAAGAACGGGCAGATCAATCCCTATGTGCTGATTGCCGCCCGGGCTGCCGGCGTGAAGAAAATCTATAAGATTGGCGGGGCGCAGGCAATCGCTGCCATGGCCTTTGGCACGGAGACCATCCCGCGTGTCGATAAGATTACCGGCCCGGGCAATATCTTTGTCACGTTGGCCAAAAAGGAAGTCTACGGCAATGTCGATATCGACATGCTCGCAGGCCCAAGCGAAATCCTCATTGTCGCCGACAAGACGGCAGATCCCGTCTATACTGCTGCCGATATGCTTAGCCAGGCGGAGCATGACCCGCTGGCTTCCAGCATCGTGATTACCGACGACGCAGAACTTGCAGCCAAGGTGGAAGCCGAGGTCGAAAAGCAGCTTTTAGAGCTGCCGCGCCGCGAGATTGCCCAGGCTTCGATTGCACGCAACGGTCTTATCGTGGTAGCCGACGACATGCGGCAGGCCATCCGCTTTGCCAATGTCTCAGCTCCTGAGCATATGGAACTGCTGACGGCAGACCCGTTCCAGCTGCTTCCCTATGTGCGTCATGCGGGCGCTGTATTCCTTGGCGCCTACTCGCCCGAGCCCCTCGGCGATTATTTCGCCGGCCCGAACCATGTGCTGCCGACTGGCGGCACGGCCCGCTATTACAGCGTACTGAATGTCGAAACTTTCATGAAGCGCACGAGCATCATCTCGTATACACAGCCAGCTTTGCAGGCAGTCAGCGAGGATATCATCCGCCTGGCCGAAAACGAAGGCCTGCAAGCTCATGCGAATGCAATCCGTTTGAGGAGGAAATAAAGAATTATGTTGAAATACCGTACTGGTTTGAAGGATATGCCATCCTATGATGTGGTGGAGCGCGACTGGCAGATCAAGGTCAATGCCAACGAGTGCAATATGAACCTGCCGCCGATGGTGGAAGACCGCCTGATGGGGCGTCTCTCCCGCGTCGCATTCAACCGCTATCCGAATGAGGAATACGATGCCCTGCGCGAGCAGATCGCCGACAACCACAAGCTGCAGAAGGAGAACGTCCTGCTGGGCAGCGGCTCCAGTGAGATCATTGAAAAGCTGTTCTACTGCTTTGGCGGTACGAAGGCCAAGAAGATCGTCTATCCGGAACCTTCCTTCTCGATGTACCGCATCTATGCCAAGGCCGCGCAGGCTACGGGCATCCCGGTAGCCCTCGAGGAGGATTTCTCCCTCGACATCGAGAAATTCGTCAATACGGTCAATGAGGAAAAAGCCGCCCTGGCCGTTATCTGCAACCCGAACAATCCCACGGGAACGGGCTATTCGGTCAGCGATATCGAATACATCGCCGACAACATCCATGGCAACTGCGCACTGCTCATCGATGAGGCTTATATCGAGTTTTATGGCCGCACAGCAGTCGGCCTGCTCAGCAGCCATCCCAACCTCATCGTGGCCCGCACCTTCTCGAAGGCCTACGGCCTGGCCTCGGCCCGTGTCGGCTACATGCTCGCCAGCACGGCCATCGTCACGATGATCGAGAAAGCGTACATGCCGTACCATATGAACGTCCTGTCGCTGGCCACGGCTGACATCGTCTACCAGATGCGCCATGAATATGTGCCGCGCATCCAGATGATGATCGCCGAGCGCAAGCGCATGAGCGCCGAGCTCGACAAGCTGCCTGGCGTCACCGTCTATCCGTCAGAGACGAATTTCGTGCTGATCCGGTATGCCAAGGCAGCAAAGCTCAACGAATATCTGGAGAGCAAGGGCATCGGTGTGCGCTGCTTCGGCGATGCGCCGGGGCTCAAGAACTGCCTGCGCATCTCGATGGGCCTGCGCGAAGAGAATGACCAGTGGCTTGATGCCATCCGGCAGTTTGTGGAGGGCAGGGCATGAGTATGCGTACAGCATCTGTAGAACGCAAAACGGCGGAAACAGCCATCAAGCTCGTGCTGAATCTTGACGGCCGTGGCAATGGCGTCATCGATTCGGGCATCGGTTTCTTCGATCACATGCTGAACCTCATGGCTTCCCACGGCCTGCTCGACCTGACGCTGGCCTGTGACGGTGACCTTGAGGTCGACGGGCACCACTCGGTAGAAGATATCGGCATCGCACTCGGACAGGCCTTCAAGCAGGCCATTGGCGATAAGAAGGGCATCCGCCGCTACGGCACCTTCTATCTGCCGATGGATGAATCCCTGGCTTTCGTCTCCCTCGATATCAGCGGGCGGCCATTCCTTGTCTATGACGGCGGGCCGATGGCACCGATGATCGGTGGCTACGATTCGGAACTTACCGAAGAATTCCTGCGGGCCTTTGCCTTTAATGCAGGCATCACGCTGCATGTCAAGGTCCTTTATGGCACGAATTCCCATCACAAGGTCGAGGCTGTCTTCAAGGCCCTAGGCCATGCCATCCGCCAGGCGGTAGAAGACGACCCACGTGTCGAGGGCATCCCATCCACGAAGGGCATGCTGTAAAGAGGAGGGCCAGCGATGATTGCGATAATCGACTATGGAGCAGGTAATTTATATAGTGTTGAGAAGGCCTTTGCCGCCCTGGGGGCTGACGTCAAGGTAACCAGCAGGGCAGAGGACATCCTTCAGGCCGATAAGCTCGTCTTGCCAGGCGTAGGTGCCTTTGGCGAGTGCATGAAGAAACTCACGGACTCGGGGCTCATCCCTGCCATCCGCCAGTGCGTCGACAGCGGCAAGCCGCTGCTTGGCATCTGCGTCGGCTTACAGATCCTCTTCGAGGGCAGCGAGGAGTCGCCAGGTGTCCGCGGCCTGGGCTTCCTGCAGGGAATGGTCAGGAAGATCCAGGCACCGGAGCTGAAGGTGCCGCATATGGGCTGGAACAGCCTGTCTGTCGTGAGACCGCGCCGGCCCCTTGACCTCTTTGCGGGACTTGCGGCTAATCCCTATGTCTATTTCGTCCACAGCTACCATGCGGTGCCTGACAATCCGTCGGTCGTCACGGCCTGGACCGAGTATGGCGGGAAGCTTACCGCGGCCGTCGCCAGCGGCGGCATCCAGGCCACCCAGTTCCATCCCGAGAAGTCAGGCGACGTTGGCCTGCAGATCCTCAAGAATTTCGTAGAAGGCTAAAAGGAGTTGTAACCATGCTGATTTTCCCTGCAATCGATATCCGCGACGGTAAATGCGTGCGCCTGTTCAAGGGCGATTTTGCGCAGGAGACTGTCTTTTCCGATAAACCTGCTGAAATGGCCCAGAAGTGGGAAAGTCAGGGGGCGCAGTTCCTGCATCTTGTCGATCTTGACGGCGCGCTGGCTGGTGCATCCCGCAATCTTGAGACCGTGAAAGAGATCCTCGCCGCGGTGGACATCCCGGTGGAACTCGGTGGCGGCATCCGCACGATGGAGAATATCGACGAAGTGCTGGCACTGGGCGTGCGCCGCGTCATCCTCGGATCGGTGGCGGTCAAGAATCCTGCCCTCGTCAAGGAGGCCTGCGCCAAATATGGCGACCGCATCGTGGTCGGCATCGATGCCAAAGATGGCATTGTGGCCGTCGATGGCTGGGGCGTTTCCGGGGATGTGGATGTCACGACGCTGGCCAAGGAAATGAAGAAAGCTGGAGTCAAGACCATCATCTATACGGATATTTCCCGCGATGGTACGCTGGAAGGTGTCAACGTGGAGGCTACGGCCAAGCTGGCCCGGGAAAGCGGCGTGAATATCGTCGCCTCGGGGGGCGTCAAGTCAACGGCGGATATCGAAGCCCTCAAGCCCTATGAAAAGGACGGCATCGAGGGCGTGATTGTCGGCAAATCGATCTATATGGGTACCCTGGATTTACAGCAGGCTATTGAAATTGCCGCCAAGGAGGATTAAAATGTATACGAAACGGATAATTCCTTGTCTTGACGTCAAGAATGGCCGGGTGGTCAAGGGAACCAATTTTGTAGGCCTGCGGGATGCAGGCGATCCGGTGGAGCTGGCGGCACGCTATGACGAAGAGCGTGCCGATGAGCTGGTCTTCCTCGACATCACGGCCTCCAACGAAGAACGCAATACCATGGTGCAGGTAGCTAAGGACTGCGCCTCCCAGGTCTTCATCCCTTTCACGGTGGGCGGCGGCATCCGTTCGGCTGCCGATATGCGCCGCATGCTGAAGGCTGGAGCGGACAAGACCTCTCTTAACACAGCTGCCATCAAGGATCCTGAGCTCATCCGCGAAGGTGCCGAAAAGTTCGGCAGCCAGTGTGTCGTGCTGGCGGTGGATGCCCGCCGCACAGGCGAGGACAAATGGGAAGTCTTCATCAATGGCGGCCGCACGCCGACGGGTCTTGACTGCATCGAATGGGTCAAGAAGGCCGTGGCCCTCGGTGCTGGCGAAATCCTGCTCACGAGCATGGATGCCGATGGCACGAAGGATGGGTATGATATCCCGCTGACGCGGGCAGTCTCGGAGGCCGTCGATGTGCCCGTCATCGCTTCGGGCGGTGCTGGCAAGCTCGAGCACTTCTACGATGTGCTGACGCTGGGCAAGGCGGATGCGGTTCTGGCAGCTTCGGTGTTCCACTATGGCCAGTTCACGGTGCGGCAGGTCAAGGATTATCTGAAATCTCGTGGCGTGGAGGTAAGATTCTGATGGACAAAAACATTGATATTTCCATGGTAAAATTTGACGAAAAAGGTCTGGTACCGGCCATCATCCAGGAGGAGAACGGTCAGGTTCTCATGATGGCCTATATGAATGAGGAATCCCTCAAGAAAACGATTGAAACAGGGTATACCTGGTTCTTCAGCCGCAGCCGCCAGAAACTCTGGAACAAGGGCGAAGAGTCTGGCAACAAGCAGAAGGTGCGAGAAATCTCCTACGACTGTGATGGCGACACGCTGCTGGTGCGGGTCCATCAAACGGGTGTGGCCTGCCATACGGGCACCTATACCTGCTTCAGCGGGCGCAAGCTCGTGGGCGAGGAGGAAAAGGGCGTGGCTGTCGTGCCGCCGGAGCCGCAGGTATCGCTGGCTACGGTCTTGAATGACCTCTACAACGTCATCCAGGACCGCAAGCTCAATCCCGTGGAAGGCTCCTATACAAATTATCTCTTCGATAAAGGACAGGATAAGATCCTCAAGAAAGTCGGCGAGGAAGCCGTGGAGACAGTCATTGCCTCGAAGAATCAGGCGCCGAAGGAAGTCCTCTACGAGATGGGCGACCTCTGGTATCACTGCCTGGTGCTGCTGGCCTATCACAAGCTCACGCCAGATCAGCTCTTAGATGAGCTTATGAGCCGCCGCAAGGGTGGAAACTATCACCAGTTCACAGGCAAGACCGGCGTCCGTCCGGATATGTAAGCGAGGATTACCCTATGAAAGAATATCCAATCGCGCAGGAGTTCCTGGCCGCAACCACCATGGCCAAGAATCCCAGCGTCCCCAAAATGGAAGGTGCCGAACCGCCAGCACCGGAAAAAGCCGTGTCCCCTGGCACGAAGATCATTCCGCTGCCGGAGCCGGAATTGCTCCCCGATATGCCCGTCAACTTCCTGGAGGTCATCGAGCTGCGGGCTTCGGTGCGCCAGTACAGCCAGGTGCCGCTGACGATAAAGGAGCTTTCCTATCTGCTCTGGTGCACCCAGGGCGTCAAGATGGGGCTGCCCAAGGGCGCCAGCAAGCGCAATGTGCCGTCAGCCGGTGCCCGCCATGCCTTCGAGACGTATCTTTTCATCCAGAACGTCAAGGGCATAAAGCCAGGGCTTTATCGCTATCTGGCCTTTGAGCACGCCCTGTTGCCGCTACGGACGGCAGAGGAAATGGGCGAAGCCTTCTGCGCCTGCTTCCGGGCCCAGAATATGGCCAAGAACAATGCGGTTACCTTTGTCTGGAGCGCCGTGCCTGAACGCATGACCTATCTCTTTGGCAGCCGCGCCTACCGCTATCTGTTCCTCGATGCTGGCCACGTCTGCCAGAACCTATATCTTGCGGCCCAGACGGTCAAGATAGGCGTCTGCGCACTGGGCGCCTACGAGGACGACAAGCTCAACGAAGTCCTGGGACTCGACGGCAAAAACGAATTTGCCATCTACGGTGCCACGGCTGGCAAGCTACAAGCATAATCTTTTCTGGAAACAAAAGTACCCCCATGAACTCGCACCCTGCCGATTCCATGGGGGTATTGTGCAAAGGAGGAGGGGACATCATGTTTGATGACGACGATGATGATGAGCGTTACTACGATGACGAAAACAACTACGTCTACAACAATTATGTCTGTGAAGACTGCGGCTATCGCTGGCTGGCCGATGACTACGCCATCAGCTGTCCCGTATGCGGCAGTGCCAACATCGAGCAGGACGAATTCCTATGACTCCACGCTATCCGCGGCCATGAGAAACGATACCATTCTCGCTGATAATCTGCAAGAGAAAGAAGTCGATGGATTATGGATACAGCAAACGCAAAGCTTGCAGGCAAGACCTCGCTGGAATGCTATCTGGCGGAGCATATCGACGAGGCGATCGAAAGGCATGAGATCACCGTCCATTACCAGCCAATCATCCGCAGCCTGACGGGAAAAATCTGTGCCTTTGAAGCTCTGGCCCGCTGGACAGATCCCATCTACGGCACGATCACGCCCAGCGTTTTTCTCGGTGTGCTGGAAGCCACCAACCAGACGCACAAACTTGATCTGGCCGTAGTCAAAGAGGTCTGCCAAACGCTTGCCAGCAGGCAGCAGCAGAACCAGCCGCAATTGCCAATTTCCCTGAACCTGTCGCGGCTTGACTTTTTGGCCGGGGATTTCTTTGCCCTGGTAGAAGCGGCGATGGACCAGTATCAGCTGCCCCGTGAACTGCTGCGCATCGAAGTCACAGAAAACATCTTTGCCCAGGACAAGCGCATCGAATCCTCTTTGAAGCGCTTTCAAGCAGCTGGTTACTTGGTATGGCTCGATGACTTCGGCGAGGGCAGTTCCTCCCTGAATGTGCTGAAGAACCATCAGTTCGAAGCCTTGAAGATCGATATGCGGTTCCTAGCACCGTTTTCGCCACGCGCCAAGACAATCATCGAATCCGCGGTCTGCATGGCGAAGAAAGTCGGCATCCACACCATCGCAGAGGGCGTGGAGACAAAAGAGCAAGCCGATTTCTTGACCAAGATCGGCTGCGAGAAGATGCAGGGCTTCTATTTCGGCCGTCCCATGCCGCTGGAGAAAGCGCTGGCTGCCTGCGAGGAAAACGGCATCGCCACCGAGGCAAACACTGCTGACAGCCGCATCCGCACAGCCGAAGCCTATGACCGTGGCGAATATCTGAAGATCTTCCAGCCCATCTATGCACGGCGGCTGGAGGAGACCAAGCTGGAAAACATGCATTTTGCCTACTATACCAGTGCGACCACGGGCATCAACATCCTCAAAGGGCGTCATCTCTGGATGCGGGCGGCGGCCTGCATGAACGACTACCGTGAAATCGACTACGGCATCCAGCTGCTCAACCATACCATTTACAGCTCCGCAGCACGGCGCCAGCGGATCCAGGCCATCAGCCAGCAGCTGCACTGGGGCAGCAATATGCTGGAATCCCTGCTCAGTGACCTGAACCGCAACGAACAGCAATACATCACCCATACCTATCTGGCCTGCGTCTCTGAACATGCACCAGCAGAGAAGGGCAGGGGGCGGCTGTCAATGTGGCGGGCCTACGGACGTAAGACAGGTGTAGCCTTCGTTCTCAATCCCAACGCCATATTCCGCCCCCTCGAACCACTGCCGCTCCTGCTGTCACCGGTGGAATACCTGACCCAGGAGCAATTCTCGGCTGGCTTTGACTGGATGCTCGAAAATATCGAACGCAGTCTGGCAACACTCCAGGAGCATCCATCCACACAAGTCTTGAACTATTTCGTCGACATGCTGATGACCTCGTTGTTTTCCATCAAGAACCCGGGCTTTGTCGAGGAACGCGAGTGGCGGTTCATCTACAAGGAATCTTCACAGGGACGGCTGGCCTATGACATCGAAGTCATCGACGGAATCCCACAGATCATCTATAAGCTGCCGATATGTGGCCCAGGCGATGACTATCCGGGCCTGCCGCTGCAGGAAGCACTGGAAGAGATCATCATCGGGCCCAGCCAATATGCCGAAGTGATCCGCACAGCCTACGTCAAGCTGCTCGAAGAAATCGGCATCAACAACGCCGCGCGGCTGGTAAGCAAGAGCAACATTCCCTTGCGATAACTGATGACCAACGACGAAAAATCGAAAAGATAAGACTGACACGCATCGGAAATAAAGTCCGTACTGACTGTAGAGACCCCCATAAGTTAGACCAAGGAATCTAACTTATGGGGGTCTTTTTATGGCAAAATATAGTGCAGAATTTAAATGTAAGGTAGTCC
>NZ_FOQK01000021.1 GCF_900113715.1 Pseudoselenomonas ruminantium | reverse complement strand
ATTCCGACCAGGGATGGGCTTACCAAATGGGCAGCTATGTAGGCCGATTAAAGGAAGAACGAATTTTTCAAAGTATGTCTCGCAAAGGCACCTGTCTGGATAATAGCGTGATGGAAAATTTCTTTGGCCTGCTAAAACAGGAAATCTATTATGGGCATACCTATCACAGCTTCGAAGAACTTGAACGAGCTATACGGCATTACATCACATACTACAATAAGCACAGAATCAAAGCTAAGCTGGGGTGGCTCAGCCCAGTAGATTACCGTTTACGTCATGCCGCAGCATAAAAAACCGGTAGCAGCAAATAATTGCTACTACCGGTAAGGTCTAACTTTATGGGGTCACTACAATCTTGTCATAGACGAAAGCCTTTTTTATCGGCGGCGGCCATTATGTAGCAGATGGTTTGCGTAAGGTTGCTGATGGTGTTGATTGGGTAACTGATCAGGGCCAGAAGTTCTGCCGTAATCGCAAAGTAAGCTGTGAGAAACGTCAGAAGGAACTCATGGAGAAGCTGGAAGCACTGTCTCAGGCACAGTTCTCGGAAGAAGAACTGAAGGACATGGAGAAGATGGCCAAGGAAATGATGGCTGAAATCAAAGACCTCACTGACGATGCCAAGCAAGATATCGAGGATGCCGAATTCACCGAGGTAAAATCTGAGGAGAGCAAAAAAGAAGCTGAGGAACCTAAGGCCCCGCTCAAGAGTGATCCGATTTTGGTCTAATGAGCTATAATTAATTGCTAGGCGTAGTGAAAAAAATTTTATTTTCTTCTAAACACTTTCCCTGTTTCAACGATATAAAGAACAGAAAGCAAGATAACAACACCCTAAGATGTGGAGGAGGAAAATAAAATGGAAAAGCTCATGAACAAGATGGACAATATGGAAATGGATAAGGTATCTGGAGGAAAAATTTTTCCGGAATTATGAAAAACTTGGGGGACATGGGGGATGCTGCGCCCATCTGCTGCGGGAATGCAAGGGGCTGCATGAGATGTATCCCCAGTCCATCTTCTTCAGCTTTTTCCCGTGGCTTCTCACATCTATGCTTGAGGCCAAGAAGAAGTGCATGGCCAAGGGAAAGGGGGAAGCAGGAAAATACTATATGAGGCGGTTCCTGACAATCTTCAGCAACGCTGTCAAGATAGGGCAGGTTCAGCATCCTCCCATACAGCAGGAGGCGGAGACAAAAAGGGGACGCAAGGCCAGAGGAAAGGCGAATGCCTTCATAAAGCGCATGGAGCGGCTATATGAGGCAGTCTGCCTGTTCTTCTGTGACTTTAGTGTGCCGTTTGACAACAACCTGGCAGAGCGTGATTTGCGTCATGCAAAGGTCAAGCAGAAAGTAAGCGGCTGTTTCCGCACAGATGAAGGTGCCAAACTTTTCGCCAAGTTCAATTCCTATTTGAGCACGGCAAAGAAGAGAGGCTGTACTTCTCTGCGGGCATTGGAATTGCTGTTTCAGGGAACTCCTATGCTGGCCTTAGGAGGGGCGACTGAATAGTTACGAAAAGAATTATAATGTAGAGCATAGCCTTGGCAGGCCGTCGCGCAGCGACTTAGTTCTACTGGAAGTTATGATATGTGTGCTTGACACAAATACTCCTATATGGTAGTATAAAACTACGATATAGGAGTATTTAATTATGAAGACAAATGGTGGATTTCTTGTTACAAAAATAAAACAGCTGGGTGATCGTATATTTGAAAGGATACTGGCAGAAAAAAACATTGATGCATTTAACGGAGCTCAGGGAAGGATTCTTTATGTCTTATGGCAGGAAGATGGTGTTCCTATTAAAATTATTTCCGAGAAAAGCGGACTTGCAATTACTTCACTTACGACCATGCTTGAGCGGATGGAAAAAAACGGACTGATAAGCCGCAAAACGGATGAAGCTGATAAGAGAAAAACTCTTCTGTTCCTCACAGATAAAGCCAAAGAACTTAAAGAAGCTTATGACTCCGTATCCAATGAAATGGGGAATATTTATTATCGTGATTTTACGGATAAAGAGATTCTTCAGTTTGAAGAGTATCTTAACCGCATCAGGGTAAACCTTGAGGAATGGAGTGACAAATGAGTATCTGTATTAAAGATCAGATTCAGAACATGAATCTTGTTATAGGGTGCACTGTTGGATGTCCGTACTGCTATGCCAGAAACAATACGAGGCGTTATCACATCATAGATGATTTTGAAAAGCCACAGTTTTTTCAAGGAAAGCTTCGTATGATGGAAAAGAAAAAGCCGCAGAATTTTCTGCTGACCGGCATGAGCGATCTCTCGGGCTGGCATGAGGAATGGAGAGAGGAAGTCTTTAAAAAGATAGCAGAGAATCCTCAGCACCAGTTTCTTTTTCTTACCAAACGACCGGATCTTCTGTCTTTTGAAACAGATCTTGATAATGCATGGTTTGGCGTTACAGTTACGAGAAAGTCTGAGTTATGGCGTATTGATGCACTGCGGAGCAATGTGAAGGCAAAAAAATATCATGTTACCTTTGAGCCTTTGTTCGATGATCCGGGTAAGGTTGATCTTGCAGGCATTGACTGGATTGTGGTGGGAACCATGACAGGTGCAAAGAGCAGGACTGTTAAAACAGATCCCGGGTGGGCTTATTCATTGACAGAACAGGCTCATGAACTGAACATTCCTGTATTCTGGAAAGAAGATCTTGTTCCGATTATGGGAGAAGTAATGATACAGGAAATGCCGGATGCTTTTAACAAAGTGCTGGAGGAACAGAGGATATGGAACAACCAGAAATCAAAGTAAATCATATAGAAACAAAAAGTGTAATGACAAAATCGAATACTCCTATTGGAGGATATTCGGTGAATCCCTATGTGGGGTGTCCCCATGCCTGTAAATACTGCTACGCATCTTTTATGAAACGCTTTACAGGGCATACGGAGGAATGGGGAACTTTCATGGATGTGAAAGACTGGCCTGAAATAAAGAATCCAAAGAAGTATGCCGGCCAGAAGGTGATCATTGGAACAGTTACGGATGGTTATAATCCGCTAGAGAAAACATATAAAAATACAAGAAGACTTCTGGAAGAACTAAAAGACAGTGGTGCGGACATACTTATCTGCACAAAGTCAGACCTTGTACTAAGAGATCTGGATCTGCTAAAAGAGATCAATGAAAATAGCAGACTTACAGTATCATGGTCAATCAATACTCTCGATGAAGAGTTTAAAGATGATATGGATGCGGCAGTAAGCATAGAAAGAAGGCTTGCTGCAATGAAAGAGGTATATGCGGCAGGCATTCGTACAATTTGCTTCATTTCACCCGTGTTCCCGGGGATTACGGATATAGAAGCAATCATAGACAGGACAAAAGATCAGTGTGACCTTGTATGGCTTGAGAATCTGAATCTTCGCGGAGGTTTTAAGGCAGATATCATGAAATACATTTCCGATAAACATCCGGATCTGGTGCCGCTGTATGACGAAATTTATAACAAAAAGAACCGCAGCTATTTTGAAGCGCTGGAAAAGAAAGCAGAAGAGCTGGCTAAAAAGTATGATTGCAGGTTTGTTGATAATGAAACTCCGTATGAGAGAGTAGAGAAAGGACATCCAACAATCGTAGATTACTTTTACCACGAAGAAGTAAGAGGAACTGCCAATAGTGGAAAGAGAAATGTAATACATAATCCTTGATGGAAGAATAAACCGGAAGTTAATCGCACAACTTCAAGTTTGTGCATATAGAAACACTTTTGTAAAAAGGGAGAATAATAAAACCATTTTGCCATTTACTAGGCAGAATGGTTTTTATTATCAATCCCAAGCATCGCTTCCTATTTTTCCTCGTCCTCGTCCTGGTTGTCATGACAGTAATGCAAATTCTATGGCAGCAAATATAGATGAAACACAAATGAAACTCCCTATCGGAAAACTCCCTATCGGTGGTGGTCATAAAATTACTATAGCAGAAAATGTAGATTCTATGGCAGCAAACGCAAATTTTATGGCAGCAAAAGGTAAATAATAGCGATATAGGCTAAGACATAGCCAGAGGGCATATCATCAGATGTGCTCTCTTTTTGTTTTAGAAGGAAGAAGTGATTAATATTGACATAAAAAAAGAACAAGTAGCCGCCACTCGCCCACCAATAAGGGGCGGACGCACCTGCATACCTGTTCTTTATATATGCAGGAAATTCATGCAGCGCATCGTCAGCGCTTTGGCGTCACCGTCTTTATGGGTGACGAGGTATTTGAGCGTGCAGGCGTAGAAGAACGAAGTGATGGGGACGAAGCGATGGCCTTTGTGGAAGTTGCCCCAGGTCAGGAGTTTCTGGTAGATGCTGCGGATGTCCGCTTCGGTTACCTGGTGTTTCTTCATGATGCGGCGCAGCTTGTAGTCCTGCTGGCAGTAGGTGTAGATTTCGGTGATGAGCTTTGGATTCTGCAGGTCGTCGCGGTAGGCCTGGATCAGGCGATAGGATTCAGCGGAGCGCCGCAGTGAGTGGCGCATTTCGACTGCGAACAGCAGGCTGATGATGATAAGCAGGATAAGAATAACTGTGGACATAGATAGCACCTCGGTTTGTTGATAGTTTATAAAAAGAATAGGCGAAAAACTCAAGGAGTGCTGCTTAGCTCTTGACAGATCTGCTGATATTCAGCGGTATAGATGCTGTCCTTTTCCCAGATGAAGGTGAAGTCATGTTCCATGGAAAAGTTCTTGAGCGGGATTTCCCGCAGGCGGCCACTGGCTAATTCTGCCTGCACGGCGCGGCGGTAGAGAAAGGAAATGCCGCAGTCATGGGTGAGCAGGCCAATGATGGTGTGCATGTTTTCGACTTCCATGTTGTGGATGAAGTCTGTGGTCTTGAGGCCATGCAGGGCCAGATTGCGCTCGAGGATTTCCCGTGTGCCGGAGCCCTTCTCCCGCAGCAGCAGGCGCTCCCCGAGCAGATCGTGGAAGGTGGAGGGCTCGCCGGAGGGGAAAACGTGGCTGCTGGCACAGACGCCGATATAGGGCTCGGTGCTGTAAGGGCGGCAGAAGTAGTCCTGGGGCGGGAAGTAGCCCTCGACCAGGGCCATCTGGATGCGGCCGGCAGTCAGCTGGGCCAGAAGCTCCTGGGTGTTGCCGAAGCGCAGCCGGATGTTGATGCCAGGATGCGCCAGCTGATAGGCGGCCAGCGGCGATATGATGGCATACTCGCCAACGGTCATCGTGACGCCGAGGGACAGCGTGCGGATGCCGGACTGGCTGCTGAGGAGCTCCGCGGAGAGAGCGACCTCGTCGTTCTCCATGGTCTTGCAGCGCTCGTAGAGTATCCTGCCGGCGGCAGTGAGCTCAAGCTTCTTGTTGGCATAGCGGAAGGCCTTGATCTGATAATAGTCTTCCAAAAAGCGGATGTGCTGTGAGACGGCGGGCTGAGTGATATTTAGGAGCTTGGCGGCCTGTGTGTAGTTCATGGTCTGGCAGACGCAGAGGAATGTCTTGATGCGGAAATCGAGCAATGGCCTCCTCCTTTCTGTGGGGATGTGCAGGTATCGATAAGATTATGTTATAGGTACATCATAACATATAATTTTACATTTTTGAGAAATCTTTTTATAATACAGGACATCAGCTGAAATCAAAGGCCTGTTTTGAGGTGTATCATGACATTCTTGCAAAATAATTCACTCGGTATCATAATCTGTTTTCTCATTGCACTGCCAGCCTGGCTGCTGGGACAGCATTTCCCCGTGGTGGGCGGTGCTGTCCTTGCCATCCTGGCCGGCATGCTTATTGCTGCGGTCTGGAAGGACCATGGCCGCGCCCAAGGGGGCATCAGCTGGACGTCCAAGGTGGTGCTGCAGTCGGCTGTCGTGCTGCTGGGCTTTGGGATGAACCTTGGTGTCATCATCCAGACGGGGCTGTTTTCGCTGCCGATTATCGTAAGCACCATCACGGCTTCGTTGGTGGTGGCCTGGGTGCTCATGCGCCTGCTGCGGATTTCGCGCAACACGGCCGCGCTGATCGGTGTCGGCTCCTCCATTTGCGGCGGCTCGGCAATCGCTGCGGCGGCGCCTGTCGTCAAGGCGGACAGCAATGAGGTAGCGCAGTCGGTCGCCGTCATCTTTTTGTTCAATGCGCTGGCCGCGCTGCTGTTTCCAATCCTTGGCCATCTGTTGGGCTTTGACACGACGGCTGGCGAAGCCTTTGGCATCTTTGCGGGGACGGCCATCAACGATACTTCGTCTGTAACGGCTGCGGCGGCCACTTGGGACAGCATGTGGGGCCTGGGCACCCAGACTCTCGACGAGGCCGTGACCGTCAAGCTGACGCGGGCCCTGGCCATCATTCCCGTGACCATGCTGCTGGCATTCGTCGTTGCACGCAAAGAGGCGGCAAAGGCGCAGGGCGGCTCGCTGGCCACGTTCAGCTTCTGGCGGGTGCTTCCCAAGTTTATCCTGTATTTTTTGCTGGCGGCAGTATTTACGACAGCCTGCCTGCAGCTTGGGGTAAGCGGCGAAGTCTTTGCACCGCTCAAGGAGCTAGCGAAATTCCTCATCGTCATGGCGATGGCGGCCATCGGCCTCAACAGCGATATCGTCAAGCTCGTCCAATCGGGGGGCAGGCCCATCCTGCTCGGTGCCTGCTGCTGGGCAGCCATCACACTCGTGAGCCTCATCATGCAGCATTTTCTGGGCATCTGGTAAATCGCAAAACAAAGAATTTTTGACTGGTCAAATGACCAGTCAATTTTTTTGTCATGGAAGTGACAATGCAGCCGTATAAGACAGGATTTTTGCCAGCAGTCACGAATACTATACGGTAACAATGGGAAACCGGCATAGCAAAGAGAGGCTTATCATGAATTGGCTCGAAGATTGCAAAGAGGCGCTGACCGCAATGGCAGAGCTATATGTGTTCGTACAGATTATCGATTTCAAAGCGGATAAGATTTATTCCATAAAGGCGAATCGCGAGGTGGATGCCGTCCTGCAGGCGGACATGCCGCTGCAGGATAGGCTGGCGCGTTTGATGGCTAAGGCGACCGTGCGCGGGCAGCATCAGCCGGTGGAAAGTTTCATCGATTTGCAGACATTGCCGCAGCGCATGTGCGGCAACAAGCGGCTGTCACTGTCTTGCTATTGCGCGGAACACGGCTGGGGACGCGGGGATTTTATCCGCATGGGCGATGCAGATCCCCTCACGCGGGTGATTTTCGCGCTGGAGGACATCAACAGCCAAAAGGAGCATGAAGGGATGATGCAGCAGACCGTGGATCTTTTGGCGGAAAGCTACAGTGCCATCTACTATGCCAACCTTTTGGATCAGTCGGTGCAGCCTGTCCGCATGAACGAGGTCGCGCAGTGGGTGGTGAGCCGTCAGAAGGAGAAGCTGTCGCCGCGTTCCTTGATGAAGACGTATATCGATTCTTTTATCCATCCCGACGATGCCGCCGATATGATGCGGCTTATCAATCTTGACTATCTGCAGGAACGGCTCAAAACCGAACCGTGCATCTTCCACGTATATCGCACGCATACGCAGGGAGTAGATACGTATTACCGCATGAAAATCATGAAGCTGGCGGAGCGGCAGATACTTGTCTGTGCCTTTGAGAATATCGACCAGGAGGTCCGCGAGAAGATCAAAGCCGCCCAGGAGCAGGAACGGTACAATATGCTGATCAACGGCCTGTCGCGTGAGTACAGCTCGGTATGGTATATCGATGCGGCGCTCGATACCGTGTCGCTGGTGCGCAGCAATGCCAACTCCCAGACCACGAAGGCGGTCCTCGCAAGCGTCAAGGATGTCAGCTATGAAAAGGTCATCCGCGCATATATCGATACGTTTGTCGTGCCTGAAGACCGCGAGCGGTTGTACCAGCAGACCAGCATCGCGGAGCTTTTGCGGCAGATTCCTGACGATGATGTCTACCGCATCGATTATGCGCGACAGAACCTTGATGGGCAGCAGTGCCACTTCCAGGCCTGCTATGCGCGCGATATAAATGCCACGGGAAGCCAGTGCTTCATCGCCGGGTTCCGCGATGTGCAGTCGATGTTCATGGCCGAGCAGCGCAAGCAGAAGGAACTGGCCGAGGCGCGCCGCGTCGCTGAGGCCGCCAATGCTTCGAAGACGAACTTCCTGTTCAATATGAGCCATGATATCCGCACGCCGATGAATGCCATCATGGGCTTTCGCGACCTGCTCGAGAAATATCAGGACGATCCTGCGCGCCGCAAGCGCTATCTGGATAAAATCAAGGAGGCCAGCAAGGTACTGCTATCCATCATCAACAATGTGCTGGAGATGGCGCGCATCGAAAAGGGCAAGCTGGCCTTGGAGGAGGCGGCCTATAATGTCCATGAATTCGCGGCGAGCCTCTATGTGGTCCTTGAGGATATGATGCAGGCCCGGAAGATCACGGTCACGTATGAGCTTAAAGTCGAACATCCTTGTTTGTATGGCGATACGACGAAGTTGCGGGAGATATATCTAAATATCCTCTCCAATGCCTGCAAATATACGGAGCCGGGCGGCAGTGTTATGGTGGTCTGTGAAGAACTGCCGGCGGCAAAGCCCGGCTGGGGCCTATTCCGCTCGACGATTACCGATACGGGCATCGGTATGGCGGCGGATTTCCTGCCGCATGTGTTTGACGAGTTTTCGCGTGAGAACAACACGACGAGCACCAAGATCGAGGGCACAGGCCTTGGCATGTCCATCGTAAAGCGGCTCGTGGCCTTGATGGATGGCACCATCGAAATGCAGAGCGAGAAGGGCGTGGGCACGACCTGCATCGTCAGCATCCCGCATCGCTTTGCTGCGGCCGCCGAAATATCCGGCGAGCAGATACCGGCCGCGGCGGTCAGCTCACTTAAAGGCGTGCGCATCCTGCTGGCCGAGGATAATGAAATCAATGCGGAAATCACGATGACCATTCTGCAGGAAGCGGGAATCCTCATCGATCATGCTGCGGATGGCAGGATTTGCGTGGATATGCTGCGGGCGGCGCCGGACGCTTATTATGACTTGATACTCATGGATGTCCAGATGCCAAACCTCAACGGCTATGAGGCGGCGCGGCAAATCCGCGCGCTGCCCGATGGGGCCAAGGCCGGCATTCCCATCCTGGCCATGACGGCCAATGCCTTTGAAGAGGATCGGCAGGAGGCACTCAAAGCCGGCATGAATGGCCATCTGGCCAAGCCCATCGAGACGAAGTTCCTGCTGCAGACGCTGGCGGATCTCTTTCACGCGGAGTCTTCAATCGGCGGGGTCTGAGCTACTGTCCGATTTGACAGACGGCAAGGCTTGTGATAGCCTAAAAAAGATGGACGGTATTCCGCATAGGAAACTGTACTGCAAGCCTTGGATTTGCGCCTGGGAACGGCGCAGTGCATCACCGAAAGAGGTGATGAGTATGAAGATTGGTTTTATCGGAGCCGGCAAGGTCGGCTTTTCGTTAGGGAAGTATTTCCACGAGCAGGGATTTGCGCTCGCAGGCTATTACAGCCGGACGTTTCAGTCTGCCGCGGAGGCAGCAGCATTTACGGCATCAGACGCTTACGGGAATCGAAGCGAGCTGGTCAAAGCTAGTGATGTGCTGTTCCTGACTGTTCCCGATGGGGCCATAGCCGCAGCCTATGCGGCAGTGTGCCAGCAGCCAATCCAAGGAAAGATCATTTGTCATTGCAGCGGGGCGCTGACAGCTGCGTCAGCCTTTCCCGATATCGAGCAGCGCGGAGCCGCAGGTTTCGCCGTTCATCCGCTGGTTGCGGTCAGCAGTCGCAAGACTTCTTACCGTGAGCTGGCGGATGTTTTTTTTACGCTTGAGGGAACGGCGGCCAGATTTGCAGAGATGCAGGCATGGCTTACGCGTGCCGGCCTGCATGTGCAGCCAATCGCGGCGGAAGCCAAGGCTAAGTACCACTGTGCGGCCGCGATTGCGAGCAATCAGGTGGCAGCGCTCTTTGCGCAAAGCCAGCAGCTGCTCGAAGACTGCGGCTTTACGCCTGAGAATGCGCGGGCGGCACTTGGCCCGCTGTTTCTCGGCAATGCGCGCCATGTGGCTGAAGCTGGCCCGGTGGCGGCACTTACCGGCCCCGTGGAGCGCGCTGACCTGGGCACGGTGAAAAAGCATTTAAAAACGCTGCCGGATGATGATGACAGATTGCTGTACCTGCTGCTGTCGGCGCGCTTGCTGCGCATCGCCAGGCAGAAGCATCCTGCGCGTGATTACCAGTCCATCCAGACGTTTATCGATGCGGAGACCGCAAGGCTCCGACAGAAAGGATGATTCCAATGAAGAACACCGTAGCAACTTTTGCCAAGATGAAGGCGCAGGGCGAGAAAATCTCGATGCTGACCTGTTACGATTATTCGACGGCCAAGCTCGAGGAGGCAGCGGGCATCAATGCGGTGCTGGTCGGCGATTCGCTCGGCAATGTCATGCTCGGGCTTCCCGATACGCTCTCGGTCACGATGGAGGATATGATCACCTTTGGCCGTGCCGTTTCCCGCGGCTGCCATGATACGATGGTCGTCATCGATATGCCGTTCATGTCGTATCAGGTATCAATCGAGCAGGCCGTGATGAATGCGGGCCGCCTGATGAAGGAAGGCCGTGGCAATGCCGTAAAGCTTGAGGGCGGCGCCACAGTCTGCCCGCAGATCAAGGCTATCACGTCGGCGGGCATCCCGGTCATGGCCCATCTGGGCATGACGCCGCAGTCGGTCAATGCGTTTGGCGGCAACCGCGTGCAGGGCAAGAGCGAGGAGGCTGCCCGGCAGATGATCGAAGATGCATTGGCCGTACAGGCAGCTGGTGCCTTTGCCGTGGTGCTCGAATGCGTGCCGGCAAAGCTGGCGGCATTGATTACCGCAAAACTTGATATTCCGACGATCGGCATTGGCGCTGGCGAGGGCTGCGACGGGCAGATTCTCGTCTATCAGGATATGCTGGGCCTGTTCAGCGACTACACGCCGAAGTTTGTCAAGCATTTTGCCGAGCTCGGCGAGAAGATGCAGGCCGCGTTCAAGGCCTATGATGAAGAGGTCAAGGCGGGGACATTCCCCGATGCGTCCCACTCGTTCAAGATTGACGATGATGTCATGGAGCGCTTGTATTGACAGCAAGGCGCATGGTGTGAAGGTACCGCCCGCCAGGGGTTGCCCCTGGCGGGCTTTTGTTGTCCTATTGACTATTCGGCGGGGGCAGTGTTTAATATAGCAGGGGGGATTTATTTGGAAAAGAATCTTACGACCGGCAGTGTCCTGCGAAATATTTTCCTTTTTGCACTGCCGTTTTTCTTTTCATACTTCCTGCAGACGCTCTATGGCATGGCGGATCTGTTCATCATCGGCCAGTTCGAGGGAGCGGCCAGCATCACGGCCGTGGCCATCGGCAGTCAGGTCATGCATATGCTGACGGTCATGATCGTGGGGCTGGCGATGGGCACGACGGTCTGCATTGCGCAGGCTGTCGGTGCGCGCGACGGGGCGCGCCGTGCGGCAGTCATCGGCAATACGGCCGTCTTGTTCTTGTGCGTGTCGGTGCTGCTGGCGGCAGGCTGCCTGCTGCTGACCGGTCAGATCGCGGCGTGGATGAAGACGCCTGCGGCGGCCGTAGCCGATACGGAAGCATACCTGGGGGTGTGCTTCCTGGGCATACCGCTGATCACGGCCTACAATATCATCAGCGCGGTTTTTCGCGGGCTTGGGGATTCGCGCCGCCCGCTGTATTTCGTGGCCATAGCCTGCGGTGCCAATATCGTGCTCGACTATCTGTTCATGGGGCCGCTGCATCTGGGGCCTGTGGGCGCGGCCCTGGGCACGACGCTTTCCCAGGCCGTCAGCGTGGTGGTGGCCCTTATCTATATGCGCCGCACCCGGGCCGTGGAAATTGACCGGTCCGCCTGGCGGCCTGAATGGCAGGTCCTTGGCAGCATCCTGCGCATCGGCGTGCCCGTAGCCTTGCAGGATGGCTTTATCCAGATTTCGTTCCTCGTTATCACGGTCATCGCCAATATGCGCGGGCTCACCGATGCGGCGGCAGTCGGCATCGTCGAGAAGTTCATCAGCTTCGTGTTCCTCGTGCCCTCGGCGATGCTGGCGACGGTATCGGCTCTGGGCGCACAGAATATTGGGGCGGGGAAGAGCGCGCGGGCGCGGCAGACCCTCTGGTATGCCCTCGTCATCTGTGCGGTCTTTGGTGTGGCAGTATCTGCGGTCACACAGTTCACGGCCGCGGCGGTCGTCGGCTGGTTCACGCTGGATGCAGCGGTCATCACCGCTGGTGCGGCTTACCTGCAGGGCTATATCTTCGATTGCATTTTTGCCGGCCTGCATTTTGCGTTCAGCGGGTACTTCTGCGCTTGCGGCCGCTCGGAATTTTCGTTCCTGCATAATGTCATCGCCATTGTCACAGCGCGGATACCGTTGGCGTATCTTGCCTCGGTCTGGTATCCGGACACCCTGCTGCCGATGGGCCTGGCAACCTGCCTGGGCTCGGTGGTATCGGTGGTCATCTGCGTGGCCGTCTACCGCTGGCTGCAGGCCCGGAGCTTGCGCCTGCATACGGGGCTCTCATAGAAGGAAGGTATATATGGTAAAAGAAATCATACACGATGAATTTTTCTTGCAGCAGAAATCGGCCAAGGCCGTCAAAGAGGATATCGCGGTGGCGCAGGATTTGCTCGACACCCTGGCGGCTCATCGCGAGCACTGCGTGGGGCTGGCGGCCAATATGATCGGCGTAGCCAAATGCATCATCGCCGTGAATACGGGGGCAGGGAATCTTGCGCTGCTCAATCCCGAAATCGTCAAGCATTCGGCCAAAACCTATAAGACGAAGGAAGGCTGCCTGTCCCTTACGGGCGAGCGCGAGACGGAGCGCTATGAGACCATCGAGGTCAAATACCGCGATATGGCCTTTGCCAAACAGCGGCAGAAGTTCTCGGGCTTTACGGCGCAGATCATCCAGCATGAAATCGATCACTGTCAGGGCATCCTGATTTAAGCAGCACTAGAAAAAAGAGAGAAGGATATATTATGAAGGCAATGGTACTAAGCAGCGGCGGCGTGGATTCGACGACGGCATTGGGGCTGGCCATCAAGAAGCATGGCCGCGAAAATGTTATCGCCCTGTCGCTGTCCTATGGGCAGAAACACGAAAAGGAAATCGAGGCGGCCAAGAAGGTGGCCGCGCATTATGGCATTGAGCAGCTGTTTTTGGACCTCAGCAAGATTTTCCAGTACAGCAACTGCTCGCTCTTGAAGCAGTCGGACGAGGAAATCCCCGAGGAAAGCTATGCCGAGCAAATCAAGGAGACGAATGGCAAGACGCCGGTCAGCACCTATGTGCCGTTCCGCAATGGCCTGTTCCTGTCGACGGCAGCCAGCATCGCGCTGAGCAAAGGCTGCGGCATCATCTACTACGGCGCCCATGCTGACGATGCTGCCGGCTTTGCCTATCCCGATTGCTCGCCGGTATTCAACGAGGCGATGAACAAGGCCATCTGGGAAGGCTCGGGCCATCAGCTGAAAATCGAAGCACCGTTCGTGAACATCAACAAGGCCGAAGTCGTGAAGATCGGTCTGGAGCTTGGCGTTCCCTATGAGCTGACCTGGTCATGCTACGAAGGCGGCGACAAGCCCTGCGGCAAATGCGGCACCTGCATCGACCGCGCGGCCGCCTTCCGCAAAAACGGCGTTGCCGATCCGGCTATCGGCTAAAGAGATTTATGTTTAGCTAGGGAAATAATCCTGTGTCCACTTCATTGGAAAAAATCTGATGGGGTGGACTTTTTTTTATAAGTTGGCATGGTTTTTGTACTCTATTAGCTTGAAAACCAAAAAGGAGTTGATAGAAGTGTATGAAGTTTTGACGATGGGAGAACCGATGGGGTTATTGGCTGCTGAAGAGGAAAAACAGCTCAAGGATGTGTCGCGTTTTACGCGATATATCTGCGGAGCTGAGGTGAATTTTTGCATTGGCCTGGCTCGTCTTGGCCATATCCCCGCCTACGTATCGCGTATTGGCAAGGATCCTTTTGGCCAGCACATTCGCGAGTATCTGGGGGATAGTGGCATTGCCGAAGATTATCTTTGGACCGATGACACGTATCTGACGGGAATGCAGTTGAAGGCGAAGAATGCCAAAGGTGATCCCGAGGTTATCAACTATCGGCATGATACCGCATTTGCGCATTTTAAGCCGGAAGATTTAGCGAAAATCAATTGGGACGGGGTACGTCATGTGCATCTGACAGGAATTCCTGCAGCGCTATCGATGAATTGCCTTACGGCAACGGAGATGTTGATGGGGATGGCCCATGCAAGGAATGTGCGGATTTCGTTCGATCCGAATTTGCGGCCGGCATTATGGCCGGATAAAGCTGAGATGGTGACCATCATCAACTCGTTGGCACAAAATGCCGATATAGTCCTGCCAGGGATAAACGAAGGCGATATCCTTACGGGGTCGCGTCAGCCAGAAAAGATTGCCGATTTCTATCTTGAACGAGGCGTCAAGACTGTCGTAGTGAAACTAGGGGCAGAAGGCGCTTATGTGAAGACAGCCCATGAGAAAGGTTTTGTCGTACCTGGTTATCCTGTCAAGAAGGTCGTTGATACGGTCGGAGCAGGCGATGGCTTTGCCGTTGGCGTTGTGAGCGCACTGCTGGAGGATGAGCCGCTTTTTGATGCGGTGCAGCGTGGGGCCGCAATTGGAGCACTGGCGGTTATGTCAGCTGGAGATAACGAAGGCCTTCCTGATCGGGAAACTTTGACAGAGTATATGCGAAAACTACATTGAGAAAAGAGGCTGGATCATGGATAGATATGATAAAATTGAAACGATGCAGAAAATTAGCAATCAGGGAATAATAGCAGTTGTGCGCGGACAAACGCTCGAAGAAGGGCTTAAGATAGCTGATGCCTGTATTGCTGGAGGTGTAAAGGTGATTGAAATGACGTTTACGACTCCCTTGGCGCACGAGGCAATAGCTAAGCTTCAAAAAAAATATCAAAAAGATGAAGAGGTCATCATTGGTGCGGGAACCGTTCTTGAGGCAACCACGGCACGGCTGGCTATATTAGCAGGTGCAAGATTCATTGTGTCACCTGCGTTTGATGAAGAAACGATCCGTTTGTGCAATCTTTACCGGGTGGTATCTTGTCCGGGCGTAATGACACCTGGAGAGGCTGCGAAGGCATTAGCGGCAGGCGCTGATATTATAAAGATTTTTCCTGGCGATATCGTCGGGCCCAAAATCATCAAGGATATTCATGGCCCCTTGCCACAGGCAATGCTTATGCCTTCGGGTGGTGTAGCCGTCGATAATGTTGCCGATTGGTTGAGAGCTGGCTGTGTAGCTGTATCTGCTGGTGGAAGTCTTACTAAAACTGCTAAAAGCGGCGATTATGCTGGTGTTACAGCCATGGCCCAGAAATTTATCGAGGCTGTTCGTAGGGCGAAAAATGAGTTGCACAAACAATTTCATATTCGAACAGCATGAAATACAAACATGAAATATAAATGTCAGAGCTAAAGAAATAATATAAAAAGCGAGACAATACGCTGTAAAATCACGGGGAAATAAAAGAATTCAAAGTTGGCATGCTATATGCATTTAGTAATGGATGTAAGACGAAAAAAGTCGAGATGTCAATGGCAGAGGAGGGGTTGGATATTGCAGGAAATTATCGATACACATAATCATCTTTGGCAATACGAAGACAACGATTTTTTTTCCTGGATTCAGGAAGGCATGGATGTTTTACGGCAGGATTTCTCAATCAATCAGTTAGAACAAACCCTACAGGCAAATGGTGTGGCTGGGTCATTACTGGTGCATGCTGTAGCAAGGCTTGATGAGTCAAAGGTTTTGCTGGCTTTGGCCGAGAAACATAACATGGTTCGCGGTGTGGTAGGCTGGTGTGATATCGTTGCAGGTGCGGAAACGGTAAAGGCACAGATACAGGAACTCCGCGCTTGTGGCAACAAGCTCAAGGGAATCCGCTATCTTTCGCAAGGTCTTCCCCCAGAGCACTTGCTGAGCGATTCGTTTGTGGAAGGCGTGCGTGAGGTCGGACGGGCAGGGCTGGTTTATGAACTGCTTGTTACAACAGAGCAGCTTGACGCAGCGGCAGAGCTTGTAAAGCAAGCGGAAGAGACAAATTTCATCTTGGAGCATATTGCAAAACCTCCCATCAAAGCACGGGAAATACATCCTTGGGCCGAGAAAATAAACGGCTTAGCAGCTTCACCACGTGTGGCTTGCAAGATTTCCGGAATGGTTACCGAGGCCGATTGGCAGCAATGGAAACCTGCAGATTTTGTGCCATATCTGGATACCGTTTATGAAGCGTTTGGGCAGGAACGACTGATCTTTGGCTCGGATTGGCCGATGCTACTAGTGGCAACTGATTATGGTGGGGTCAAGGGAATTATCACAGCTTGGGTAGCAACACATAAAGAAATTGATTCAGATAAGATATTTGCTGGCAATGCCCGCCGGATTTATCATCTGGATTGACTGAATGAAATAGGAGGAATGTGTATTATGATTACGATGAACAAAATCAAGCGTGTAGATCTGAAGGTGCCTTCATTGATTTTGGGGTGCTCAGGTATGGCGAATATGTATCATCGGATGACGAATGCCGAGGCAATTGGGATTGCGGAAGGTGCCATTGAGCTTGGCTATCGCGGCTTCGATGTTGCTCCGCATTACGGGGCAAGTTTGGCGGAAATCCGTCTGGGACTGGCATTGCGTAACTTAGAGCGCGATGACTTCGTCCTTTCGACGAAGGTAGGACGGCTGCTATACCCACGGCAAGAAGAGGGCTTACAGAATGGCAATGAATTTTATGATGAGAATCCGATGAATCGTGTCTTCGATTATTCTTATGATGGTATCATGCGTTCGTATGAAGATTCGATTCGACGCTTGGGGACACGTCGCATTGATATTCTCTATGTTCACGATATTGGTACCTACGCACATGGCAAGACTCCGGAGGAGCGTCAGCATTTCAAGACGCTTTGTGATTCGGGATTCAAAGCACTCGAAGAGCTGCGGAAAAACGGGCAGATCAAGGCATTTGGCATTGGCGCAAATGAAGTGGATATTATGGTTGAAGCCATGGATTATGCGGATATGGATATCATGCTGGTCGCTCAGCGCTATAATCTTTTGGAGACACATCATGAAGAATTCTTCCAGAAATGTGAGCAGCGTAATGTATCGGTAGCAGTAGCGGCACCGTATGCATCGGGGGTCCTGGTGAAGAAAAGCATTACCGAGGGTCATTACGAATATGGCAGTGTGCCGAAGGAAATCTTCGATCGTGTCATGGAAATCCGCAAGGTTTGTGATGCTTATGATGTTCCCATTGGCGCGGCTGCTTTGCAATATCCGCTGCGCAATAAAAATGTAGTAGCGGTTGTCTGCGGAGCTACTTCGCAAAAACAAGCAGCGAGCAATTGGGAATGGGCGCAGACAGATATTCCTGAAGGGCTATGGAAAGCGCTTTCCGATATTGGTATCAACTGACAATGAGCTTTCATGCTTTGCTAGGATGACGAAAAGGAGAGATATGATATGTCAAAAAAATGGAATCAGCTTCCCAATGGTTATTTGACGAGTACTCCGTTCTTGCAGTTTGTCCTCATGACGATGCTTTTCCCTCTGTGGAGTGTCGCAAATGCTTTGAATGATGTTTTGATTACACAGTTTAAGTCTATTTTTGAATTGAGCAATTTTGCCAGTGCCTTTGTCCAAAGTGCATTCTTTGGTGGCTATTTTGTCATGGCTATTCCCGCCGCGCTCGTCATGAAGAAGAAATCCTATGTATCGGCTATCCTTTGTGGTTTGGCCTTCTACATTGTCGGTTGTCTGTTGTTCTTCCCGGCATCGCATATGGCAACCTATACGATGTTCCTCGTAGCGATCTTTGCTATTGCCCTTGGCTTGAGTTTTCTGGAAACTTCGGCTAACACTTATGCGACGATGATTGGACCGGAGAAGACATCGACTTTTCGTATCAATCTAAGTCAGACTTTTACACCGATTGGCAATATTTGCGGTATTCTTCTCGGTAAGTTCTTGATTTTCCAGGAAGGTGAAAGCCTTTCCAGCAAGATGGCTGCTATGTCGCCAGATCAGATTGCTGCCTTCCGTCTCGAAATGCTGCAGCATACGTTAGTTCCCTATAAATATATTGTCCTGATTCTTGTCGCATTGTTCCTCGCCTTTGTATTTATCAAATTCCCGTCCTGTAAACCGCAGGTCAAGGAAACGGCAGAAGTAGTCAAGAATAAAGTCAACCTGCTCTCGATGAAAACGGCAAAATTCATGATGGGGGTACAGCGTTTCCGTCGCAGCTTGCTCGCAATGTTCCTCTATAATGGTATGCAGGCAGCTGTTTGGTCGTTTACGATTCGTCTGGCACTTTCCTTAGATGGTTCAATGAATGAGCGCGTGGCAGCGAATTACATGATTGCCAGCTTTATCGTGTTCTTCCTGGGCCGTGTCGTGGCAAGTACGCTGCTGACGAAGATGTCGGCCAATAAACTTCTGTTCATCTATTCGGTATTGGGCTGCCTCTGTCTGGCTTATGTCGCTGGTGTCAACGACTTCTCGGTCATGTATCCAGTAATTCTGGTCAGTGCTTTCATGGGTCCGGTTTATCCGACAATTTACGATACGGGACTTAAGACTGTACCGGCAGAGTATCGTGAATCAGCAGCTGCTGCGATGGTCATGTCAATTGTCGGTGGTGCTATGATGCCGCCAATCCTTGGGCTGGTAGCCGATGCTACAGGTATCCTTCATGTGGGTTATGTCATTCCATTCCTTTGCTTTGTCGTGATTTCCTGGTTCTTCTACACAGAACTGCATATTGAAAATGAGAAACATGAAACGGAGCTGAAGGAAGTACATCAGCTGTAAGCAGAGAAGGAATAGGTGATTGGCTATGTTGCTTGGTATTCCCGCAATTTTGCCTCCAGATCTTTTGAAAGTTCTGTGCGAGATGGGGCATGGTGACCGCATTGTTATTGCAGATGGCAATTTTCCTGCGGCATCTGTCGGAAAAGATCATATCGTTATCCATTGTGACGGTCATGGCATTCCGGAAGTCTTGGAGGCAATCCTGAAACTCATGCCGTTGGATCAGTATGAAGAAAAACCTGTGAGTCTGATGGAGGTCGTTCCAGGCGATCCGGTAAAGACCCCAATATGGGATACGTATAAGGAAATCCTGGCGAAATACGATTCGCGTGGTGCTGAGGGGATTCGCACCGTAGAACGATTCGCCTACTATAAGGAAGCCGCGAAGGCATATGCGATCATCACTACAGGCGAACGCGCACAGTATGCTAATGTCATGTTGCAAAAGGGCTGTGTGTTGGAAGGTAAAAGATAGCAGGTGTTTATAATTCTGTGATTTTCTGGCAAAAGGCAGCACACTGATGAGGTGTCTGCCTTTTTGCTGTGTTTATGATGTGTTAGAATAAGAAATGGATCAATTTTTCCGATAGTATAAAGCAAAGGAGTTCTGGTACCATGTCTCTGATTTTGTTCGTTGCACCAACCTTAGCCATCGATAAGAAGGCAAAAAGTATTATCAAACAGCGGAATTTGGATATAGATGTCATTTATTCACAGGATGCCAAGGTAATCATGGATGTAGCGCCTTTTACAGAGACACAGATTATCATCGCCCGTGGTGGTATGGCCAAAACATTGGAGGCACAGGGCAAACATACTATTGTGCATATTGGGGCAGCGTTCCATGATGTCATGCAAGCCATTGAGGAACTGGTGCAAAAAGGCTGCCGTCGGATTGCGGTAGTTATGCGCAGCAATATCATTCACGATGTACGGAGGCATTTCCGGTTAGGTGATATTTATGTGGAAGTTATTCCCTGTGACAGCCGCGAGGAAATCAATGCAACGATTGAACGGCTGGCTGCTGAACAAAGTGTAGACGGAATTGCAGGCTGCAATATTGCAGCGGCCTATGCATCAGAATGTGGCTTTCGTCATACACTGATTGATTCAAGCCGTGAGGCAATAAGCAGTGCGATTGATGAGGCGCAGCTTATCCTGAAGAACAAAGAACAGCAGACGCTGCGCTTGCAACAAGTCGATGCAGTCATCCAGAATATAACCGAAGGTGTTGTTGTCCTGAGTGAGGAGGGCGAACCGGTTTTTTCCAATCGGTTGAGCCATAAAGTCTTTGGCGAGAATTTTGCGGCATGGAAAGATGAAGTACTGCCAAGACTCCAGGGAACGAATGGCGAACAGATTCTCGAAGTCGGCAAGACGAAAATACTCTGTCATAGGATTCCTTTGATGGTCAATCAAAGGACGCAGCGTCAAATCGTGATTTTCCAGGAAGTAGAACACATCGAAAAAAATGCGCGCACGGTACGGTCATCGCTATATCAAAAAGGCCTTTATGCGAAAATGCATTTTTCCGATATCATGACGTATGCGGATACGATGCAGCGGACTATTCAGCTGGCAGAGCGTTTTGCGCGTACCGATGCGAATGTCTTGATCCTGGGGGAGACAGGTACCGGTAAAGAGGGAATGGCGCAAAGTATCCATAATGCGAGCCGCCGGGCAGATAAGCCGTTTGTCTCTGTGAACTGTGCCTCGATTCCGCCGAATCTGATGGAAAGCGAGTTCTTTGGCTATGTGGATGGTGCTTTTACAGGCGCTCGTAAATCGGGGAAAAAGGGATTGTTTGAATTGGCTCACCAGGGTACGATCTTTCTGGATGAGATTGGTGAATTGCCGCTTGATATCCAGGGCAGATTATTGCGTGTCCTGCAGGAGCATGAAATACGCCGTATCGGTGATGATCGGATATTGCCGCTCGATATTCGCATTATCTGTGCAACAAATCGCGATTTGGTGAAGATGGTGCAGGAAGGGACGTTCCGCGAGGACTTGTATTATCGCATCAATGTATTGCGTTTGCCACTGCCACCGTTAAGAGAGCGTCATGGCGACGCAATACCGTTGCTTGACTACTATTATCGTGCCTTTACCGATGGCCGTTCCTGGGAGAAAGCAGTAACGCCAAAAGCCAGAGAGTTACTGAAACGCTATGATTGGCCAGGCAATATCCGTGAGTTACGGAATGTGGCTGAGGTTTTGTCCTGCTATGACGATATGCTCGTAGATGAATCACAGATGCAAGCTTTTTTGTCTGGCGCGTTAAGGCAGGAGGATACGGATAAGCCGGATCAAGAATCGATTGTCTTGCCATTGAAAACGACTTTACCCGAGGCGGAGCGTGAGATCATCCGGCAGTTGTTGTTACATTACTCACCAGAGGAGGTATGCGCACAGCTAGGAATCAGCCGTGTGACTTTGTGGCGGAAAGCCAAGCCAAAGGAATAAGACAAAAACTTAATCGTATGCATTTCAAAAATGAAACAAATATGTTCAGAACAAGCGTAAAAGGAAGAAACTCTTCTGTTTTACGCTTGTTTTTTCTTGGCACGAAAAATGCATATCTTTAGGGTAGTGATATTTAGAAAGGATGATCAGTGATGAAAGCAATTCGTATCAATGAGCCTGGTAACGTTGAATTATTTGATATGCCGATGCCTGTGCGCAAGCCAGGTGAAGCCCTGCTGAAAATCTTGTATGGTGGCATCTGCGGCAGCGATCTTGGCACCTATCGAGGGACCTTTGCCTATGCTGGCTACCCGCGTATTCCCGGTCATGAGTTTTCCGCACAGATTGTAGAAATCGATGCGAATGACCGTGGCTTGGAAAAAGGCATGATCGTTACCTGCAATCCCTATTTCAATTGTGGAACATGTTATTCTTGTGAGCGGGGGTTAGTGAATTGCTGTGAACATAATGAAACCATGGGAGCACAGCGTGATGGGGCTTTTCGGGAATACATCACGATGCCTGTAGAACGCATTTATGACGGCCAAGGATTATCTCCGCGGCAACTAGCACTGATTGAGCCTTTTTGCATCAGCTATCATGGTGTAAGCCGGGCAAATATCCAGCCGGGAGAAAAGGTCCTGATTGTCGGTGCAGGTACGATTGGCGTGCTGGCAGCGGCAGCAGCACGGGCCGCTGGAGCAGAGGTATATATTTCCGATATTGCTGATAAGAAACTTGACTATGCAGTAGAGAAGTTTGGACTGGCGGGAAAAATCCTCAATGATTCGCCGGAGCATTTTCATGAGGCTGTAGCGAAAATCACTAATGGTAATGGTTTTGATGTAACGATTGAGGCTGTGGGCTTGCCGGCAACATTTTTGCTCTGTATTGATGCAGCGGCTTTTGGCGCTCGTGTTGTCCAGATTGGTGTGGGCAAGAAGAATGCCGACTTTGATTTCACGTTGTTGCAGAAGAAAGAACTCAATGTGTATGGCTCACGCAATGCGTTGCAGAAGGATTTTCTCGCATTGATTGATTTGGTCAAAGCAGGTAAGGCCAATATAGAACGCGTTGTGACGAATGAATATGAATTTGCTGATGCCCCTAAAGCCTTCCAGGAGTTTTCGGAGCAGGCAGCATCGATGCTCAAAGTCGTTATTCATTTTGCTGACCCTGAATAAGAAGGAGGGGCTTTGGATGAAAAAGATACAGGAAGTCTATCAAAGACAGGCGTATCCTGTTCGTGTTCTGCAGATTGGTGAAGGAAATTTTTTGCGGGCATTTGTCGACTATGGCATTGATTTGGCTAACGAGAAACGTGGGTTTAATGGCAGTGTTGCCGTTGTCATGCCGCGGGCAAAGACCAATACACGGTTTGCTGCCCAGGACAATATTTACTCGGTTTGTGTCCGAGGAAAAAAAGCAGGTAAGACCTATAAGGAAAATCGCGTGATTTCTTGTCTGGATCGTGTAGTCAGTGCTTATTCGGATTATAAGGAATTCCTGCAGCTGGCGGAGCTGCCTTCCTTAGAGTTTGTTATCTCGAACACGACAGAAGCTGGCATTGTATATAATGATGATGATGCGTATGAAGATAAGCCGCCCCAAAGTTATCCGGCAAAATTGACAAAATTCTTATTTACGAGGTTTGAGCATTTTTCGGGGGCAAAAGAAAAAGGCTTGGTCATGCTGCCGGTAGAACTTATTGACCACAATGGGCAGATGCTAAAGAAGTGTGTAAAAGCGTATGCGAAGAAATGGATGCTTGGGGACGCTTTTGCAGCATGGCTTGATGAATCCTGCCTATTTGTCGATACGCTGGTTGACCGTATCGTTACTGGCTATCCGCGAAACGATGCTGCCAAGTATGAACAGGAGCTTGGTTATGAGGATGCCTTACTGGATCAATGTGAGCCGTTTGCCTTTTGGGCCATTGGTGAACCTTCATTGGAAAAACGGTTCGCAATTGCGACAGAGGATTTTCCTATCGTATTTACCAAGGACGTGGATGCCTATAAACGCCGTAAGGTACGTATCTTAAATGGCGCACACACTTCGATGGCGCTGGGGGCCTATCTGGCAGGCCTTGATTATGTAGGCGAATGTATGAAAGATGCCGATATACGCCGGCAGCTTGAGCAGCTGGTTTATCAGGAAATCGTACCAGCCTTTCACAAAGAAGATGATTCGTTGCGTGATTTTGCTGCATCTGTGTTTGAGCGGTTTGAAAATCCATTTGTGAATCATTCCTTGCTCGCGATTTCCTTGAATTCCATTGCCAAATGGCGGGCTCGTGTACTGCCAAGCCTGATGGATTATGAGCAAAACACCAAGGTGCTGCCCAAATGGTTGACCTTTTCCCTGGCGGCCCTGCTGGCCTTTTATCATACGGTGGAGAAAGGCGATGGTTGTCTGATTGGTTATCGGAACGGCAAGCCGTATGAGATACACGATGATGCCGAAAAACTTGATCGTGTGGCCAGTTGGGCAGCACTGCCCGATGAAGTATATGTCAGGAAATTTTTGCAGGCAGATGATTTTTGGGGCATAGACCTGCGGACAATTCCTGGTTTTTATGATGCGGTATTGCATCATTATGAGTTATTGCAGCTGATGGGCATAAAGTCGTATATCAAGAAATTGGGAGAGTATATGGCATGAAAAAGTATTTGCAGATTCATCCGCAGGATAATGTCGCTGTGGCCATCGAATCATTTCAACCGGGCGAAGCGATTGCAGCAGGTGCTAAAACCATCACGGTCAAAGAAAGTATCCCCGCTGGGCATAAAGTAGCGATTGCGCCAATAAGCAGGGGAAGTGATGTGGTAAAATACGGTTTTCCGATTGGCGCTGCGAAAGTAAATATTGAA
Organism: Pseudoselenomonas ruminantium; assembly: GCF_900113715.1. Taxonomy (GTDB): domain Bacteria; phylum Bacillota; class Negativicutes; order Selenomonadales; family Selenomonadaceae; genus Selenomonas_A; species Selenomonas_A caprae. The sequence goes on along the minus strand of NZ_FOQK01000021.1, from coordinate 34,325 downwards.
CCAGGTGAGTGGGTTCATACCGAACGGCTGCAAAGTAAGTTGGCCGGACTTGTCGATTATCGTTATGAACCCAAAAAAAACAGTGCATGGCAGCCGGATGGTTTTGCGCCTAAGGAGAAAAGTTTTTGGGGTTATGAGCGTCCGGACGGCCAAGTAGGGATACGTAATGAAGTCTGGATCATACCGACAGTTGGATGTGTCAATGCCATTGCCAGGGAAATAGAATCGCGGGCTCAAGCAATGCTGACGGGCGAAGAGCATATTGATGGCATCTTTGCCTTTAATCATCCGTATGGCTGCTCGCAAATCGATGAGGATTTGGAGAAAACGCAGCAGTTTTTGGCAAGTCTCGTCCATCATCCCAATGCTGGTGCGGTATTGGTGCTATCCTTAGGCTGTGAGAACAACACGCTTGCCAGTATGCAAAAAGCTATTGGCAGTTTTGCTGCGGGCAGGGTAAAGTTTTTGGTATGTCAGGATTGTGAAGATGAAATCGAGGCAGGAGTAGCGGCAATTCGTGAGTTGATTGACTATGCCGATAAATGCCAGCGTACTTTGCAGCCGGCAAGCAAGCTGGTCATTGGCCTAAAATGTGGCGGGTCGGATGGCTTTTCAGGCATTACGGCCAATGCCTTGGCAGGGCAGGTGTCCAACATCGTTGCTGCAGCTGGCGGAACAGCAATCTTGACCGAGGTGCCCGAAATGTTTGGGGCAGAAACCTTGCTGATGAATCGGGCCGTTAATGAAGAAATCTTTCAGAAGATTGTGCAACTTATCAATGGCTTCAAGGAATACTATATGCGCTATGGAAAACAAATCAATGAAAATCCATCGCCGGGCAATAAAGCTGGTGGCATAACCACGCTGGAAGAAAAATCCTTGGGTTGTGTGCAAAAAGGAGGCGTGGCGCTCGTTACGGATGTATTGGCTTATGGACAGAGAGTAAAAAACAAGACGCAAGGATTGCTGCTGCTTGAGAGTCCTGGCAACGATCTGGTGGCAGCAAATGCTTTGGCCGCAGCGGGTGCGCAGTTGATCTTGTTCACGACAGGGCGTGGTACTCCGTTTGCAGCGCCTGTGCCAACGGTGAAGATTGCCAGCAACTCGAAGTTGGCAACACGGAAAAAGAACTGGCTTGATTTCAATGCAGGGATGCTGCTGGAAGGTGCATCATTAGAAGAACTGGGAGAACGATTTTGGAATTATATGCTGGCAGTTGCTTCTGGACAGGAAAAAACAGTATCGGAGCATCTGGATAAGCATGAATTGGCAATCTTCAAAGACGGAGTTTGTTTATAGAAGAATTTTGACATGTCAAGTGAGTCTCTGGTTGATGGGCGAGCAATCTCTGCTTTTTTATGGGAGCGAAATTTTTTTTGCAAAAATCTATAACACTTTGGCTGCCTCAGGGATATAAAGAACAAATAGCAAAACAAACCAAACCGCACAGCGGGATATGCAAGGAGGAATTTATCATGAAAACGCGTATTATGACTTTGCTGGCTGTTCTGATGATGGGGCTTTCGAGTATCTGCATGGCACATGTTTCGGGAGGAAGCATCGATGGCATGATCAATACTTCAGTAGGGCCGAAGGTTGCGATCTATACCTGTGAAGGGTATTCGGTCGGCACCATCGTGGAGTACCCGGGCGATTATCCACTCGAAGACCATGATGTTATCGAGGCACTCAATGGCGGCTATCTGACGCAGGTCGGTTATGTAAGCGTCAAGGATCTGCGCACGGGTTCGAGCGGCAATGTATTCCGCATCGATGCAGTAGGCCTGAGCGAATATACGGCGAAGGCATGGCTGGCAAATGGCGGGTCCTTCTAAGCGCGAGATGGGCAGCAGCTGCAAAAGACTTGACAAGTCAAATGTCAATGGTTAAACTAAGCTTACAAGTCGATAATGCCGTGCAGGACTGACGGATTAGTGGAATCGACCACATGTACTGCAAGGTTTAACAAGCCGACCGTCTGGGCAGAGAGTTTTTGTCCAGACGGTTTTTTGTTTGGATGAAAGCTCTTTTTCTCGTTGCTGCGCAGGCAGCAGAAAGGATGGTTTTCATGCGGAATCGTTGGCTCATTGCGTTGGCTGCGGTGGGAATCCATATTTCCATCGGCAGCGTCTATGCCTGGAGTGTCCTGACGCGCCCCATCATGGCGGAACTGGGATTCACGCTGGCGGAGACGACGTGGACCTTTTCTCTGGCAATCCTGTTCCTTGGCATGTCGGCAGGTTTCTTGGGCCGGTTTGTGGAAAAACATGGGCCGAAGAAGAGCGGGCTGCTGGCCATGCTGTTTTTTGGCACGGGCATGTTCGGTACAGCGCTGGCGCTGCACTTGCACAGCTTGCTGCTCTTGTATCTTTTCTATGGTGTCATCGGCGGCATCGGCCTTGGTGTCGGCTATATCACGCCGGTATCGACGCTTGTCAAGTATTTCCCGCAGCACCGCGGCTTTGCGACGGGGCTTGCCATCATGGGCTTCGGCTTTGCCGCGCTGATTGCCGGCCCTGTCATGCAGGCGCTGACGGCAAAAGCCGGCCTTGTGGATACTTTCCTGCTGCTGGGCGCAGCCTACATGCTGCTGATGGGGGCGTCAGCGCTTTATCTGAAGCCGCCCGTGCAGCCAGCTGGCACGGCAAAGGTCACGCAGATCCAGCATGGCGCCACGGCTGCTGAGGCTGTGAGGACCTGGCCGTTTGGCATGCTCTGGTGGGTGTTCTTTGTCAATATCACTTGCGGCATCGGTCTGCTGGCAGTGGCTTCGCCGATGGCCCAGCAGGCCGCGGGCATGGATGCGGCCCAGGCGGCGTCGATGGTCGGCCTCATCGGGCTCGTAAATGGCGGCGGGCGCATTGTCTGGTCGACGCTTTCGGATTATTTGGGGCGCGGGCTTACCTATATGGCCTTTTTCGCGCTGGAGGCCGGTGCTTTTTACTTGTTGGCGGGCACAAGCGATGCGCTGGCGTTCCAGCTGCTCGTGTTTTTGATCATCAGCTGCTATGGTGGCGGCTTTTCGTGCATGCCGGCTTATCTTGCCGATATCTTCGGCACGCGGGAGCTAAGCGCGATCCACGGCCGCGTGCTGACGGCCTGGGGCATGGCTGGCGTGGCCGGTCCGACCATCGTCTCGTGGTTCTGGGAGCATACGCATAGTTATTCGGCGACGCTGCTGTTCTTTGCCGGCTGCTTCGTGCTGAACTTCCTGCTGGCCGCGGTGCTGAAACTGCATGGCAGTCGTGCAGCTGCCGCCGTCAAGACGGCAAATACCTAAGAAAATATCGTTGGGCCTCCCTTGGCAGGACTTTTCCTTGTCGGACGCGAATACAAGCGTAGACAAAGAAGATTTTGCAGAGCAAGGGAGGTTTTTTTATGGGAATCCTGGAATCTATGGGCAGGCGCCGCTCGTATTATCAAATCAATAAGGAGCTGCCGGTCACGGCCGAGAAGATCCGCGAGGTGGTGGAGCAGGCAACAGAGCTGACGCCTGATGCGTTCAATATGAGGTCGGCGCGTGTCGTGGTGGCGCTCGGCAGGAAGCAGGATGTGCTTTGGGACGTGATTTACGATGCCTTTGACGGCAAGGTAGCACGTGAGAAGATTGACGGCTTCAAGGCTGGCGCGGGTACGGTGCTCTATTTCTACGATGAGGATGTTGTAAGGAACTTGCAGGGGCAGTTTCCCATGTATGCGGAAAACTTCCCGCTATGGGCGCAGCAGGCTAACGGCATGCTGCAGTTTGCTGTCTGGACAGCCTTGCGTGACCTGGAGGTCGGGGCTAGTATCCAGCACTACAATCCGGTCATTGACGAGGCCGTGCATACCCTGTTTGCCCTGCCGGCTTCCTGGAAACTCATCGCCCAGATGCCGTTTGGCGGCATCGCTGCCGGGCCGGAGCCTAAGGAGAAGGAAGACATCGCGCAGCGGGTCAAAGTGCAGACGTGACTTATCGGGAGTAGTGGTGAAGGGCAGATGGGGGAGGATGTTTGATGTTACCATCGCGTACCGGCTCGGTCCCTTTGGTTTCCTGCATCTTTCCCATCTGCCGGATGGCAAAGATTACCCGGATGCGCAGAACTTAGGCCTGCTCGATCAGCTGATGGCTTTGAAGTGGGTGCATGAGAACATCGGCAGTTTTGGCGGCGATCCTCGTAATGTGACGATCTTTGGCGAATCCGCTGGTGCTGGCAGCTGTACCATGCTGCCGCTCCTCCGTATGTCGGAAAATCAGACGCTGGCTGGCGGCAAATCATATACGTACTATTTCACGCCGGAATCCTCGCTGCCGATCGTGAAAAGCGGGCATTCGATAGAGCTCGCCTCGGTGTTCAATCATCCCGAGATGACCGCCGACACTGGCAGGACATTGGATCAGACCTTTGCCAAGACCATGCGCAAAATGTGGGTCCAGTTCGCCAAGACGGGCAATCCGTCCCTTAGTGCAGATCTTTCGCCCGATGGCAGGGCAAAGGTTTGGCCGCTCTACGACCTGAAGCAGAAGCAAGTGATGGTCTTTGACGAGAACAATATCCATCCGGAACGCGAAGCCTCGCGGAAGATCGTGGATTGGGACAGAACCTATTTCCTTACCAAATACTATGTATTTTGACCGGTAAGACTCGGAAAGGAGAACTATCATGAGGCAAATGATGCGCATGCGTATCATGAAGCTTTTGGCAGGCATCGTGGTATTAAGCTTTATGCTCGGAGCTGGCGGGCTGGCCAGTGGCAGCGAAAAGACGAAGGCTGACCTCGTGGTTTATGGCAAGATATTCACTTCGGATAACAACAAGGTGGCAGAGGCTTTTGCCGTGAAGGATGGCAAATACATCTATGTAGGCGATAAGAAAGGCGCTGCCGCACTGGTCGAAGCAGGAAGGACCGATGTGGTGGACTATACGGACAAGGGGCTTGTGATGCCTGGCTGCGGCAACGGGCATGCCCATTATCCGATAGCTTATGCCATGATCGAAATCGGAGCGCAGGTTGGCGATAGTGATGATGCAAACAAGTTCTTGACAGAAATCCTTCCCGCGGCTGTCAAGAAGGCCAAGGCTGCAAACTTAAAGGCTGTTTTCGGTTTAGGGTGGAACCTCGATACTTTCAAGGGCAATATGCCTACCCGTCAACAGATCGATGCGGTCTGCAAGGATCTGCCGGTATTCTTTATCGATGAGGAAGGCCATAAGAGCCTGGTGAATACGCTTTCCCTGGTCCATGCAGGCATTATGAAGGAAGATGGCACTGTACTGAAAAAGGAAAATGACATAAGAGGCGGCGAGATTGTGATGGGAGCTGACGGCACGCCTACAGGCTATCTGAAGGAGCAGGCAGCCACTTATGTAAGGTCATTCCTGGACGGCGACAACCTCTTTACGGCTGACAGAGCCAGGACAACCTTGCGCAAGGTTCAGGATACCTTGTTGTCAGAAGGATATACGATGTATCTCGATGGGTATTCTTCGTATTTCCGCAACAATAACCTGTATAAGGCCGCCAGTGAGATGGACAAGGCCGGAACTATGCATTTTGTGCTGGGCACCGCCTATGAAATCGAAAGCTGGATGGATGTGGATGCAGAACTGGCCAAGGCGGTTGAAGCCCAAAAATATGCGTCCAAGCATGTAAAGACAAACTGGCTGAAATTTTACATGGACGGTACCGTGGAAAGCGGAACCGGCTTTATCGATCCGCCATATACGGATGGGCATCAAGGGCTGGTCAACTGGACGGAAGATGAATTTACCCGCATTACGCGCAAGGCGAATGAAAATGGTTTGACCATGCACGTGCATGCACTGGGCAATCAGGCAGTCCATCGTACCATAAACGCCTTCGTCAATGGGGGAAAGGATGAAATGCGCAATACGCTGGTGCATCTGCGCAACGTCAATCTGCCGGATTACGAGCGGATGGCAAGACATAACATACAGGTCACCGCTGGTTTGCTTTGGCACCACACGGCGGATGCGTCACTGCCTGATTTATTGCGCAGCCTTCCCGCAGGCATGGGGGACAAGGGGTATCCGATGAAATCTTATTTCGATTATGGGATAAACATGTCCTCACACTCGGATTTTCCGGCTCTCGCTGCTAGTCCCGATGATCCGTTTGGCATTATGGAGATTACAGTGACTGGTGCCTATTACCCTGAGAAGTCAAAACCCTGGTGGCCGGAAGAGCTGCTGACCCGTGAGCAGGCACTGACGGCTTTGACTATCAACTGCGCCAAGCAGATGTTTCTTGAGAAGGAAAGAGGCAGTATCACCAAGGGCAAATATGCAGATTTTCTCCTCGTCGACAAGGATGTGCTGACTTGCCCGGTGACAGATATCCATAAGGCCAGACCCGAGGCAACCTATTTCGAGGGCAAAAAAGTTTTTGCGAATCCAGCTGCGGCACCGGTCGATTATGCCGATAAGAACAACTGGATGAAGCAGCCAAAAATCACAAAGGACGTAGACACTATATATATCTATCCTACGGAATATGCTGACGATTCGGCAGGCGCGCCGGTCTTTGCTGACATCAATGAAAAAGCCATGCGGGAGCCTGCGCAGGAAACGTATCTGCTGCAGGGAACGGCTTATGCAGACGCTACCAATGTGTTTGTCCCGTATTACCGGCAGGTCAATATGGCGGCCGCCAGCGAAATGACGCCCGAAGCGTTGCGCGCGGCCTTCAACAACGTTCCCAAACAGGATGTCTTTGCCGCCCTTGACTACTACTTTGCCAATCTGAATGGCGGCAGGCCCTTTATTCTCGCAGGACACTCGCAGGGCTCGGCGATGCAGAGCCTTGTGCTGGCAGAATACATGAAGGCGCATCCAGAGTATCAGCAGCGCATGATCGCCGCGTATGTCATTGGTTTTTCGATTACTAAGGAGTATCTTCAGGCAAATCCGCACCTGCATTTTGCGGAAAGAGCCGATGATACCGGCGTTATCGTCTCGTGGAATACCGAGGGACCGGCCAATGCCGGCAAGAAAAACCTCGTGGTCCTGCCAGGCGCAATCAGCATCAATCCATTGAACTGGAAGCGGGATGAAACCTATGCGCCGGCAGCGGAAAACCTCGGCGGTTACATCTATAACGAAGCAACCGGAAAAATCGAGCAGGTTCCAAAAGCTGCCGATGCCCGGCTGGATTTGAAGCGGGGCGTTGTAATAACGAAGACCAATGCCATGAAGCCCATATATGAAATGTTCGGCATTACGGTTTTCGGCCCTGCCAGTTACCACAATGGCGACTATGCCCTTTATTACTACAACATCAAGGATAACGTCGCCAGGCGGATAGCGGCATATAAAAGCCATGCGGAACAGAGAAGGGGCTGAGCAGCTGCTCCGTCAAGCGGACGCCGTAGCCCTTAGTGACTTTCCTGGCGTAATATGGTATGATAAAAACATATAATCGTATAGATAAATGAGATAGTAGGGCGGGAAACCGCTACGGTAAGGACATCCATAATCCGGCAATTGCGGGTTATGGATGTCTTTTTGTTTTAGGGAGGAATTTTTTATGACCGATGAATTGTTTGCCAGGACACCGATACCGAAGGCGTATATGACGCTGGCCCTGCCCGTCGTCATGAGCATGGTGGTGCAGCTCGTCTACAGCATGGCCGATACGTTCTTTATCGCCTTGACGGGGGACACGGCCTTGATTGCGGGCATATCGGTCTGTACGCCGCTCTTTACGCTGCTGCTGGCCTTTGGCGACCTGTTTGGCCTTGGCGGCAGCTCGGTGATTGCGCGGCTCTTTGGCGCTGGGCGCAAGGCGGATGGCAAACGGCTAAGTATTTTCTGCTTTTATGGGTCAATCGGCTTTGGCATCGTGGCAGCAAGCGTACTGCTATCCCTGCGCGAACCGATGCTGGCGCTCCTGGGGGCGAAGGGAGAGGTCATACCGTATGCGGCGGCATATTATTCGTGGTTTATCGCTGGCGCACCGTTTGTGATTTTCTCACTGGTGCCGACGAATCTCTTACGTACGGCCGGCTGCCCGAAAATCTCGATGAATGCTTCCATCCTCGGTGCCGCTGTCAATATCGCGCTGGACCCTGTGCTGATTTTCGGGCTTGAGCTTGGCGCAGCTGGTGCGGCGCTGGCAACGGTACTGGGCTATATCTGTGCGGATATCTATGCCGTGTGCTATATCCGCCGTCATTGCGCAGAGCTTTCGCTTGATTTGCCAGCACTGCGCATCAGCTGGCACGAGGTGGCTGGTATATTTTCGATTGGCCTGGCAGCAGCTGTGACGAATTTTACGCAGACTTTTGGCATTGCCCTGACGAACCGCAGCCTGCTGCCCTATGGCAGTGAAGCGATTGCCGTCATGGGCATCGTCATGAAAATCATCATGATTGTGGCTCTGGTGATCGTGGGGCTGGCTTTCGGCGGGCAGCCGCTTATCGGTTATACCTATGGCGCTAAGGACAAAGCGCGCATGAAAAAGGTCATTGCCTTTGCTTTGCAGGCCGTAATCGGGACAAGCGTAGTGCTGGCTTTGGGACTCGCGTTTTTTGCCCGGCCGGTCGTGCATGTTTTCCTCGCGCAGCCGGCGCTTATCGAGCAGGGGGTTACGATGCTTTACTGGCAGCTGCCGGCCATTATCTTCATGGGCATCGGCCTGGTGCTCATCTGCACGTTCCAGGCCACAGGCAAGGGGCTGCCCGCGCTTATGCTGTCCCTTTGCCGGCAGGGTATCGTCTATGCTCTGGCACTAGCTGTCCTGCCCTTGTGGTTTGGCTATACGGGCGTCATTGCCGCTCAGCTGGCGGCCGATATCGTGACGGTTGTCATTGCGGCCGGTTTATACCGTATTTGTCTGGCAAAGTGACAGGCAGGAATCCGTAGTTTTTTAGGGAATTATAGTAGGCGAAGGGGGGAAAAACCTATGAATAAGTCAGGCATGATACTGCTGGTGCTATTGGCAGTGGCGGTCATCGGGGGAATCGGCACATATAATTCGGTCAAGAGTGCGCGTATCGCCATCGATGCCCAGTACGGGCAGGTGGAAAACCAGATACAGCGGCGCGCCGATTTGATTCCCAATCTCGTGGCAACAGTCAAAGGCTATATGCAGTATGAGGAAAAAGTATTGACCGAAGTGACGGCTGCCAGAGCGCAGGTGGCGGCAGCCACCTCGGGCGAGGAGATGGCAGCTGCCGATGCGCAGCTTACCGGGGCTTTGGGACGGCTGCTGGCAGTTGTGGAAAACTATCCGGCACTCAAAGCCGATGCGCATTTTACGGAGCTCATGCGTGAGATTTCCGGCTCAGAAAACCGCATTGCCGTGGCCCGCCGCGATTATAATGCGGCCCTCCGCGATTACAACGTTACCATCGGGACTTTTCCTGGCAATATCATGGCCGGGATGTTAGGCTATCAGCCCGTCGCGCCTTTCGCGGCTGATGAGGCGGCCCATGCAGTGCCGCAGGCAGCCTTTTGAAGCGGGGGCACGCCTGCCTTGGCGTTTGGTTGCTTATGCTGCTGCTGCTCGTGCCAAACCTTGCGGCAGCGGATATCCCTGCGCCGCCGGCAAAGGATATCTATCTGACAGATCAAGCGCAGATGGTGCAGGCTGAGGACAGGCAGAAAATCCTTTCAATCGGCGAAGATCTCAATCAGCGTTTTGGCGCGCAGCTTGTGGTCGTGACAGTGGATACGCTGTCTGGTGAGGATATCGAAGCGTATGCCAACCGCTTGTTCCGCGCCTGGGGCATTGGCGATGCGCAGAAGAACAATGGCGTGCTGCTGCTCATTGCCAAGGATGACCGCAAGTTCCGCATCGAAGTCGGCTATGGCCTGGAGGGAGCGATTACCGATGGTTTTGCCGGCGAAGTGCTCGATGGGATGACGCCGAAGTTCAAAGACGGCGAGTACTCGGCAGGGATAAGCCAGGCCTATCAGCGGCTGGCCCGGAAAATATACAAGGAGTACGAGGCAGTACCACCGGAAAGTTTGCAGTTGGCAGATGAGGAGGAAGAGTGGGATCTTATCGATTACGTCATTGCCACGGTCTTTGTGCTGGTGATAGCCGTCTTTGTGATTTTCTTTGGCCCCATCACCAGTTTCCTGGCTTCGCTGGCTCTCATGGTGCTGTTTTTCATCGGCAATGTGCTGCTCTATATCATATCGCTGGGACATTGGGGCAGCCTTTCCTTTGGCGGCGGTGGCCCAAGCTCTTCACGTGACAGCAGTGATTCTGACTACGACAGCTCCAGCAGTTCGGATTCCGATGATTCCGGCGGCTTTGGCGGTGGCAGCTCCGGGGGCGGCGGCGCCTCGGGGGGCTGGTGAATAAGGAAAAAGAGGAAGATGGATCGAGCTGCTTCATGCTTCCTTTTTTTTGACTGCTCGTGCTGCCGCGCTAGAGCCATGGGGGAGAGGTCCAGAGTCATTTTCTCACCAGCTGAGCCGGGGACAAAAAGGGGAAAAGCGTCAGCCCTTGCTGTCAGATGCGTTGCGCAAAAGTAAAATTGACGATACCAAACGAAGATGATAGAATTTATAAGTAGCAATATTAGTGATAATTGTTAGATATTTCGCAATCAAAGGGAAGAAGGTACATGGATCGAATCAATCAGCATACGGCTCCGGTTTATGAGGCACTGCTCGAACTGCGCAAGCGGCGGGTGGTTCCTTTTGATGTGCCCGGGCATAAGCGTGGGCGCGGCAATCCGGAGCTGCTCGATTTTTTGGGTGAGAAATGCGTAGGGGTCGATGTCAACTCGATGAAGATGCTCGACAATTTAAGCCACCCGATATCTGTCATCCGCGAGGCCGAGGAGCTTACCGCGGATGCTTTTGGTGCGCAGCATGCGTTCTTTATGGTCAACGGCACGACCTCGGCCGTGCAGGCGATGGTGCTGGCGACAGTGCGCGCTGGCGACGAGATACTGCTGCCGCGCAACGTGCACAAGAGCGTCATCAATGCGCTGGTGCTCTGCGGCGGCATCCCGGTCTATGTGCCTGTGCGCGTCAATCATCAGATCGGCATCGCGACGGGCATGGCCCTCAGTGACGTGGAAAAGGCCATCCGCGAGCATCCGCGGGCCAAGGCCATCTTTGTCAACAATCCGACCTATTACGGCATTGCCTCGGACCTCAAGGGCATCGTGCGTGCCGCCCATGCGGCAGGCATGAAGGTGCTGGTCGACGAGGCCCATGGCACCCATCTCTACTTCGGCAAGAACCTGCCGATTTCGGGCATGGCAGCTGGCGGCGACCTGGCTGCTGTGTCGATGCACAAGTCAGGCGGCAGCCTGACCCAGAGCTCCATCCTGCTCTGCGGTGAGGGCGTCGATGCCGAGTATGTGCAGCAGATCATCAACCTCACCCAGACGACCAGTGCTTCGTATCTCCTGATCTCGAGCCTTGACCTCTCACGCCGCAACCTTGCCCTGCATGGCTGCGAGGCCTTCGAGAAGGTCAGCTCCATGGCCGAGTATGCCCGGTCGGAAATCAACGAGATCGGCGGGTTCTATGCCTATGGCCGTGAGCTCATCGACGGCGACAGCGTCTATGACTTCGATGTGACGAAGCTGTCGGTTTTCACGCAGGGCATCGGTATGACGGGCATCGAGGTCTACGATATGCTGCGCGATGAGTATGACATCCAGATCGAGTTCGGCGATATCGGTAATATCCTGGCCTACATCTCGATTGGCGACCGCATCCGCGATATCGAGCGCCTTGTCGGCGCGCTCGAGGATATCGCGGGCCGCTTCGCCAAGGACAAGCGCGAGCTCTACTGCGGTGAGTTTATCGCCCCCGAGCTCGTCATGAGCCCCAAGGAGGCCTTCTACGCCAAGGGTGAGCGCCTGCCGCTGAAGGATACGGTGGGCCGCATCTCGGGGGAGATGCTCATGTGCTATCCGCCGGGCATCCCCATACTGACGCCGGGCGAGCGCATCACCGAAGAGATACTTACCTATATCGAATACGCGCGGGAAAAAGGCTGTTCCCTGCAGGGAACGCAGGACCCGGAGTGCCGGGAACTGCGCATTTTGACGGAAACTTGACAAGTCAGCCTGACATGTCAAGTTGACCGGTCACTTTGACTTGTCAACAGGGGAGGAACCGAAGCAATGGAAATATGGTTTTCACAGATGGATACGGAAAACGTCAAGACTTCCGTGCGCGTGGATAGACAGCTGTTCTCCAAGCAGAGCGAGTATCAGCGGATCGATGTCTTTGAGTCCAACGAATTCGGCCGCATGATTGTGCTGGACGGCGAAATCATCTTCTCGGAGGCCGACGAATTCATCTATAACGAAATGGTGGTGCACGTGCCCATGGCCGTCCATCCCGAGGTCAGGAATGTACTGATTATCGGCGGTGGCGATGGCGGTGTGGCCAAGGTGCTCACACAGTATCCCGAGATCGAGTCCATCGATGTGGTCGAGCCCGATGAGATGTTCATCGAGGTGTCCCGGGAATTTTTCCCTGAGACGGCCAAGGGCTTTGATGATGCACGCGTCAAGATCACGAATATGGACGGCCTGCGCTTCCTGCGCCGCTGCCGTGACAAATACGACCTCATCATCAACGATTCTACCGATCCCTTCGGCCATACCGAGGGGCTGTTCACGCGGGAGTTCTATGGCAACTGTTACCGGGCACTGCATGATGATGGCATCATGGTCTATCAGCACGGCAGTCCCTTCTACGATGAGGATGAGGCGGCGTTCCGCGCAATGCACCGCAAGGCCTATCAGAGCTTCCCGGTGAGCCGCGTCTATCAGGCCAGCATCCCGACCTGCCCGGCAGGTATCTGGATGTTCGGCTTTGCATCGAAGAAATACCATCCGCTCAAGGATTTCGATGCCAAGCGCTGGAACAAGCGCGAATTGAAGACTTGGTATTATACCACCCATTTGCATAAGGGCGCCTTCATGCTGCCCAAGTACGTAGAGGATATCCTGTCAGAGGAGGAGACGAGAAAATGAGCAAATTGATGATTATCGGCTGTGGCGGTGTGGCAAGTGTTGCCATCCATAAGGTGTGCCAGAACGATGGCGTTTTCGATGAACTGCTGATTGCCAGCCGCACGGTGTCCAAGTGCGATGCCCTGAAGGAGAAACTGCAGGGCCAGACGAAGACGAAGATCACGACGGCGCAGATCGATGCCGATGATGCCGAAGCCTTGACGAAACTCATCAAGGAGTACCAGCCCGATGCCGTCCTGAATGTGGCGCTGCCGTATCAGGACCTCACGATCATGGATGCCTGCCTGGCAGCTGGTGTCGACTACATCGATACGGCGAACTTCGAGCCCGAGGACACCGAAGACCCCGAGTGGCGCAAGATTTACGACAAGCGCTGCAAGGAGCTGGGCTTCTCGGCTTACTTTGACTATTCGTGGCAGTGGGCCTATGAGGACAAGTTCAAACAGGCCGGCCTTACGGCCCTTTTGGGCACGGGCTTTGACCCGGGCGTCACGTCGGTCTTTGCGGCCTATGCCAAGAAACATTACTTCGATACCATCGACACCATCGATATCCTCGACTGCAATGGCGGCGACCATGGCTATGCCTTTGCCACGAACTTCAATCCCGAGATCAACCTGCGTGAGGTCTCGGCACCGGGCTCCTATATGGAAAACGGCAAGTGGATCGAGATCCCCGCTATGAGCATCAAGCGGGAATACGACTTCGAGGGCGTGGGCAAGAAGGATATGTACCTGCTGCATCATGAGGAAATCGAAGCCCTGGGCCGCAACATGCCAGAGGTCAAGCGCATCCGCTTCTTCATGACCTTTGGCCAGAGCTATCTGGACCATATGCGCTGCCTCGAAAACGTCGGCATGCTTTCGACGACGCCGATAAACTACAACGGGCAGGAAATCGTGCCGATCCAGTTCTTGAAGGCACTGTTGCCGGATCCGGCGTCCCTGGGCCCGCGCACGAAGGGCAAGACGAATATCGGCTGCATCTTCACGGGCAAGAAGGATGGCAAGGAGCGCTCCATCTACATCTATAACGTCTGCGATCATCAGGAGTGCTTTAAGGAAGTTGGCTCCCAGGCCATCTCCTATACCACGGGCGTGCCGGCGATGATCGGTGCGATGCTCGTCGTGACCGGCCAGTGGAAGAAGCCGGGCGTATTTACCACCGATGAGTTCGATCCCGACCCGTATATGGAAGCCCTCAACAAATGGGGCCTGCCCTGGAAGGTCGTAGAGAATCCGGTGCTGGTTGACTGATAGGGAATGAAAGCATGTCCATAACAATCAAGCAGGTGCCGACGCCGGCCTATGTGGTCGACGAAGGGGCACTGGAAAAGAACTTACAGATATTGAAGGACGTCAAGGAGCAGGCTGGCTGCAAGATCCTTCTGGCCCAGAAATGCTTTTCGATGTTTGCCGAGTATCCGCTGATCGGCCGCTATCTCGATGGCGCCACGGCCAGCGGTCTCTACGAGGCAAGGCTCGGCCATGAGGAGATGGCAGGCGAGAACCATGTGTTTTCGCCTGCTTACCGGCCCGAGGAGATCGAGAAGATTGCGGCCATCTGCGACCATGTCATCTTCAACTCCTTCAACCAGCTGCGCCGCTTCGGGCCGCTGGTCAAGCGCATCCAGGAGATGCGCGGGGTGGAGCATGGCATCGGCCTGCGCATCAACCCCGAATGCTCGACCCAGGATCATGCCATCTATGATCCCTGTGCGCCGGGCTCGCGCCTCGGCGTCACGGCGGAGGCCTTTGCAGAGGCTGTGTCGGCCTCTCCTGAGCTTTTTGATTTGCTCGGCGGCCTGCACTTCCATACCCTCTGCGAGCAGGACAGTCCGGCGCTGGCGAAGACGCTGGCTGCAGTGCGTGAAAAGTTCGGCAGCTGGCTGAAGCGCGGGAATATCTGCTGGCTCAATATGGGCGGCGGCCATCATATCACCCGTGAGGATTACGACCGCGGGCTGCTCATCGAGCTGGTCCGGAAGGCCAGGGAGGAATATGACGTCGATGTCTATCTGGAGCCGGGCGAGGCCGTAGCACTCAATGCCGGCTATCTGGTGACCGAGGTGCTCGATATCGTCGAAAATCACGGCACGCAGATCCTAATACTCGATGCGTCAGCGGCCTGCCATATGCCCGACGTGCTGGAGATGCCGTACCGGCCGCCGCTCAAAGACGCCGACGAGGCGGGAGAGAAAGCCCATACCTACCGGCTGTCCTCGTGCACGTGCCTGGCGGGGGACATCATCGGCGATTACTCCTTTGACCGGTCCATCGCCAATGGCGACCGGCTCTATTTTGAAGATATGGCCATCTACTCGATGGTCAAGAACAATACCTTCAACGGCATGGCGCTGCCTGCAATTTGGCGCATGGATAAAGATGGCGCCTGTACGCTGGTGAAGAAGTTCGGCTATGAGGATTTCAAGGGAAGGCTGTCGTGATATGTTGATAAGAAATACTACGCCCACCGCGGATGGCTTTCATATGCCCGCGGAGTTTGCCCCGCACGCGGGCACGTTTCTGATCTGGCCGGTGCGCCCTGGCTCCTGGACCCATGGCGGCCGGGACGTACAGCCGGTGTTTGTGCGGCTCATCGAGGAAATCGCGGCCGTCGAGGAGCTCTATCTGCTCGTCGATGACGCGCATCGCGTCCAGGCGGAGGCGATGCTTTCCCATCTGCCCCAGCAGCATATCCATTATCTGCCGATACCCACGGACGATGCCTGGGCGCGGGATATGGGGCCGACCTATGTGGTGGACGGCCGGAAGCGCCGCGGCATCAATTGGCGTTTCAATGCCTGGGGCGGCGACGTCGACGGCCTGTATCCCGACTACGCCCGGGATGATGCGGCGGCACCGCTGATGGCAGCGGCGCTGGGGGATACCTGTTACGATGCCGGGGACTTCGTGCTCGAGGGTGGTTCCATCCATGTGGATGGCGAAGGCACAGCGGTGGTGACCGAGGCCTGCCTGTTGAGTGCGGGACGCAATCCTCAGCTTACCAAAGGGCAGATTGAGCAGAAGTTGAAGGACTATCTGGGCGTAACCAAAATCATTTGGCTGCCCCGTGGCATCTACAACGATGAGACCAACGAGCATGTCGATAATGTCTTTGCCTTTGTCCGGCCTGGCGAAGCCGTGCTGGCCTGGACCGATGACGAAAAGGACCCGCAGTATGCACTGAGCCAGGCTGACCTTGCCGTTCTCGAAGGGGAAACGGATGCCAAGGGACGCCGGCTGGTGGTACACAAGGTGCCCATTCCTGAGCAGCCTGTCTGCATCACGGCCGAAGAGGCAAACAGCTTTGCCTTTGCTGATGGCGAAGATATGCGCGAGCCTGGCGAGCGCCTTGCGGCCAGCTATGTCAATTTCTATATCTGCAACGGCAAGGTCATCGTGCCGCAGTTCGGCGATCGGATGGATGCGGAGGCTTTGCGCATCCTGGGCGATTGTTTCCCCGAGCGCAAGGTCGTGGGGCTGCCTGCCCGGGCTGTTATTGTCGGCGGGGGTAATTTCCATTGCCTGACCCAGCAGATACCAGCAGTATGATTTGATCAACGAGGTGATTCGATGCGAAATGTGACCGTAGCTGCCGTGCAGATGCAGATGACGGCTGACGTACAGGAAAATATCCAGAAGGCCGATGCACTGGTGCGGCAAGCGGCGAAGCAGGGGGCCAATGTCATCCTGCTGCCCGAGCTTTTCGAGCGGCCCTATTTCTGCCAGCAGCGGCAGTATGAATTCTATGACTTTGCCACAACGGCCGAGGAAAATCCGGCGGTGCAGCATTTTAAGCAGGTTGCCCGCGAGCTTGAGGTCGTACTGCCCATCAGTTTCTATGAAAAGGATGGCACGCGGCTCTTCAACAGCATTGCGATGCTGGACGCCGATGGCAAGGTCCTCGGCATCTACCGCAAGACCCATATTCCTGACGACCATTACTACCAGGAAAAGTTCTACTTCACGCCGGGCAATACAGGCTTCAAGGTCTGGACGACCCGCTATGGCAAGATCGGTGTCGGCATCTGCTGGGACCAGTGGTTCCCCGAGGCGGCCAGGGCCATGGCCCTCTTAGGCGCCGAGCTGCTGCTCTATCCGACGGCCATCGGCTCTGAGCCCATCCTGGGGGCGGACAGCATGCCCCATTGGCGCCGCTGCATGCAGGGCCATGCGGGCTGCAATCTCGTGCCGGTCATCGCGGCCAACCGCGTCGGCGTCGAAGAAGTCAAGCCCTGCGAAGAAAACGGCGGCCAGTCGTCAGCGCTGAGCTTCTACGGTTCATCGTTCATCGCTGATAACACCGGCGCACTGGTAGCCGAGGCCAACCGCAGTGACGAAACGATACTCACCGCAGTCTTTGACCTTGACCAATGCCAGCAGGACCGCCAAAGCTGGGGCGTCTTCCGCGACCGCCGGCCGGAACTCTATGGCGAGCTGGTCAAATAAATAGCCACAAAATATCAAACGGGCAGCCTGACAAGTCAATTTTTGACAAGTCAGGCTGCCCGTTTGGTGCATTTTGTTCGCGTAAGGTTAGAAGTTTGTTTTTTTATAGGCAAGACATAAAAGACAAGTTCATTCAACCAACATAGCTTTTAGGACAGCATTGGCAATGTATTGCATTCCTTTATCGCTGGGATGAGTAGCTGCGGCGGCAGATACTTTTATGGTGTTGCCATCTTTACCAAGGCATTCATTTCCTTCCTTTGATTGGTATTCTTTGTTATTGATTATCGCACTAATGTCAGCGAAGGGACAATTTGTATTTTGTGCAGCTGTTTGACGGATGGTGTTTCTCTCTTTATCCCAGAAGTCACCGATAATGATGATTTTTGCTTTGGGGGCTTTTGCGTGGACATACGCAATAAGGCTTTCCAAATCTTGTTCGAAGGTAGTTTTATCAGCGACATTTTCACCAAGCTGAATAGTAACAAGATTAAGCTTATCGCTCAAATATACATCAAGTAAATCGAGGCAGAAGTTTCTGTCGTTACTACGTTCCCAATCTGCATAGTTATAAGGATAGGCTACAACTTTTCCTTGTGTATTTTCTAGCTCTTTAACAATTAGATGGAAATAATCATTATCGGGACGAGTAGAGCAGATGCCTCGCCCCCAATTGCCATTTATAAGCGTTAGGCTGTTTCCTATAGCAAAGTAGTTGAAGGAGTCATCGGTGTAGTCGGTTGTATATTCGTAATAATTGTTGGCTTGTTGCTGTTTCTCTTTTAAATAGGAAACAGTGGCACCCATAGATTCGAGCCGAACTAAACGTTCGTTTTGGCTTTTTTCATGTTTAATAAATTTGCTGGCTAATAAACCGCCGATAGTAAGTAGTATGATTATGAGAAAAAAGATAAATGGTTTCTTTTTATCCATTACTAATGCGATCCTTTCGGTATTTTTTCGAATTGACATTCAGTGAATGTCAATTCGTTTAAAATTATAGCACATAATATGCAAAATGACAATCACTGAATGTCAGCGCATAGGAGTGGAAAAGGAATGTTTATTAATAAGGCTGCTGATGGAGCAAATAACATTTGCGGGCGAAATGTCAGCATATTTCGTAAAGAGTTAGGGTTGTCTCAACGAGAATTAGCTGATCGTTTGCAGGTAAACGGCTTAGATGTGGATAAAAATGCTATTCAGAGGATAGAGGCTGGAAAGCGGTTTGTAACAGATATTGAATTAAGTTTATTGGCAGCTGTATTTTCTAAGAGTGCAGATGAAATGCTAGCAGATTAAAAGTGATATCAAGGAATACAAGTATCTAGTTTAAGATATTTGGTATTGCATTTGTTTCACTTCTGCGTTACTCTTCTAGAGAAGGGGGGATTGTTATGCCTAAGACGGCAAATATTAATCTTCGTATTGAGCCGGAGATTAAAGCTCAGGCTGATGCCGTGTTTTCCAGTCTCGGTATTTCTGTTACAGATGCAATAAATGTCTTTCTTCATGTTTCCATCATGGAAGGTGGCTTTCCGTTCCAGCCTAAGCGGCCACGATATAATCGCGAAACGCTGATGGCCATGCAGGAAGCAAGAGATATCATGGAAGGAAAGGTTGAAGCAAAGCGATACAGCTCCTTTGATGAGCTTTTGAAAGATGTGGATGCGGAGGAAGTCCATGCTTGATATTGACCCCGACTGGCTGCTTGTTTACGTTGTAGACAAGGGGAAACTTATTCTTACAGCCTCGCGCACGGGAACACATTCTGATTTATTTTGACGGCTTATCATTAGCCGTCTTTTTTTGCGGATTTTCTCGTGACAACTGGTGCTAGATAAAAAGCGGTGGTATTGGTAATTTCCAAGAAAGCTCTAGACGAGCCGTGGGGTATAGCGGTATAATAGAAAACGGACTATGTAAAAATCGTGACGCAGGTCACGCTTAGATATTTTGAGGAGGTTTTTCCAAACCATGAAGAATACGAAACCTATTTACACGATTGGTCATCGCAATCCAGATACGGACTCCATCTGCTCGGCTATCGGCTATGCGCATCTGAAACAGGCTCTCGGGCAGAACGTTGTTCCGGCCCGTGCGGGCAAGGTCAATGCAGAGACGAAGTATGCACTTGAGCATTTCAAGGTCGAGCAGCCGCTGCTCTTGACGGATCTCTATCCGCGTGTCAAGGATATCACGATGGATTGCCAGATCGTCGTCAAGCAGCATGATACGCTGCGCCATCTCGGCGAGGTCATGCGTGAGCATGAGCTCAAGTCCGTTCCCGTTACGGACAGCAAGGGCCTGCTGGTTGGCATCGTTACGGTTTCGGATCTTGCCAAGCGTTATTTCCAGGAGCTTTCGATGCAGAACCTCTCGGAGATGCGCGTGCGCTATCGTGACCTCATCGCTGCTACGGACAGTGAGGTGCTCGTATCCGGCGACGAGGGCGAGTTCATCCAGGGCTGCGTCCGCATCGCAGCTGGCAGCATCGAGACCATCAAGAAGGTCATCGATAAGAAGGATATCGTGCTCGTCGGCGACCGCCATGATGAGACGATGCTCGATATCATCGCCCAGGGCGTTTCCTGCATGATCGTCACGGGTGGCGGCCGCCTGTCCGGTGAGGTCATCGAGGCTGCTGAGGCCAAGGGCATCTTCGTCCTTTCGACGCCGTATGATACGTATACGGTAGCCCGCCTGATCAACCAGTGCGTGCCGATCCGCCGCATCATGCACGAGAATCCGGTCTGCTTCAAGCCCCTTGACATGCTTTCGGATATCAAGGGTACGATGGAGGAGACGAACTACCGCAACTATCCGGTCATCGAGAACGGCCGTCTCGTCGGCATCATTTCCCGCGACAACATGGTCATGCCGGAGCGCGAGCAGGTCATCCTCGTCGACCACAACGAGCGCGGCCAGGCCGTTGAGGGCATCGAGGAGGCCAAGGTCGTCGAGATCATCGACCATCATCGCCTGGGCGGCATCCAGACCAGCGAGCCGATCTACACCCATGCGGAGCCGGTTGGCTGCACGGCAACGATCGTGGCCAACATGCACTGGCAGAACGACGTCGAGATCCCGGCTTCGATTGCCGGCCTGCTGCTCTCGGCTATCCTTTCCGATACGGTGCTGTTCAAGTCCCCGACCTGCACGGAGTACGACAAAAAGACGGCTGAGCGCCTGGCGGAGATCGCTGGTGTTGACATCAATGAGTACGGCATGGCCATGCTCAAGGCTGGTTCGGGCATCGGCGATATGACGCCGGCAGAGATTGCCAAGAACGACCTCAAGGAGTTCCAGATTGGCGACTACCGCATCATCGTCAGCCAGATTTCCGTCATGGATACGAAAGAGGTCATGGACCTTGAGCCGCAGCTTATCGAGGCTATGACGGGCATCTGCGAGAAAGAGGGCTTCGATATGAGCCTGGTCATGGTCACGGATATCCTCGAGGAGGCAACGTATCTCCTCTATGCTGGTTCGCCGAAGACGCTGATCGGCGAGGCATTCAAGAAGGATGCCAGCGGTACGCATGTCTACCTGACGGGTGTCATGAGCCGCAAGAAGCAGATTATCCCGCCACTTTCCGAGGCGGTAAAACGCATCGCCAAATAAGCGGTAAAGAATCGAATAGAACGCAGAGGCTGTCGCATTTATGCGGCAGCCTCGTTATTCCCAGATTAGAGAGATACAGGAGGACACATTGGATATTTTTGAAGGTTTGAATCCCGCCCAGAAGAAAGCCGTGGAGCATACGGACGGCCCGCTGCTCATAATGGCAGGTGCCGGCTCCGGAAAGACGAAGGTGCTGACCTGCAAGATTGCCAATCTTTTGGCGCAGGGGGTGGCACCGTGGAATATCCTTGCCATCACGTTTACGAACAAGGCGGCCACGGAGATGCGCGAGCGCGTGGACCGCATGATCGGTGAGGGCGCGAAGGATGTCTGGCTCAGTACGTTCCATTCGTTTTGTGCGCGGTTCCTGCGCCGCGAGATCGAGGCAACAGACCTTTACAAGAAAAACTTTGTCATCTATGATTCCAGCGACAGCCAGGTTGTCATCAAGGACTGTCTTAAGGAGCTCAACCTCGACCCGAAACAGTACGCGCCCAACTCGATCCAGAATGCCATATCGAATGCCAAGAACCAGCTCATGGGCCCCAAGGCCATGGAGCGCGATGCCGATAACTTCTTCCAGAAGAAGGTCGCTGAGGTCTACAAGCTCTATGCACAGAAGCTGCGCACGAACAATGCGCTGGACTTTGATGATCTGCTGATGGTTTCGGTCATCCTGCTCGAAGAGAACGAGGAAATCCGCACGAAGTATCAGCGCCGGTTCAAATACATCCTCGTGGATGAGTATCAGGATACCAATGGCGCCCAGTACCAGCTGACGAAGATCCTGGCGGCCCAGCACCACAATCTCTGCGTCGTCGGTGATGCCGACCAGTCCATTTACGGTTGGCGCGGTGCCGATATCCGCAACATCATGGATTTCGAGCAGGACTACCCCGAGGCCAAGACCATCAAGCTCGAGCAGAATTACCGCTCGACGAAGAACATTCTCGCGGCGGCCAATGCAGTCATCGAGCATAACGTCAACCGCAAGAAGAAGGACCTCTGGACGGAGAATGCGACAGGGGAGAAGCTCACGAGCTACGAGGCCCGTGACGAGCGCGACGAGGCGCAGTTCATCGCCACCACGATTTCCAAGCAGAAGACCATCTTCAATGCTTCCTATGGCGATATGGCCATCCTTTACCGCACGAATGCCCAGTCCCGCGTCATCGAGGAAACGTTCATGCGCGCAGGCATCCCGTATACGATGGTCGGCGGCCTCAAGTTCTACGACCGCAAGGAAATCAAGGACATCCTTGCCTACCTGCGCGTCATCTATAATCCGCTGGACACCGTGAGCCTCCTGCGCATCATCAATGTCCCCAAGCGCGGCCTCGGTGCCACTTCGCTGGCGAAGCTCACGGATTATGCCGATGAGAACGGCCTGTCGCTGTTCGATGTCATCTCGAATGCTGAGGTGCTCGACACGATCCCCGGCATCACGGCCCGCATCAAGAAGCCGCTGGAGCTCTTTTCGACCTTTGTCTTCCAGTTCATGGGCTATCAGAACAATATGCATCTGGATGACCTTATCGAGAAAGTACTGGATGAGTCGGGGTATCTGGCTGAGCTCAAGGCAGAGAACAAGCCCGAGAGCGAGTCGCGCATCGAAAACCTCAAGGAGTTCATCGGTGTGGCCAGGGACTTCGAGAAGACCGAGGAAAATGCCAATCTTGAAACCTTCCTGTCGCAGCTCTCGCTGGTTTCCGATATCGACAATGCCGATATCGAGGATGACCGCGTGACGCTGATGACTCTCCACTCGGCAAAAGGCCTGGAGTTCCCCGTGGTGTTCATGATTGGCATGGAGGAGGGGCTGTTCCCGCACTCCCGTACGCTGATGGATGACAACGAGATCGAGGAGGAGCGCCGTACCTGCTACGTCGGCATCACGCGTGCCCAGCGCAAGCTCTATCTGACGAATGCCCGCCAGCGCACGATCTACGGCAAGACGAATGCGTTCCCGCCGTCGCGCTTCCTGCAGGAGATCCCCGATGACTACGTCGAGCGCCTCGTGCCGCGGGCCAATGCCTATGGCTTTGCCAACGCGAACCATTATGGTGCCCAGCAGCAGAGCGGCTTCATGAGCTTCCGCCCCAGCGCGAGCCAGATGGGCAATGGCGTGCATTTCAGTGGCAAGCCCCAGTCCGCCCTTGAGGCCATGGCAGCCCTGCAGAAGAAGAACGTCAACGTCCAGCCCAGCGGCGGCGTCATCCGTCCGGACACGAGCATCCAGTGGAAGGTCGGCGACAAGGCGCGCCATGGCAAATGGGGCGTCGGCACCGTCGTATCGGTCAAAGGCAGCGGCGAAGAGGTCGAGCTCAAGATCGCCTTCCCTGGCCAGGGGGTCAAAGGTCTCATGCAGAAATATGCGCCGATCACCAAGGCATAAAATCATACAGGATTTCCAGAAGGTATCCGCTGCGGTCAGTATAGCTGCAGCGGGTATTTTTTTTGTGTGTTTTGGCGCCGGGATGCATAGCAGGCGCGGGGTTCCGCGGGGAAAAGACAAAAAAACAGAAAATTTTTTCATTTCGCATGTATTGTACAATTGACAGGAAAAAACTCGGCGTAGTATGCTTCAATTAAAGATTGATTAAAACGGACGTAAGTCCTTGCGAAGAGGGAAGAGACAAGGAGAAGAATATGGAGTATAAGATTGGACGCAGTCAGGCCGTGCCGGTGGATGATGCCATCGAGCGGGCGTGTCAGGGCATGACGCAGGCAAAATTCGTTTGGTTCACGACGACAGTGGATGCTTTTGCTGAGACCGCCAGCAAGATGCAGGCGCGGTTCCCGCAGAGCATCGTCATGGGGACGACTTCCATTGCCGCTTTTTCCCAGGCAGGTATCTTCCACGACACGCTGGAAGTCCTGGCGATTGCAAGCGGCATCGAATGCGTAGGCAATGTGCTGGAGGAGGCCGACCGCTGCCCGCTCAAATATGTGGGCCGCGTGCAGGAGGCAGTCCGGAGGCTCGGGACGCACCGCGCCGATGATACGATCTGCCTGACGGCCACCAATGGCCTGATTTCCTGCGAGGAGTCGGTGCTGGCAGTGCTGAACTCGGTGCTGCGCAAGGAGAACATCCCGGTCTTCGGCGGCACTGCTGGCGACCGAGGCCTGGCCGAAAAGACGCTGGTATCGCTGAACGGCAAGGTTTATGACAAGGCCAGCGTGTTCGTGTTGCTCCGCAACCTCGGCGGCAGCATCCATCTCTACCGCGAGAATATCTACAAGCCAATCTGCGAGCCGCTGACGGCCACTGCGGTGGATGCTTTCCATCGCAAGGTCATGGCCTATGATGGCTGCCCGGCATCGGAGATGGAAGCGAAGATGCATGGCCTGTCGGCCTCGCAGATGGACCGCAGCTTCCTCGACAGCAATCCGGTGGGCCGCATCATCGGCAAGGATATGTATATCATCGCCAACGATGACATGGATACAGACCGCCGGACGATGAAATATCATGCGCGCATCTATGAGAACGACCAGATCGTTATGCTGCAGCCGGACGACTATCGTCAGGTCAACCGGGAGACCATACAGAAGATCCAGCGCGAAGTGCCGCATCCGTCGCTGTCGATCATGGTCAACTGCCTGGCGCGCACGCTGCTCTTCGAGAGCGAGGGCTATGCGGATGAATTCTTCCGCAGCATGGGCACGGCACTGGGCAGCTATGTCGGCTGGGGCGGCTATGGTGAGCAGATCTATGAGCAGCATTTCAATCAGACGATGATTGCAGCGGTATTTGAGTAAGGAGCATATCATGGGATTCTTTAATTTCGGAAAAAGCAAAGAGCCGCTGTACAATCAGCGGGCTGCAGAAAAGAAACAGCAGCAGGTGGCAGCGCCGAAGGCCGTGAAGGCCGTGGCACGGACCGCTGCGGCAGCACCGGCAAGACCGGAGCGGGTGGATGAGCAGATCGCCTACGGCATCGATTACCTGGATGAGCGCATGAACGAGCTCACCCAGGCCGAAGCTGGCATTGCAGAATATGTCCACAAGATGAACGAAACCTATGCGGGCATCGGCCAGGTGAACGAGGACTTCGCCTCGCTCAACGACCACTTCAACAGGCTGGAGGACTATGCGCAGAATATCTCCACCATCATGGAGAAATCGCAGTCGGTAGTCAGCGATGCGGGCGACAGCGTGGGATCGCTGGCGGGCAAGATGCAGGAAATCGAGGGCAAGCTCGATGAGATCACGGCGGTCTTCCAGCAGCTCGAGGAGAAGTTCACCAACATCAAGAAGATGTCCGAGGGCATCGAGGGGATTGCTACCCGCACGAACCTCCTGTCGCTCAATGCCTCCATCGAGGCAGCCCGCGCAGGCGAGGCTGGCCGCGGCTTCAGTGTCGTAGCGGAGAATATCCGCGAGCTGGCAGCCTCGACCAAGGGCCTGGTCGAGGGCATCGATACGAATATCAATTCGCTGTATCAGTCCATTGCGGAGCTGAACCAGGCCATCGAGCAGACCCGCCAGAAGACGTCGGAGAATGCCTCCTTTGTCGGTAAGGTGCAGGCCAGCTTTGATGATGTGACCAAGAGCACGGAAAGCGTTGGCGACTACAGCCAGCGCATCGTGGCAGGCATCCACAAGACCAGCAGCATGATGGACTCGGTGGCCGACGGCGCCAGTTCGGTAGGCGGCCTGGTCAGCTCGATGCGCCAGAATATCCATGGGCTCAAGGAGCTGATGAGCGAGAAGAACGTGATTGCCTGCAGCATGATCGATTTCCTGCGGCAGGTCAAAGTCCTGATGAAGGAACGCCATTGATGACAAGACGATAACGATAGCAGGCAGCGCCCCCTTTTCCTAGGAAAAGGGGGCGCTGTGCGTGCTGTGTATACATTCTTTGGTTATATTGCGAAAATTAGCAAAATAACGTATAATAGGACTAGGGAACTAGGGGGGACAGCTGCCGTATCAGGCGGATCTGGGATCGATAAAGATTCTGCGAATGGAAGACCACTGGGAAAGTGAGGGGTAGTTGTGGAAAAGTTTTATCGATGGCTGTTGTCGACCTCTTGGACTGACCGTCTGCGGGCATATGCGTTCATCGAGAAGGATCTGCGCATGCGCGCCGAATGGGTCCTGGATGATGACAAGTGGGAAGAGATGAAGCTTCTGACTGGTCAGATCATCTCTATCCATTTCAAGCGGTACCCAGCGAAGAACATCATTGAATTCACCGAACGGCTCAAGGATCTCTATGTCATGCTGTTAGGGGCTATGTGGAAAGAGAAAAGTCCGGGGCATTGCGTCAGCATGAAGCTGCTCATGGACATCTACGATGACGACGATATTGCAGCCCGCCAGCAGATCCGCAACCTTTTCGGCCGCCGCGCCTACGATGAGGAGCGCACGGTGTTGGAAAATCTTTTCCATTGCTACGAGTCAATGATGGACGCTGTCCAGAGCCGCTATGTAAATCTGATGGCCTGAAAAGCAGGAGATTGGGCAAAAACAGCGAATACCATGTATTATCAAGTAAACTTGGAGGGATAATCATGGTAAAACGCATTTTAGCAGCAACAGCATTAGCAGTATCCGTGGCTTTTGCCGGCGGTGCATCAGGCACCGCCGGTAATTTTGATGGCATGGCTGTGGCCAGTGCCGCAACTGCCGATGAGCAGTTCACGGGCAATTGGTACGATGCAAAGGGCAACTTTGTCGTCAGCATCCAGCCGGGTGTCATCAACAGCTGCCGGATTGTCCGCACCTATGATGTCAAGGAGGGTACGCCGGGCTCTGGCCATTTTGTCATCCTGGAGGCCAATGGCGAGCATGACCTGTTCATCGAATGGGAGGGCGGCGACTGGCAGAACAACAACTATGTCGAGCCGCATATCACGATTGACCACGGCCAGAAGCTGACGCGCAAATGAGGATTGGGGACAGGCAGGCTAAGATTTTTTGACCTGTCAAGAAAAATCCCTTTACACAAGCGCTGCTACATGGTATACTAAACAAAGTTAATTTAAGTTATCTTACGTTAAAGAGTGGGTGCAAACCCACTCTTTAATTCTTATGTAGGAAGCAAAATATGGGAGGTGGATGTATGGCAGCAAAGAATATCGAGGCAGCAGTCGAGGAGATTGTCAGCGAACTGCTGGCAGGCCAGGACGTCATCGAACTCGTTGATGTCGAGTATGTCAAGGAGCACACGGATTGGTATTTGCGCGTCTACATCGATAAAGACGGTGGCATTGATATCGAGGATTGTCAGGAACTCAGCGAGAAGCTGGAGGTACAGCTGGATGAGCGGAATGTGATTCCTGACAGCTA
The DNA here is from genome assembly GCF_900113715.1 of Pseudoselenomonas ruminantium. Lineage (GTDB taxonomy): Bacteria > Bacillota > Negativicutes > Selenomonadales > Selenomonadaceae > Selenomonas_A > Selenomonas_A caprae. The sequence continues at coordinate 6,991 of NZ_FOQK01000021.1, read as the reverse complement.
TATCCTGGAGGTATCATCCCCAGGCATCGACCGCGTGCTGCGCAAGCCGCGTGATTACGAGCGTGAGCAGGGCAAGAAGGTAGATGTTACCCTTTACGCTCCTATGGATGGCAAGAAGGAATGGACCGGCGTGCTCACTGGTTTTGACGGCAAGGCGGTCACGCTGGATGAGACGACGGTCATCGAGCTTTCCAAGGCGGCACAGATTCGCCTGCATATCGACTTTTAAGGCGGTTGCCTTTATATAAAATTGGGAGGATAAGATTTTGGCAAGAAGAACTACGAAAGCGAAAGCTAGAGACAATGGGCAGGAGTTCCTGGACACCCTGCGCGAGCTGGGCAAGGAGAAAGGCATCGACGAAGAGGTGCTGTTTGAGGCCATCGAGGCTGCGCTGATTTCCGCTTACAAACGCAACTTCAGCTCGGCCCAGAATGTCCGGGTGACGCTTTCACGTGAGACGGGACATTATCACGTATACGCAATCAAGACGGTTGTCGAGGATACCGAGGATGATATCACGGAGATCTCGCTGGCTCAGGCCCGCACGATCCGTCCGGAGTACGAAGTCGGCGATGTCATCGAGATCGAAGTGACGCCGGCCAACTTCGGCCGCATCGCAGCCCAGACGGCAAAACAGGTCGTCGTGCAGCGTATCCGCGAGGCTGAGCGCGGCATCATCTACGAGGAGTTCCAGAGCCGCGAGAGCGATATCCTGACGGGCCTTGTCCAGCGTGTCGAGAACCGCAATGTGTTCATCGACCTGGGCAAGACCGAGGCCGTGCTGACGCCGGCAGAGCAGATCCCGACGGAAGTCTATGAGCACGGCGACCGCATCAAGGCCTACATCGTCGAGGTCAAGAAGACGAACAAGGGCCCGCAGATCGTTGTTTCCCGCACCCATCCGGGCCTTTTGAAGCGCCTCTTCGAGCTTGAGGTGCCGGAGATCCAGGAAGGCATCGTCGAGATCAAGTCGGTGGCCCGTGAGCCGGGCAACCGCTCGAAGATTGCTGTCTGGTCGAAGGACGAGTCCGTCGATCCGGTTGGCTCTTGCGTGGGCCATCGCGGCATGCGCGTACAGGCTATCGTCGACGAGCTCGGCAGCGAGAAAATCGATATCGTCAAATGGAGCGAGGATCCGGCCAAGTTCATCGCCAATGCACTGAGCCCGGCCAAGGTCGTCTCGGTGGCCGTCAACGAAGAGGAGAAGGTTTCCCGCGTTGTCGTTCCGGACTACCAGTTGTCGCTGGCCATCGGCAAGGAAGGCCAGAATGCCCGTCTGGCAGCAAAGCTGACGAGCTGGAAGATCGACATCAAGAGCGAGTCGCAGGCCGCTGAAGAGCAGCTGGACGAGAACATGAACGAGGTCGAGGTCGAGAGCGACGAGTCTTTCACGGCAGAAGGTGAATGAGTTTGAAGACGAGGAAAATTCCCCAGCGGATGTGCCTGGGCTGCCAGGAAAGCCATCCGAAAAAGGAACTGATCCGTATCGTGCGCAGCCCGGAGGGCGAGTATTCGGTGGATACCACCGGCAAGAAAGCCGGCCGCGGCGCGTATATCTGTCCAAAACAGGAATGCTTTGAGGCGGCCCGCAAAAGCCGGGGCCTCGAGCGTTCCTTCAAGAATGCTATCGATCCTGCCGTTTACGAAGCGCTGGCGCAGCAGCTGCAAGCGCTGGCTGCGACGGCGAAGACAGAGGAATGACCATGGCATTTACCAAAGAACAGCGCATCACGAATCTTCTGAGCATGGCCCAGCGGGCTCGCCGGATCGTTTCCGGCGCCTTTGCTGTCGAGCAGGCGATGAAGAAAAAGCAGGCAGTATATCTGCTTGTCGCGGCGGATGCTGCTGATGAATCGAAAAAGACCTATAAAGGTTTAGCTGAGAAATATAAGGTTCCCTATGCAGAAGGGCTGGACCGGGAGATGCTCGGTACCTGCCTCGGCAAGGAATACCGCGCCGCAGCAGCGCTGACGGATGCGGGCTTTGCCAAGAAACTGCACCAGTTGATGGAGGAATCGCTATGATATAATCGGGGGTAGATCGATGTCCAAATACAGAGTTTTTGAATTGGCAAAAGAATTCCACACGGAGAGCAAGGTTGTCCTGGATATCCTGAAGAAGGGCAACTTCAAAGTGGCCAATCATCTGAGCAGCGTCGGCGACGAGGAACGCAGCGCTGTCAAGGCACATTTCGAGAAGAAGGCTGCTCCGGCGAAGAAAGAACAGCCAAAGGCACAGGAAAATCGCGTGGAAAAACAGAACAATTCCCATAACGACCACAATCATCATGGCAGCAATGGCAGCCAGCATCATAACAACAATGGCGGCAGCCGTACGGAAAGCAGCCAGAACCGGTCGGCAAATCACAACAACAACGGTGGCAGCAGCCACAACGACCATAACAACAACAATCGTGGCGGACGCAACAACGACCGTAACGAGCGCGGCGGCCGCAATGAGCGCAACGATCGCAACGGCCGTGGCAATGGTGGCCGCAACGACCGCAATAACCGCAACAACAACCGCAATGAACGCAATGACCGCAACAACCGCCGCGGCGGCCGCAACAACAAGCGTGGCGGCCAGCAGCCGCAGGCGCCGAAGGTCGAGATCGCTCGTCCGAAGCACATCAAGCTGCCGGAGAGCATCGCCGTAAAAGACCTGGCATCGAAGATGAGCTACACGGCGGCAGAAGTCGTCAAGAAGCTCTTCATGATGGGTGTCATGGCGACCATCAACCAGGAAATTGACTTCGACACGGCAGCTCTGGTTGCTTCGGAGTTCGGTGTCACCTGTGAGGAACTGCCGCCAGATGTAGACCCGACGGAAATCCCGGAGATCGAGGATGATCCGAAGTCCCTGAAACTCCGTCCGCCGGTCGTCACGGTCATGGGTCACGTTGACCATGGTAAGACGTCCCTTCTCGACTGCATCCGCAATACCCATGTGCAGACCCATGAGGCTGGCGGTATCACCCAGCACATCGGTGCTTATCAGGTCAACTGCTCGGGCAAGAAGATCGTCTTCCTCGATACGCCGGGTCATGAGGCCTTCACGGCTATGCGTGCCCGCGGTGCCCAGATCACGGATATCGCGATCCTCGTAGTCGCTGCTGACGACGGTGTCATGCCGCAGACCATCGAGGCGATCAACCATGCGAAATCCGCTGAGGTTCCTATCATCGTGGCTATCAACAAGATCGACAAGCCGGGCGCTAATCCGGACCACGTCAAGCAGGAGCTCATGGAGCATGGCCTCGTGCCGGAGGAATACGGCGGGGATACCATCATGGTTCCGGTTTCGGCCAAGAAGCAGATGGGTATCGATGACCTGCTGGAAAACGTCCTGCTGGTCGCTGAGGTCGAGGAGCTCAAAGCCAACCCGAACCGCGAGGCCCGCGGTGTCATCATCGAGGCCAAGCTCGACAAGGGCCGCGGCTCGGTGGCAACGGTCCTCGTCCAGAGCGGTACGCTGCGCATCGGCGATTCTATCGTCTGCGGCACGACCTATGGTAAAGTCCGTGCGATGGTCGATGACCGCGGCAACAACGTCAAGAAGGCTGGCCCGTCGGTACCGGTCGAGATCCTCGGTCTCAACGATGTACCGGCTGCCGGCGATATCCTGGCAGTCCTCGAGGAGAAACAGGCCCGTAGCATCGCCGAGGCCCGTGTCGAGCGCGAGCGCAACCAGCTCATGAAGAGCAAGAAGGTTTCCCTTGATGCGCTGTTCCAGCAGATTCAGGAAGGCGAGATCAAGGATCTCAACATCGTGGTCAAGGCTGATGTCCAGGGTTCTGTCGAGGCTCTCTGCGGCTCGCTCTTGAAGCTCAACAAGAACGACGAGGTCCGCGTCTCCATCGTCCACTCCGGTGTCGGTGCCGTCAACGAGTCCGATGTCATGCTGGCTTCGGCAGCCAACGCCATCATCATCGCCTTCAACGTCCGTCCGGATGCCAATGCCCGCAAGGTCGCTGATAACGAGGATGTCGACATCCGCACCTACCGCGTCATCTATGATGCCCTCAACGATGTCAAGGACGCTATGAGCGGCATGCTCAAGCCGAAGTACAAAGAGGTCATCCAGGGCCGCGTCGAGATCCGTCAGGTCATGAAGTTCTCGAAGGCACTCGTTGCTGGTTCCTATGTCCTCGAAGGCAAGATCTGCAACAATTCCAAGATCCGCATCATCCGCGACAACATCGAAGTGTTCGATGGCGAGATCGATTCGCTGCGCCGCTTCAAGGATGAGGTCAAGGAAGTCCGCGAGGGCTACGAGTGCGGTATCTCGATTGTCGATTTCCGCGACTTCAAGGAAGGCGACATCATCGAGGCCTACACGATGGAAGAGATCGCTACGTCGATCGCCGAGGCCAACAAGGCTGCTGCTGAGAAGCGCAAGGCTCAGGCAGAGGCCAAGGCTAAGGCTGAGCAGGAAGATTGATGATTTATCGTTTACATAAAGGAGGCGAATGCCGATGAGTCAGCTTCGGGTAGAAAAGGTCCAGGAGCTTATGAAGCAGGAAATCAGCCAGATCATCCTGCGTGAACTGAAGGATCCGCGCATCGGATTCGTGACGGTTACTTCGGTGGAATGCACGGGTGACCTCCGTGAGGCGAAGATTTACGTGAGCCTCATGGGCAGTGAGCAGCAGGTCAAGGATTGCTGGACGGGGCTTACAAGCAGCCTCGGCTTCATCCGCCGCGAGATCGGCAAACGCATCCGCCTGCGCTTCACGCCGGAGCTTTCCTTTGAGCTGGATAAGTCGCTGGATTACAGCGCCCATATCCAGGAGCTGCTGCTGAAGATCAAGGCAGAAGAGGAAGCTAACGGCAAGCATTCGGATGAGGAGCAATAACAACAGATGAAAATTTCATTGAGGGAAACTGCGGCAGTCCTGTCGGCGGCGCAGAAGGTTGTCATCACGGCCCACACGAATCCCGATGGCGATGCCATCGGCTCGTCGCTTGGCCTGATGCACTTCTTGAAGAGCTTGGGCAAGGACGTGCAGGTTCTCATCGATGATGATATCCCGGCAATATTTGATATGTTGCCGGGATATGAGCTTTTAGGGAAGCCGGAGGAAGGGCAGAACATCGCAGCCGACGTCTTGGTGGCGCTGGATGTGAGCCTTGACCGCATCGGCAGGGTGAAGGATGTCGTCGATGCTGAAGTCCTCAACATCGACCATCACATCACCAACGATGGCGCGGCGGATAAGCTCTATCTCGATGGAACCTGTGCGGCAACCGCAGAAATAATCTATCAACTGGTGAAGGAGATGAACGGTTCGTTCAGCCGCGACTGTGCCATGTGCCTCTATACGGGTCTGGCAACGGACTCGGGCTGGTTCCGCTACTCCAACACGACACCGGAGACCTTGCGCGCTGGTGCCGAACTTCTGGCAGCCGGTGCCGAGCCGAATCTCATTTCGGAGGGGCTCGAGCGCCGTCCGTATGAAAGCCTCAAAGGCCTGGCGGATGCCCTGCAGCATATGGAGCTATTCCATGAAGGCCGCGTGGTCGGCGTATTCCTTGACTTTGAGATGCTTGAACATATCGAATCGGCCGAAGGTCTTGTCGATATGATCCGCAAGGTCGAGGGAACGGAGCTGGCTATCGTGCTCAAGGAGAAAGAAAAGGACAGCTGCCGTGTCAGCATGCGCTCGAAGGGACTGGATGTCACGAAAATCGCCACGCAGTTTGGCGGTGGCGGCCATGTGCGCGCGGCGGGCTGCTCGATTGCCAGGCCGTTTGCCGAGGCCAAGGCAGCCCTGCTGGCGGCCATCGCTGACGCCTTGGAGCCGCAGGCATGACGGAGATGAAGCCGGCAGCGCCGGTCATCCCCGACATCGGTGGGTTTCTCAACGTCCTGAAGCCCCCTGGCATGACTTCGCATGATGTCATCGGTTTTGTGCGGCGGGTGCTGCATGTCAAGCGCGTCGGCCATGCGGGCACGCTCGACCCGGCAGCGGCAGGTGTCCTGCCGGTGGCTGTCGGAGCGTCTACCCGTTTGATCGAGTATCTCGAGCTTGCGGATAAGACGTATCGCGCCGAGGTAAAACTCGGCCTGGCAACGGACAGTGGCGACGATACAGGCGAGATCATCGAATCGCTGCCAGAGTTCACGCTGCCGGATGCGGAGACAATCGAAGCTGCACTGGCTGGATTCCGCGGCCATATCACGCAGGTGCCGCCGGCACATTCGGCCATCAAGATTGGCGGCCGCCGTGCCTGTGACCTGCTGCGTGAAGGCAAGAAGGTTGACATGCCATCGCGTGAGGTGACTATCCACCGGCTCGAACTTTTGGCGTGCCGTAAGGATACTTTGCTGATCGATACGGACTGTTCGAAGGGGACGTATATCCGCAGCCTGTGTGCCGATCTTGGCGCAGCTCTTGGCATTCCGGCGACGATGGCCTTTCTCGTGCGCCGCCGTGTCGGCGACTTTGCCTTAGAAGATGCGCTGACCCTCGAGGAGCTCAAGGAAAGGGGAGCCAGCGCCTTGCTGGCTCCGTCAGATTTCCTGAGCCATCTGGAGCGTTACGACCTGAATCCTCTGCGGGAAAAGGCCTTCTGCAATGGCCTTGCCACCGGGGAACGCCAGCATATACCCCAAAGCGATACGCTCAAGGTCTATGCAAGTGGCAGGTTTATCGGCATCGGCCGGTTTGACCGGTCAAATAAGGAAGTCGTGCCCGTCAAGGTACTCAAACCGTGAATGAAAGCCCCGCATCCTGGCAGGATGTGATATGCTCCCTATTAGGTAGACAGAAGAAATAATAAAACTGTCTGCTTGATAGGGAGCATTTTATGTACAAGAAGAGATTATCACCCGAAGAGAAAATCCACTTCATTGAAAAGTATAAACGTGGAGAGGGCAGTTATGCCTCCATAGCCGCGGATGCAGGTGTTGACAGAAGATCCTTCAGGCAATGGGTTTGTAACTATGATGCTTGTGGCCCGGATGTATTCTTCAAACGACATCATCAGC
>NZ_FOQK01000003.1 GCF_900113715.1 Pseudoselenomonas ruminantium | reverse complement strand
ATGGTATTGGTCATCGCAAAACGCCACAACAGAGGCACTACGAGCGCCTGCAGGAATATATCGAAAAGCTTGAGGAGTATGTCGAACGGATTACCATTTGCGGGCCTAACCGCAACAGTTATTCCAAAACAGACCATTCGGCAACATTCATGCGGATCAAGAAGGACTATATGGGAAACGACCAGCTGCTCCCCGCCTATAATGTCCAATTCGGTATTGCCGATGAATACATCGCTGTAGCTGACGTCAATCAGTACCGCTCGGATATGGACTGTTTCATTCCCTTATTGGAGCAGTTCCATAAAACATATGGATTCTATCCGAAATATCCTGTGGCCGATGCAGGGTATGGTTCTTACAACAATTACATTTTCTGTGAGCAGCACGGCATGGAAAAATATATGAAATTTCCCATGTTCAAAAAAGAAACAACCAACACGAAATATCGGGATAATCCCTTTCGGCCAGTCAATTTCAAGATTGACGAAGACGGTATACTACGCTGTCCTGCGGGAAAAGCCTTCCATCTCAAATATCGCAAGAATATCAAAGGAAATCTGTATGGACGTCAGGAAGAAATATATCAATGCGAAGATTGTACCGATTGTTCTTATGCTACACAATGCAAAAGGACGGACAAGAATAGAATCATTCGCATCAACGAAGAATTGACTTCCATGCATCAGGAAGTTGTGGATAACCTAGAAAGCATCCATGGTGCACTTCTCCGTATGAATCGTTCCATTCAATCAGAAGGAACTTTCGGCATCATGAAAAATAATCGTTGGTACAAACGAATTGTCCGAAAAGGTATGAAACAGGTCCGGTTGGAGATTTTCCTGGTTTCTATTGGGCACAACCTCTATAAATATCATAAAAAAAAGTTACGTTTGAAGAAAGCCGCATAATCTGTAGAAATACTGTTTTATGGGGAAAGGGGCTTTGTGCCCATTTTTCAGCGGTTATTCTCTAAAAAGTAAAAATAGGCATGAAAAAAGAAGGTGGACAAAATGCTTTTGCATTTTGTCACACCCTCTTTTGTATTGGCCGGCAAAATAATTATTCCCGCAGCAGTGTGTACACATTGCTGCCGCCTTGGTTCATGCCATTGAAATAGGTGGTCTGATCCGATTCATAATAAACTGCATAAGTTATGCCGCCGCCGCCATCTCGGGTGCCTACGACTTTGACTTCGCCAACAGCCGGCACCGTAAGAGCTACGGGGGTATTTTTTATCATGAAAGGCTCGCCAAGTGGTGCCCCATCTACAAATATTTGCACATAGTCCCCATCTTCTGCGGCATAATCCCAAATATACAGCTTGGTTTTTGCCGCAGAATCTTTATGTGTGATGGTCATATCGCCACCGGCGTAGTGCTCGTCTTTTGACAGCAGCCTGGTACCGGCAGGCAGTGTAGTGGACATATGGGTTTCGAGGGCTGCTTTTGCGTCACTGCTCTTGTTGACAGCGTGGCCGGAATGGCTCATCATCCCGAAGATAATGGCCAGCATACTGGCCAGGAGAAGCGGGACGGCTTCTTTTATTATGCGCTTGGTGAAAGGGGAAGCCGCTTCATGGCTATGATCTGGCATTCCCTGCGCTATGTCAGGGATGTATTCCCTGTGGTTTTCCAGTGTATGTTCATTCTTTCGTTCATTGTTTTCCATTCGTATCACTCCAGCCTGTCATATTGGTGGATGGCCATGGGATATTTTTTCAGATAAGCGCACATTGCAAGCCTGCAGACAATGAGTTGCACAACCATAACGGCTATGGTTATGGTATGACGTGGCGTACTGATTACAGAAAATCCTTTGGCTAAGATGGTTTCCGCAATGCTCACGATGAAAAGATCCATGCTGAGCATCATGCTGAAAGGGTATAGCCAGGGTAATTTATAGTAGCATTTCCTGAATACAGGAATCGCACCTGTTAGGGTTAAAATCATTCCCAATAAGAAGCAGACGATTAGGCCAATGGCGGATTTGGAAAATCCGCTGTTAAGCATGCCGGCGATATCGCAGAAAGAAATCATGAGCAGGGCAAGGACGCCAAAAAGCAGTGCCCACATCAATATCCCGAAAAACCATAGTCCTGCCATGAAGTTCAAAATCCGTTCTTTCATATCATCAGACCTCCTGTATATCGTTTTTCGTGATGGTGCTCAATGCAGCTTGGGAAAGATTGTTTTCCTTGCTCAGGCGCAGCGCCTGGTTATTGATGGATTTTTCGAATACGTTCCTTACATAGCGGCCATTGCCGAACTGTTTGTCCAAGCGGGCTGCGGCAAATTTTTCTCGTAGGAGGGCCTGGCTGTCTGCATCCAATACATATCCATTGCCGGCATACATATTCTCGGCAATCTGCATGAGCTCATCGGTAGTGTAGTCGGGAAACTCGATGATATTGGCGAATCTGGACTGCAGGCCGGCGTTCTTGCGCAGGAAGCTATGCATATCCTCGCTGTAGCCGGCGAGGATTACGACAAGCTGGTCCCGGTTATCGTCCATCATCTTGACGAGTGTATCGATGGCTTCCTGCCCAAAATCGTTTTTGCTGCCCTGCGCCAGCGCATAGGCTTCGTCGATGAACAGCACACCGCCTAAGGCCGTCTCGATTACCTGGCGCGTCTTTATCGCCGTCTGTCCCACATAGCCTGCGACAAGACCTGAGCGGTCGGTTTCTATCAGTTTGTTGGTGGGGATGACCTTGAGATTGTACAGTACGTCTGCAACCGTCCGGGCCATCATGGTTTTGCCAGTCCCGGGATTGCCGGCAAAAATCATATGCAAGGTTTGGGTGTCATCGGTCTTCAAGCCGGCCTGCCTTCGCATGGCCTGGATCTTTATGCGGGCGGCAAGGCTGCGGATGTATTTCTTGACATTTTCTATGCCGATTACTTTATTCAGACGTTTTTCAAGGTCAAATCCTGTTTGTTCTGTGAAGCCGAAATCCTCTGGGAGCAGTAATTCCATATTGTCTTCTGGATTTTGCATGATTCTTTGGGATTGCTTCAAGATAGCATCTTCAATTAGGTTCCGCACGAGACGGCCATTGCCACTGTCATTCTTCCCTTTGATTTGATGTTTCTCAAAGGTATGCCGCAAGCCGTCTGTGCAGAGATCGGAGAGCTTGTAGCCCTTTGCCGTGGCAGTGACGTCAGCAATCCGGCACATTTCTTCGATGGTGTAATCTTCAAAATGAACAATATTGGGGAAGCGGGACTTCAGGCCGCTGTTGGTCTTGAGGAATTCCTGCATTTCCTTTTCGTAGCCGGCCAGGATTACAACCAGATCCTCCCGATTGTCTTCCATGCCTTTCACGAGCGCGTCAATCGCTTCTGTGCCAAAAACATCGCCTTTCCCTCTACTGAGTGAATAGGCCTCATCGATGAACAGCACGCCGCCGATGGCGCTCTTGATCACAGCTGTGGTTTTTGCTGCGGTATGGCCAACGTATTGGCCTACCAAATCGGCTCTCGTCACTTCGCATAAATGGCCGGAGGACAGCACACCGATTGCTTTCAGGTATTTGGCGACAATCCTGGCCATGGTCGTTTTTCCTGTGCCGGGATTGCCTGCGAAAATCATATGCATGGACAGATTGGTGCTTTTTAAGCCTTTGCCGGCTCGCAGCCGCTGGACCTTGACGTTGTTTTCCAGATTCCGCACGTATTCTTTTACTTTGGCAAGACCGATTACCTGCTCCAATTCCTGACGCGCGTCCTCAAGTTCAAGTGCATAGTAATTCTTCTGGTAGGCAGATGTCCTTATGATTTCGCCGCTTTCTGCTGCTACGCAATATCCCTTGTCATATGACAGCTGAATGCGCTCATGGTCATGGAGTTTCTCTTGCAGCTTCATCTCCGTCAAAGGGTCATAGAGCTGGTCTTCTATGTAAGTGGCTAAATCTTTTATGCTATGCGTGGTGCCATAGTGGGTGCTTAATTCGTTGATGAGTGTTTCGTCGACTTCAGCGTCGATATGCAGATTGTCTTTGCACTTGTGCAGCATGTTGACGCAGAGCGTATAGGCCAGGTCCTTTATCTGTTTGCCTGCGATGGGATCCAGCGCTATGATGTCGCCAAACTCCTTTATGATTTTATTTCCCAGAAATGCGATTATCTTTGCCTGTGAAAGGGTCGTCGTAAAGACAAAGAACTTTCCCCGGGCCTCTATGTTAGAAACGAGTCCTGTGTCCAGCATGCCTGTGGCCTCAACCAGACTGCTGTTGTGCATCATGTACCGCTTGGATAATCTGTAAGTTCCCTCGGTCAAAAGCTGGTACAGGATCTCAAGCTGGGGCATAGATGATTTTTCGACATTCTCGAATACGACTGCTTCGGTATGGGTATTCAATGCCTGGTATAAATCGCTTAGGAACAGCCCCTGGGAAGTATCCGCAGCGTAATCGTTGAAATCGATGATGGATAGAGCGGGGGAGCGGAATATTTTGCGCTGTTTCAACAGTTCACTGATACATTTGACGGCGTATGTTTTCCCGCGGCTGTTTTCGCCGATGAGCAGGATGGCATTTTTCGGGATATTATGCTCGAATCCTTTGACATAGGGCCGTTGAAACGCTTTGCAAAGTGCATGGCGGTCACGTTCAGAGCCCACCCAGTATTTTTTCAGTGAAGCGGGCAGGTCCGCAAAGGCATTGCTGGGTTCCGTGGTTGTTTTTGATTCTTCGTTGCCGGATATATTCTTTGGAGAAGTCAGGCTCTCATCAGGCTGGGGAAACGGGGCGGCTGATATGGAGGGCATAGGTTGAGCGGCGGCTGGGGCCGGTTCCGTTTGCTGCGCAACCATTCCGCTGGGATATGTTTGTGTTGGGGGAAGGCGTAGGCGGGATTCTGCCGGATCTTGGGCAATGAACCCTTTTTCATTGATAGTGGTTAGTATTTGATATTCCGGAAGCAAGAATTTCAATATTTCTTTTGCTGTCATGGTCATGATAGATGATGTCTCCTCGTTGATTTATCGTAGCACGGAAGAAATGGGGGATATGATGATGAATCATAAATAGAATGCTCGTAGGATTCCTTTTCTTTGCGGCAATATTCATCGTGTATATTCTAAATAGCTTTCATTAAAATTGATTAATAAACGAAAAATCATGGGGGATGAAGCAACAGCCATATCATGCACAACGTGGCGGGCAGACTGGCCGCTGGTTCTGTTCTGGGACAGAGATTTTTGTTGACATTTCTCCACCGATTTGTTATTATTGTAATCGAGTTGAGCGGGATGGTTACGCGCGAGCGGCCAAACCTTGAGGGCTTTTTCTGTTCTCACGGTTGATCCACGCTTTTTTTTTATGTTTAGGATGGTTACATTAGGTTGGCCAAACCTTCAAAGTTGTTTAATTTTGGAGGGATTCATGATGAAGAAGTATGAAGAACTAGCAAAAGACATTGTCCGTCACGTGGGTGGCGAGACAAATGTCATCAGCTTGGCCCACTGCATCACGCGGCTGCGGTTCAAGCTCAAGGACGAGAGCAAGGCAGATACGGAGTATCTGAAGGCTCGCGAAGGTGTCGTGACCGTCATCCAGAGCGGCGGGCAGTATCAGGTGGTCATCGGCAATGAAGTGGCCGATGTCTATGATACGGTGCTGGAAGTGTCGGGAATCGCCGGCAACGCTCCTAAGGGCGGTGAGGAAGAAGAGGATAAGAACCTCAGCCCCCTGGACCGGTTCATTGATTTGATTTCCGGCGTGTTCCAGCCGGTACTCAGCGTGCTGGTGGCAACCGGCATGATCAAGGGCTTCACGGCGCTCTTTATGGCCGTGGGGCTGGTGGAAGCCAAGAGTGGCATGGCTCAGATGCTCAATATCCTAGGGGATATGTTCTTCTATTTCCTGCCGATTTTCCTTGGCCTTACGGCAGCCCGGAAGTTCAAGATGAACGAATTCACGGGTATGGCTATCGGCGCGGCATTGGTTTATCCCACGGTTTCTGCCATCATGAAGGGGGAAACGCTGTACAACCTCTTTGACGGCACGATTTTCCAGTCGGCCATTCATATGGAACTGCTGGGCCTGCCTGTTATCCTGATGAATTACGCTTCCAGCGTCATTCCCATCATCGTGGCCGTATGGTTCGGTGCCAAGGTGGAAAAGGCAGTGGCGAAGGTCATGCCCACCATGCTCAAGAGCTTCTTGACGCCGTTCTTCACCATACTGATTGTGGTGCCGCTGACCTTCATGGTCATTGGCCCGGTGGCAACCTGGGCTGGCCAGATCGTCGGCGCCGCAGCTATGGCTATCTACAACGTCAGCCCAGCCATTGCGGGACTGTTCATCGGTGCTTTCTGGCAGGTCTTCGTCATGTTCGGCCTGCATTGGGGCCTTATCCCCATCATGATCAACAACATCACGGTATATGGCTTCGATCCGCTTGTCGTTACGTATTTTGGCTGTTCGTTTGCGCAGATTGGTGTTGTCCTCGGCATTTTCCTGCGTACAAAGGATGCAAAATTAAAAAGTCTTTCCCTGCCGGCCTTCATCTCGGGCATCTTCGGTGTTACGGAGCCATGCATCTATGGCGTTACGCTGCCCCGTAAGAAATACTTCATCATTTCCTGCATCGGCGGTGCTATCGGCGGTGCGCTGATGGCCCTGCTGTCCGTCAAGCTGTTCATGTTCGGCGGTCTTGGCATCTTTGGCTATCCGACCTTCATCGACACGCAGACGGGAGATCTTTCCGGTATGTATGGCGGCATGATCGCCTCGGCTGTCTCGTTTGCCTTTGGCCTTATCGTCACGGCAGTCCTCTATAAGGATGCCAAGCCGGCTGAGGCAGCGGAAAAACTGACGGTCATCGAGGAAAAAGACGGCCGGACGGCGGAGCGTGAGGTCATCAAGGCACCGCTGGCTGGTTCGCTGGTTGCTTTGGAAGATGTGGCTGACGAGGCGTTCGCCACGGGCGTCCTCGGCAAGGGCATCGCCATCGACCCGTCGGATGGCCGCGTGGTCGCTCCGGCCGACTGCACGGTCATGACGCTGTTCCCGACGGCTCATGCGATCGGTCTGATTACCGACAAGGGCACGGAGCTGCTCATCCATATCGGCATGGATACGGTAAAGCTGGAGGGCCAGCATTTCACGGCTAAGGTCAAGCAGGGTGAGCATGTGAAGGCTGGGCAGACGCTTATCGAGTTCGATGCAGCAGCTATCCGGGCGGCGGGTTATGATGTCACGACGCCGGTGCTCGTCACGAATACGGATCAGTATATGGATATCGTCACGGTCACGGGGCAGGAAATCAAAGAAGAAGAAAATCTTCTGACGGTAATCGCATAAAGGAGTTTTGCACAATGGCTTTTCCTAAGGATTTTTTATGGGGCGGCGCAGTAGCTGCCAATCAATGTGAAGGCGCTTACAACGAAGATGGCAAGGGCATCGATATCCAGGATATCATGCCGCGCGGCATCAAGGGGGCGCCGACGGCCGAGCCGACCGCCGACAATATGAAACTTGTCGGCATCGACTTCTATCATCGCTACAAGGAGGATGTGAAGCTCTTTGCCGAGATGGGGTTCAAGGTGTTCCGCACCTCGATTGCCTGGAGCCGCATCTATCCGCATGGCGATGATGCTGAACCGAATGAAAAGGGCCTGCAATTCTATGATGACTTGTTTGCTGAGTGCCATAAATACGGAATCGAGCCGCTCGTGACGATTTCGCATTATGAGACGCCGCTGCATTTAGCAAAGAAATACAACGGCTGGATAAGCCATGATCTCATTGGTTTCTATGAGCGCTATGTGCGTACGATTTTCACGCGGTATAAGGGCAAGGTAAAATACTGGCTGACCTTCAACGAAATCAACTCGATCTTGCACGCTCCCTTGATGAGCGGCGGCATCATGACGCCGCGGGAAGAACTCAGCCTGTCAGACCTCTATCAGGCCTGCCATCATGAGCTCGTGGCCTCGGCTCTGGCCACGAAGATCGGCCATGAGATGATGCCTGAGGCCAAGATCGGCTGCATGATCCTGTCGATGCCGACGTATCCGCTGACGCCGAATCCTGATGACATCATCAAGACGATGCTGGCCAACAATCTCAACGATTTCTTTGGCGATATGCATGCACGCGGCGAATATCCAGGCTACATGAAACGTTATTTCCGTGAAAATGGCATCGAGATCAAGACGACGCCGGAGGAACTGGCGCTCATGAAGGAGAATACCGTCGACTTCATCTCGTTCAGCTACTATGTGAGCATCTGCGAGTCGGCCGATGCGAAGGCGGAGAAAGGCGCAGGCAACCTCATGGGCGGCAAGCGCAATCCGTATCTCAAGGAATCCGAATGGGGCTGGCAGATCGACCCGCAGGGCCTGCGCTTCGTGCTCAACCGTTTCTATAACCGTTGGCAGAAGCCGTTGTTCATCGTCGAGAATGGGCTCGGGGCGAAAGACGAGCTCGTTGATGATGGCAAGGGGGGCAAGACGGTCAACGACGATTACCGCATCGCGTATTTGAATGACCATCTCGTGCAGGTCGGCGAAGCCATCGAAGATGGCGTGCCAGTCATGGGCTATACGACCTGGGGATGCATTGACCTTGTCAGTGCATCGACAGCACAGCTGGCCAAACGCTATGGTTTCATCTACGTCGATCGCCATGACGACGGTTCAGGCACGCTGGCGCGCTACCGCAAGAAATCCTTCTGGTGGTACAAAGATGTCATAGCCAGCAATGGCGAGAGCCTGAAAAAATAAGTACATTTCTATACCAGGGCAAGAAGTCCACGCTGGCAGAGAGCGTGGACTTCTTGTGGTATCGTATTCCCTTTGGGGGCAGGTGTCAGACGCAGGCTGACGGATGAGGTTTATATGTAGAGGATATTTCTTGACGGAACCAGTTCCTATGCGTATGATGGTAGTAGTGAACGAAATCTGGGGATGATGGGAGGAACAGGTAGGATTGCTGGAAAAATTGACGTTTGAGATGGAAGAATATCCGCTGAAAGTGGAATTGCTTGTAAAGGAGCGGCAATTATATTACCGTGTTACGCATGGTGAGGAAGGCGGAACGGCAAAGATGCAGGTGCTGGAAAGCGGCCGCCGCTGGCTGCGCCACTTAGAGAAGCTGCATCTGGAGTCCTGGCGGGCGAGTTATCAGCCGGAGACGCCGCCAGAGCAGCATCATTTGTGGCGGCTGGCGTTCAAGGATTCGAAGATTGGCATGCGCCGCATTGTAGGTGATCAGGCATATCCTGGCAGCTGGGCCGCGTTTGTCGATCTCATGAACCGGATTCCCGGGGTCGAAATCCATAAGGTGCGCCAGTTGGAGCAGGTGTCGCTTATTCTGCATGATACGATTGAGAATAGCGGTGGCACGATCTATCTGCCGAAGCAGAAGCAGATCCAGCTGGTGGAGAAGCTGATCATCAATCGTGGCAAGCATATCGTGGTATTCACGCGCCATAAGCAGGGGCTGGGCACGGAGCGCCATGCGTTCGACTCGGTGCGCAATGTGCCGCTGCTGCTGGAGCGCATTGCAGCGCAGGCGGCGCGGTTCAGCGCGCAGTCGGATACGATTGCCGATGACTACCTGCCGCAGGTGGAATGGAAGCTCATCTGGCACGATGGCACAGAGGACAGCGGCAGCTACACGCTGCGAGGCAAGGAGATGCCTGAGCAGTGGAAGGAATTCATCCATGAGATTGAGCTTTTCACCGGCAATGTGCGCGGTAAATTGTTCTAAAAGCGGCATAAAAAGAAAGAAAAAGATAAAAGACGAGCAAAAAATAGGAAAAGCGCTTGCTTTTTTCTTGGTGTGGTGCTATGATAGGCGCAGGGACAGGCGGACGTATGAGCTGCATCCCACTCGTAATCGTTTTCTCAATTACGATTTACAAGGGTCGTAGTTGAAGACAACGTTCCTTGTATAAAAGGGCTTCGCGTTTGAGGACAATGGCGAGGCTCTTTTATTTTGACCGGTCAAAGGAGTGTTTCTATGTATACGCTTAAAGATAATGTGTTCAAGGGGATTCGCCCGCAGATTGATGAAGAAGCGTTCGTTGCGCCACAAGTGTTTGTGGCTGGCGATGTACGGGTTGCGCGGTTTGCCAGCCTTTGGCCGGGGGTTGTGGCGCGCGGGGATGTGAACTATATCTCGGTTGGTGAGTGCTCGAATGTGCAGGATCTGGCCTGCCTGCATGTGGCTGATGACTATCCGTGCATCATCGGCGACTATGTGACAATCGGTCATGGTGCTGTCGTGCATGGCTGCGAGATTGAGGATCATGTGCTCATCGGCATGAATGCTACGGTGTTGACTGGAGCGAAGATTGGCCGTGGTTCTATTATTGCGGCGGGAGCGCTGGTACGTGAGAATGATGTGATTCCGCCGAACTCGCTCGTGGTCGGCGTGCCGGGCAAGGTGGTGCGCACGCAGGACAGGCTGGCAAGCATCCATGCGCAGGCCATCAAATATAAATGCGAGTGGGCCATCGATTATGGCGTCAAGCCGGATATTGCTGGTGAAGTCTACCATGGTGAAAAAATAATCTGAATTTAATGATATGAGGAAGAAAGGCCTATTTCAGCGGGCCTTTTTTTTCGGTATAATAAAGATAGGGTTATGGTAGGAATGAGGTGAGTATATGGAAGTCGTATCGATTCCCAATGTGCTCTACAATCCCACGGATCGGATTTCGCCCTATCTCATGGGAAAAGCAGGTGCCGCCAGCCCGGAGGGAAACGACGGCAGCCTGGAGACACTAAGAGCGCAGAAATTCAATTATCGTTCACAGATTACTGAGCTTGACCGTATCAGTGCGGATGCGAATGCGGAGAAAATCAGCGATTTGAGTGGACAGCTGAAAAAGGTAGAAGACCAAATCAAAGATGTGGCGAGCGATCATTTCTTTGGTGAGGCGTATACGGTAAGTATCAGCCCCGAGGCGCAGGCCATGTATGGCTTGGCAGCTGATAAGGAACTGTCAGCTCAGCAGGATAAGATGTTATAAAAATAAGAGGTGTTGCCCCAAAGTTTTTGCGGGCAACACCTCTTTTGTCGTTGACGGTATTCACGAGGCGGGAATGGCGATGAGCTGCTCATCGCCGGGGGTGATACTTGCGCGTCCAGCCGTGAGGTCGGTAAGCTCTGCCTGTACGTGCTCGCTGGCAGTAGGCTCGATGAGCAGGTGCAGGTTGACGTTATCTGCATAGTCGGCTTCGAGGCTGCGGATTTCGTGTTGGCGCATCCAGTGCTCGACGGTGGCAAGCAGGTCGTAGCCTACCGTCACATCGAGCTGCTGGAATGGGGTCATCGCAAGTACTGTTGCGGCTTCAATGCCAAGCACTGCCGCATGGCTGTAGGCGCGTATCAGTCCGCCGGCACCGAGCTTGATACCGCCGAAGTAGCGCGTGACAACGACGACGATATTCGTAAGTTCGTTTTTCTTGATGGCTTCGAGTATCGGGTTGCCGGCAGTGCCGCCAGGTTCGCCATCGTCGTTGGATTTTTGTTTGTCGGCGCCTTCGCCGAGCACGTAAGCTGAGCAGTTGTGACGGGCGTCGAAGTATTTCTTCTTCATTGCCTGGATGAAGGCACGGGCCTCTTCTTCGGTATCGGCATGGCGCAGATGCGTGATGAATTTTGATTTCTGTATCTCATAGAGCGTCTCGATGGAGTCATCAGTTTCCTGGATGGTTCGGTATGCGTTCATAGTTTCACCTCTTGGCAGGGATTGTCATATTTCATTATAGCGTAATATCCACAGGGACGGAAAGGGAAATTTATTTCATAAAACTTTTCTCAGCCTATAGTATTTCCTTGGCGTTTGTAGTATTCTTTAGGAAGTAATAAATGAAGTGCCGCGGATGGCAGATGCTATACAAATCACAAACAGGCAGCGGTACTGGGAAGGTTGTGTTAGTAAGGTCATGAACGAATCGAAAATGAACAGAGGGTTGAAGAACAGGCACTTGCAGCTGATTTCGCTGGGCGGAGTCATCGGCAGTGGCTACTTCCTCGGTACGGGGTATGTCCTCGAAAAGGCCGGGCCGGCATCGATACTGGCGTATCTTTTAGGAGGTCTGATTGTGCTCTGCGTAATGCTCTGTCTGGCGGAGCTTGCGGTCGAAAAACCGATATCGGGGTCATTTGTCAATTATGCGCAGGAACATATTTCTTCAACCTGGGCGTGCGGCGTAGGCTGGGCCTATTGGATTACCTGGGTCGCGTATGTTCCCTCGGAGATGATTGCCGCGGGAATCATCATGAATAGTTTTTTGCCGATGGTCAGTCAGCTTTGGTGGGCGGTGCTCTTCAGTCTGATTGTGACCTGTATCAATCTGTTTCATGTCGATAAGTTCGGCGAGAGCGAGTCGTGGCTATCACTTATCAAGATTGTAGCTCTCGTGGCCTTCAGTATTGTGGCTGGACTCATCTGTCTTGGCCTCATCGGCGATCAGGGCTATATCGGCACCAGCGTGCTCCTGGGCAGTGGCGGTTTTGCTCCGCATGGCTATTGGGCTATCGTGCTGACGATGGTTATCATTCTGGTTAACTTCCAGGGAACGGAAATCATCGGCCTGGCAGCAGGCGAATGCAAGGACCCGGCTAAGAGTATTCCGACTGCTGTCCGCAATGTGACGTGGCGCATCATTGCGCTGTATATCATTCCGATTTTGCTGCTGATTTCGATTTTGCCCTGGGACAAGGCAACACTGGAAGAGAGCGTGTTTGCTGCAGCAGTCAATCAGTATGGCTTTACGGGATTTGGTGCGTTCTTCGCGTTTGTCATCCTGACGGCGGCCATTTCGTGCTCGAATTCGGGTCTCTATGGCGCGGCACGGGCGATGCATGCGCTGGCAAAGCTTGATATGGCTCCCAAGGCTTTGGGCAAGCTCAACGACAATGGCATGCCATCGCGGGCCATCCTCGTTTCCATCTGTGCCTGCTGGGCGGTTATCCTGCTCTATGCATTCAATCCGGACTCTGTGATTTACACCTATCTGCTGGCTGTTTCAGGTTTTACCGGCGCGATTGCCTGGATTTCTATTTGCTGGAGCCAGTATCGTTTCCGCAAGCAGCTGATGGCTGAGGGCAAGGTCGGTACGTTGCGTTATAAGACGCCGCTGTTTCCGTATGTTACGCTGTTTGGTATTTGGGCACAGGTCTTCTGCCTGGTGGTCATGATTTTTACGCCAGAGCTGCAGGAAGCCTTGTTTGCCGGCATCCCGATGCTGGTGCTGCCGATGGCGTGGTATCATCTGCGGGCAAAACGCCGCGCGGCCTTAGCGCGGGCAGCGCATTGATATAAAAAACATAAGGCAAGGTTCATTGGATAGCAAATCCCCCGTAAACTGGATGGACAATCTGGTTTACGGGGGATTTTTGTATCCATATGCAGTTACTGCTTTTGGGCAGGAGATGTATCTTCCTGTACGTCAAGGTAGTCGCGGATGGTGGCAATCTCTTTGGCTGTGTAGAGACCGGCTGGCGATTCGCGGATCATGATTGATTGGAGCATGCGGCTCTGTTCTGCCTGGTCGTTGGAGCGCAGGTTGGCAGGGTCGGCAGCTGCCTTGGTGAGAGCGATGGTATGATATTGGGCATCGGCATAGCTGTTGGTCTTTTTCATGACTTCAATCAGCAGGTCGTAGCAGCCATCGTTAAGCGTGACTGGTGGTGCATTATGGCTGATGCGGTCACGCAGCTGCAAACTGTCCTGGTCAAGCTGTTTGAGGCGGACATAAGCCGTCTGGATACTGATCGAGTCTTCTTTGAAATTTTCGAGAATCTGATGGTACCATTGCCAATTGCGGTCAAGTTCACTGATGTCGCGCTGATACCCTGCATACCAAGCCGCAAATATCTGTTGCTGCTCGAGCTGATAGTTTATGTCTTCTTCACTTATGGCAGCTGGCGCAGGTTCTTTTGCCGGCCAGAGGAAGTAGACGATGCCGCCGGCGGCTAGGAGCGTCAGGCAGAAGTAGCAGAAAATTTTTTTGCTCGGCAGATAACGGTAGAGTAAAAACAGCAAGAATAGGGCGGTAAAGCCCAATATATAGAGAATCATTCGTGTATAAACCTCCTGTTGTTATGGCCTAAGGCCACTTCTATTCTATCATAATCAAGCCTTGCGGGAAACTGGAGAAACGTCTATACTAAAATACAATGGCCTTTTAGCCTATTATAGAAGAGGATGTGAACGGTGTGAAAAGAAGATTTATGTATGATTTTTGGCGCTTGTTCCGCGGCTATTGGAATTCTGAGCATAAATGGCGTGCCAGAGGATTATTGGCATTTGTCATTGGACTGAACTTTTTTGATGTATACTTGCTCGTCTGCATTAACAGCTGGTTCAATGAATTCTACAATGCCCTGCAGCAGTATCAGGCAGATAGCTTTTGGCCGCTGGTCGGCGAATTCACGGGCCTGGCTTCCCTGCATATCTTCATTGCTGTTTACGCCATCTATCTGCGCCAGATGGTCCAGATCAATTGGCGTACCTGGCTGACCAATGACTACATGGCCAAGTGGCTGCGCGAGCAATCTTATTATCGCTTGCAAGTCTTGAAAAGCGACACCGATAACCCTGATCAGCGAATCAGTGAGGATATCAATCAGTTTGTGCTTTTGACACTGCAGCTTTTGATTGGCTTCCTCAAGCAGTTTACGACGCTGGCGGCATTCGGCGTCGTCTTGTGGAATCTGTCAGGAGCTTTTACGGTGCCATTAGGCAGCCATGAATTTGTCATCTATGGCTATATGTTCTGGTTCTCACTCATCTATTCGGTACTGGGCACTGTCGGCGCGCATATTGCAGGCCGCAAGCTTATCCGTTTGAACTTCGACCAGCAGCGGTATGAGGCGGATTTCCGTTTCAATATGATGCGTGTGCGTGAGAACAGTGAGAGCGTTGCTTTTTATCGCGGCGAATCGTCTGAGGGTATTGGCTTCAAAGAGCGTTTTGCCCATGTCATCAAGAATTACTGGCAGCTCATGCGCCAGACAAAGATATTGAACTTTTATGTCAATGGCTATGCCCAGCTGGCAATCATCGTGCCGCTGGTACTGGCAGCACCGCGGTATTTTGCGGGTGGTATGGCACTGGGCGGGCTTATGCAGACGGTGACGGCTTTCGGCCACGTACAGGATGCGCTGTCTTTTTTTGTCACGTCCTACGATACCATCGCGCAGCTGCTGGCTGTGATTCGCCGACTGCTTGGCTTTACGGAGCATATCGAGGAAGTCAGCGCCATCAAAAATGGTGTGCAGCGCGGCGAACAGGCAGGTCAGGAACTTTCGCTTACGGCTTTGCATGTGCAGCTGCCGGATGAGCGCGTGTTGCTGCAGGACTGCACATTGGCATTGCCGAGCGGCAGCCGCGTATTGGTAACAGGGGCTTCGGGCTGCGGCAAGAGTACGCTCTTGCGTACATTGGCTGGCATCTGGCCCTATGGCAAGGGCGGGATTACGTTTCCGGCGGGCAGCCGCATCCTGTTCCTGCCGCAGCGGCCGTATCTGCCGCTGGGCAGTCTGCGGCGTGCGCTTTACTATCCGTTGACGACCGAAGGTAACCCAGAGCGGCTGCAGGAAGTGCTGGAATTGGTCGGCTTGGCGAAGTTTGCCAGCCGTCTTGATGATGTCGACGATTGGAGCCGCATCCTGTCGCTGGGCGAGCAGCAGCGTCTGGCCTTTGCCCGTGTGCTGCTCGTAAAGCCGGATTGGATTTTCCTCGATGAGGCGAGCTCAGCGCTTGATGAGCCGCGAGAGCAGGAGATGTATGCGCTTATCAAGCGGGAGCTGCCACAGGTGAGCATTGTAAGTGTTGGCCATCGTTCGACTTTATTTGCCCAGCATGATACGGAGCTGCATCTGGCTGGTGATGGCAGCTGGCAGCTGCGCCCTGTTCAGGCATGATTTTAGGACTTACCGCCTTTTTTCAGAATGGGGGATTAAAATAAGGACTGTTATTGTAAAAAAGTAAGGTAGATATACATGAATCGCAGGGATTTCTTGAAAAACATCATATGCATGGGGGCTGGCGCTGTCCTGACGCAGGAGCTTTGGCCACAGGCACAGGCAGAGGCGGCTTGGAATGCGGATGGCAGCGGCGTCAGGCGCGATGCCAAGCTGGGGCTGCCAATCCGCGAGACGGATCTGCAGTTCCGCTCGCTGGAGAACCGCACGACGACGGATGGCATTGTCCTCCATCACATCGGCGGTACCAATCGTGACGTATCGGCAGAGGAAGTCCATCAGTGGCATCTGAATAATGGCTGGTCGGGAATCGGCTATCATTTCCTCATCCGCAAGGATGGCACGATCGAGCGCGGGCGGCCGATGGATATGCTCGGGGCACATTGTTATCAGCATAATTGGCATACGATTGGTGTCAATGTGGTCGGCAATTTCATGGAGGCTGTACCGACGTCAGCCCAAATGGAGTCGGCTGCTGAGCTGCTGGCCGCTCTTTGCCGCTTCTATGGCATCAATCCCGACCGCGAGCACATCAAGGGACACCGCGAGTACAACTCGACGGATTGCCCGGGCCGCAGCTTGTATAATATGCTCGATGGCCTGGTCGAAGATACTGCGGAACTGTATTGAGATTAGAGGAGGGCTGGCATGCGCTACCGTTGGTTTGTCCGTGAAGAGGACCGTACGGATGAGTTTGGCAATCCTGTCAGCCGTGCGGTCCATGATGAGGCGTTGCAGACGAAGAAAACCGGCTATGCCCGTGGCGAGCTGCTGGCCATTGTCATTGTCGCCTTCATCCTGCTCTACGAGTGGGTGACAGACGACGGCCCGCTGATCATGATCTGCGTATCGTTCCTGGTACATGAGATGCGGCCGCTGGCGCCGTTGTTTTTCGGGGAACATGGCAAGGCAGTCAGCAATGCCATGCGGGGATTCAGCATCGCGCTGTTCGTTGGCGCGTTGGTTTGGACGTTTTTATGATTTTATGTCATAAAAGCGTCCTTTTTTTGTACACAATAGCATATTTTATATTTATCAAATAAAAAATAAAATTTATGGTAATTTTTTTCTTTTGAAGCAGGAAAAAGAAAAATTTTGGCGAATCTACTAGATTATAAATTGATTTTCTCAAGGGCTGCGAGTTTGCCGTGGGGCAGCAGATGTGGAAATCTCTCGCGGGCAGCTTGAGAAAGAAGAACGTTTTTGATGGAAAATTATGGTTTTGCGTTGAAAATGGATATTCATGTATATAAACAGAGAAATCTGTTTTTATAGATACATATATGGAAAGCAATCATAAAAAAGGGGAAATTGCTTTCTACACATCCAAGGGGGATTTTTTATGAGAAAGACAGAATGCTTAGCAATGATTCTGGCTGGCGGTCAGGGTAGCCGGCTGGGGGCGTTGACGAAGAAAATCGCAAAACCGGCTGTGCCGTTCGGTGGCAAATACCGTATCATTGATTTTCCGTTGAGCAACTGTGCGAATTCCGGCATTGATAAGGTAGGCGTACTGACGCAGTACCGTCCACTGGAACTGCATAACTATCTGGCTTCGGGCAGCGCCTGGGATCTGGATAAGAAAGAGGGTGGCATCTTCATCCTGCCGCCGTATGCACGCGAGAAGGGTGCTGACTGGTATCGCGGTACGGCTGATGCCATCTATCAGAACCTCAACTTCATCGATCTGGCAGACCCGGAGTATGTACTGATTCTGTCTGGCGACCACATCTACACGATGGATTATTCGTGGATGCTTGAGGCGCACAAGATGAACAAGGCCGAGGCTACGATCGGTGTCATTGAGGTTCCTTGGGACGAGGCTCCGCGCTTTGGTATCATGAACACGAATAAAGATGGACGCATCGAAGAATTCGAGGAGAAACCGGCGAAACCGAAGAGCAATCTGGCTTCGATGGGCATTTACATCTTCAATAAGAGCTTCCTCAAGAAGTATCTCGAAGACGATGCCAAGGATGAGACGAGCAGCCATGACTTTGGCAAGAACATCATCCCGAAGATGCTGGCCGACAAGGCACGTCTGTACTCCTATGCCTTTGATGGCTATTGGAAGGATGTCGGGACGATCGAGAGCCTCTGGCAGGCAAACATGGATCTCTTGCAGGATGTGCCGCCGTTTGAGATCAACGGCGACTGGAAGATCTGCTCCTGCAACCCGTCCATGCCGCCGCATTATGTAGGCCCGAATGCCAAGGTCAAGAACTCGATGATCAGTGAGGGGTCGATGGTCTTGGGCGAGGTCGAGAACTCGGTCATCTTCCCGGGCGTGCGCATCGGCAAAGGCGCGAAGGTCACGAACTCGGTCATCATGCCGTCGACGGTCATCCGTGATAATGCTGTCGTCGACTACGCGATCGTCGCGCAGAACTGCGAGATCGCTGAGGGGGCGAAAGTAGCCGGAGAGAAAGGCGCCATTACTGTAGTAGCCGAGGGCGAGACCGTATTGACGGAGGCAGGCAGCAAACAGGCTGGCTGATACACACAAGATTACACAGCAACCTTAGTCATAGTTGGATCGGAGTGAATAAAATTGAAAACAGTAATGGGGATTATCAATCTTCAGGAAGAGAATAGCCTGATTCGGGAGATGACGGATCGACGGGCCGTGGAGTCCATGCCATTTGCTGGCAGATACCGGCTGATCGATTTCACCCTCTCGAGCATGGTCAATTCCGGCATCACCAATGTGGGAGTCATGCTACCCGACAAGCCGCGCTCGGTTCTTGACCATCTGCGTTCCGGCAAGGATTGGGATCTGGCCCGCCGCCATGATGGCTTGTTCTATCTTCCAGCTCCGCAGCAGGAAAGCACGACCCGCAAAGGCGATCTGAAGAATTTCTATCACAATCTGGATTTCTTCGAGCACAGCACGCAGAAATATGTGCTGCTGACGAGCGGCAGCTTTGTCTACAATGTAGACTTCAGCCAGCTCCTGCGCTTCCATCAGAATACCAGTGCTGATATCACGATGGTGTATCACACGGTCTCGGAAGAAACCACGGGCAAGAATGTCGTCATCGAGACGGCAGAGAATGGGCTCGTCACGGATATTGCCGAGAAGCCAGCCGTCTATGATGGTTCGCAGGTTTCCATGAACGTATACCTCATGGAGAAGCGTATCTTTGTCGAGATGGTCCGCTATACCTATGAGCATGGTGGTCAGGATCTGCTGATGGATGGCATCATCCGCCGTGCCTCGGAATACAACATCTATGCTTGTGAACACGATGGTTACGTTGCTCATGTGGATTCCACGGCAGCATACTATAAATCAAATATGGATATCCTGGAACCTGAAGTATGGGAAGAGCTCTTCATGGGGGAGAATTCCATCTATACGAAGGTCAAGGATGAAGTGCCGGTTCAGTATAAGGAAACGGCAGAGGTCAAGAATTCGCTGATCGCTAACGGCTGTGTCGTCCGCGGCGAGGTCGAGAACAGCATCCTGTTCCGCGGCGTCAAGGTCGGCAAGGACGTTAAGATCAAGAATTCTATCATAATGCAGAAATGTGACATTCAGGATGGCTCGCTCATCGAGAATGTCATCTGCGACAAGAACGTGGTCATCACGAAGGAGAAGTGGCTCAAAGGTGCACAGAACTATCCGTTGATTGTCACGAAGAATGTCGTCATCTGATGTCAAGGTCAGCCGTTGTAACGAGGCACCACTGCTTATAACGGGCAGTGGCGGTTACAACGGCTGTTGTTGTTTGCTATTCCATGAGGAAGAATACTGCCAAAGGAGAGTGTTTGGATTTGGCCAGAGAAAAGAAACAGAAGAGTCCCAAGAACAAAGAATTTGAAAAGCTCAAAGAAGGCTTGAAGAACCGCTTCGTCAATACGGCACATATCATGTGGGGGCGCGACCTCAATGAACTGACACCGACGGAGATCTACCAGACGGTGGCCGCAACGGCAAAGCAGTATATCTCGGATAACTGGATCAAGACGAACCGTACCTACGGGGAGCGCGAGGAGAAACAGGTTTATTATTTCTCCATCGAGTTCCTGATGGGCCGTCTGCTCAAGGCAAATCTCATCAATCTGGGCATCGAGGAAGCCGTCAAGGAAGTCCTGGACGATTTCGACCTCGACCTGCTCAAGACGTATGAAGAGGAGCCTGATGCCGGCCTGGGCAATGGCGGCCTTGGCCGACTGGCAGCCTGCTTCATCGACTCGATGGCAGCGCATCGCCTGCCGGGACATGGCTGCAGCATCCGTTACCAGTACGGACTGTTCGAGCAGAAGATCATCGATGGCAACCAGGTTGAGATCCCGGATAACTGGCTGCGCGATGGCTTCGCTTGGGAGTACCGCAAGCCGGATAAGGCTGTCGATGTCAAGTTCAACGGCCATGCATATATGAAAGAGATGGAAGACGGCAGCCTCAAGCTGGTCTATGAGAATCCGATGACGGTCATGGCGGTACCGTATGATGTACCGATTGTCGGCTATCATAACAATACGGTGAACACGCTGCGTCTCTGGAATGCTGAGGTCAACCGCGACTTCTCTGACTATGGCATGCTGACGCAGGAACAGATGCGGCAGAAGAACGAGTACCGCTTGTTCGTTGAGAGCATCACGCGCTATCTCTATCCGGATGACAGCACCTATGATGGCCGTCGCATGCGCCTGATCCAGGAATACTTTATGACGTCGGCTGGCGTGCAGAGCATCGTGCGCCATTACAAGAAGACGGGCATGGACATCCATGACTTCGGCCAGAAGATCGCCATCCATATCAACGACACCCATCCGGCAGTGGCAGTGGCTGAGCTTATGCGCATCCTGGTCGATGAAGAGGGACTGGAGTGGAATGAGGCTTGGGTCATCACGAGAAGCACGATTGCTTATACGAACCATACCATCATGCCGGAGGCCCTCGAGAAATGGCCGGTTGACATGTTCCGCACACTGCTGCCGCGCGTCTATATGATCATCGACGAGATCAATCGTCGCCATCTGGAGGAAGTGCGTGAGCGCTATCCGCAGGATGAAGGCAAGGTACGCGCGCTCTCGATCATCGAGGACGGTATGGTGCATATGGCCCGCCTGGCGATTGTCGGCTGCCATAGCGTGAACGGTGTGGCCAAGATCCACTCGGATATCCTCAAGACCACGACGTTGCGTGATTTCTGCGAGTATAACCCCAAGATGTTCAACAATAAGACGAACGGCATCACGCATCGCCGCTGGCTCATGGGAGCTAACCCGGAGCTTGCGAACCTCATTGATGCGACAATCGGCAGCCGCCGTTGGCACCGTCATCCGGAGCAGCTCGACCTGCTCAACGATTATGTCGATGACAAGCCGTTTTTGGCGGAGCTCGGCAAGGTCAAACGCCTGCGCAAGGTGGCTCTGGCCGAATACATCAAAGAACACAATCACATCGAGGTCGATCCTGACTCGATCTTCGATATCCAGGTGAAGCGCATCCATTCGTATAAGCGCCAGCTTATGAATATCCTGCATATCATGTACCAGTACAACAAGCTCAAGACGGACAAGAGCTACGATATGCTGCCGACGACGTATATCTTCGGCGGCAAGGCTGCCCCGGGCTACTACATCGCCAAGGAGACCATCCGCCTCATCAATGCAGTGGCGGCGAAGGTCAACAACGATGCCAGCATCAAGGGCAAGATCAAGATCGTATTCATCGAGAACTTTGGCGTATCGATCGGCGAGATCGTCTATCCGGCCGCAGACGTCAGTGAGCAGATCTCGACAGCTTCCAAGGAGGCTTCGGGTACCGGCAACATGAAGTTCATGATGAATGGTGCCATCACGCTGGGAACGCTCGATGGTGCCAATGTCGAGATCCGCGAGGCCGTCGGTGGCGATGAGCATTGCGTCATCTTTGGTCTCCGGGCGGAAGAAGTACTGACCTACTATGCGACGGGCACGTACTCGGCTTGGGATGAATACAACACGAATCCGCAGGTACGCCTGGTCGTCAATCAGCTCGTGGACGGCAGCTATGGCGATTTCCATTCGCTGTATGACTATCTGCTGCACGCCAATGACGAGTTCTTCATCCTCAAGGATTTCAATGCCTATGCTGAGGCCCATGAGGAAATCATGCGCCGCTATAAGGACAAATACAATTGGCTGAAATCCTCGGCGATGAACATTGCCAACTCTGGCTGCTTCTCATCTGACCGCACGATCGATGAGTATGCCAATGAAATCTGGCAGGTCAAGCCTGTCATGATGTCGTAAGCACGTATGCCGCTGATTTTGGGCGGGCAGGGGGTCCCGCCTGGAATCTACGGTTATCTATAAGGGGGATTATTTTTGAAGACTTCAGATATTAGTGAATTTGACCGATACCTGTTCCATCAGGGGACGAATTATCATGCCTATGAGATGCTGGGCGCCCATTTCGTGGAGGAAAACGGCAAAAAAGGTGTCCGCTTTGCCGTATGGGCACCGCATGCGAAATCCATCAGTGTCGTCGGTGATTTCAATGCTTGGGATGACCGCGTCAATACGATGAACCGTCTTGAGGATGGGGAAATCTGGTCGGTGTTCATCGAAAACGTCCAGGAGGGCGCTGTCTACAAGTATGCCATCGAACCGCAGTGGGGCGGCCCGCGCATCATGAAGGCTGACCCGTATGGGTTCTATGCGGAAAAGAAACCGGAGACGGCATCGCGCGTCTACGATATGAGCCACTATGACTGGCAGGATGGCGATTGGCTGGAGAAGAAGCGCAAGGAGTCCTCGTATGGACGTCCCATGCTGACTTATGAGGTCCATGCAGGTTCCTGGCGCCGCAATGGTGAGGGCGAGTATCTCTCGTATCGCGAGCTTGCGGATCAGCTCATCAGCTATGCCAAGGAAATGAACTATACGCATATCGAGTTCATGCCGCTCTGTGAGCATCCCTTCGATGGCTCCTGGGGCTACCAGGCCACGGGCTATTTCGCTGTGACGAGCCGCTATGGCGAGCCGGATGATTTCCGCTATCTCGTCGACAAGGCCCACCAGAATGGCATCGCCGTCATCATGGACTGGGTGCCGGGCCATTTCTGCAAGGATGAGCAGGGACTGCGCCACTTCGATGGACAGACGCTCTACGAGTCGGACAACGAGCAGCGTGCCGAGAACTGGGAGTGGGGCACGACGAACTTCGATTATGGCCGCACGGAGGTACAGAGCTTCTTGATCTCCAATGCGATGTTCTGGTTCGAGGAGTTCCATATCGACGGCCTGCGCATCGACGCTGTCGCCAATATGCTGTACCTGAACTACGGGCGCAAGGAAGGCGAATGGCAGCCGAACAAATACGGCGATACGGGCAACCTCGAGGCCATGGATTTCCTGCGCAAGCTCAATGAGGCTATCTTCCAGTATCATCCGCAGGCACTCATGATCGCCGAGGAGTCGACGGCCTGGCCGCTGATCTCCAAGCCGGTCTACATGGGGGGCATGGGCTTCAACTACAAGTGGAACATGGGCTGGATGAACGACATGCTCAAGTATATGAGCCTTGATCCCATCTATCGCAAGTGGAATCATGACAAGGTCACCTTCTCGTTCATGTATGCGTTCTCCGAGAACTTCGTCCTGCCGCTGTCGCATGATGAGGTCGTGCATGGCAAGTGCTCGCTGATCAGCAAGATGCCGGGCGACTACTGGCAGAAATTTGCTGGTTTGCGTACCTTCTTCGGCTACTGGATGGCTCATCCGGGCAAGAAGCTCCTGTTCATGGGCGGTGAGTTTGGCCAGTTCATCGAGTGGAATTACGATGACAGCCTTGACTGGCATCTGGTCGAGCAGTACGATATGCATACGAAGATGCAGGCGTATTCGAAGGCTCTCAACAAGTTCTATTGCGATAACAAAGCTTTCTGGCAGGTCGATTTCGATTGGAATGGTTTCCAGTGGATCGACTGCAACGACAACGAGAACAGCATCGTCTCGTTCGTCCGCAAGGCTGAGGACAGCAATGACTTCATCATCGCTGTCTGCAATTTCACGCCGGAAGTCCGTCAGAACTATCGCATCGGCGTGCCGTCGAAGGGTCATTACGTCGAGGTGTTCAATTCGGATGACGAGGCCTTCGGTGGCAGCGGTGTACTCAACAATGGCGAGATCATCAGCCAGGATGTGCCATGGCATAACCGTGAGCAGTCCATCACGATCACGGTGCCGCCGCTGGCTACGGTATATCTGCGTCTCAAAGGGCAGTCTGGTGCAGGAACGTCTTTTCCTGAGGCTTCGGCGGAAGTAGATGCCAGAGGCCATGAGGAAAGTGATTCTGCCAGCAAGGCAGAAGCCGCCGAAGTCAAGAAGACGTCCGTGAAGAAGACGGCAGCGAAGAAGACTGCGACGAAGACTGCAGCGAAGAAAACAACGGCGAAAGCTGCTGCGAAACCAGCTGCGAAGAAAACGGCCGCGAAGGCTGAGGCAGAGGCCACGGCCAAAAAGACAACGGCCAAGGCGAAGACGACCGCTAAGAAGACGGCAGTGAAAGCTGAGACGAAGACGGCGGCGAAGAAGACCGCGGCCAAGGCAGAGCCGAAAACGACAGCCAAGAAGGCAACAGCCAAGGCGGCGACGAAAACGACAGCAGCCAAGAAAACTGCTGCGAAAAAAACGGCAGCGGCTGAGAAGGAAGCAGAGAAGCCCGCTGTAAAGAAGACGACGACCCGCAAGACAGCGGCCACGAAGACGTCTGCGGCTAAGAAAACGACAAAGTCCACAACCACGAAGACCACGGCAAAGAAAAAAGCTGCTGGCAATGACTAAGGAGGAAATGGGAATGAAAGTTCTTTATGTTGCATCTGAAGCAGTACCATTTGCGAAGACCGGAGGCCTGGCTGATGTAGCAGGAACGCTGCCGCAGGCACTGAAAGAAGAAGGGGTGGAGGTCCGTGTGGTCATGCCGAAATACGGCAAGATCGCACCTGAGATCCGCAATGCCATGGAGCATATCTACGATGGCGAACTGAGTGTGGCCTGGCGTCAGAAATATATCGGTCTGGACAAGTATGAAAAGGACGGCATCACCTATTACTTTGTGGACAATCAGGAATACTTCGACCGCGAGGGTTTCTATGGCTATGATGATGATGCAGAGCGGTTTTCATTCTTCTGCCGTGCCGTGCTGAGTCTGCTGCCTATCGTCGATTTCTGGCCGGATGTCATCCATACGAATGACTGGCATGCTGGCATGGTGAACGTCCTGCTGAAGCTCGAGCATATGGACGATGAGCGCTACCGCAAAATCCGTACGCTCTATACGATCCACAACCTCAAGTATCAGGGTGTTTTCCCGAAGGAGATCATGAGCGATGTCCTGGGACTAGACTGGAAGTATTTCAACAATGGCGATTTGGAATTTTACGATGCCGTAAACTTCATGAAGGGCGGCATCATCTATGCAGACTATATTTCCACAGTCAGCAGGACGTATGCGCAGGAAATCCAGTACGATTACTTCGGCGAGAATCTTGATGGACTGCTGCGCAGCCGCCGTGATTCGCTGTATGGCATCGTGAATGGCATTGACTACAATATCTACAATCCTGCTACTGATAAAAACCTGTTTGAGACTTACGATGTGGACAGCCGTGACCGCAAAGCCGACAACAAAACCGAGCTTCAGAACTTCCTGGGCTTGCCGATGAGCCGCCGTACGCCTATGGTTGCCCTGATTTCCCGCCTCGTTGAGGCCAAGGGCCTGGATCTTATCGTGCGCATGATGGATGAGATCCTGCAGCATGAAAACATCCAGCTGGTCATCCTCGGAACGGGCGACAAGGAGTACGAAGAGTGGTTCAAGGGACTGGAATGGCGCTTCCCGACGAAGGTCAAAGCCAATATCCGTTTCTCGAATGAGCTGGCACAACGCATCTATGCGGCAGCGGACATTTTCCTCATGCCCTCGAACTATGAGCCATGCGGCATTGGCCAGCTGATCGCCATGCGCTATGGTGCTATTCCTGTAGTCCGCGAGACTGGCGGCCTCAAGGATACAGTCCAGCAGTACGATAAGTATACCAACGAGGGCAATGGCTTCGTATTCTGTGATTACAATGCGCACGAGATGATGTATGCGTTGAAGCGTGCACTCAGTGCTTATGAGAATTTTGAAGAATGGCAGCATATCGTAGAGAATGCCATGAATACCGATTATAGTTGGAAGAACTCTGCCAAGGAATACAAGGCACTGTATAACAGGCTGTTGGCAGAATAAGCAAAATACATGGGGCGGCAAGGATCTTTGCCGCCTTTTATGCAAGCGGGACTGAGTACGAGAAGAGAAGGAGGAGATTTTATGCTGGATAGAAGTGAGGTCGAGCATAACTCCCAGAATATCTATTTCCGCTCGCCGATTGGTGCGGCGGAAGCCGGCACAAAAGTCCGGCTGGGGATACGGTTGAAGACCAAACAGGAAATCCGTCATGTTCTCTTGCGGCTCTGGCATGATAAATCGGGCGAGAAGCTCGTGAATCTGACGACGAAGGATGATAGCGACAGTGCGGAGAAGTTCTACTGTGCCGACATGGAGATGCCGGAAAAGGGCTGCCTGCTATGGTATTACTTCATCATCACGACAGCGCAGGGCACGACTTACTATGGCAACAATCCGGAGCAATGGGGCGGACTGGGTAATGTCTACGACCATGTACCGCCATCGTTCCAGATCACGGTCTACAACCAGGGCGCCAAGACGCCGGACTGGTTCAAGCACAGCGTCATGTATCAGATATTCCCCGACCGGTTCTGCCGCAAGGGCGACAAGCTGATACAGAAGAAGGGGGCAGTCTATCATGCGGACTGGTCAGACGATCCTTGCTATTATAAGGACCCCGATACGAAGGAAATCGTGGCGTATGATTTCTTTGGCGGCAACTTGCAGGGCATTAAGGAAAAACTTGGCTATCTGAAGGAATTAGGCATATCGGTCATCTACCTGAATCCTGTCTTTGAGTCGGAAAGCAATCATCATTATGATACGGGCGATTATCATAAAATAGACCCCATATTGGGAACCAATGAAGATTTCCGCGAACTCATTGAGGCGGCCAAGGCACAAGGCATCCGTATCATCATTGATGGTGTGTTCAGTCACACGGGCAGCAACAGCCGTTACTTCAATCGTGCGGGCCAATATGATACGGTGGGCGCATTCCAGTCCAAGGAGTCGCCATATTACGAGTGGTATAATTTCCGCAATTTCCCCTATGAATACGACAGCTGGTGGAATTTCAATACGCTGCCGAACGTTACGGAGACAACGCCTTCGTATATGGATTTCATCATTTCAGCGCCGGATAGTGTCCTGCATCATTGGCTAAATGAAGGTGTTGCCGGCTGGCGGCTGGATGTGATCGACGAGCTGCCGGAGCCCTTCTCGCAGTCTTTTTTTGCGGAACTCAAGAAAAGCAATCCCGAGGCTGTCATGATCGGCGAGGTCTGGGAAGATGCTTCGCATAAGATTGCCTATGGTGTGCCGCGCGAGTATCTTTGCGGGCAGGAAATGGATTCGGCGATGAACTATCCGTTCCGCACCATCCTGTTCGATTTCCTCAAGGGGCATGTCGACGGCCAGACAGCGCAACGGCGTTTCGAGAGCCTGCGGGAGAATTATCCGCGTGAGAATTTTTACGCGATGATGAACCTGATCGGCAGCCATGATGTCCAGCGCGCCATCACGTTGCTCGGCGATGCGGCCTATTATGATGGCATGCCGGCTGTGGAGCAGTCACGGGCGCGGCTGGACAAGGAGCAGTACAACCTCGGTGCTGCACGGCTCATGATGGCGGCGCTGTGGCAGATGACGTATCCTGGTGTGCCCTGTATATATTATGGTGATGAGATCGGCATGCAGGGATTCAAAGATCCGTATAACCGCCGGCCATATCCCTGGGATGGCGGCGACCTTTACCTGCGCGAGTGGTATAAGAAAATCATCGCTCTGCGCAACAAGCATACGGTCTTGCAGACTGGCAGCCTGCTGCCGCTTAGCGCTGATGGCGATACGATCGCTTATGCGCGTGTCATCCGTGGCGGCGAGGATGTCTTTGGCGCTGAGGCTGAGGACGGAGCGTTTTTGGTCGCTTTCAATCGGAGCCGCAGTGAGAGCCGGATGGTTTATATGGATGTCAGCGATTTTGCTGATGGTTGTTTCGTTGATGCTTTGGGCAGTGGCAAAGAGTATCCAGTCGTCCGCGGCCAGGTCGAAGTCAAATTGGCGCCGCTGACCGGCATATTGCTGGAGCACAAACGGCAGCCACGCAAGTATCCGCGGCAGGCAGGCATCCTGCTGCATCCGACTTCGCTGCCGTCGAAATACGGCATTGGCGATCTCGGCAAGGAAGCACAGCGCTTCATTGACTTCCTCAAGCAGTCCGGGCAGCATGTCTGGCAGATCCTGCCCCTTGGTCCCACGGACAATGTCGGCTACTCGCCGTACCAGTCCTCGTCGGCCTTTGCAGGCAATCCGATGCTCATCGATATCGAGGAGCTTTTGGCGCATAAGTGGCTGACAGCGGCAGAAGCGCGCGTTCCGTATGTGAGCAATTCGTCGTTCATCGACTTCGAGTGGGTCTATAATTTCAAGAACAAATGCCTCAAGAAGGCCTGGACGAAGTTCAAGGCCGAGGCGGAGAGCAATGGCGAGTATCTGGCGTTCTGTGAGCGCGAGGCGTACTGGCTGGAGGACTTCGCCTTGTTCCAGGCGGCTAAGA
Source organism: Pseudoselenomonas ruminantium (assembly GCF_900113715.1). Taxonomy (GTDB): domain Bacteria; phylum Bacillota; class Negativicutes; order Selenomonadales; family Selenomonadaceae; genus Selenomonas_A; species Selenomonas_A caprae. Next base: position 138,352 of record NZ_FOQK01000003.1, on the reverse strand, counting down.
AGGAATTCAAGGGCGTCGAGTGGACCAAGTGGCCGGAGGCAGTCAAGAAGCATGAGAAGAAGGCGCTCAAGGAGCTGTCGAAGCGGCTGGCAGATGCTATCGGCTTGGTCAAGTTCGAGCAGTTCGTGTTTGCCCAGCAGTGGCAGCGCCTGCATGAATACGCCAAACAGCAGGGCATCCAGATCATGGGCGATATGCCGATCTTCCTGGCGGGAGACAGTGCTGATGTCTGGGCTAACCAGCATCTCTTTGACCTGAATCCCGATGGCACGGCCCATACCGTGGCTGGCGTACCGCCCGATTACTTCAGCGCGACCGGCCAGCTCTGGGGCAATCCCCAGTATGATTGGACGGCCATGAAGGAAGAGAAGTATGGCTGGTGGAAGCGGCGCTTCCGCAAGCTGTTCGAGCTCGTGGACATCGTCCGCATCGATCACTTCCGGGGCTTCGAGTCTTACTGGGAGGTCGACGGCAAGGCGGACACGGCCATCAACGGCCATTGGGTCAAGGGGCCGGGCAAGCCGTTCTTTGATGAGATCCGCAAGGATCTGGGCGGGCAGATGCCCATCGTAGCCGAGGACCTCGGCATCATCACCGATGAAGTCGGACAGCTGCGCGATGCTTGCGGCTTCCCCGGCATGAAAGTGCTGCATTTCACGCTGCACTTCAATGCACAGGGGCGCCTGGGCTGCGTGACCCCAGAAAACAGTATCGTCTATACAGGTACGCATGACAACAATACGACAATCGGCTGGTACAAGCAGGACATCGACGATACGATGCGGGCAGCGGTGGCTGGCATGCTGCATGCCAAGGCCGACCGTCCGGACAGCATCGCGCGCAAGCTCATCGAGTTTGCCTATGCGGCTGATGCCCGGCTGGCCATGATTCCCATGCAGGATATCCTGCAGCTGGATGAACGCAGCCGGATGAATATCCCGGGTACTGTGGGCCTTAACTGGAAATGGCGGCTCAAATCGGATTATCTCCTGACGGCTGATGCTGATGAGTTGGCAAGACTTTGCCGGAAATATGGACGCTGAGTGGCAGCGACAGGATAGAAGGAGCCTTTCCCGCAGAGGGAAAGGCTCTTCTCAGTCAATTCTAAGCTGGGAAAGCGCAGCTTTCATTTATTTTTCCGGGATAATGTGGTATCCTAGATATATTGTCTAAGGGAATCCAATGGAAGAAGAGGGAGAAATCATGGGTGAATTTACTTTTGTTGTTGAGAAGACGTGCCCGATCTGTGGGGAATCGACGCGGGTTGTCAAGACGAAGTCCAAATTGATGATGGAGAAGATGGATGAAGATTTCTGCATGCATTACAAAGACTTCAATCCGTATTTCTATAAAATCTGGTTTTGTGAGCATTGCGGCTATGCAGCCGATGAGAAGACCTTCTTAGGGACTATGCCGGCACTGCACAAACGCAAGATCGAAGAATTCCTGTCGAAGCGCACCTTGGGGATGCAGTTCGTCGAGGAGCGTCAGGTTCCCGATGCCGTGGCTTCGTTCAAGCTGGCCATTTTCTATGCGGAGCTTACCGATCAGCCGCTGGCCAAGCGCGCAGGCCTTTATCTCGAGCTGGGCTGGATCTACCGCGATGCTGAGGAGCCGGAGAAGGAAATGGAGATGCTCCAGCGCGCAGCGGAGCTCTATGACCGCTCGCTGATGACGGAGCGCTACCCGATCAATGGTATGACCGATACGATGGCGATGTATCTGATCGGAGCCATCTACTATCGCATGAATGATTACGAGAAAGCGACGCAGTATATTTCTCGCATCATCGGCGACCAGAATATCCGCAATACGGATAACAAGATGTACAAACGTGCTCAGGATCTCTGGCAGACGATCCGTGAGAACAAGGGGACAAGTGCGGAGGCGTAAGCAAGATGATAGATTTACCAGCTGGTTGGCAGGAACAGATACAGAATATCGACTGGTCAAGGGTGCAGCAGGCGGTCAAGGATTACGGGCCGGCGCTGAAGGTCATCCAGCAGACCTGGTCCAAGGAATCGCTGCTGGAAATCAGCCAGGGAAAACTGTTCGTGCCGGACGATGTGATCAACGAGGCACTGGCCAAGCGCATCCCCGCGGAGGGGCATGTGAAGGCAGTGACGGTCAAATCACATGCCAATGGCCGGCTGGACATCACGGCAGACACGGACGCAAAAGTGGGGCGGATCGAGCTTTCGGGCGAGATCAAGGAATTTGTTCACGAAGGCGATACCTCGTATATGGTTTATCGTGTGCGCGAGCGCAATCTGCCGTCGCAGGGGCTCATGTCCTGGGTCTTTTCCCGCATATCGCTGTCTATGGCGGAGCGCATGCTGGGCCATATCGAGATTTCAGATGACCTGCCCTTGGAAATCCATGGCAACACCGTCCGGGTGGATTACAGCAAGGTACTCGCGGAGTCAGACTTTGGCCAGACGCAGTATCAGGGGCATCGGCTCATCGATATGATCGAAATCCGGAATGCCTCTCCGAAGGAAGGCGGTGTGGAGTTCCAGACGAAACTCAACATTCCCGATGAGGTGAAGGATGCGTTGGTGGGACTGGTCAAAAGCAGGACGGCAGAATGAGCCGGCAAGGTATTGAAGGGAGCGGTTTTTTGAAACGGCGTATATTGGCACTGGTACTGGTGCTGGGCGTGATGGTCATGGCATTGCCGATGGCTTCCGCACGCCATAAGCAGAATGTGGTGCCCAGGATTATCTACGTACCCCATGACAATCGGCCGATATCGAATCAGCAGACGGCTGAAGTGGTGCAGAAACTGGGCTATGAGGTGATTGTTCCGCCGGACAAGCTATTGGGCAACCGGCAGGATCTCGGCCATCCCGATGAGTTGTGGGCTTGGCTGAAGGAGAATGCCCGGGATGCGGATGCAGCGGTTGTTTCGTCGGATTCGCTGATCTATGGCAGCCTTGTCGGCTCACGCAAGCACAGCTATACCAAGGAACAGATCCTGGCCCGCACCGAGAACTTCAAGTCATTTCGCAAGGAGAATCCCAAGCTGCCGCTCTATGTGTTTGGTTCGATTATGCGCACGCCGCGTTCGGGCGCGGCATCCGGCCATGAAGAGCCTGAATACTATCGCAGTTATGGCGCGGATATCTTCCGCTATACCGTGCTCAAGGACAAGGAAGAGGTTGAAGGGCTGACCCGCCGGGAGACGAAGGAAGCAGCCTTCCTGGAGGAGCTCATTCCGCGCAAGCATATGCAGGACTGGCTGGGACGCCGTGACAAGAACTATTCGGCCAATCAGCAGCTCATCAAGCTGACCCGCGGCAAGCTGTTCAACTATCTGGTGCTGGGCCGCGATGACAATGCGCCGTATTCGCGGACGCATATGGAGAGCCGCCATCTTGATGAAGAGGGCAAGGATCTGGGCAAGACGGAGTTTCAGACGATGGCCGGCATCGACGAGATGGGCATGCTGCTGATGTCCCGTGCTGTCAATAACCTGCGCAAGGATGTGCCGTTTGTGTACGTCCGCTACAATTGGGGCCGTGGTCCCGCGACGGTGCCTGCTTACTCAGATGAGCGGATCAGCGCGTCGGTGAGCTCGGCCATCACGGCGGGCGGCGGCATGCCGGTGACGAGCCCTGCGAATGCCGATCTGGTACTGACGGTCAACACGAATCCGAATGGCAAGACCTATGAGGCCAATGATCGTGCCAATGACGGGCGTCCGCGCGAGGGCACTGCATACTTTGCCGATATCGTCCAGGAATACGTCGGCAAGGGATATCCAGTGGGTATTGCCGATATCGCTTACGCCAACGGCGCTGACAATGCGCTGATGGAGGAGCTCAAGAAACGCGGCCTGCTCTTCAAGATTAAGGCGTATTCGGGATGGAACACGCCGACCAACAGCTCGGGCTTTGTGATCGGCGCAGGCATGCTCACGAAATACATGAAGGATGCCGATGTCGATGAGCTGCTGCTCACGCGGTATCTGGACGATTGGGGCTATCAGGCGAATGTGCGCAATATCGTGGCGCGCCAGCTGACCTGGCTGCGCGGCGATGGCTTCTATGGCTCCCTCGACGCCAAGCGCGAGGCGGTAGGCCTGCGGTCGACCCGCTTGATGGAGCAGTTCGTGCAGGAGAACCTGCCCCCGTTCAAGAGCCTCGAGGACATCAACGTCACGTTCCCCTGGAACCGCATGTTCGAGTCGGACATCCAGCGCGGTGAGCGCAAGGATTTCCGCTACTTCATGAATACGGCGGCAGAAAAGACGAAAAAAACAGCAAAATAAAGAAAGACCTCACTTCAAGCGAAGTGAGGTCTTATTTATTGTCGGCAACCGGATCAGTTGTTGGTTTCATCAGCGTTATGAGCAACTTTTGCACATACCGTTGCAATACGGTCCAGGAAATCGTATTCCATCGAGCTTTCTTCCCAAGCTTCACGGAACTCCCAGCTGTTGAGTTTTTGGCCAAGGACCTTTGCTAAATCCTGCATGTCTATACCTCCTGTGTCAATAATTTCTGAGCAAGTATTAGTACCAACTCACAAGATGATATTATAGCACCTTTAGGTATATTTGCAAGTAATTTTTACTGATGATGGATATAAAGATTTTTTATGCAGCAGCGCATCAGACCGGATAGACATGGATGCCGCTGTTGTTGAGCAGCGTGAGCGACTGGCTGTCGGCGTCGCCATCGGTGTAGACGGCACTGACGCGTTCGAGGGGCAGCAGGGAGACGACACCTGTCGTCTGGAATTTGCTGGACTCGGTCAGGACGATGACCTGATTGGCGCTGTTGGCCATGGTGCGGGCCGCTTCGGCACGCATGATGTCGTTGGACATGAAGCCGTGCTCATTGAGTCCGTCTGTGCCAACGAAGAATTTGTTGACCGAAAAATCCCTGACACAGGTCTGGATCATCGGGCCGATCATGACTTGCGACTCATTCTGATATTCGCCGCCCAGAAGGATGATATGGGCATTGGGCTGTTTGCGGACATAGTCGGCGATGAAAGCCGAGTTGGTGATGATGGTGACATCACGGCGGTTGGTGGCCAGCTCTTCGGCAAGCAGTGCGCAGCAGCCGCCGGACTCAATCATGACCGTCTCGCCGTTGTGGATGCTCTCAGCGGCCCGCTGGGCAATCTGGCGTTTGCGCTCATAGTTGAAGGAGAGATGGTTGGCGATGTCATCGCTGGCCGTCATGGCCGCATAGCCGTGCTCGCGGCGCAGCAGACCTTTGCGCTCAAGGAGATTGAGATCTTTGCGGATGGTCACTTCGGAGACATCCAGTGCCTGGGCAAGCTCCGTGACAGCAACGCGTTTCTTTTGGTTTACAAGATTGAGTAAGTGTGTGTGTCGCATGTGCATGTTATCAATTCCTATCTGTGACATTCTAATTCTTGTTGTCCATGTCAATTATAGCACAGGCATAGACACGGGAAAAGACGTCACTGTTATCGGTGACGTCTTTTCCCTATAAATATTTATGCTGTCAGGCGTTGGCCTTGCGGAACTTTTCCATGAACTCGGCGAGGCGGAGGGCACCTTCATACGGCATAGCGTTGTAGATGGAGGCGCGCATGCCGCCGACACTGCGATGGCCTTTGACGCCGCTGAGCTGATGCTCGAGGGCTTCAGCGACGAATTTCTTCTCAAGCTCTTCGCTCGGCAGGCGGAAGGTGACGTTCATGAAGGAACGGCTGTCCTTGTCGGCATGGCCGCGGTAGAAGCCGTCCGAATTATCGATGGCATCGTAGACGACCTTGGCCTTCTTCTGGTTGCGTTTCTCCATCTCGGCAAGACCGCCGTTGGCCTTGATCCAGGCAGCGACTTTGCCGACCATGTAGATGCAGAAAGCTGGCGGCGTGTTATAGAGCGAATCCTTTTCGAGGAACGTGCTGTAACGCAGCATCGTCGGCAGCGTCTGCGGGCTCTTGGCTAAGAGCTCTTTCTTGGCGACGACGAGGACGACACCAGCCGGGCCGAGGTTTTTCTGCACGCCGGCGTAGATGAAGTCGAACTTCTGGAAGTCTACCGGGCGCGAGAGCATGTCGGAGGACATGTCGGCAAAGAGAGGCACGCCGTGGGTATCCGGCACATAGTGGTACTCGGTACCATAGATCGTGTTGTTATAGCAGAGATGGACATAGGCCGCCTCAGGATTGATCGTGAGCTCGTCCTGGGTCGGGATATGACGGAAGTCGACTGCCTTGGAAGAGGCGGCAACCTCGCCCACACCCAAGAGTTCCGCCTCTTTGTAGGCTTTGGTCGCGAAGCTGCCGGAGAGGACGTAGCTGCCTGGGTGCTCTTTGGTAGCGAAGTTCAGCGGAATCATCGCGAACTGCTGGCTGGCGCCGCCCTGGCAGAACAGGACTTCATAGTCGTCACCAAGCCCCATGAGCTCCTTGATGTCAGCTTTGGCCTGCTGGTGGACTTCAGCGTACTGCTTGGCACGGTGGCTGATCTCGAGGATGGACATGCCACTATGGTTGAAATTCAGGAACTCGGCCTGAGCCTCCTTGAGTACCTCGAGCGGCAGCGTTGCCGGACCCGGGTTGAAATTGTATACGCGGTCTGCTTCCATGGGATAACCTCCTATAACAAATCATCATGCTGTTTTTTTGACAGATTTACAAAAACGGAGCGTCCATGCAATGTGGACATATAGCGTTTTGTTATATTTTAACGCGGAAATTTATGAAAAGCAAGCATGAAAATAAATATTGTTTTTCTGAAAAACACACTTGACGGTGAGAGATGGAGAGGCTATAATACGGTTATGCACAGAAGAATAGGCACGTGATAACGCGAGGAAGAGGAAGCAGCAGGGACTAACCGCCAAGAGAGCTGACGGCTGGTGCGAGTCAGAGGGAGAACCTGTTGTTCCACCTTGGAGCGGCTGGCGATGAGTCAGACGGGACGCCCGATACAGCGGCAATGAGAGATATATGCGTATATCACTTGGGTGGCACCACGGAACTTTCAGCTTCGTCCCAATCGGGACGGAGCTTTTTCTATTCTTGAAAGGTTTTTGTTCTGTCTGTGTAGAATTCTATGAGGAAAGTATTTTCCCGAAAGATATTGGAGGAGCGATGAACATGAAGGTTTTGGCTGCAGATGGTATTTCCCCGAAAGGTATTGAGCTTTTACAGAAAGAATTCGAAGTCGATGTCAAAGACAAGATTTCGGCAGAAGAACTGCTCGAAATCATTCCGGCGTATGATGCACTGATGGTGCGCTCGGCATCCAAGGTGACGGCAGAAGTCATCGAGCGGGCCAAGAACCTCAAGATCATCGGCCGCGCCGGTGTCGGCGTCGATAACATCGATATCCCGGCCGCTACGGCCAAGGGCATCATTGTTATCAATTCGCCGGGCGGCAACACGATTGCGGCGACGGAGCACACGATGGCAATGATGCTCGCGATGTCGCGCAATATCCCCGTTGCCAACGAGACGATGCAGAAGGGCGAGTGGAATCGCAAGAAGTATGTCGGCGTTGAGCTGCGGGGCAAGACCCTCGGCGTCATCGGCATGGGCCGCATCGGTGCAGGCGTAGCCAAGCGTGCGATGGCCTTTGATATGAAGGTCATCGCCTATGACCCCTATATCAATGAGGAGCGAGCCAAGGCACTCGGCGTGACGATCGGGACCTTTGAGGATGTCATCACGCAGTCGGATTTCATCACGGTTCATATGCCGCTGACGCCGGATACCAAGGGCATGATCGGCATGGAGCAGATGAAGAAGATGAAACAGGGCGTGCGTCTGGTGAACTGCGCACGCGGCGGCATCATCGTCGAGGAGGACCTGGCCGAGGCTGTCAAGCAGGGCATCGTGGCCGGCGCGGCCATCGACGTCTACACCAGCGAGCCGGTCGGTGCTGACCATCCGCTGGTCGGCGTACCGGGCATCGTGCTGACGCCGCATCTTGGCGCATCGACGGTCGAGGCGCAGATCGGCGTTTCGCTCGATGTCTCCGAGGGTATCCTGGCCGCTCTCAAGGGCGAGCCGGTAGCGACGGCCGTCAACATGGCGCCGGTATCGCCGCAGGTCATGAAGGTCATCTCGCCGTATCTGACTCTGGCTGAGCGCCTCGGCGGCACGGTCGTGTCGCTGGCTGACGGCCCGGTGGAGAAGGTCGAGGTCATCTACAACGGCGAGATCACCGAGGTCAATACGGGCCTTCTGACGACGGCTGTCGTCAAGGGGATGCTCAACCCCATCATGGAAAACGAGGTCAACTACGTCAATGCACCGGGTCTGGCCAAAGAGCGTGGCATCAAGGTCACCGAGGTCAAGGAGAAGGAAGTCGAGGACTTCACGAATCTCATCACGGTCAAGGCACAGGTCGCTGGCAAGGAGCTTTCGGTACAGGGCACGCTGTTCGGCAGCGAGGGCCGCATCGTCCGCATCAACAAGTTCCGCGTCGACGTCGATCCCCATGCGCGCATCCTCGTCTGCCCGCATATCAATCGCCCAGGCGTCATCGGCACGATCGGTTCCTTGCTCGGCAATAACGGCATCAATATTTCGGCCATGCAGGTCGGCAAGACCGAAATCGAAGGCACGAGCCTTATGGTGCTGACGGTCGATAATGATATCCCGGCAGCTGTCATGGAAGTCATCAAGGGCATGGATGGCATCTCCGATGCAAGACTCGTCAACTTCTACGCAATCTAAGCGATCAGTATAATAGGAAATAAAAAGGCAGCCGCCTGAGAGTTTTTTCTCAGGCGGCTGCCTTTTGCTGTCATCAGAGATTGACGAATTTGATCTCGCCCAGGAGCTCGGCGGGGACAGCATCCGGATTCATGCGCTGGATCTTGCGCAGGATCAGGTCAAGGTTATGGGTGCGGGTGTTGTGGGCAACGTTCCAGCGGTCCATGAGAGGCTGATACTGCGGGCTGTGGCCGCGTTCTGCGCGGAATCGCTGCGAGAATGTGCAGTATTTGAACAGAATCTCGCGGGCGATTTTGTTGAGCTTGGGCATGCCGTAGGCCTCGCTCTGGATATATTTCTCGTAATCAGCGACGAAGACGGTCTTATAGTCGTTGCGCGCCTTCTGCAGGGTGAGCTTGATGCGTTCCTTGATATCGCTGGAGAGATAGCCGTTCTTGCGGTAGAACTGGAGATAATTCATGTACTCCGAAGTAAGTGACGGCTCGGAGATATCGGCGTAGCGCACGCCCTGGATGCGGCGGCACATTTCCCAACGGAACAGGGCACACATATGGACGATCGTGGCGTCGAGATCCTCGGAGTGGAAGATCGACAGCATCATATGGGCTGGCGTCACGCGCCGCATGCCTTCGATTTCCTGCCACATGAGGCCGCGGCTGCCGAAATTCGGCATCAGGATGACATAGGGGCGTACCTCGGCGTTGTAGACGAAGTGCGGAATCTTGAACTCGGAGAACGAGGTCAGCGTCGGGCGGTAGAAGCAGCCGAAGTCGACAGCAAGGACCTTGTCGAAGGCCGCACGCACCAGTGTCGGCGAAGCGATGCTCTTCTCGAGAGGCCGCACGACATCCTGGGCGTTGAATACCGGGACGAAGGAAGCCAGGCGCCCGTAGGTGGCCTTGTTGGCTGACGTGAACATGTTGCGGATCTCAAAGCTGACCATGGCCCGGTTGTCGACCAGGAGCTCATCGGCCTGCTGCTGGGTCAGGACGCCCGTCCGGACATCCTCGCGCAGCGATTCGGGCCAGTCGTTGTCGAATTCATTCTTGGAGGGGACGGCCTCGCCCTGGTAGATTTTCTGCAGCCAATCGTAGAGGCAGAGGATCTGGCCTTCGGGGTCATTTTCCCAGCCTACAGCCGTGCGGTAGAGATACTCGGTGTTGGCGGCACCCGCCAGCGTCTCGTCGACGAAGCCGAAGAGAAAGAACATGCGGACCTCGGCCGGAATCAGCGAGGTCTCCATGCTCTTGAAGAACGCAGCCTCGTAGACCCGATAGAAGCCATCGGCGATGCTCATGCGCAGGCGGCGCATCTCGTCGGACTTGGCCCAGCGGTCTTCAACCTCGGTGTAGGTCTTGATGTCCTTGCGGAAGGCATCGGCAATGTCGGTGTCGACCCCGGAGAAGGCCAGGATCATATCCAGTGCATTGTGGATCAGCGGAGCGGCGTCGGAGTCGCTCCGGGCATTCGTGTCGACACGCGATTTCACTGCGTAGAAGGCCTCGGTGAAAGGCTTGGCGATCAGCTTGGTATTGTTGATGAAACTGAGCATATCCTCAAGCTGTCCGCAGATCTTCCGCTCGATGCTGGCGGCACGCATCACAGTGGCGAGGCAGAAGGTCGTGTCGAGCGGATAGAACTCCTTCTCCAGCAGCGCGCGCCGGTCGCAGAAGGCCCGGCAGAGGTCGGCTTCCCAGCCTGCTGTGGTTCCTGCCGGCTCAGGTGCCGCCAGTGCTGAGATGAAGACGAAGTTCTCAGGCTGCTGCTGGAGCTGCACGCACATGAATTGATATTCGTTGTAATTATATTTGATGTCTTTGCAAAGCTCAGCCGCTGAATCGGCAGCCGACGACAGCGCGTTGAGCATTTTCACAGCAGCCTCCATGCTGGCCGCTGCGATGACTGGTGCGATGGCCGGTGTGCCAGTGACGGCCTCGACGATGTCGTCCTCGCTCTCGTAATCGAGGACAATCAGCGTCGACTCCTCGCGGGCGATATAATCGAAGCGGTATGTCTCAGCTGGTGCATACGCTGGCCCGACAATCGACCCGCTGCCCAGGTTGACTTCCACATCATCGCCGTCGGTCAGGGTCAGTGCGCCGGCCAGCAGGATTTCCAACGTGCTGACGCTATCGCCTTTTTTATGTAATACTTGTCCCTTGCTTAGCTTGATCTTTTCCATCAAGTAAACCTCCCCAAATCAATGATTCCCTACTCTTTGTATGATATATTCTTTCTTATTTTACTGCATATTGTCCCTGGCTGGCAAGGTCATTCTTGCACGGTTATGAGAAAAGTCATATTATTCAATTAACAGTATTACATGTATACATGCATACAAATTGCATTCAATGTAAATGTATGATATGATATATCCACGTTAGGGGGAATGATGTATGTTTACTCAAGACATGTACGTTACGAGAATAAAGTTCATAGCGCTGAGCCAGCTGCGTCAGATCATGGATGCGGTCAAGGAGACTCCGGCCGGCTATCGTAAGGATACTGCTGAGTATTTGTCGGCTATGTATTACATCATCAACACCATGACGCAGGAACGGCTCAATGAGGTAGTCAATACCGTGCACGACAGCTATGTAGAAGCTGGCATGGATGATGACGGCTACGTGGCTGATTCTTTGATGACCATCGCTTTGGCCCAGTATCAGAATGAGCTCGGTGAGCGCAACGTTTACGATATGGGCTGGGACCGCCTCGTGGAGGACTTCTTCCGCACGGCGATTGCCTGAGCGCACCGATCTAGCCAACAACTTATCATAATATATTGCGAGGAAACTCCTGTCTGCGGGCAGGAGTTTTTTCATTGGCAGAGAAGTAGAAGGAGGATTGGAAGACAAAGGGAGGGGATGTGCATTGCCGATGTACAAGAAGTCCATGTTCATCCTGCTGGTGTTGCTGCTGGCGGCAGCCGGCGGGACGATGTATGGTGTGCATATGCAGGAGCAGGCTGTGGCCTTGGATGCGGCAGAGGTGCAGGAAGAGACAGATGCGAAGGCCGCAATTACGGTATATGTGACCGGTGCTGTGAGCAGGCCCGGGGTCGTGACGCTCCGCGAAGGCGCACGTGCTGCTGAGGCAGTCAATGCCTGCGGCGGGCTGCTGCCGACTGCAGACCAGGAGCGCGTCAATATGGCGCAGCCCCTGCAGGACGGCCAGCAGCTGCGCGTGCCCGAAAAGAAGGCTGGTGACGGGAAAACTGCCGCCGGCAGCCAAGACGGAAATGGCTGCGTCAACATCAACACGGCCGATGAAAAGGAGCTCGATTCGCTGCCGGGGGTCGGCCCAGCCATGGCCAAGCGCATCATCGAATATCGCGAGACCCAGGGACGCTTTGAACGCATCGAAGACATCAAGAAGGTCCGGGGGATCGGTGAGGCGAAGTTCGCGAAGATGAAGGACAAGCTCTGTATCTGAGACAGGCGTGCGGGGAAAGGCGTGAGGCACGATGGAAACGGGTCAGCAGCAGCAGCCGTTCCTGGCAGGCTGCCTGGTCATGCTCTGTGCGGGGATGGCACTGGCGAAGTTTTGCGGCTGGCAGGCTGGGAGCTGGGGCATGGCTGCCCTGCTGGCAGCAGCGGGGGCCAGTGGCATCCTGATATGGCGCAGCAGCCGCTGGAGCTGGCTGGCGTTGCTGCTGGCGGCTTTCCTGTTGGGCTGGGTGCGGTTTGATGCGGCCAGGACACTGCCAGAGAACGATATCGTTCATCTGGCGGGGCAGGAGGTCAAAGTCACAGGGACGTTGCGGGAGGAGCCGCGGGTCACGGAAGATCTGACCGGCCAGCGGAAAGTCAGGTATGCCCTTGACGTGTCAAAAGCCAGGCTTGCTGGTGATGAACAGATCCGCTCAGGAGGCTTGTATGTCTATGCGCGTGTGGCTGAAGGGGAAGTGCCAGCGGCACAGGTGGGCGACAGGCTTACGGCTGTGGGGAAGATAAAGGCGCCGCATGGCTATCGCAATCCAGGACAGCTGGATACGCGGGGACTGCTGCGGGCGCAGGGAATCACAGCCTCGCTGGCTGCGGGCAAGCGGGGCGTGACGATCGAGCCCCAGGCTGGCTATGCCTTTGCCCGGTGGATCACTGGTGTCCGGGAGCATTATCGGGCGGCGATGTCTGCGGTCATGCCCCGTGAGGATGCAGCGGCAATCTTTGCCTTGCTGTTTGGGGGCTATGAGGGCATCCGTCCGGAGCTGCTGGAGGATTTCACGACGGCAGGCATCGTCCACATCCTGTCGGTGTCGGGATCGCATATCAGCCTGCTGGCTGCGGTCATGGCTTGGCTGGGGACGCTTTTCCGGCTGCCGCGGCAGGCGACGGCTGTGCTGGTCATCGGCGTGATCATCATTTACAGCATCCTGGCGGGCTGTGTGCCGCCGGTGATACGTTCGGCTATCATGGGCGGACTGGCGTTTCTGGCCTTGTCACTGGAGCGGGAAAAGGCAGCCGGCCGCATTCTCGTGCTCACAGGGCTGGTGATGCTGGTGGTATCGCCGCTGCTGCTGTTCCATATCAGCTTCCAGCTCTCGTTCCTGGCGACGGCCGGGCTCTTGTACCTGGCACCGGCCATCCGTGGCTGGCTGCTGCAGAGGGGATGGCCGGAGTTCCTGGCCGGGAGCTTTGCCATCACGATAGCGGCCCAGGCGGCGGCCTTGCCTATCCTGGCGTGGTATTTCAATCAGTTGTCGCTGGCGGCGCTTTTGGCCAATCTCCTCGTGGTGCCCATCTTGGAGTGGATGATCGTGGCGGCGCTGCTGGCGGGGCTCGTGGCTTTTTTCCTGCCGCTGGCCGGCAAGCTGGTCTTTGCGGGCGACAGCCTGCTGCTGGGGGCTGTTGCAGAGCTGACGCGCGGCATTGCCCATCTGCCTGCCAGTCAGGTATGGGTGCCATCGCTGGGGGCTTTCTGGAGCGGCCTTTATTACAGCGGGCTGGTCTTCTGCTTGCTGCCTCTGGAGCTGCGGCAGCGATGGCAGGCGGCGCTACTCCGCCAGAAACAGCTGCTGGTTGTCCTGCTGGCAGCTGTCTGCCTGTTGGCCGGCTGGCGGTATATGCAGCCAGCGGAGATGACCGTGCATTTCATCGACGTGGGGCAGGGCGATGCGTGTCTCGTGATAACGCCGGGACATCACGCCTTCATGATCGATACGGGCGGCACGCGCGATGGGGCATTTGACGTGGGTGCACGAGTGGATATCCCTTACCTGTGGCACTACGGTGTCCGCAAGCTCGATTACATCTTCCTGACGCATGCGCATGAAGACCATGCCGCTGGTGCGGGAGCAATCGTCAGGAAACTGCCGGTGGGCAAAGTCGTCACGGCCAGCGAAGGGGCTGCAGCCTATCGCAGGAGCTTGCAGCTTCCGGCGGTGCCGCCAGTCACGCTGGCAGAAGCTGAGGAAGGGGCCAGCTTCTGCATCGATGGTGTGAAGCTCGAGGTCATCTTCGCACCCAAGCAGCTCGATGCAAAAGGCCGGGCTGGCAACGAGGCTTCCAACGTCTATCGGGTCAGCTATGGCAAGGCCAGCTTCCTGTTCACTGGCGACTTGGTGACCGAGAATGAAACAAAGCTGCTGGCCCAGGGGAAGAAAGTCAGAAGCACGGTGCTCAAGGTCGGGCATCATGGCTCAGACACGTCCACGTCGGAGGCTTTCCTCCAGGCCGTTGCACCTAAGTGGGGGGTATTCTGCGTGGGCGCGGATAACAGCTTCGGCCATCCCCGCCCTGAAGTCGTCAAGCGGCTGGAAACGGCAGGGGTCACGATCTACCGCACAGACAAAGATGGGGCGGTGGTATTCCATACCGACGGCGAAAAAATGCGGGTAGAGGCCTACGGAGCAGGGGAGTTTGCGGAATAGGGAAGCGTCAAGCAGGAAAATGGCACCTTCTCACAGAAATCTATTCAGGAAAGTGCTTGCAGACGGGAGGCTCCGGAGGCAGCGAGAAATTTTCCGGCCGTGCAGGCTGTCCGCTTGAGGGCAGCGGCAATGGCTGATATCACGATGCTGGCCATAGTGTATAAGGGAAAGGGGGGTGAGCCGGCATGAAGCAGGAGGAGATTGTCCTCGATGCGGATATACAGAATCTTGCCAGGCTCAATGATTGGCTGGATGCGTTCATGGCTTTGGCTGCAATCTCGTCAAGGGAGCGGAGCCAGCTGGAGGTGGCGGTGGAAGAGATCTTCGTCAATATCGCCAGTTATGCCTATGCACCGCAGACCGGACAGGTCGTGGTCGCGGGCAAAGTCACAGAGGATCCGGCGGCAATCGAGCTTATTTTCATGGATGCAGGCCGGCCCTTCGATCCGTTGGCCCGTGATGATCCAGCGACGGATGTGGATCTGAAGGACCGGGAAATCGGTGGCTGGGGGATATTTTTAGTCAAGAAGATCATGGACGAGGTCAGCTATCGGCGGGAAGATGGAAAGAATATCCTTGCTTTGCGCAAGACGCTTTTGCCGCAGGAATCATAGCAGGCTGAGAAGGGAGCAATCGATCATGGAAATCAAGAAAGAAAAAAACGGGACGGAATTGACGCTGGCGCTGGCAGGACGGCTGGATGCGGCGACAGCACCGGAACTTGATGCCTGTGTCAAGCAGGAGATTGCCGGCATCACGGCACTCACACTGGATTTTTCGGCACTGGAATACATCGCTTCGGCAGGGCTGCGCGTGCTGCTGGTGGCAGAGAAGCTCATGCGCAAGCAGGGCAAGATGACGCTGGTTCATGTGAATCCCAATGTGCGGGAAGTGCTGGATATGACGGGATTCCTCCAGTTCCTGAACGTCGAGGAATAAGGATAGGCAGAAAGTCCTAGACTTCCTGACGGGAGGGAAAATACGCATAGGGGACGAATATATTATTGTAGAGTATGACTAGCTGGAGGATGACAATATGATGCAAGCAGAAGAATTCAAAGCGCAGGCAATGGCTGCCGGAGTGTCCGAGGCGGCC
Organism: Pseudoselenomonas ruminantium; assembly: GCF_900113715.1. Classification (GTDB taxonomy): domain Bacteria; phylum Bacillota; class Negativicutes; order Selenomonadales; family Selenomonadaceae; genus Selenomonas_A; species Selenomonas_A caprae. The sequence goes on along the minus strand of NZ_FOQK01000003.1, from coordinate 122,711 downwards.
GTGGATATGGAGATTGCGATGCACGATAAATTTGTCCGCATGGGCATGCAGCCGGCTTCGTATGAGGAAATGCTAGCCGCGATACGCAAGAAGTCCTGTGTGGAGGTGTTTGAGTCATCCCTGAACGCTTGAGTGATGGGGGCTGCGAAATGGAGGAAGACTTTTCGGAATTGAATGAGCAGCAGCGGCAGGCAGTGGAAGAACTGTCTGCCAATATTTTGCTGCTCGCTCCGGCGGGGACGGGCAAGACGAATACCCTGGCCTGCCGGATCGCCAACATCTTGGCCAAGGAGAAGGCACTGCCGGAGGAAATCCTCTGCCTGACCTTCACGAACAAGGCCTGCCGCGAGATGCGGGAGCGTGTGGAGGCGCGGGCTGGCGAGGCTGGCAGCCGCGTGGTCGTGCGCACCTTCCATGGGTTCTGCTACGATGTCATCAAGACCGAGGCCAAGCGGCACTCAGACCTGTTTGCTGATTTCACGATCTTTGATGAGACGGACTGCCGGGGGCTGCTCAAGGATATCCTCGCGGCGGAGTGGCCGCTTATGGCCGTGCAGAACCTGGTCGCCCAGCTGAAGGAGAAGCGGGCGGCCTATGGGTATTATTCGGAGGATGCGGCGGAGGACTACCGGCGGACGCTCGCGCAGCTCATCCAGAGGGAGGCTGGGGCGGTCAAGGCGCTGGCTGTCGATGATTCGTACCATTATTATGCGCGGCTGTTCAGCGGCTGGCAGGACTGGGGGCCGTCGCTTACGGCTGAGTACGACCAGCGGCTGCATGGCCTGCATGGTCTGGACTTCACGGATCTCATCGTCAATGCGGGGCAGCTGCTGGCCCAGGAGGCGGTGGCTGTCAAATGGGCGCGCCGCTTTTCGTATATCAATATCGATGAGGTGCAGGACACCAGTGAACTGGAATATGGAATCATCGCGAGCATCTTTGGCAGCAGCCGTCTGCTGCTATGCGGCGACTACTTCCAGACCATCTACGAATGGCGCGGGTCACATCCGGAGCAGGTATTGCGCAGCTACCAGCAGGAATATCACCCGCGCCGTATTGTGCTGCACGAGAACTACCGATCGACGCAGGTGCTCCTGAATGCTTCGTTTGCGAGTTTGCAGGCATTGTTCCCCGAGCGTGTGTCGGCGCTTTACCCCGATGGCTTGCAGGCTGTGAGCCAAGAGCATGGGGAAAAGATAGTTTTCAAGGGTGTCATGGATATGGCAGAGGAGGCGCAGTGGATCTACTATGCTATCCAGCAGCTGCCTGTGCAGGACTATGCGCGCGTCTGCATCCTGACGCGCAGCAACCGCTACAACAAAGACCTGTCGGCGTATTTCCGCTCACTGGGCCGGCTGCAGCCTGAGAATCAGCGCCTGCCCTTCATGCTCATCGATGAGATGAAATTCTTCCGGCGGCAGGAGGTCAAGGATGTGCTGGCCTTCCTGCGCCTGATTGCCAACAAGCACGATGTGTCGAGCCTGGTGCGCATCCTCAACCGCTTCGGGGAGGGAATCGGCCCGGCGACCATCCGCAAGCTGTCGTCTGCGGAGTACCGCCGGGCGGGCATCCGGCTCACGGATTTCATCGATCCGTTTGCCCGGCGCGATGGCGATCCTTTCCAGCTGCTGCAGGATGCGCTGGCGCAGGAAAACATCGTTGTCTTTGATGTCGAGGCGACGGGCGTGGACACGACGCGCGATGAGATCATCCAGATTGCTGGCATACGGCTGGGAAAAGATGGCAGCATCAAGCAGGAATTCCAGCGCGTATTGCGGCCGACGCGCCGCGTGGGCGACTCGGTGCGCGTGCATAAGATGAGCGACGAATGGCTGGCACAGCATGGGCAGGATCCCGCGCAGGTGCTCCAGGAGTTCTGCGAGTTTGCCGCAGGTTCTGTTATCGTCGGACATAACGTGACGTATGACCTGCGCATCCTGGGCAGCCACTTGGCACGGCTGGGACTGCCGCAGCTTTCGTACATCTGCTATTACGATACGTTGGATATCTTCCGCCGGTTCTATCCGAACCTGCCGAACCACAAGCTGGAGTTTCTGGGAGATTACTGCAAGGTCAGCCATAAATCTTCCCATGATGCGCTCGATGATATCAAGGCAACGGCGGAGATCCTCATGTTTGCGCTGCAGAGGGATATCGGGCCGCAGAGCGCGCAGCGCCGCGAGTATTTTGCCGTCTGGCAGGAAAAGTTCGCCGGTCTGGCAGGACTTATCGATTCCTTCCGGCAGCGGGCCGGGGATATGCGTCCCTGGCAGCTTCTCGGCAAGATCGTCGTTGAGGCTGGCATCAGCGAGTATTATACACAGCACAAGGAGTATCAGCGCGTGGAGAACCTGCGGGATCTTTTCCGGCAGGCGCGCGACCTCGATGATGAATCGATCCGCCCGCTGGATGCCATCGAGCGCTTCCTGCGCTTCACGACGCTTTCGAACACCGAGCTTGACGCGCTGACGAAGAAGCCCCAGATCCCCATCATCACGGTGCATCAGGCCAAGGGCTCTGAGTTTGATTATGTGTTCCTAGCGGGGATGCAGGCGGGGACGTTCCCGGGATTCCAGGCGGAGAAATCGGGCAAGCTCGCAGAGGAGGAGCGGCTTTTCTACGTGGCGATAACGCGTGCCCGCAAGCAGCTATTCGTGTCCTGGTGCCAGCAGCGGTATGGACATTACGTGCATCAGAGCCCGTTCCTGGCGACGATCCCGCGCCAATATGTGCAGAACATGTAAGCTGTGCGGCAGATGTTACGTTTGCAGCTGCCTGCCAGCTGCTGGTGATGGCAAATTGTCACAAAAGTGTTTCTTATGCAAATCTATGTACATTTTAAACGAAATATAGTATACTGAGAAGCGTTGGAGGGGAACTTCGGGACCCTTGCTGGCAGAATAGAATATCTAGGCAAAAGGAGCGATTACTTTGGCAGACATGAAACAGTATGTCCAGGATACCCTGGACCTCATTGGCAAACGTGACCCGGAACAGAAACAGTTCAAAACCACGGTTTCAAAAGTCTTGGAGACTGTCGTACCTGTTCTGGAGAAGCATCCGGAATACAAGGAACAGAAGATTCTCGAGCGCATGGTCGAGCCAGAGCGCGTCGTCTCCTTCCGGGTGCCGTGGCAGGATGACAAGGGCGTGACGCATATCAACCGCGGCTTCCGCGTCCAGATGAACAGCGCAGTCGGCCCCTATAAAGGCGGCTTGCGCTTCCATCCCAGTGTCAACCTCGATATCCTCAAATTCCTGGCCTTTGAGCAGGTTTACAAGAATGCACTTACGGGCCTTCCTATCGGTGGAGCGAAGGGCGGCTCGGATTTCGATCCGCATGGCAAGTCAGACAACGAGGTCATGCATTTCTGCCAGAGCTTCATGACGGAGCTCTATCGCCACATCGGCCCTCATGTCGATGTGCCGGCTGGCGATATCGGCGTAGGCGGCCGTGAGATCGGCTATCTGTTCGGCCAGTACAAACGCATCTGCAATGCCTATGATGCGGCGGTGCTCACGGGCAAGCGTGTGGACTATTGGGGCAGCCTCGCCCGTCCGGAAGCTACGGGCTATGGCCTGATGTATTTCGTCAAGAACATGCTCGATGACAAGAACATCAGCCTCAAGGACAAGACCCTCGTCGTCTCTGGTGCTGGCAACGTGGCGACTTATGCCATCGAGAAGGCACAGGAATACGGTGCCAAGGTCGTTACCTGCTCCGATTCGGACGGCTATATCTATGATCCCAATGGCATCGACCTCGATGCGGTCAAGGAGATCAAGCAGGTGCGCCGTGGCCGCATCAAGGAATATGTCGCTGCGCATCCGCAGGCCGAGTACCATGAGGGCTGCACGGGGGTCTGGACGGTCAAATGCGATGTGGCACTGCCCTGTGCGACCCAGGGAGAGATCGATATCGAGAGTGCCAAGGCTCTGGTAGCCAACGGCGTCATCGCGGTCGGTGAGGGTGCCAATATGCCGTCGTCGCTGGAGGCTATCGAGTACTTCCAGCAGAACAAGGTGCTGTTTGCGCCGGCCAAGGCGGCCAATGCCGGTGGCGTTGCCGTATCGGCACTGGAGATGTCGCAGAACTCCGAGCGCCTGCAGTGGACGTTTGCCGAGGTGGACAACAAGCTCAAGGATATCATGGCCAATATCTACCGCTGCGCGAAAGCAAATGCCGAGAAATATGCTGACCCGGATGATCTGGTGGCGGGCGCCAATATCACGGCGTTTGTCAAGGTAGCAGATATCATGCTGGCCCATGGGCTGGTCTGAGCTTTGACGCAAAAAAATACTGGGGCATCGCTTGTCTGAGCGATGCCCTTTTACTATAATATTAGAATACGGAGAGAATGTAAGCTATGATGAAAAGAAAGATGCGGATATGACGTGAAATTTGGCGAGTTTATGGTGAAACTCCAGCAGCAGCAGGATTGTCATCTTTTCCTGCTGGCTGGCGAAGAACATTATTATATCGACAAGGCCCTGAAACGGATTATGGCGGGGCTGTTTTCGCATCCACAGGATGCTGCGGAGTCTGTTCAGAAAATCACGGCTGATATCGATACAGATGATCTTATCGGCATGATCGAGACGGCTCCTTTTTTTGCTGACAAAAATGTGCTGCTGCTCCGCAATACGGCGCTGTTCAAGGACAAGGCCAAGCAAGACGGGGAGAAGAAGGCGGCGGCCAAGGACAAGAAGATGGAGCGCCTGTTGGCGACGCTGGTGGATATGCCGCCGTTCAGCTATGTCATCTTCGTGACGGGAGACAAGGCGGACAAGCGGCGTAAGCTATACAAGACGATAGAGAAATACGGCCTGGTGCTGGAGGCTGAGGCCGTGCGTGCCTGGAACATCAACGACTGGCTGCAGGGCAAACTGCAGTCGATGAACCGCGAGCTCGATCGCGATGCCTACGCGTATTTCCAGGGAGCGGTCAGCATGATGCAGCAGATCTCCCTGGAGTTCTTGGACCGGGAGTTTGATAAGCTGGCCTTGTTCGCCGAGGAGCGCCGCATCACCAAGGCAGAGCTCGTCAAGGTCTTTGCCGGCCTGCCGGAGGTATCGGTCTTCTCGCTGATGGATGCGATAAGCGAGCGCAACAGCCGCAAAGCATTGATGCTTTTGAAGCGGCAGCTGGCTGATGGCACTTATTTCACGGTGATCCTGTCGCTGCTGACGCGTCATGTGCGCCAGCTTTGGCAGGCGAAGACCTTGCAGGCCAAGGGGATACGCGGCAAAGCGCTGGCCAAGCCCATGGAACTCAATCCATTCATCGCGGAAAAGCTTGGCCGGGCGGCGGCACAGTTCCCTGAGGCGGTGCTCAAGGCGGCGATGCTGGAGCTCATCGACGCCGATTATTGGCTCAAGACGGGGCAGGCTGGTGAGGAAATACTCGAGCATACAGTGATCCGTCTATGCGAAAAGGCTTAGGGCATAGCGGCAGAGATAGAGATAGGCAGAGAGGGGGCGCGGCATGGCGGCAGATCGCAAGGATATCCGCAAGAAGATCGTTTTTGCCGGTCAGGGACTGTTCTGGCAGACGGAGTTGCGGCAGGTGTTTACGAAAGAGGGCTGGCAGACCTTTGTGTGGGAGGCGGATAAGCCAGCATCCGAAGAGGTCATCAAGATTCACAATATCCCTGTGCTCGTCTATGCGCTTGATGTGGCTCTGACTGGCGAGCCAGGCATCAAGGCGCTGCAGGATTTCCTGCATGTCCTGCAGGCTGGCTGGCAGGCTGGTGTCACGCAGGTGTATTTGGTGTCGTCGACGCTGGCCGAGCCACTGGCTGAAGGGCAGCGCCCCTTGAGCGAGGTGGCTGCCATGGCGGAACGCATGGGGCGTGGCTGGGCGGACGTCACAGGCTGCGGCTTTGCTATCGTGCGGCTGCCCGAGGTCTATGGCCCAGGCTGCCGCAAGCAGGATGGCTTCCTGAGCCGCGCGCTGTATTCGCTGGCGCAGGGCGGGGTGGTGACGAGCCGGCGGCCGGGGAAGCGGGCGTTCCTATACCGCGAGGATGCGGTATATGGGCTTTACCGGGCCGTTGCCCGCCGCTACACGGGCGGAACCATCAGCCTGGCAGCGGGCGAGGCAGTCCGCTGGGAAGAGCTGCCGCAGCTGGTGCGCCAGGCAACGGGGAAGGCTTGTCCGCTGGCAATCGATGCAGATTCTGCGGAGGATTATGCGATGGGCGGCATGGCAGAGCAGAAAGCGGCATCCGAGCTGGGCTGGCGGCCGAAATATCCGCTGGCCGAAGGCTTGCAGCTCACCTGGCAGTATGTGCAGGCAGCAGCCGCTGACCAGCAGCGGGAGCTGGCAAACACTGGCAGGCGGCTGCAGTGGCAGCAAAGGCTGCGGCGGGCCATCCCGTTGGCAGAGAACCTGGCTGGCTTTGCCTTGATGGGGGCAGTCATGGCCTTTCAGCAGGGGCAGCCGGTGAATCCGATTGTCCCCTTTGATATGAATTTTGTCTATATCGGTGCCATGGGGCTTCTCTATGGCAAGCAGCAGGCGCTGCTTGCGATGGCGCTGTCGTCGGTGCTGCTGCTTGGCGCCATGCTGCATCAGGGCAGCACGCTCGTGGGGCTGTTCTATGTTCCGGCGATGCTCCTGCATCTGATCACGTATCTGTTGGTTGCGGTACTCACCGGCTATGTGGCTGACAGCCGCAGGTATGAACGGGAGGCAGCCCATTGGCAGGCAGCCCAGCATGAGGAAAGGCTGGCTGTCTTGAAGCGCCTATACGATGAGAATATGGAGGTCAAGAATCATCTGTACCACCAGATCGTGAATTCCGATGACAGCATCGGACGCCTCTACCGGATCATCCGCAATCTTGACAGTGTGGAGCCCGAGAATATCTTCACTCAGGCGGCTGCTGTCACGGCGCAGGTGCTGGATGTCCGGGACATCGCCGTCTACGTGGTGGGCAATGACCAGCGGTATCTGCGGCAGAAGGTACGGCTGGGGCGGCTGGCAAACCAGCTGCCGCGCTCTTTGCGCGTGGCGGATTGCCGCTATCTGCAATCCGTGCTACACGAGAAGGCGGTCTATATCAATCGGGAACTGGCGGCGGATGCGCCAGATATGGCGGCGCCCATCATCCATCAGGGAAGGGTCATTGCTGTCGTAGAAGTCTTTGGCATGCGGTTCGAGCAGTGGAGCCTGCATCAGCAGAATCTGCTGTCGATCACGGTGCGCCTGATATCGTCGTCGATGGGACGAGCCTATCAGTATGAGAGCGAAATCCAGGCGCGGCGCTACTGGGGGAATACCCGTATCCTGCAGGCCAAGGAGTTTGACAAGATTATCGCGGAGCTCAAGGCGCGCCGCCAGCTGCAGGGAGATCTGCCGCTGGCCATGCTGCGGGTGGACATGACAGGCCTGGACTACCAGGAGCTGGACAGCCGGCTGTCCGGCGCCATCCGCAATGAGGACTTCGTGGGCTTGCGGGCGGATCGCGTCTATGTGCTGCTGCCGGATGCAGATGAAGAGGTGACGGCGATGGTCCAGCGCCGCTTACAGAAGCGCGGGCTGCAGACCCAGGTCGATGAGGGGATAGTATGAGTATGTTTTCGTTGGCAGTCCTGTGCCATCTGCTGCTCACAGCGGCGTTCTTCTGGCTCGACTGGCGGGCCCATTCCCTGCCGCGGGCCTTGGCGGAGTCTGTGCTGGTGCTCTGCCTGCCATTCTGCGGGCTGGTCATCCTGCTGCTGTTCAAGCTTGGCTGCCGGCTGCTGCATCTGTATCGGGAGCGGGTACCGGAGCAGGAAGATGCGGGCGAGGCGTTCTTCCGCGGCACGGAATTGGATCGTGATATCATCCCGCTCAATGACGCCTTCCTGGTCAGCGATGTGCAGCAGAAGCGCCATTTCTTCACGGAGGCCATCAAGCAGTCGGTCGTCGATAACCAGAATATCCTGCAGATGGCCATGCATGACCGTGACCGGGAGATTGCCTATTATGCGGTATCGATGCTGACGACGCGTATGGAAAAGCTTGAGACGAAGCTTTTCGAGCAGGAGAGTGCCGTGCTTTCCGGCCAGCGGGAAGAAGATGTGGTGCTGCTCGAGGAATACGTGGAGATGCTGCGCGAATACCTGTCGCAGCGGGAGTTCATCGATCATGTGACCTGGCGCAAGAAGCAGGGGGACTATATCGGCTTGCTGGATCGCCTGCTGGCGCTGCGGCCGGACAATATCGGCTATTACTGCGAGGAGATCGGGCAGCTCCTCGATATACGCAATTTCCGCACGGCGGAGCAGGTCTGCGAGCAGATGATGCTGCGTTTCCCTGCGCGGGAAGAATCGTATCTCATGTATATCGAGCTTTACCAGGCGGAGCACAGGCCGGAGGACCTGCAGCGGGCAATCCAGGCGCTGAAGGCTTCGCCGCTGGAGTTGTCGCAGAAGGCGCTGCAGGTGATCCGTTTTTGGGATAAGGAGGTACGCAGCAATGGATAAACGGGGCATTGCGCTGGTGTTCGCCCTGGTCATGGTGCTGGGCGTGTTTTTCCAGTTCAGCCGCATGGATGGCTTCCTGCACCTGTCACCGCTGCGGAATCTGGCGCTGCTGCCAGCGATGGAGGAGCAGGGGGATGCGGTGGCACAGGCGCGGGACAGATATCTCATCCTCTATGACCCGCGGGATGTGGGCAGCGTGTTTGCCCGCCATCGGTTGGCAAAGATCTTGGCGCAGCAGAAGAAGGACTGCGACATCGCCTCCATCTATGCGGATGATACGGCCGTTGACGGCGGCTACCGTGGTGTCCTGTTGGCGTCAGGCAGCCTCGAGCGCGTGGCCTGCCTGCCAGCGGTGCGCCAGTATGCGGCGGCAGGTGGAACCGTAGCTGTTCTGATGCGGCTGGAAGCGGCAGACGGCAGTCTGCCGCAGGACTTGCTCGCGGAGCTGGGCGTTGCGCGGTTGGGCGGCGGCAAGACAGTCCGTGGCATCCATCTCTGGACGGATTTCCTGTTTGGCGGCCAGGGGGCTTCCTTTGGCGAGGGGACGGTCTATGATACGGTCTGCACCGAGGCGCAGTTGAGCGGCGATGCCACGCTGCATATCAGTGCGGCAGACGGCCAGCCGCTGCTCTGGGAGCATGCGGCCGGCAAGGGGAAGTACCTGGTCTACAATGGCAGTGTGCGCGACGACAAGACGAATGCGGGACTGCTGACGGCTGTCATCGCCCACTGCGGGGCGGAGGATATCTATCCCGTCCTGGGGACGAAGCTGGTCTTCATCGATGATTTCCCTGCACCGATCCCCGAGGGCACCAATCCCAAGATCTATGCGGAAATGCAGCTGACGACGGAGGATTTCTATCGCCAGCGTTGGTGGCCGTATATGCGGCAGGCAGCCAAGGATTTCAATCTGAAGTATACGGGGCTCATCATCGAGTCGTATGGCAATCAGGTCGAGGGGCCCTTTGTGCCGCCGGCTGGCAGCCGTATCCGCAATGATTTCATCATCTACGGACGGGAGCTGCTGGACATGGGCGGCGAGCTGGGCATCCACGGCTATAACCATCAGTCGCTGGCACCAGCGGGCTATAACCAGGGGAATCTTGATTACCAGCCCTGGCCCAGCCAGCAGGCCATGGCTGAGTCGCTGCAGGAGCTTCGGCGCTATGTAGAGGATGCCTATCCCGGTTATGAGATCCGGGCCTATGTGCCGCCATCGGATATCCTGAGCCCTGAGGGCAAGGCGGCGATACGGCAGGTGTTCCCCGAGGTGCGGATCTTTTCCTCCCTGTTTGATGGTGTAGCTCCCGATAAGGCGTATATCACGGATTTTGACCGCCAGGGGGATGGCACCTATGATATCCCGCGCACTTCTGCCGGCTATATGCCGAGCCGGCAGAGCATCTATGAGCAGATCAGTGTCATCAACTATATCGGTTGTTTTTCCCATTTCGTCCATCCCGATGAGATGTTCTATGTGGAGAGCCAGGATAAAAGCTGGGCAATGATGGAAAAGGGGTTCCGGGCGTTCTTGGCAGAGATGCAGGCGCGCTATGATTGGCTGCGCCCCGTGACGGATTCGGAGTGTGCAGCCTATCTGGATGATTATCTCGACATGGACTACCGCGTGCAGCGGCTCACGGACCGGCTGGTGCTGCATTGCTGGGATTTTGGTCATCCGCTGCGGTTCATCCTGCATACGGATAAGACCATCGGTCATGCGGAGGGGGCGGAGTTCACGCGCATTGGCACGGACTGCTATATGATTGAGACGCAGTCTGCCAAAGCGGTATTATTCTGGAAGGAGGAGAACTGATGCGTATCTGCCTGTTGACGGAAGGGTCCTATCCCTATGTGGTAGGCGGTGTATCTTCCTGGTGCCAGATGCTTATACAAGGCTTGCCGGAGCATGAGTTCTTCATCTACTCCATCGGGGCCGAGGCCAAGAACCGCGGCGATTTCAAATACAAGCTCCCGGCCAATGTGGTTGGCGTGCAGGAGGAGTTCCTCGATGATATCCTGAGCCTCAAGTCAAAGGGAATGCGGGAGAATATCCTGAACGCGGCTGAGCGGAAACTGCTTTACGAGCTGGTGACAGGCAGCAAGCCTATCAACGTCCAGGAGCTGTCGGTGATCTTCCGTGACCGCGGCCGGTTCCAGAGCCCGCTGGACATCTTCATGAGCAGCGATTTCTTCGATGTGATCCAGCGGGTATACGAGGAGAACTATCCGTATCTGCCCTTCACGGATTTCTTCTGGACCCTGCGCTCGATGCTGCTGCCCCTGTTCTTCCTGCTGCAGCAGGATTTGCCAGCAGCGGATGTCTATCACAGTGTCGCCACGGGCTACTGCGGGGTGATCGGTGCGATGGCAGCGGAGGTCTACCATAAGCCATTCATCATCACGGAGCATGGCATCTACTCGCGTGAGCGCGAGGTGGAGATCATCAAGAGCGATTGGGCCAAGGGCGACTTCAAGTCGGTCTGGATCCAGTATTTCTACAATCTGGCCAGATTGTCTTACCGGGTGGCCGATCATGTCTATACGCTGTTTGAGCACAATGCCGAGATTGAGCGCGACCTGGGCTGCGATCCGGCAAAGATCGGCATCGTGCCGAATGGCGTGCATATGGAGCGTTTTGCGCAGATTCCTGAACTGCAGCCCCATGAGGGGCCGCTTACGCTCGGAGCTGTTGTCCGCGTTGTGCCCATCAAGGATATTGTCACGCTGCTGCGGGCCTTCTTCCTCGTCAAGCAGGAGATTCCCGCAGCCCGGCTGGTCATCATGGGCGGCTTCGATGAAGATCCCGAATATTATGCCTTATGCCAGCAGACCGTAGCCATGCTGCGGATTGAGGATGTGACATTTACTGGGTCGGTGGATATCGTCAAGTATCTGCCGCAGATAGATCTTATGATCCTTTCGAGCATCAGTGAGGGGCAGCCGCTGGCGGTGCTGGAAGGGCAGGCGGCGCATCGGCCGTTTGTGACGACGGATGTCGGCTGCTGCCGTGAGCTCATCTATGGCGACAGTACGGATACGCTCGGGGCGGCGGGGGCTATCGTTGCCCCGATGGATTTTGAAGCCATGGCCAAGGAGATTGTCCGGCTGGGCCGTGACTTTGCGCTCAGGCGGCAGATGGGCAGCATCGGCTACGAGCGCGTCAAGCGCGGCTACACGTATGAACATTTCCTGGCAGCGTATCGCAGGATATACGCGCAGGCAAAGGAGGTCAAGGGCTGATGGCAGGCGTCGGCTTCGAACTGAAGAAACTCTTTACGGCCCGGACGGCGGCTGGTCATATCCGGGCTTATTCGTACTCGGCCATCATCACGGCGGGGCCCTTTGCCTTGCTGACGGGCATGGTACTGGCCGTCCAGCTGCTGTTCCGGCACTTTGCCGTGCCGGCGGAGTCCGTGCAGGTCTTTGTGGCGGCTGTGGTGTATGCGTTCATTTTCTCGCAGATCTTGTCGAGCGGCTTCACGATGGTGCTTACGCGCTATCTGGCTGATTCCCTGTCGCTGGCACGTTACAAGGATATCACGGCTTCACTGTTTGGCAGTGCGGCGCTGCTATCTGCCCTCGGGGGGCTTCTGGCGCTGGCTTTCTTATGGGGCAGACCGCTGGCATCGTTGACGAAGTGGCTCGCATATCTGTTCTTTGCCCTGCTGCTGATTTCCTGGGTGGAAAGCGTATACCTGACAGCCATCAAGAAATACAAGCGGTTGCTGCTGAGCTATCTGGCTGGCGTCGTGGTGAGTATAATGCTGGCAGCGCAGCTGCTAGGGGCAGGCTGGCTGCCGGCCGAGCAGTCTGCGCTGCTGGCCGTCGATATGGGCATGGCCCTTTGTGTCCTGTTGTTCCTGTGGCACATCGCTGCCTGCTTTGGCTTGCCGGAAGATGGCATGAACTTTGCGTTCTTGCCGTATTTCGAGCGCCATTGGCGGCTGTTCGTGATCGCTGCCAGCTATGCGGCCGGACTGTTCCTGCCCAATATCCTGATCTGGTTTGGCCCTTGGGGTGTCGAAGTGGCGGGAACCTTCCGCTATTCGCCGGTCTATGATGTGGTCACCTTCTATGCGCTGCTGTCAGTCCTGCCGCTCATGATGGTGTTTGTCGTGTCAGTGGAGACGAATTTTTACCAGCGTTATGCAGTCTATTTCTCGCATATCACGCGCAAGGGGAATTTCCGGCAGATCGAGGATGCGCGCAAGGACCTGTTGCATGTCCTGTGGTTTGAGCTGCGGCATGCCGCAGAGCTGCAGCTGGTGTTCACGCTGGTGTTCCTGGCGCTGGGCAGCTATATCCTGTCGCGGGCGGGGATTACCTATGAGCAGGTCAACATGTTCAATGTCCTGCTGTTCGGTGCCTTCTTTACGGGACTGCTGCAGCTCATCTACATTCTGCTGATCTATTTTGACTATCAGAAGGATGTGCTCATGGTGTCATTGTTCTTCTTGGCCAGCAATCTGGTGCTGGGCGTCTTGGGCCTTTGCTGGTGGGGGGAGCAGAGCTACGGGTTCACCTTTTTCCTGGCGGCGGCAGCAAGCTTTGTGGTCGCTGCCTGGCGGCTCGATCATTTTGCCAGCCGCATCAACTATCTGGTATTCTGCTCACAGCCTGTCTTCTATCAGCCGCCACATGGTCTGCTTACCCGGCTGGCCATGCGTTTGTATGGGGAGCGGTATGTTGATTTGGAGCGAGAGAGGAGGGAGGAGCCATGAGGCTTAGCCGCAAGGGGCGTAAACGCTTGCAGCCTCAGAAAGAAGCGGCGGCTGCCGCCAGGCGCTTGCGTGAGCAGTCGGCCATGCGCATGACGCGCAGCCGCCGCCGGCACATGCAGCAGCAGGAATTCCTGCGGCAGGGAGCGGCGGCGGTTTCGCTTGGTTCGCTTGGCCTGCTGCCAGCAGTGGCTGCTGAGGCGGCCTCCGTCCATACGTTCACCGAGGTGCCGGAGGCCCTGCAATCCCTGCGCGATTCACGTGACCGCATCCGTGATTTCGCAGCTGCCAAACGCAATGTGCGTGAAGCCGCTGATGCCTTGGTGCAGGCTGAAGCTGCTCTGCAGCAGGCAAGGCAGTCTGAGCGGGATGCTGCGGCGGCACTGGCGACGTCGCGGCAGGAGCTCGATGAAGCTGAACGCCGCTTGCAGCGGGTGACCGAGGAATTGTCACGGGCAAAAGCCGAGAGCGCTGCCCGCACGCAGGAGGCCTTGGCTGCCCAGCGGGCAGCTGCGGATTTCCTGCCCCACATTTCAGCGCAGCAGACGATTGTCAGCGAGCTGCTGGCAGACCGCCAGACGGTACAGGGGAATTATGCGGCAGTAGTGGAGCAGATGCGCACGTATGAGCAGCAGCAGGAAAATCTGGAAGCTATCATCGAGCAGGCCTGGCAGAGCGTCAACTACGAACAGAACCGGCTCTATGACGTCATCGCCAAGGTCAATGCGGCCAGGCAGGCATCGGGCATGGTGGCCGACCGCAGCGGTGAGCTGGCACCATTGGCAGCCCGGCTGCAGGAGCTGGATGCGGCCATCGATGAAAGCGAAGCCGCACTGGATGCGCTGGATGCGCAGCTCGATGCCCTCGTGGCTGCGCGCGAGGCGGCTGAGGATGCGGAGCGCGATGCGCGGCAGTGGGTGGCAGATCTTACCGGGCAGCAGGACGACGCGCAGACGGATATCCAGCAGCGGCAGCAGGATGTGGCCGATGGCATCAAATGGAGCCAGGAAGCGGCGGCTTATGTGGCAGAAGCGTCCCAGGCTCTTCAGGACACGCAGCTGTGGAAGCAGCAGGCGGATGATTCGCTGGCGCATTTCGGTGAGGGATGGGGCGCTGGCCTGGGCTTCGAATACTATACCTGGCGCGGGGCTGGGCAGCGTGGCTACCAGCTCTATCAGCCAATCGGCTTCTATGCGGCGGAGAAGCAGTGGGATTTCTCGCTGTCCACGGGCTGGCTCGATTCGGATACAGGCCTTCGCAAAGGCCATGTACGCGGCTGGACGGATACCACGCTGGGCATGGTGCTGAGAAACAACCATAGGCAATACGACGTGCATTATCTGCTGACGGTCAATGTGCCGACAGGCGTTTCCAATGTGCATCAGAATGCGATGATGGCCGATGGGCTGGCCAGGTACAATTCGTTCAGCGAAGGCTGGCAGGTGACGCCGGGCATCGAGGTGACCCGGCATATCACCGGGCGCGACAGCCTGACCGGGCGGCTGAGCTATATCATCCGCGGCGATTACAGCTATCACAGCAGTGTGGCAAAAAGCCTGTCGGCGGCGGATCTGAGTTACGATGCTGTCCGTGCCTATGCCGCAGCGCGGGGGATTGACCTGTCACGGGTGCAGGATGTGGAAACAGAAGACCGCATCGATCCCAGCAATCAGTTCCGACAGGATCTGACGTACCGGCACAGCGGGGAACACGACCAGTTCTCCGCCCAGCTGACGCATATCAATGCCAGCCATTCGTACTATCGCAGGCAGCTCTACTCATATTTGGAGAGGGGAAGGGAGTACGTCCTGGATGACAGGGCTATTGCTCTCGACGGGCGCAATGACGATGGCGAGGATTGGATTTTGCGTCTCTACGGCAATCAGGATATCGATGAACGGGACTCCTGGCAGTATTATCTGATCGGCAGTTACCAGGAAGGGACGACGGCGAGCAGCATGCGGCGCTACTATGGCGGCCTGGGCTGGCGACACCAGTTTGACCGGCAGCAGGCGGTTTATATCCTGCTGGGGTATGGCGAGACGAATGGCCAGAGCTATAACTGGCGGACAGGCACGGAGGAAAACGGCCGCCGCAGCAAGTCGGTGCTGCTGGGCTATGATTATCGCTGCAATGAGCGGGCTGCACTGGCAGCCAAGCTGGAAACCTACACGATCGATGGCGATGACACGGATTCCTATCATGGCTGGAATATGAGCCTGATGTATAATCACACGTTCTGATACAGGAGAAAAACAATGGCTGGAAGAATGGGCGCGTTACTGCGCAAGATCGCTCTGGGGCTTGGGCTGCTCACGGCATCCTCGGCGCTGGGAAGCAGCGAAGCGGCAGAGCCTGTGGCTTATGACACGGCGATGGTGGACCTGCTGGGAAGCCTGCATGATTATGTGCAGGTCCGGAAGCCTGGATTCGGGCTGCTGGCTAATGGCGGAGCGCCATTATACCTTCCGTATGATGGCAATACGCCGCAGAATGCCAGCAAGATGCTGCAGAGCCTTGACGGGCAGCTGGTGGAATCGGTGTTCTACGGCAGTGACCTCAAGGATGGCGAGGAGACAAGCAAGGAAACCAGCGATTATTACAAGCTGGCCCTGCAGGTCCCGCTGCAGGCGGGGCTGCCAGTCTTCAACATCGATTATGTGCAGACGGAGGCACAGAAGGCAGCTTCAAGGCAGAAAAACGACCGCTGCGGCTATATCAGCTGGGCATCCACACGGCGGAATCTTGATGCCATTCCGCAGGAACAGCCAGCCGGTATCAATGACCGCGATATCCGGAGGCTGGGGGATGTCCGCAATTTCCTGGTGCTGCTGAATCCTGGGAACTACGCGCGGGAAGAATACTTTGCACGGCTGGAACAGTCACCCTACGACTTGCTGATCATTGATCTGTATTGCGAGGACCGCCCGCTGACAGCGGCAGAGGTCTTGCGGCTGCAGCGCAAGCCGCAGGGCGGCCGCCGTCTCGTCTATGCCTATATGAGTGTCGGCGAGGCCGAGCCATATCGTGCCTATTGGCGGCCGAAATGGCAGGCAGAGCCTCCTACATGGTTGGCTGGGGTGAATGAGGATTGGGGCAGCCATCGCGTCAGATACTGGCAGAAAGAGTGGCAGGCAATCCTTTACGGAAGCCCCACGGCCTATTTGGATACCATCATGCAGGCAGGTTTTGACGGAGCTTTCCTGGATGTCATCGATGTGTATCAGTATTTCCGTGAGGGAAGTGCAAAATAAAATGCCAGCAGGCTTCAGCCTGCTGGCATTTTATTTTGTTGGTGTTGCTGCGGCGAAGGATGCGGCGAGCAGCAGGGGCAGCGAGGTCAGCAGCAGCGCGGTGGAAAGGCCGATGTAGTCGGCCAGTGCCGCGGTGATGGCTGTGCCGATGCTGCCAAGGCCGAAGGAAAGTCCGAGCATCATGCCGGCTGCCATGCCCGCATTGGCCGGCATGAGGTGGTTGGCCCAGACCAAGGAGCTGGGCTGGGGAGAGAGCAGGAAGAAGCCTGAGAAGAACAAGGCTGCGAGGGACAGCAGCTCTGTGCCGGCGTGCGTGAAGAAATACCAGGTGGGCAGCAGGCCGAGCAGCAGTGAGCCTACGATGATGGACTTATGGGAACAGCGCTTACCGAGCCAGCCGCCAGCGAGGCCGCCGGCAGTACAGCCGACCAGGAACAAAGTCAGCAGGCTGCCCGACAGCAGGGAGCTGTACCCTGCGTGGATCAGCAGCAAGGGCAGGAAGGTGGACACCGAGGTATGGGTCCAGCAGCGAAGGCCCATGGCGAGATTGAGCTTGATTACCGACCGGTTGGCAAGCACTTCGCCAAGGCGCAGGGCCCGCTGGCTGCTGCTATGGGCAGGGATGGTGGAGAACTGCTGCAGTTTGCTCTGGGACAGGATGGCAGCCAGCAGTATGCTGGGGAGGATCAGCCAGGGCAGTGATGTCAGCGGATAGACAGCGGTGAAGGCTACGAGGGCCAGCGGGGCCAGCGCAAAGCCGATGTTGCCACCAGCGATGTAGTAAGACATGTCACTGGAGAGGTTTTGCGGACTGCTGGACTTGGCGACCAGGGTCGAGCCGAGCGGATGGAAGAGAGAAACGGAAAGGCCCGTCAAGGCGATGACGAAAAACAGCATGGATTTGCTGGTGACGAAGCCTATCGTGCAGATGCAGATGGCGCCGAAGGGCAGGACGGGGACCAAGAGCCGGCGCCAGTCGTGCTTGTCCATGATGTAGCCGAAGACCGGCTGCAAGAGATTGCTGGTGATGGACATGACCATGATCAATAAGCCGCTGAGTGTCAGCGAAAGACCAAGCTGCGGGATGATGACTGGCAGCAGGATGGGCAGGAAATTGCAATAGAAATCGTTGAGGAAGTGTCCGGCGCTCAGCAGAGCGACATTCACGCGGAAAGGAATATGGTTCATAGTTGCACCTCGGGAATATAGCGATGATTGTTCAAAGATAACAGATTCCATTGTAGCAAAGCTGGCTGCTGAACGCAAAGCCTATCATGCCAGCTGGCTGTAACAAACCTTACGGTCATCGCCGGTCTTTTGTGTTACAATGGCAGTATCTAAATGAGACAGGGGGATATGATATGACGAAATGGGCTGTGATCTACTCTTCCGTGACCGGGAATACGCGGCAGATTGCGGAGGCGATTGCCCAGAAGGCTGATGACGCGGATATTTTCCGCGTACAGGATGCGCCGCAGGATCTATCGGCATATGATGTGGTGGCCATCGGCTATTGGCTGCGGCTGGGCCAGCCAGACCCGTTGACGCTGAAATATCTGGCAGGTGTGGAGAATGCGAAGGTGGTATTCTTCCAGACGCATGGGACGGCGCCGACCAGTGAGCATGCCATCACTTCCTTTGCCCGGGCGGGCTATCATCTGGGCGCGGGTTGTGAGATACTCGGCACCTTTGGCTGCCGTGGCAAGATCAATCCGGCTATGCTGGAAAAGCGCAAGAAGGCTGGCCCTGATGACCCGCATGGCGGGCCCCAGAGCAAGGAGCGGTGGCGTTTGGCAGCAACGCATCCCGATGCACAGGACATCGCGGCGGCGCAGGATCTTGTCGAGCGCATGGAGCATAAGCTGGTCCTGAAGGCGCGGTTCGCGGCCAAGCAGGCAGCGAAGCTGGCGGCATTGCAGCAGCAAAGAAAACAGGAGTGATGGCAAAGGGGCAGTTGGACGTATGCGTCCGGCTGCCCCTTTGTTGTTGGCAAATATTCTGAATAAAAGGACAAATATAAATTTTAATTGACAATAAAAAATATTAATGGTAATATAAAATCTGTAAACGAAACAAGCAGGGAGAAAAGCAGCCGGCAGGTGTCGGCTGCTTTTCCTATGGAAAAAAAATCTATCATTCCTAATTGTTATCGTTTCGCGGTGTTTATAGTTTATTATTATTGAATCCTATTTACAGAGGGGAGTCTTTGGACGACATGGAGGCACTTTGTATAGCATTGGCATTGCTGGGGTTGATGTATTTTGCGTATCGGGGTTGGTCGATCATCCTGATTGCACCGTTTTTTGCCGGGCTGGCGGCACTGGCCAGCGTCTTTGATATCCTGCCGGTTTATAGCGAGCTCTATATGACACGCCTGGCAGAATACGTCAAGACATACTATCCGGTATTCCTGTTTGGCGCGGTGTTTGCGCGTCTGATGGAGAAAGGTGGCTTGGCTTCGGCGGTGGCCGGCAAGATTGTCGACGTGCTTGGGGAGAAGCGGGCGATATTGGCGGTGCTGATGGGCTGCGGTGCGTTGACCTATGGTGGCCTCAGTGTTTTCGTCGTTGCATTTGTCATGTATCCGTTCGGTGCGGTGGTCTTCAAGAAAGCGGATATTCCGAAGCGGCTGCTGCCAGCGGCGCTCTGGGTGGGTATCTTCTCGTTTGCGATGGTCTCGCTGCCGGGCACGCCGCAGATCCAGAACATCATCCCTTCGTCGTATTTCCAGACGAGCACTTGGGCAGCACCGGGGATTGGCTTGTTTGCGTCCCTTTTGTTCCTGTTGATCGGCTGGGGCTGGGTAGGGCATCGGGCAAAGGTGCTCAAGGCTTCCGGTGAAGGCTACGGCAATCATGTGGTGGATGGACGGCGCAAGCGCAATCCGAAGATCCATATCCCTTGGTACTGGGCACTGCTGCCGCTGGTGCTGGTCATCGTCATCAACGTCATCCTGTCGAATCCGTTTGGCTGGGCTTGGGGCTTCCATTGGAGCGCTGACAGCTTGGAGACGCTGAAGGATCTGCATCTGTCGCTGCTGGCGACGCAGGTCGGCAAGGTTTCGGCCATCTGGTCCATCAGTGTGGCACTGATCATCAGCAGCATTGTGGCAGCCTATATCGGCCGCAAGCGGTTCATGGTGCTTGACGGTTTCCTGCCGCCGATCAACTATGCGGCACTTTCCTCGGGTACGGCCGTGCTCAATGTAGCTTCGGGCTATGCATTCGGCTGCGTCATCACGGCAATGCCGGGGTTCCTGCCCGTGACGCAGTGGCTGGTCGGCATTGCGGATTCCTTTGGCCCGCTGCTTTCGGCTGTCATCACGACGAATATCATGTGCGGCATCACGGGCTCGGCATCGGGCGGCCTGACGATTGCTTTGTCAGCCCTCGGTGAACAGTGGGCAGCAATGGCGACGGCGGCAGGAATCCCGCTGGAGGTCTTGCATCGCATCGTGGCGATCGCTTCGGTAGGTATCGACCCGGTGCCGCATTGTGGCGCCTTGGTCACCTTGCTGGCCATCTGCGGGCTTACGCACCACGATTCCTATTATGATATCGCCGTGGTCATGGCGTTGAAATTCTTTGTGCCTTTCTTGTGCATCTTGTTCTATATGCTGACAGGTATCTGCTGATATCTGCCAAAGACCAGCAGGCTGGGGATTGCGTGTCCTCAGCCTGTTTTGTCATGGCTGGCTGTGTTGAAAAAAAGCCGCAAAGTCCTTATAATGGAAACCATCACGAAGGGAGAGATTGCATGCGGCTCAAAGGTTCTTTGCTGCTTTTTGGTGCGGCCTTCATCTGGGGCACGACATTTGTCGCGCAGATGGTGGGCATGGACGGACTGGGACCGTTTACCTATGCGATGGCCAGGTATTCGCTGGGGCTCCTGTTCCTGCTCGGGCTCTGGCATGCGCTGCGCGGGCAGCGGGAGCAGGCAAAGCAGCGGGGGACGTATCACCCGGGCTGGCGGGCTGGGTTCGGTGCCGGCGCCATCATGTTCGTGGGCACTTCGCTGCAGCAGGTGGCGATGCTGTATACGACAGCCGGCAAGACGGCCTTCATCACGGCGCTCTACATCATTCTGGTGCCGTTGGGGGCAGCGGTGCTCGGCAAGAAGATCTATGGCGAAAACTGGGCAGGGGCCCTGGCGGCTCTGGCGGGATTGTATCTGCTGTCCATCCATGGTGCCATCACGCTGAATTTCGGCGATGGCCTGGTTTTCCTGAGCGCGTTCTTCTGGGCTGCCCAGATCCTGTTCATCGACCGCTATGCCGAGCGCGTCGATGCCATCGAGCTTTCGGTGGCGCAGATCTCAGTCTGCTGGTTTGGCAGCACGCTGGCGGCGCTGTGCTGCGAGGATATCAGCTGGAGCCCGCTGGTGGCGGCTTGGTTTGCCATCTTCTACGGCGGTGTGATGTCGGGGGGCGTGGCCTTCACCTTGCAAATCTATGGGCAGAAGTATGCCGAGCCGGGGCCGGCAGCCATCATCATGAGTTTCGAGGCGGTCTTTGGTGCTGTGTCGAGCTGGCTGCTGCTCGGCGAGGTCATGAGCACGGCGCAGATCGCTGGCTGCGGCCTCATGTTTGCGGGGGTGCTGGTCACCCAGTCGCGTTTGCTGTTCAAACGGCGCTGAATAGGGATTGCTATTTTTGATAGACAAGTGTATAATCAGTTTAAACGGTTAACTTTCATTGCTAGATGCGAATATTATGCTGGATGCGAAGTAAGGAAGTGTTTGGCGTGAAGCTTGACAGCTTGAAGATCGTTCTGGCTTGTTTAGCGGTATTCCTCTTCAGCTGAGTCCGTGGATAGACTGGCGGAGAGGGGAGGCAGGGCTGCTTGTGGGCAGTCCTGCTTTTTTTTGTGGGTGATGATGTTGCTGCGATATTTCTTGCTTGGCAGGCAGGAATGACCACTGTGGATGGCGAATACATATAAAGATATGTTGAAATGAGAGGGGAATGTTCCATGACACCAGATGAAACATCAATCATAAAACCGAAAGTCAAGATCAAGGTGTTCGGCGTCGGTGGCGGCGGAAATAGTGTACTTATGCGCATGGGACAGCATAATGAGCTGGAGATCGAACTTATCGCGATCAATACGGATGCCAAACAGCTGCAGCTGGTGGAACAGTCAGGTGTTCGCTGCATCCAGATTGGTGAGTCGCTGACGCGTGGCCGGGGAACCGGCGGCAATATCGCTGTGGCCGAGCAGGCCGCCAAGGCAGAGGAGAACAAGATAAAGGATGCCCTCAACGGGGCAGATCTGATATTCATAACGGCTGGTATGGGCGGCGGTACAGGAACCGGTGCTGCTCCTGTGGTGGCGCGTCTGGCCAAGGAGCTCGGTATATTGTCTGTCGGCGTTGTGACGGTGCCGTTCTCTTTTGAGGGCAGCCGCAAGAAGCGTACGGCCATGGAGGGCATCGTCAAGATGCAGTCGCAGATGGATGCGTTGATTGCCGTAGAGAATGACAACCTGATGAAGCTGCCGGAGAACCGCCGCATGACGATCGTCACGGCGTTCGAGTATGCCGATGAGGTGCTCAAGCAGGCCATCAACTGCGTGGCTGAGCTGATCCTCACGACGGGTGTCATCAACGTCGACTTTGCCGATGTCACGACGATTTTCCGTCAGAGCGACAGCAGCGACGCCCTGCTGGGCATTGGCAGCAGCAAGCGCAGTGCTGTGGACGCCGTCAAGGCGGCGGCTGAGAGCCCGCTCATCGACAAGGGGCTCAAGGGGGCACGCGGTGTCATCCTGAATCTGACCGGTGACCATACATTGAGCCTGTACGATGTGGATGAGGCGACGCGTTATATCGTCGAGCATGCTGACCCGGAGGTCAATATCATCCTCGGGACAGTGGTGGATGATTCGATGAATGGCAATGTCCAGGCGACGATCATCGCTACGGATTTTGCCGACAGCGTGGTCATGAAATCACCGACGGTCAAGGTGCCGGAGAGCAAGGTGCAGAAGACGGCTTTCTCTCTCGATACGCCGTCCTTCATGAACAAGACCAAGGAGAAAACAGCCTTCAAGCAGCCGGGGGCCTTTGCAATCCCGGCCTTCAAGCTGACGGATGATCCCCAGGACAAGAAATGACTAGGATAGTCTCAAAGGAACTGCAGGCATGTCTGCAGTTCCTTTTTCCGTCGTGAGCAGGTATAATGGATACAGGATTCCAGGCAAGGAAACAGAAAGGAACGGATACATTGGGTAATTTAGGCAGATTCTCCCGTACGGAGCTGTTATTGGGAGAAGCGGGAATGAAGAAACTGGCTGAGGCAACCGTAGCGGTATTTGGCGTGGGCGGTGTCGGCTCCTTCGTGGCGGAGGGACTGGCCCGGGCTGGTGTCGGGCATCTGGTGCTGATCGATAACGATCTCATCTGCTTGACGAATATCAACCGCCAGATCCATGCGACCTCGAAAACGGTAGGCAAGCCGAAGACGCAGGTCATGAAGGAGCGCATCCTCGACATCAATCCGCAGGCAGTCGTGGATACGATCGAAGATTTCTACCTGCCGGAGAATGCGGAGAAGTTTTTCCAGCAGCATTATGATTATGTGGTCGATGCCATCGACACGGTGACAGGCAAGATAAATCTTGTGCTGCAGTGCCGTGAGCTGCACATCCCCATCATCTGCAGCATGGGAGCTGGCAACAAGCTCGACCCGACGAAGTTTGAGGTGGCAGACATCTACAAGACGAGTGTCGATCCGCTCGCACGCGTGATGCGCAAGAAGATGAAGGAGCATCATGTCAAGAAACTCAAGGTGGTCTACTCGAAGGAGAAGCCGCTGGCGGTAAGACCGGGGGGCTGCGGCAAAGCCTGTGTGTGCCCGCCAGGCAGTGCCAATAACTGCGCGGCGAAACGCGCTGTACCGGGCAGCATCTCATTTGTACCATCGGTAGTAGGTCTTATCATCGCCGGCGAAGTCGTCCGTGACCTCACTGGAGCGAAAGTGGAGGTATCAGCATGAAGGTAACAGTTCTCGGCTGTGGCCGTTGGGGTACGTTCCATGCCTGGTATGCAGATCATATCGGCCATGACGTGCTTCTCTGGGGCCGCAAAGGCTCGAAGCATCTGCAGGAACTGAAGGAGACCCATAAGAATGAATATCTGGAACTGCCGGAGCGTGTAGCTTTGACCGATGACATCGAGGCGGCACTGGCGTTCGCGGATACGATCGTGATTTCCATCAGCAGCCAGCAGCTGCGTAGCTTCGTCGGTGAGCTGGCTGCACTGGGGCTGGCGGGCAAGCGCTTTGTGCTCTGCATGAAGGGGCTGGAGATCGGCACAGGCAAGCGGCTGACGACGGTATTCCGCGAGGCGGCTGGCGAAAACATTCCTGTGGCCGTATGGGTTGGCCCGGGACATGTGCAGGACTTCACGCGGGGCATCCCCAATTGTATGGTCATCGCTGCAGCTGATATGCAGCTGACGAAGGAACTCGTCGAGGCCTTTTCCAGTCCGCTGATCCGTTTCTACTATGGGGAGGATCTGCTCGGTACCGAGATCGGCGCGGCGGCAAAGAATGTCGTCGGTCTGGCGGCAGGAATGCTCGATGGCTTTGGCTATGGCAGCTTGAAGGGAGCGCTGATGGCCCGGGGGACACGGGAGCTGTCGCGTCTCATCGAGAAGATGGGTGGCGATAAGATGACGGTGTATGGCTTGTCCCATCTGGGGGACTATGAGGCGACGTTGTTTTCGCCGCATAGCAACAACCGCCGGTTCGGTGAGGACCTGATCACGGGCAAGCCGTTTGCCAAGCTGGCTGAGGGTGTCTATACGGTGGAGGCGCTGATGGATCTGGCGCGTGAATATCGGGTGGAGCTGCCGATCTGTGAGACGGTCTATGAAATCGTGCACAACCACCAAGATCCGAAGGATCAGCTCACCCAACTGTTCATGCGCAGCACGAAATCAGAGCTGGCATGAGTCCAAACGATATTTTGTGACACGGTTCCCTTGACGATATAGTTCTTATATGTTAAAATTTAAAATTTAACTTTTGAAATAATGCAGCAACCATGCTATAATAAAAACGCAGGTAAATTGAGATGTGCCAACTTGACCATTGTGTCCTGAGGGGGTGTGTGTTTGCTGCAGGTAGGAGATAAGGTAGTCTATCCGATGCATGGAGCCGGTGTGATCGCTGGGATCGAAAACTGTGAAGTGCTCGGAGAAGGGAAGTCGTACTATGTCCTTCAAATGCCGTTGGGCAACATGAAGGTGATGATTCCGACGGATAATGTGGACAATATCGGTCTGCGGGATGTTATCTCCATGGCGAAGGTAGATGAGGTACGTGATGTACTTGAGGACAAGCCGGAACGGGCATCAGGAAGCTGGAACAAACGCTTTCATGCCAATCTTGACCGGATGAAGAGCGGCGACATCTGCGATGTAGCAGCGGTTGCCCGCAACTTGATCCTGCAGGACCGGCAGCGAAAGATTTCTTCCGGAGAAAGGCGGCTGCTGGATCTGGCCAAACAGATCCTGGTCAGCGAGCTCGTCTATGCCTGTGGCAAAACACCGGAGGAAGTGGAGGGCTGGATGGAAGAGATCCTGTCACATAACCTGCACTGACGGGACGAAGATGTCTGGCATGAGGAATTGCGCATGAGTGGGATCTTGCTTGTGTACAATTCCTCTTTTTTGTCTTATGGGGATGGCGCCTCGATAAAGAATTAAAATCTTTTGAGAATTCACTGTGTTGGTTGACAGTACCCCGTGGGATTGTCTATACTGACCTTATAGCTATATCTTATAGGAGAAAGGAGGTGGAGAAGATGCTGGATCGTGTATTGCGCTTTTTTATCACCTTGTTCATGGCTATTGCCGGTGGTGCCCTGCTGAATCTGGCGGCACCGTTGTTGACGAGCTTCATCAGCACGGAAATCCTCAAGGCGGATATGGGCTGGTTCAAGCTGACCTTCGCTGGACTGGTGTGCATCCTGCTCGGCGCTGTGATTGGCGGCATCGTAGGTTTCATCCTGTCGTCGTATTTCATCCGTCAGCTCAAGCGTTTCTCGGCCTGGGTAGAAGTGCAGCTGAACAAGATGCCAATCCATGATGTCATCGCCGGTGTAGTGGGATTGTTTCTCGGACTCATAATTGCTAATCTATTGGGCTATGCCTTTTCCAAGATTCCGGTTGTCGGTGAGTACATACCAGTCATTTTCAGCATTGTCTTTGGCTATCTGGGCATCACGCTGACGATCCGCAAACGCAAGGATCTGACGGGCATGTTCGACTTCATCCAGAAGCTCACCAAGGCAGTGTCCAAGAATCCTGAGCAGGCAGCTGCGGCCAAGGGCAAACAGCCTGCTGCGCCTGCCGAGGCAAAGCCGCAGCAGCAGTACAAGCTGCTGGATACCAGCGTCATCATTGATGGCCGCATCGCTGATATCTGTGATACGGGCTTCATCGAGGGGACGCTTCTGATTCCGGTCTTCGTGCTGGAGGAGCTGCAGCATATCGCCGATTCGTCGGATGCACTCAAACGCACGCGTGGCCGCCGTGGCCTGGATATCCTGCAGCGCATCCGTCAGGGGACGCGCTGCAAGGTCGAGGTGACGAATGTTGATTTTGACGATATCACCGAGGTGGACTCCAAGCTTGTACGCCTGGGGCAGCAGGTCGGCGGCAAGATCATCACCAACGATTTCAACCTCAATAAGGTTGCTCAGCTGCGTGGTGTCGAGGTGCTCAATATCAACGAGCTGGCCAATGCCGTGAAACCGGTTGTGATTCCGGGCGAGGCTATGGAAGTGACCGTAGTCAAGTCGGGCAAGGAGCAGGGACAGGGGGTTGCCTATCTCGATGATGGCACGATGATCGTCATCGAGGGTGGCCAGCGGTTCATGAATGAGACGATTGCCGTTGAAGTCACGTCGGCGCTGCAGACTGCAGCTGGCCGCATGATTTTTGCGAAACCGAAGAATTGACAGAATATGGTAAGCGGGAGGAACTGTGTGGTTCCTCTCTTTGCTTATGGAGAGGCTGGACGATCGAATGAAGAAATTGGTGGATGACAAACGGTTGATTTTCAAATGCTGCAGCTTGTATTATCTCGATGGCCTGGGGCAGAAGGAAGTGGCGGATGCACTAGGGATATCGCGCCCGACAGTCTCCCGGCTGCTGCAGCTGGGCAAGGATACAGGCATCGTGAAGATCGAGGTGCTGAATCCTGACAACACGAATTATGGCCAGATGGAGCGCGAACTCGAAAAAAAATTCTCGCTGCAGGAGGTCATCATCGTCGACTCTATGCCGTTAGAGCAGGGGACGCGTAACATCAACTCGGAGATTGGCAGCGCGACGCTGGAATACCTGTCGCGGATCTTGAAGGATGATTATTTCGTGGGTGTCAGCATGGGGCTTACGATACAGAATATCGTCCGCTCGGAATACCGTCTGGAGAAATCCTGCAACTGCACCTTCGTGCCGCTGATTGGCGGTGTCAGCGACAGCCGGATGGATATCCATTCCAACTATCTGGCGCGTGAGTTCGCCGAGCGCTTTGGCGGCAAGAGCGTCCAGTTCTTTGCCCCGGCACTGTTTTCGCGCAAGGACGTCCTGGAGGGCTTCATGGAGGAACGTTCGAACCGGAAGGTCACGAACATGTATACCTCCCTCGATGTGGTCGTCATGGGAATCGGCGTATTGGACCCTGCCCATTCCACCCTGCTGCAGGAAGGCTATATCGACCAGTCCCTGATGCAGGAATTCCTGGGCAAGGGGGCTGTGGGCGATATAGCTCTGCGCTACTTCGACGCCGATGGCGGTGCGGATGCGTTCAGCGACTTCAATGAACGTGTGGCCGGTATCTCCCTGCGGCGTCTTGCCCAGGTGCCGCGGCGCATCGGTGTAGCCTGCGGCAAGCCGAAGATCGCACCGGTGCTCGGCGCAATCCGCGGCCGCTATATCAACATCCTGATCACTGATGCAGAGTGTGCAGCTGGCCTGCTGGCCAGCGACAGGTAACGGAAAACAAGATAAGCAACAGAGGATGCCATCAATGGATAAATGTTCATTGATGGCATTTGTTCGTTGTAAGAATAAATGTAAAAATGAAATCGTCGCAGAATTCATTACTTTTACAAATGTTCAATACAAATACGGTTGTAAAAGTATTTGCTTGATGCTATAATTTGAATTGTCAAAAGACAATAACAAACACAATGAAACATAAATAATTATGAACGAAAAAAGGAGGCAATGATGGATTTTAGTTTTGGACGTATCATCTCTGCAATCTTGAGACGCCGCTTACAGTGGCAAAGGCTATCATCGATCATGAGCCGACCATCATTCCCCTGACTGGCCCTGTCAGTGAGTGCATTACAGTAGCGAAGCGCGATCTCAAGGCTGGCGAATATATCGATGGCATTGGCGGCTATACGACATATGGCTCGATTGCAACAGCAGAAGAGACCTATGCCAAAGGCTATGTGGTTTATGGCCTTATCAATAAGAAGACACGGATGCTTAAGGATGCAAAGAAGGGTCAGCTGCTCACGCTGGATATGGTGGAACTGGATACGACGACACAGCTCTATCAGACGCGCAAGCTGCAGGATCAGATGTACAACAATGGATATGCCCTGAAATAAAGAAAAGATAAATCTCATAATCCTCCGGGAAAATCCAGCTCAGTCAAGGGCTGGATTTTCTTTTTTTCTGCTTTTGTAGTATGATATAAAAGATAAATATACTGGGAGGATTGTATAGATATGGTAACAGCAGTTTTTCCTGCTGCCGGACAGGGACGGCGCATGAATGTCGGCATGAATAAGGTTTTTCTGGAACTGGCCGGCAAGCCTATCCTGGTACATACGCTGCTGCGTTTTTCGGCATCGGCAGAGATTGACAATCTGGTTGTCGTCGTTGCGGAGGAGGATGTATCGTCCATCCGCAGGCTGCTGAGCCATGTTCCGGGACTCAAGCCATTTCAGGTGGTAGCCGGGAGTACGGAACGCCAGTATTCGATTGCCAACGGCCTGGCTGTCGTGCCTGCGGAAGCGGATATCGTCCTGGTCCATGATGCAGCGCGCCCGCTTACGAGTGTCGCGACCATCGATGGCGTCGTGCAGGCTGCCCGTGAAGCAGGCGGCGCCGTTGCCGCCGTGCCAGCCAAGAGCACGATCAAGCTCGTCGACGATGATGGCGTGGTCGTGAAGACGCCGCCGCGCGACAAGGTCTGGGAGGTGCAGACCCCCCAGGGCTTCCGCAAGGATATCCTGCTGGCGGCTTATCAGAAGGCCAAAGAGGACGGTTTCCTGGGAACCGACGATTCCAGTCTGGTGGAGCGCTTGGCGGCACCTGTCAAGGTGGTGGCCAGCGATTACAAGAACATCAAGGTCACGACGCCGGAAGATCTCTTGATTGCTGAGATGTTCCTGAAAGAGGAAGGCGATGGCCTGCGGGGCATGGTGAAGCAGACGCTCCAGAAGACGAAGGAAAAGATGAAGAAACATTTGCATTGATATTTATATAGGAAAGAAGGCGTTATCGTGACTAGATTTGGTATGGGCTATGATGTACATCGTCTTGTGGAAGGACGCAAGCTGATCATCGGTGGTGTGGAGATCCCGCACACCTTGGGGCTGTTGGGGCATTCGGATGCGGATGTACTGCTGCATGCGATTTCGGATGCGCTGCTCGGTGCAGCCGCGCTCGGCGACATCGGCCGCCACTTCCCCGATACAGATCCGCGTTTCGAGGGGGCGGACAGCTTGAAGCTCTTAGGCCATGTCATGGAGCTGCTGCGTGAAAAGGGCTATGAGGTCGGCAATGTCGATGCGACCATCGTAGCGCAGAAACCGAAGATGAAGGATTTCATCCCGCAGATGAATGAGAATATCGCCCGGGTCCTCGGCGTGACGCTTGACCAGGTCAATGTCAAGGCGACGACGGAGGAGAAACTGGGCTTCACGGGTACAGAGCAGGGGATTTCGGCGTATGCCGTCGCCGGCATCGAGAAAGCCTGAGCTGGCCAGCAGATAGATATTGGAGGAAAAACGAATGCTGAAAGTTTATAATACGATGTCCCGCAGCAAGGAAGAATTCAAACCGCTCAAAGAAGGCGAAGTGAGCATTTACTGCTGCGGTGTTACGCCCTATAATCATCCGCATATCGGCAATGCACGCCCGTTCGTGACCTGGGATGTTATCCGCCGTTATTTTGCGAAAAAGGGCTATAAGGTGCATTACATCCAGAATTTTACGGATGTTGATGATAAGATCATCAATACGGCCAATAAGGAAGGCGTGCAGTGGAGTGACATTTCCGGCCGCTATATCAAGGCATATTTTGAGGCGATGGATGCGCTTAACGTCAAGCGCGCGGATGTCTATCCGCGGGTCAGCAAGACGATTCCCGATATCATTGCGATGGTACAGAAACTCATCGACAATGGCTATGCCTATGCAGTGGATAACGGAGATGTGTTCTATAGCGTAGAGAAATTTGCTGGCTATGGCAAACTCAGTGGCCGCAAACTCGAGGATATGCAGGCTGGCGCGCGCATCGAGGTCGATACGCGCAAGCATCATCCGATGGATTTTGCTCTCTGGAAATCGGCTAAACCGGGGGAGCCAAGCTGGGACAGCCCGTGGGGCAAGGGACGCCCAGGCTGGCATATCGAGTGCTCGACGATGTCGCTGAAGTACCTCGGTGAACAGTTCGACTTCCATGGTGGCGGCAGTGATTTGATTTTCCCGCATCATGAAAACGAGATTGCCCAGTCGCAGGCCTGCATCGGCGATGAGCACAGTTTTGCCAAGTACTGGCTGCACAATGGCTTCATCACGATTCATAATGAAAAGATGTCCAAGTCGAAGAATAATTTCTTTACGGTCAAGGACATCCTGCAGGAATATCCCGGTGAGGTCGTGCGATTCTTCATCTTGCAGACGCATTACCGCAGCCCGCTGGATTTCAGCGATGAGCGCCTCAAGGAAGCGCAGACGAGCCTGGCGCGCCTGCAGCAGTCCAAAGCCTTTATGGATGAACTTCTGAAGAAGGAAGGCGCTGCGGATACGGCCAAGGATCTGGTGGCAAAAGCCGAGGAATACCGTAAGGCGTTCTATGAGGCCATGGACGATGATTTCAATACGGCACTGGCCATCAGCCAGTTGTTTGGCCTGTCGAAGGACATCAACATCTACTACCAGGATGTCATGAACAAGGGGGCAGACTACGATGCCGCAGGCTTTGCACGTGTCAGCGAGATCTATCTCGAGATGGCTGCGATCATTGGCATCTTTGAGCAGGAAGAGGCAGCTGCTGACGATGGCCTTACCGATAAGCTTATGGAACTCATCATCAGCATCCGTCAGGATGCCCGCAAGGAGAAGAATTGGGCTATTGCCGACAAGATCCGCGATGAGCTCAAGGAAGTGGGTATCGTCATTGAAGATACGCCGAATGGGGCACGGTGGAAAAAAGCATGAAGTTTGAACATTTTCAGAAACTTGTCGATATGATGTTTGAGCCCGATGGGGATGGCGGTATCCTGCAGCGTTACAGCGATGTGGATGTCAAGCAGCTCAATCCGCTGGTATTGGCCTATGTCGGCGATGCATATTTCCATCTCTATGTCCGCACCCGCCTGCTCTCCTATGAACAGTGCAAGGTGCAGGCACTCCATTCCTTCAGTGCCCAGATCGTATCGGCTGTCTGGCAGGCCAAGGCCTATCGGGGCATCGAAGCGATGCTCACGGAGGAAGAAAAGGGGATCTATCGCCGTGGGCGCAATGCCAAAAGTCATGCCCCACGCAGTGCCAGCGTAGCTGAGTATCACGCTAGCACCGGCTTTGAGGCGCTGCTGGGCAGCCTCTACCTGTCGGAGCAGAATGAACGGCTCTACGAATTGGCGGAGGCCTCGTTCCAGGTGATTTCAAAGGCTATGATGAAGGAAATAAGGAGCAAGAGATAATTTATGATAAAAGTCAAGTTGTTGGAATACACGCCGAATCCGGAGCATGTGGTGGCGATGGCGGCACGTCTTTGCTATTCGTCGGCTGGGGCTGAGGAGCTGGCCGAGAAGATCAGCGATGAGAAGGCGAAGGAAATGGTGCGCAAGATGGTGACGCTGGGGCATGGCTCGACGATTGAGCATGTCACCTTCACCTTCGGCATCGAGGGCGTCAGCCGGGTGCTCACGCACCAGCTTGTCCGCCACCGCATCGCGTCCTATGACCAGCAGTCCCAGCGCTATGTGGCGGCGCATGGCTTCGAGTACATCACGCCGCCGACGATTGCGGAAAAGCCGGAGGCCAAGGCGAAGTATGAGGCACTGCTGGCCGAGATCCGCAAGACCTACGATGAGCTTACGGAGATGGGGGTGCCCAAAGAGGATGCCCGGTATGTGCTGGCCAATGCCACGGAGACGAAAATCCTCGTGACGATGAATGCGCGGTCGCTGCTGCACTTCTTCAACCTGCGCTGCTGCAACCGCGCGCAGTGGGAAATCCGTGAGATGGCTTACAAGATGCTGGCTGAGGTCAAGAAAGTGGCACCGACGCTGTTCCACAATGCTGGTGCGAGCTGCGTGAATACAGGACGCTGCCCGGAAGGGGCCATGACCTGTGGCAAGTTCCAGGAGATGCTGAAGCTGCGGGAGAAGGATTGATGATGAAAGAATTTAGCGATAAGAAGAAAAAGCCGTTCCGCAACGGCAAGAACCGCCAGGAACATGCGGAGAAGCGGGAGGGCGGCAAGCGCCGCGAACCGCGTGAGCGCAGAGCGGATCTGACTGGAGAGCGGGAACTGCCCGAAGATGTGCTGATCGGCCGCAATGCGGTGACTGAGGCCTTGCGTGCTGGCCGTGGCATCAATAAGATCCTGCTGGCCGAGGGCGACAAGGAAGGCTCGGTCAGCGAGATCCTTGCACTGGCCAAGGAGCGTGGCATAGTCATCCAGTCCGTTGAGCGGAGCAAGATCGAAGCGGTGGCGGGCGGCTTGCGCCATCAGGGCGTCCTGGCTTATGTGGCACCTGTCGCTTATGTGGAGCTGGAGGACATCCTCAAGGCGGCAGCTGAGAAGGGCGAGGCCCCGTTCCTGCTGCTGCTCGATGAGCTGGAAGATCCGCACAATCTTGGTGCGCTCCTGCGTACGGCCGATGCGACGGGGGTTCATGGTGTGCTGATCCCGAAACGCCGCAGTGTGCCCCTTACCGCCACGGTGGCCAAGACATCGGCGGGAGCCATCGAGTATGTACCAGTCGCACGGATCGGCAACATTGCCCAGACGCTCAAGAAACTCAAGGAGCAGGGCTTCTGGGTAGCTGGAGCGGATATGGATGGCAGCCAGAGCTATTATGAGGCTGACCTGACCGGGCCGCTGGTCTTGGTGGTTGGCAGTGAGGGCCGCGGTATGAGCCGCTTGACGAAGGAACAGTGCGATTTCATCGTGCAGATGCCGATGGTGGGGCGGATCAATTCACTCAATGCATCGGTGGCTGGTTCCATTCTCATGTATGAGTCCATGCGGCAGCGCTTAGTGAAGAAAGGCTGACTTATGAGCAGGAAAAGGGAGTATTATATCGTTGATGGCTACAATGTCATCAATTCCTGGCCAGAACTTATCCGCCTGCGTGTCGAGCTATCCGAGGCCAGGGACCAGCTGGTTCACCAGCTGGCCGAATACGGAGCCTATGAAAAAATCGATATCACCATCGTGTTTGATGCGATGTTCACAGATGATGATGAACATCGGGAAAAAGTCAATGACCATATGGAGCTGATCTATACCGGCGAAGGAGAGACGGCTGACAGCCGCATCGAGCGCCTGGCTTATGAGATGGTCCGTGCTGGCAAGGAGGTCCATGTCGTGACTTCTGACAGTGCAGAGCAGAGCGTGATTCTTGGTGCTGGTGCATTCCGTATTCCTTCGTCGGAATTCAGGAAGAACGTAAGACGAACCAAGAAAAATCTGCAGAAAGAGTATTTGGGTCATGTGACGCTGCCTGTCAACCGCTTGGAGGTTGAGGATCGTTTGGATCGCGAAACCGTCAAGAAATTGGATATATTGCGCAAATCCCATCAATAAGGAATTAAATTTTTGTTTTCGAAGCGAAAAACGATAAGATGGGGGAAAAAAGTCCTAGAGGAATCCTTGACGCTTACAACAAAGAGGGAGTATAATTTTCTTATCAAGGGAAGCAAGAGAATGAAAACGGGGGTTTTCAGCAAAGGGGAAAGTGCGATGGAAGCAGAACCGACTACAGAACTTTTTAGCGAAGAATTATATGGGGAATTCGCTGATCTTACGGACGAAGAGATTTTATTAGCCATAAGAGATAAGGATGACAAGGTCGCACTTGATTATCTCATCAACAAGTACCGGAATTTCGTACGGGCAAAGGCAAGATCATACTTCCTGATTGGAGCAGATCGCGAGGATATCATCCAGGAGGGCATGATTGGCTTCTATAAGGCAATCCGTGACTTCCGCAATGATAAGCTGTCTTCGTTCCGTGCATTTGCGGAGCTTTGTGTGACGCGTCAGATCATCACGGCTATCAAGACGGCTACCCGTCAGAAACACATTCCACTGAATTCGTATATTTCGCTGAACAAGCCGATTTATGACGAGGATTCAGATCGTACCTTGCTGGATGTGTTGTCTGGTGCCAAGGCTGCCGATCCGGAAGATCTCGTCATCAGCCGGGAAGAGTTCATTGATATCGAGAAGAAGATGGAAGAGATCCTGTCGGATCTTGAGTGGAAGGTGCTCATGAGTTATCTCGATGGCAAGTCCTATCAGGAGATTGCGGAAGATCTTGACCGGCATGTCAAATCCATCGATAATGCTTTGCAGCGCGTGAAGCGCAAGCTTGAGAAGTACATGGAGAACCGTGGCGATGAAATCGATATCAGTACGGTCTACCGTGGCCTTAGCTCCATCAATCGCCGTTTGCGCGGTGTCACAGATGATGACGGACTGATTCATTGATAACAGCATAGAAATCCTGCCCAGGGGGGCAGGATTTTTTTTGTGTGATGTTTCATATAGTTTTTTGGCTTGTTTTGCCGTATAATGATAACGTAACTCCGAGCAAAAGCATCTAAGGTCATGCGCTATGATGCTGCGCCTGGGTAATACCCACAGGGGAGCACAGGAAACCGCGCTCCCTTCCGTTTTGAAAAGGAGGAAAATAACGGATGAAAAAGATTCTGGTAGTGATCATGGCGATGGTGGTGGCTGTCCTGGCCGGTTGTGGCGGCCAGCCCGCAGCGAAAGAAGCGTCATCTCCGGGGGCTGAGAAAGTCGAGCTGCATGTGGCAGCCGCAGCGAGCCTTACCGATGTCATGAAAGAGCTGGTGGCAGGTTATGAAAAAGAGCATCCGGATGTCAGGATTGTCTGCAATTTCGGCAGTTCGGGTGCTTTGCAGCAGGCAATCCAGAATGGCGGGGAGACGGATTTGTTCTTCTCGGCTGCGCAGAAGCAGATGGATGCGCTGGAAAAGGATGGCCTGCTGGCAGCAGGGACGCGCCGCGACCTGCTGCAGAACGAGGTGGTGCTCGTCGTACCCAAAGAGGGTGGCAGGGACATCACAGCCTTCCCGCAGGTCACCGGGGCAGACATCAAGCACATCGCTTTGGGAGAACCAAAGGGCGTGCCGGTAGGCCAGTATTCGGAGGAAGTCTTCACGAAGCTCGGGATTCTTGACGCTGTGAAGGCGAAAGCTGTCTATGGTTCCGATGTCCGCCAGGTGCTTTCCTGGGTTGAAAAGGGCGAGGCTGAGTGCGGTGTGGTCTATGCTACCGATGCAGCGGTATCGGATAAGGTGCGGGTCGCAGCCAAGGCACCAGCAGATACGCATAAGCCGATAATCTATCCGGCCGCCGTCCTCAAGGACGCCAAGCATATGGAGGCAGCAAAGGAGTTTTTGGCCTTTGCTGCGAGTGACGCGAACAAGAAGGTATTCGAGAAATATGGCTTCGAGGTAAAATGATATGGAATTATCACCGCTGATCATCACGCTGGAGACAGCTGGTGCGGCGACGGTGGTAACGTTCTTTGCAGGCATTGGCCTGGCTTTGCTGGTGGTGCGCATGAACCGCTTCAAGGGCCTGGCTGATGCCATTATTACGTTGCCGATGGTGTTGCCGCCGACCGTTGTCGGCTTCTTTCTGTTGTTGTTTCTGGGCAAGCGCAGCAGTGTCGGGAGATTCCTGCTGCAATGGGATATCTCGCTGGTATTCACTTGGCAGGCAGCTGTCATCGCGGCTGTGGCCGTATCGCTGCCGCTGATGTACCGGACGGCGCGCGGAGCCTTTGAGCAGCTCGATCCGAATATCATCCATGCGGCGCGGACGCTGGGCGTGTCCGAATGGCGCATCTTCTGGCACGTCCTCGTGCCGAATGCGCGCTCCGGGATATTGGCGGGGCTGGTGCTGTCGTTTACGCGCGCCCTGGGCGAATTCGGGGCGACAATCATGTTCGCGGGCAATATCCCGGGCAAGACCCAGACGATGAGCACGGCCATCTATGCGGCAGTACAGGCCAATGATTACGATCTGGCCTTTGACTGGGCGCTGGTGATCGTTGTTTTCTCGCTGGTCTTTGTCCTGTTGATGAATTGGTGGATAGCCCGCAGCAATAAGGGGGCAGCGATATGGAATTGATAGTGAGTATCCGCAAGCAGCTGCGCAGCTTCATGCTCAAGGCGGACTTCACGGCCCGTGATGAGGTCTTTGCCTTGCTGGGGGCCTCGGGCTGTGGCAAGAGCATGACGCTCAAATGCATTGCCGGCATCGAGACGCCGGACAGCGGACGGATCGTACTCAATGGGCGTGTGCTCTACGATAGCGGGCAGGACATCAATCTGAGCCCGCAGCAGCGCCATGTCGGGTACCTGTTCCAGAATTACGCCCTATTCCCGAATATGACGATCCGGGAAAACATCCGCTTTGTGGCTGGCGGGACACCGGCAGACAAAGAGGAAAAGGTGCAGGCGAATCTCGTCCGCTTCGGACTGACGGAGCTGGCCGATGCGTATCCGCGGGAGCTCTCAGGCGGCCAGCAGCAGCGGGCGGCCTTTGCCCGCATCCTGGCGGCTGATTCAGAGCTGCTGCTGCTGGATGAACCCTTTTCGGCGCTCGATGGCTACCTCAAATGGCAGCTCGAGCTCGAGCTGGGGAAAGTGTTGCAGGCATATCATGGAGCGGCTCTGCTGGTCTCCCATGACCGCGGCGAGGTCTACCGTTTGTCTGACAGGGCGGCTGTCATCAGCCAGGGCTGCATGGAACCGGCGCAGATGACGAAAGAATTGTTCCGGCAGCCGCAGACCCTGGCAGCTACGCTGCTGACCGGCTGCAAGAATGTCTCGGCGGCCCGGAAGCTGGATGATGGCCATGTCCAGGCAACGGAGTGGGATCTCATGCTGGCTACGGCAGTTGAGGTGCCCAAGGCCACCCATTATGTGGGGGTGCGTGCGCATTTCTTGGAGCTGCGGACTGCACCAGGGGAGAATACCTACCCGCTGGAAGTCGTGCAGGTCATCGAGGACGTGTTCTCTTACTTGGTGATGGTGCGCAAGCTGGGGAGCACGGGCAGGCCGATCCGCTGGGAACTTTCCAAGGCGGATTGGAAAAGTTCCCAGCAACAGCAGGGGCAGTTGTATTTCCATATCCCGCCGGAAGCAATCATGCTTCTGCAAGAGTGAATTTGAAATTTGTAACAACGAACCAAAAATATTACGTTTTATTGTAACGTTTATCCAAAAAAGAGCAGAGCGTATTGTCTGAAAACGTCGGAGATATTACTATAAATACATAGTTCATGTAGATTTTCTACAACTATAACATAATGGAATAATGCGCTCTCCCCTTTGCATATTCCGTTTCCCCGTTTTTCCCCAAAAAGTAAAACGACAAATTCCCTGAAAAAAGGCAGCTGTGACGACAGCTGCCTTTTTTCTATGGGAATTTGTTTGTGGAAAGGGAATATCAAGCAAAGGGATTTTCCGTCGGATAGAGCATGCCCTTTGGCTGGTTGAAAGCGATATCTGTGAGCCCGAGGTACTGGAAGACGGACCAGAGTGCCTTGCCGAAGTGGCCGAAGGCTACGGCACCGTGGTGCGGATAGCGTTTCTGGATCAGCACATGGCGGTAGAAGCGGCCCATCTCTGGAATCGCGAAAATACCGATACCGCCGAAGGAATGCGTCGATGCCGGCAGGACTTCGCCCTCGGCAACATAGGCGCGCAGCTGGCCATCGGAGGTGCTTTGCAGGCGGAAGAAGGTGATGTCGCCTGCTGCGATGTCGCCCTCGAGAGTACCACGCGTGAAGTCTGGCTTGCCGCCGTTTTCAAGCAGGCGGTTCTGGATCAGCTGATACTTCACGCCGCCTTTGCGGAGCTTGCAGAGCGGTGTGTTGCCACAGTGGAAGCCCATGAAGGTATCTTCGAGTTTGTAGCTGGTCGAAGGTTTGATATCGGCTTCGTAGAGATCTTTCGGGACGCTATTGTTGATGTCGAGCAGCGTCACTGCATCGCCGCTGACGCAGAGGCCGATGTATTCGCTGAGTGCGCCGTAGATATCGACCTCGCAGGAGACCGGGATGCCCTGGGAGACCATGCGGCTGTTGACATAGCAGGGCTCGAACCCGAACTCCTTCGGGAAGGCTGGCCAGCATTTATCGGCAAAGGCGACATAGTCACGCGAGCCCTTGTGTTCAGCCATCCAATCCTTGAGGGTAAGCTCGAACTGAGCCATGCGTGGCAGCATTTCCGGATATGGGTTGCCCTCGTGGCCGAGCTCTTTGGCCATATCTTCGACGATGGCTGTGATGCGCGGATCATCCTTGTGGGCGCGGTAAGCAACGAGCAGGTCGAGCTCCGAGTTTTCCTCGATTTCCACACCGAGGTCGTAGAGCGGCTGGATCGGTGCATTGCAGGCGAAGAAATCCTGCGGACGCGGGCCGAAGGTGATGATCTTGAGATGGGAAAGACCGATGAGCGTGCGGGCGATTGGCTGGAACTCGGCGATCATGGTGGAGATATCGTCGGCTGTGCCTACCGGGTACTCAGGGATGAAGGCCTTCAGATGACGCAGCCCGAGGTTATACGAGCAGTTCAGCATGCCGCAGTAGGCATCGCCGCGGCCGTTGATGAGGTCTTTGCCGCTTTCTTCGGCTGCCGATACATACATGACCGGCCCGTCAAATTCTTTGGCAATGAGTGTCTCGGGGGTTTCCGGGCCAAAGTTGCCGAGGAAGACGACCAGTGCGTTGCAGCCTGCGTCTTTGGCTTCCTTGACGGCAGCGAGCATATCGGTTTCGTTTTCAACGGTTTTCTTCACTTCGTAGAGAGAGCCGTATTTTTTTGCGTAGCTTTCTGCGATAGCATGGCGGCGGTTCTCCGACATGGAGATGATGAAGCAGTCGCGGCTGACAGACAAGATACCGCATTTGACAGTTGGGATGTTGCTCATGGTCATGATAAAACGCTCCTTTTTTAATACAATCACAACTAGATATTGGTTTTGCGTGCGTTCATGTGCACGCCTTATTTCGGTTAATAGCATAGCACTGAGAAAACATATTGTCAATTGTTTTATTTTTATTTGGCGCGTTAATAGGGCGTTTTTTGTAAAAGCAATCATATAATGCGCAAGTTTATTATTATTTAAGCGCTTTAACAAATTTTTAGAAAAATAAAAATTCGTATTGACGCTTGTTTTATCTTGTGCTATATTGGTGTCAAGCTTGAGCGTGCATAAGCACGCAATACGGAAGCTGGATAAACAGGGGGGCAGGATTTATGAAATATCTTATCGGTATCGACATCGGTACCTCAGCCACCAAGACAGTGCTTTTCGATGAGAACTGTCGGGTCGTGCGGTCATCTTCACAGGAATATCCGCTTTATCAGCCGCAAAACGGCTGGGCGGAACAGGAACCGCTCGATTGGTATGGGGCAGTTTTGAAGACGGTGAAGGATGTGGTCCGTACGTCAGGTGTACCGGCTGCGGACATCAAGGGGATTGGTCTTTCGGGGCAGATGCATGGGCTGGTCATGCTCAATGCGCAGAACGAGGTCATCCGTCCGGCAATCATCTGGTGCGATCAGCGCACTGGCAAGGAGTGTGAGGAAATCACCCGGCGGGTCGGCAAAGAGCGCCTGATCGAGATCACGGCGAATCCGGCACTTACGGGCTTCACGGCATCGAAGATCCTATGGGTCCGCAATCATGAGGCCGAAAATTACCGGGCTTGCCGTCATATCTTGCTGCCGAAGGATTATGTGCGTTTCCGCATGACTGGTGACTATGCGACGGAGGTCTCCGATGCGAGCGGCATGCAGCTCCTGGACGTGCCGAACCGCTGCTGGTCCAAGGAGATCCTGGAGAAATTGGAGATTGATGAAGCCTTGCTGCCGAAGGTCTACGAATCGCCAGAGGTGACCGGTCATATCACGGCTGAGTTCGCGGAGCGCACAGGCCTTACCGTCGATACGGTGGTGGTCGGTGGCGCTGGGGACAATGCGGCGGCTGCTGTGGGGACAGGTATTGTCGAAGACGGTCGTGCGTTTACGACCATCGGTACGAGCGGGGTCGTTTTTGCGCATACAAGTACGCCGCGTATCGATCCCAAGGGACGTGTCCATACGTTCTGCTGTGCGGTGCCGGGCTGCTGGCATGTCATGGGAGTTACGCAGGCGGCGGGATTATCCCTCAAATGGTTTCGCGACAATCTGGCTGAAAAGTATAAGAATGATGCAGTGCTCAAAAAGGTCGATGCCTATGACCTTATCAATGAAGATGTTGCCAAGGTGCCAATCGGCAGCCATCGGCTGCTCTATCTGCCATATTTGATGGGGGAGCGTACCCCGCATCTGAATCCGGAGTGCCGGGGCGTGTTCTTTGGCCTGTCGGCTATCCATACGAAAGCAGATATGCTGCGGGCGGTCATGGAAGGCGTCAGCTATTCACTGGCGGATTGCTTCGGTATTCTTAAAGAGATGCACGTCGATGTCAATGAGATGATGGCTTGTGGCGGTGGTGGCAAGAGCCGCATCTGGCGGCAGATGCTGGCTGATATGTACAATTGCGAGGTCAAGACCATCAAGGCACAGGAAGGGCCGGCACTTGGCGTGGCTATCCTGGCTGGTGTTGGAGCAGGTATCTTCCGTGATGTGCCATCGGCTTGCCGCCAGTTTATTGAGCAGGATACCTGGTGCCAGCCGGACCCGGCAGCGCATGCGTATTATGAAAAAGGCCACAAACTCTATCAGAAGCTATATGTCCAGCTCAAAGAATGCTATAGTGATTTGGCTGTATTATAAGGGAGGGATTCGCTCATGGGGGCTTCAATCGCAAAAGATATGGCTGAGGAGCAGGAGACAAAGCGGGCGGTAGCGCATGTCCGCATGTTTATCTACTTTGCGGCCGGCATGGCTGGCTTGCTCTTTGGCCTCGATCAGGGGGTTATTTCCGGGGCACTGCCGTTCATCAGTCAGGAATGGAATCTTACCAGTGCCGCGCAGGAATGGGTAGTCAGTTCGATGATGGTCGGCGCCGCAACCGGTGCTATCATTGCGTCGGTCATGGCCAAGAAGATTGGCCGTAAGAAGAGCTTGATGATCGGTGCCGCACTCTTTATCATCGGTTCGCTGGGGTCAGGCTTTGCTGTCAGCGCCGATATGCTTATTGGCTTCCGGCTGATCCTTGGATTGTCCGTTGGCATTGCGTCTTATACAGCCCCGCTGTATTTAGCAGAAATGTCGGATAAGAATGCACGGGGACGAGTGATATCCGGTTATCAGCTGATGGTAACGGTGGGAATCCTGGCAGCGTTCCTGTCGGATACGGCGTTCAGTTACACGGGCAATTGGCGCATGATGTTGATGATCATAGCGTTGCCGGCCGTACTGCTGCTGCTGACGGTCCTCCGCTTGCCGGACAGCCCGCGCTGGCTGGCGGCTGTTGGCCGCTTGGAGGAAGCATCGCATGTCCTCGATTCCCTGCATGGCAGTGCGCAGGCAGCAGCAGAAGAGCTTATGGAGATCAAGGAAGCTCTTAAAATCAAGCAGGATGGCTGGGCCTTGTTCAAGGCGAACAAGAATGTCCGCCGGGCGGTGTTCCTCGGCGTGCTGCTGCAGGCCATGCAGCAGTTTACGGGCTTTAATGTCATCATGTATTATTCACCGAAAATCCTGAGCCTGGCCGGATTCTCTACGACCGAAGACCAGATGATCGGCACGGTTATCAATGGTATTGTCTTTGTATTGTCGACGTTTATTGCCATCTTTATGGTGGATAAGAATGGCCGTAAGCCGACGCTTAAGATTGGCTTTGGGGTTATGGCACTGTCCATGGCAGTGGTAGGTGTCTGCATGTCGATGCTTGAAGCTGGTACGGCGGATGTGTCGGTTTCGTATCTGGCTGCTATCATGACGATGGTCAGCATTGCTGGTTTTGGCATGAGTGCAGGGCCGATTGTCTGGGTGCTCTGCTCGGAAATCCAGCCGCTCAAGTCTCGTGAATTTGGCGTGGCTTGCTCGACGATGACGAATTGGATTACCTGTGCGATTGTCGGTGCAACGTTCCTGACGCTTGTCGATACATTGGGATCGGCGCATACATTCTGGCTTTATGCACTGCTCAATGGACTCTTTATCGTCCTGACGCTTGCTTATGTGCCGGAGACGAAAAACGTCACATTGGAAAATATCGAAAAGAATTTGATGGATGGTAAGAAACTGCGTCATATCGGCTGTTGATAAAGCTGGGAGAGGGAGAAAAAATGGAAGCTTTGAAAAATTATAAGCTGAGCATGCGGGAAAAGACAGGCTACGCTATGGGCGACCTGGCATGCAACCTCATCTATACCACGGTTTGTACGTATCTCTTGTTTTTCTATACCAATGTTTATGGCTTGCCAGCGGAAATTGTCGCGACAATGTTCCTGATCGTGCGCGTGATGGATGCCATTGTCGATCCGATTGTCGGTACGTTTGTGGATAAGCATACCTTTAAATATGGCAAGTTCCGTCCCTATCTGCTCTATGGTGCCTTCCCGTTTGCGGTGCTCGGCATCCTTTGCTTCAGCACGCCGGAGCTTACGCAGGGCGCGAGCATTATCTATGCGTATGCGACCTATATCGGTCTGTCGCTGGTCTATACAACCATCAACATTCCGTATGGAGCGCTTACGGCAGCTATGACCCGTGATAACAAGGAAGTCGTCAGCATGACTTCTATCCGCATGCTCTGTGCCAATCTGGGCGGCCTTATCGTTTCGTTTGGCATTCCGGTACTGGTTACGATGATTTCGGGCAGCTATACGGGCGAGGAGTCACGGTTTGGCTGGCAGGTAACCATGGGGCTTTACAGCGTCATTGGCGCTTTGCTGCTGCTCTACTGCTTCTCGCAGACGAAGGAGCGCATCAAGATCGATCCGTCCAATGATGAGAAGCTGCGTTTTGTCGATGTATTCAAGCAGTTCAAGGTCAATCGTCCGCTGGTTGTCCTTAGTTTGTTCTTTATCATCCTCTTTGGTATGATGGCAGTCACGAATTCCATTGGCACATACTTCATTACCTATAACTGCAACCGTCCGGATCTCATCCAGTGGTTTGGCCTCATCGGTACTCTGCCGGCCTTCTTCCTGCTGCCACTGGTACCGACGTTCAACAAGCTCGTCGGCAAGATCAATCTGCTGCGCATCTCGCTGGTACTTGGCATGGTGGGCTGTATCGTCACCTATCTGGTGCCGGCTGAAAATATCACGCTGGTGCTCATCGCGCGCTTCATTGGTTCGTGCGGTATCATCGTCGCCGGCGGCTTTATGTGGGCGCTGATTCCTGAGACCATCGAGTATGGTGAGTACAAGACAGGTAAGCGGCTTAGCGGTATGATTTATGCAATCATCGGTTTCTTCTTCAAGTTTGGGCTTGCGCTCGGCGGTATCGTTCCGGGCTTCATGCTGGCGCGGTTTGGCTATGTGGCCAATCAGGTGCAGACGCCTGAGGCCCTGCAGGGCATTTTGCTGACGACGACGCTCATTCCGCTGCTGTTCCTCGCTGTGGCGTTTATCGATATCTGCTTCTATGGCCTCGATGATGCGCGTTATCATGAGATCGTGACGGAGCTTGAGAGCCGCCATGCACAGGAGCAGGCGCAGGAACATGAAGGAACGCCGGCAACAGGGACTATGTAAAAAGGAGCATTTATCATGAAGATACAGAATCCAATCTTGAAAGGTTTCAATCCCGACCCGAGCATCGTGCGGGCTGGGGATGACTACTACATTGCCACGTCGACATTTGAATGGTTTCCGGGCGTGCAGATCCATCATTCCAGGGATCTCGTGCATTGGCATCTTATTGCCCATCCGCTTGATACCGTGGAAATGCTCGATATGAAGGGCAATCCGGATTCGGGCGGGATCTGGGCACCGGATCTTAGCTATGCCGATGGCAAGTTCTGGCTCATTTACACCGATGTCAAGGTCGTCGATGGCATGTGGAAGGACTGCCATAATTATCTTACGACGGCCGAAGATATCAAAGGGCCGTGGTCAAAGCCAATCCTTTTGAATGGGGCAGGATTTGATGC
The DNA here is from genome assembly GCF_900113715.1 of Pseudoselenomonas ruminantium. Taxonomy (GTDB): domain Bacteria; phylum Bacillota; class Negativicutes; order Selenomonadales; family Selenomonadaceae; genus Selenomonas_A; species Selenomonas_A caprae. The sequence continues at coordinate 78,672 of NZ_FOQK01000003.1, read as the reverse complement.
GTCGCTTTTCCATGACCCGAGCGGCCGCAAATATCTGGTCAATATGTATTGGGATCAGCGCGTCTACCATCATAATTTCTATGGTATCGCTTTGCAGGAATATTCGGTGGCGGAAGAAAAGCTCATTGGCCAGCCGGAAATCATCTACAAGGGCACGGATATTGCCTACACCGAAGGCCCGCATCTTTACCACATCAATGGCATGTATTATCTGATGACAGCTGAGGGCGGTACGACGTATCAGCATTCGGAGACCATCGCACGGAGCAAGGATATCCATGGGCCCTATGAAATCCAGCCCGATTACCCCATGCTGTCTGCCTGGACGGATATTCATAATCCACTGCAGAAATGCGGGCATGCTTCGCTGGTGCAAACGCAGGGGGGCGAGTGGTATCTGGCGCACTTGACGGGACGGCCGCTTCCGGCACCATCAGGTTTCCCGAGCCGCGAGCGTGAGCAGCATGCCTATTGTCCGCTGGGCCGTGAGACCGCTATCGAGAAAATCGAGTGGCACGATGGCTGGCCGGTGGTAGTGGGTGGCCGTCAGGGCAGCCTGGAGGTCGAGGCTCCGGATCTTCCGGTGCAGGAATGGGCAGCAACCTATGAAGAAGTAGATGATTTTGATTCTACGGACTTAAATATCAATTTCCAGACGCTGCGGATTCCGTTTACGGAAACGCTCGGCAGCCTTACGGCCCGTCCAGGATTCCTGCGGCTCTACGGCCGCGAATCCCTGCAGTCGAAATTCACGCAGGCACATGTGGCCCGCCGTTGGCAGTCGTTTGCCTTTGATGCGCAGACGAGCGTAGAATTCCAGCCAAAATCGTTCCAGCAGATGGCGGGCATGACCTGCTACTATAATACGGAGAACTGGTCGAGCATCCATGTGACCTGGAATGAGAGCAAGGGACGCTGTATCGATCTGGTCATTGCCGATAATGGCAGCTTCTCGATGCCGCTTGCCGGGCAGGAAATCCCTGTGCCGGAGGATGTGAAGACGGTCCATTTCAAAGCGGAGGTACGTGGCCGGAGCTACCGTTATGGGTATTCCTTTGATGGCGAATCGTTTACGTTCCTTCCGGTTACGCTGGCTAGCTGGAAGCTGTCCGACGATTATGTGCGGGGCGGCGGCTTCTTTACCGGGGCATTTGTCGGCATGAATTGCATCGATATCACGGGCACGGCGCTGCCTGCGGACTTTGACTATTTCAGCTACAAAGAATTAGAAAAATAATGGGATGAATAGAATCGCGAGGTGCAGAAAATGAAAATCAGCAGTGTCAAAGAAAAAGAATTTCGTACGTATGGCCGTGTTCTGCCATTGGATGTCTCAGATTTTGTGGAGACAATCAAAGCCCGTCCGGCTGTGAAGAAAGGCGAAGTGGTCTATGAGCCGTCAGTCCGTGCGTTTGAGGAATTGCCGCTCTATCAGGAGCTCAAGGATAAGACCTATGGTGAGCAGGCCATTGAGTTCGGTCATTGCAGTGGCTGGAATGAGAAGCTCAATGCCGTTGAGTATCATCGCTCTTCGGAAATCGATATAGCAGCGACAGACCTTTATCTGATCTTGGGCCGCCAGCAGGATATCGACTATGAGACGAATACCTATGATACGAGCAAGATGGAGGTATTTTTCGTGCCGGCAGGCACGGCAGTCGAGCTTTATGCGACGACGCTTCATTATGCGCCGTGCGGCAAGGAGGGCCAGGAGTTCCGCTGCGGTGTTGTCTTGCCGAAAGGGACGAATGAGGAACTGCGGGAAAAGCCCGGCCAGCAGGCCGAGGACCGGCTGCTGTTTGCGGACAACAAATGGCTGATCGCCCACAAGGAGAGCGGTCTTGACCGCGATGGCGCTTGGATTGGCTTGCAGGGAGAGAATATCGAACTTTGCTGATGGAGCACGAAAGCCTCTTCTGCCAGAGATGACAGAGGAGGCTTTTGTTTATTAAAAGGATTTGTTATTTACGAAAGCGGAAAAACTTGCTAAAATACGGATATCATAAGGAACGAGAATAAGGGATTATGCAGGATAGCGAGATGATAGTATGGTTACCATGAAGAAAATTGCTGAGCTTTGCGGCGTATCGCGCGGGACGGTTGACCGTGCCTTGAATGGCCGTGGCCGTGTCAATGCTGAAACAGCTGAGCATATCCGCAAGATGGCTAAGCAGCTGGGCTATGAGCCGAATCCGGCTGGCAAAGCATTAGCGGCCCGCAAGAATCGGCCCATCATCGGCGTGATTTTATCGTCGGAGGGCAATGCTTTTTTTGACAAGGTGATAGAGGGCATGAAGGATGCGGCAAGGGAGTATGCAGTTTATGGCTTGCAGGTAGACATCCGCACGATGAAAGGCTATCAGCCAGAGGAACAGCTGCGGCTCATGGAAGAATTGCAGCCAGAGGTCAAGGCGCTGATTCTCAATCCTATCAATGATGCGCGTGTTATTGCTAAGATCGACGAATTGGTGGCGGCGGGCATCTTTGTCGTCAATGTCAATAACGATGTGGACGGGTCAAAACGCCATTGCTATGTCGGCAGTGATTATTATAATGGCGGCATCACGTCCTGCGCTTTGCTGGAGGCTATGATTGGCCGCAGCGCTGAGATTGGCTTGATCCTTGGCAGCCGGCAGGTGCTTGGCCATAAGCAGCGTCTCGATGGGTTCATGCATCGCATGCAGCGGGTCGAGAATTTCCATGTCATCGACGTCATCGAACATGAAGATGATGAGATCTTCGCCTATGAGCGTACGAAGGCGTTTCTTTTGGCGCATCCTGAGACGACGGCACTGGTTTCCCTGGCTGCTGGCGTTTATGGGATTGGCCGTGCGGTCATGCAGCTGCCCAAAGAAAAACGGCCGATGGTCATCGCTTTTGACAGCGTGCCAACGACCGTGGAAATGATGAAGTTTGGTGTGGTGCGGGCCACGATTTTCCAGCATCCGTACCGGCAAGGGCATCTGGCGGTAGATTTGGCGTTTGCCTATCTCGTCAATGGCCGTATGCCTGGGAAGCAGGAATACATTCTCAAGAATGAAATCCGCCTGCTGGAAAACCTTTGAGACTTACCAAGGCTGAGGCGTCATCGGTGTGATGACGCCGAAGGAAAAGCCTTTGGCCTTGAGGATGCGGATGATTTCCGGCAAAGCTTTGACTGTTTCCTCATGGCCTTCGGAGCTGTGCATCAGAATGATGGCAAAGTCCTTGTTATCCGTCTGGCTGTCGATATTGCCGATGAAATCCTGAGCGGTCGGATGACCGGGGGCGGCGTCAGCTGAGCTGACATTCCAATCGTGTTCGACATAGCCGCTGGCTGCAAGTGCGGGCGGGTAAGCTGACGTGAAGTTGCCGATGACACCACCTGGAGCCCGCAGGATAAGCGGGCGCACACCGATGATATTTTTGATGATATCATCGGTTTTTTGCATTTCGCCAAGGAAGCCATCAATCGCTGGATAGAGCTTGCGGTAATCGTGGTCATAGCTGTGGTTGCCGATGGCATGATGCTCGGCGAAAATGCGCTTCAGGACATCGGGGTGCAGCTCGGCATGCGCACCAGTCACGTAGAAGGTGGCGGGCACATCGTTTTCCTTCAGGATGTCGAGGATGGCGGGCGTGTTCTTGTTGTCGGGGCCATCGTCAAACGTCAGATAGGCCACCTTGCCGTCTTTATAGGGGGTGAGCTGCGGCAGCTGTGTGGGGAGATTCTTGGCGCGGCGCTCGGTGATGGTATAGCTGTCGTAGACAGGCATAGCCGGCGTATCAAGCTGCAGGTTGGTAAAGCTATCATCGGCTGTGATATAGGCTGGTGCTGTGGTTTCTGCGGCAGCTGCGGAGCTATCCGCAGAGGACTCGGGTTCGGCAGCAGGGCTTGGCGTCTGGCCGGCGCAGCCAGCGAGCAGCAGCGTGGCCGACAGCAGCAGTGTGGATAAAATCTGACGGGTCAACGTAAGGGGGCACCTCCTTGTTTCGCTTTCGCGGCAGTTTCAGCTGCGGCAAGTTCGGCCCGCAGGCCATCGTAGAATTTTACGAGACCTTCGCGGATGGCCTCGCGGTTGCTATCATGAAGATGCGCAGTTTTTTTGAGCTCGCGTGTCGTTTCGAGAACGTTGCCGATGGTCAGGATGTAGTTGTATTCTTCTTCGAGTACCTGAGCGGCATCGAGCGGGTCAAGGCAGCTGGTTTCCTGTGTGAGCTTGTCGTAAGCAGTGCTGAGTGCTTTTAGATTCTTCTTCTGTGTCAAGGCCAGGCCGAGATTGTCTGGCGTCACGCGCGCCAGTGCCAGGTTTATGGCATCGCGCTGCGCGTGCATATCGCGCAGGCGCTTCTGCAGGGCCTGGATGCTGCGCGTCATGCGCTGGGCTTCTGCGGGGGAAAGATTGATTTGTTTATCGGTCATGTTTACATCTCCTTGTTGATTCTGCTAGAATCTATTGTAGCGGAATTTTACAGGAAAGTCCAAGTCTTGACGAATTTGCTACAATATTATAGTAGAAGATATGGGAGATACGTCATGATAACCATAGAAAATTTGACAAAAAAGTTTCCGCATAAGACGAAGGCGGGGAAGAATAGTGAAAAGACAGCAGTCGATAATCTCTCGCTGGCCATTGGGGCCGGGGAGATTTTTGGCTTGCTGGGCCCGAATGGCGCAGGCAAGACGACAACCATCCGTATGCTGACGATGCAGACGCAGCCGACAAGCGGTCATATCCGCTATAAGGATATGGATTTGGCGGAGCATGCACAGGCGCTCAAGAGTGTCATTGGCGTGGTGCCGCAGCATGTGAATTTCGATCAGGACTTGACGGTTGGCGAGAATCTTGCGCTGCATGCACGGCTGCACCATATGCGGGGCGCGGAGCGGCGGCAGCGCATCCGTGAGCTGCTGGCGTATGTCGAGCTTACGGATGTGGTGAACGATGGCGTCCGCCGCCTGTCGGGGGGCATGAAGCGCCGCCTGCTGATTGCGCGCGCGCTGTTGCATCGCCCGCGCATCCTGTTCATGGATGAGCCGACGGTCGCACTTGACCCGCAGGTTCGCCGCCGGATTTGGGAGCTAATCCGGCAGATGGCTCGTGACGGCGTCACGGTCTTTTTGACGACGCATTATATCGAGGAAGCAGAAAATCTCTGTGACCGTGTGGCTATCCTCAATAAGGGCAGACTCGTGGCTCTCGATACGCCGGAAAATTTCTGTGAACAGCTGGGGCGTTATACGGTAGAGTGGGATGGCAGTGCAGGGCGTGCGTACAAGTTCTTTGCCGAAAAACAGGCCGCAGCTGTCTTTGCTGGCCGGCAGGCAGGCGAGGGCTCAATTCTCATACGGCCGACCAATCTCGAGGATGTATTCATCGAGCTTACCGGGCGAAAGGAGGGCATCTGATGCTTTACGATATCTGGACGGTATTTTGGCGCGACTGGGTTGTACTGAAGCGCCGGCTGACGAAATTCATCTTGTCGCGCATGGTGGCCCCGATGCTCTATCTCGTCGCTTTTGGCTGGGGGTTGGGGCGCAGCATCCAGGTGGAGTCAGGGACGTATCTTGACTTTCTGGTGCCAGGCATCCTGGCGCTCAATTCGATGAATATCAGCTTCAATAGCATCACACCGGTGCATGCGGAGCGCATCTATCATAAAAGTCTGGAAGAATATATCATCGCCCCGATATGGCCCGATGCCTTTGTCATCGGCAAGGTGCTCGCGGCTGTACTGCGCGGGCTGATTTCCTCGGCCATCATCGTAGTGCTGGCTTTGGCCTTTGGCGCACATTTCACGCTTACGCCGCTTTTTTTGCTGGTGCTGGTGCTGAACTGCATCATCTTTGCGGAAATCGGCTTCATCGCGGCGATGAAGATACGGACGTATGAGGAAATGAGCCAGGTCAACACCTATATCCTGCTGCCGATGTCTTTTTTGTGCGGCACTTTTTTTTCGACGCAGGCGCTGCCGGACTTGCTGCGTTATTTCATCGAACTGCTGCCGCTTACGCATACGAGCTATTTGCTGCGCGGGATTGGCAGTGGCAGTGAGATTGCACTGGGCTCAGTCGTGGTATTGCTGCTTTATGCCTTATTGGGCTTTGTAGCCGGGAGCCGGTCGTTCCGCCAGCTGAACCGTTGAATATAAGGAGTAACGAAATTGTTTAAGAATATCATACATCATCACGCATCGTCGAGTGAAGATTGTGCCAAGCTCTGCTGTACGCGCATCGAGGATTTTGCGGTCCGGATTGGCCGTCAGGTCATTTTCGAGGATGTGAATATCCATATCCATTGCGGGCAGCTCACGGCTTTGATCGGCCCGAATGGTGCAGGCAAGAGCACGCTTTTAAAGGCTATCCTGGGCGAGGTGCCGCATCAGGGCAAGCTCCACTATGTCGATGCCAAGGGCAAGCATACAGGGCATCCTGTCATCGGCTATGTACCGCAGTATCTGCGCTTTGATGTCAGCGCCCCGACGAGCGTTATGGACATCTTTATGGCCTGCCTGTCAAAACGTCCCGTCTGGCTTTGCTCAGATAAGAAATTGCGGCCGCAGGTCGAAAAGAGCCTGGCCCGCGTCCATGCCGCGCATTTGATTGACCGCCGTCTCGGTGCGCTCTCAGGCGGCGAGCTGCAGCGCGTACTGCTCGCGCTGGCCCTTGATCCGCTGCCGGATTTATTGCTGCTTGACGAGCCGGTATCGGGCGTTGACCAGAACGGTTTGGAGCTCTTTTATGAAATCCTTGCGGATTTGCGTGAGAAAGAAGATATGGCCATTATCCTGATTTCGCATGATCTTAACATGGTGGCACGTCATGCCGACCAGGTCGTGCTGCTGGATAAGCGTGTCGTCACGAATGGGACGCCGAAAGAGGTGTTTGGCGATGCGCGCACGCGCCGTATTTTCGGCATGCTTGCGGGCGGCGAGGCCGGAAGTGCCAACGATAGCAAAGCGGAAAGCGAGGTGAGAGGCTGATGGAAATGATTTATGGTGTCATGGATACCCTGCTGCCTTTTGAATGGGCCAGCCATATGTTTATGAAGAACGCCTTGCTGGCTATCTTGCTGGTAACGCCGCTCTTTGGCCTCTTGAGCACGATGGTCGTGTCGAACCGCATGGCGTTTTTCTCGGATTCCCTCGGTCATGGTGCGTTCACGGGAATTGCCATCGGGGTACTGCTCGGTGTGGTTTCACCGCTTGTCTCACTGGTGGCGTTTTCCATATTGTTTGCGCTTTGCATTACCTATATCAAGAATAAGAGCACGGCCTCGACCGATACGATTATCGGTGTTTTTTCATCGACAGCGATTGCTTTGGGCCTTATGATCATGACAGCTGGCGGCGGCTTCAATAAGTTTTCCTCGTTTCTTATCGGTGATGTGCTGAGCATCACCGAGGAAGATCTGCAGGCGCTGGCGCTGGTCTTTTTGCTGGTGATTGGCGGCTGGGCTTTGCTCTACAATAAGCTGCTGGTTCTCTCGATCAATTCCTCGTTTGCGCGCAGCCGTGGCATGGATACCTTTTGGGTGGAGGGGATGTTTGCCGCTATCCTGGCTGTCGTCGTATCCATCAGCATCCAGTGGGTCGGCATCCTGATCATCAACGCACTCCTCGTGCTGCCGGCGGCGGCAGCTCGTAACGTCACCAATAATGTCAAGCAATATCATGCGGTATCTATCGGCATTGCATTGCTTACTGGCATCAGTGGCTTGATTCTGGCCTATTACTTCAACATGGCGGCAGGGGCAACAATCGTCGTGCTGTCCGCGCTGGTATTTTTTGTGACGATTGTGCTCAAGCCGTATTTTATCCGCTGAGAATAAAGGAGTTTGCCAATAGACCGCGAAAAAATAAAAGGGATTAGATGTAAGGTGAGGGGCTGAAGGAGTGACACAGGATGGCGGCAGATAGTGATAAGCAAAAACTCCGCGAAGAAATGCAGGACATGTTTGGCGAAATGCTGGAACTGCACAAGCGCATGCTGCTGGTGGCAATTGAGCTGCATAAAGCTATGGAAGAAGATGGCGATCCGCGGGGCATCAGCAATAGCAATGAATTTTTGTCGTTGATGAAACAGCAGCGGACGCTGTTGATTTTAGGGATGGTACATAAGGCGAATATGGCAGATTCCGAAGAAGAGTGCGGCAAGCTGATTCCGTTTCCTGTGCGGGCGACCAAGGCGAACCTGGAGGCTACGGTCCGCCACTATATCCCGCAGAATATTGAGCGCCTGGCAAAGGAGCATGCCGATATTATGCGCATGGCGAAGGTGACAGGCTACTTTGCCTGGTCACTGCCGAAGTCGTGCGTCTCCCATGTAAAGACCACGACGGTAACGACCTATGAATGTGCCAACTGTAATGTACTCTGCAATGCCAAGGAAAATTTTGCGGGCAATGGTTTTGATTTTCTGCATCGTCAGCTCTATCGCCAATATGCGCAGTGGAATTCGTGGATGCGGCAGTTTTTGGGCGAACGTAAAAAGACGCTGGCAGAACTTCAGCCAGCTATCGTCGATGAGGCCTGCCGCAAACATCTGATGGAACACTTTGCCAAAGCAGATACTTTTGATGGGCAGGAGTGTTATGGCTGCCCGGTAATCCGTCAATCGTTTGCGGCCCTGCAGAAGCAGAATGCCAAATGGAACGATGCCGATGAAATCCATTGAGGGATAATACAGATACTCAGTAAAATAAATGGGGCTATGCATGCTGAATGCGTGCATAGCCCTATTATTTTATTGGGGAGGATTATTATGCAGCAAATCTTGGGATATGTGCGTGTGAGCACGCGGGAGCAGAATCTGGGGCGGCCGCTGGCCGCTATGCGGAAGATGGGAATCGAGCCGCAAAACATTTATATGGATAAAATATCGGGCAAGGATTTTGTGCGGCCGCAGAAGCCGTTGCCACAGGGATTTGCCCGTTTGTATCAAGCCTGGCGGCGCGGAGAGCTTTCACTGAACCAGGCAGCCAGGAAAATAAACATGCCGGTTTCTACGTTCTATAATAAATGTCAGCAGCAAAAAGAGCGCGAAAAGCGTCGGAAATAAGCAAACAGCCTATTCGGAAAAGTATAATTTTATCAGATATAACTGATAAAATTAGGGTATAACCATAGGGCGATAAGGATTTTTTAGAGATTTTTTATGACGGAAATGGATTGCAAATTTTTCGTGGGGCAGAAATTGACAAGTCAAATTGACTGGTCAATTGACCGGTCAAGTTTCTGGCCTGGATGTGCTATACTGTAAGCAGTGGTTGTATTGCTGGCAGAAGGGATGATGGCATGAAGATCGAAGAGCTGGTGAAGCATAATCTGAGTCGGTTGAACGATACGGATTTGATTGTTTGGCGTTATATCTATGCGCATTTGGAAGAATGCTGTTATATATCCATCTATGATTTGGCAGATGCCTGCCATGTGTCGCGCACAACGGTGATGCGGTTTGCAAAGAAGCTGGGTTTTGATGGCTTCAGCGATTTGAAGGCTGTGCTTAAGATGGAGTATGCCAAGCCGCATGACAAGCCTACCCAGACGATCGCCGAGGCGACGACTGCTTTGTGCCAGGCCATCGGCGAGGAAATTGCCAAGCAGGATTTCGAGCGTGTCAACCGGCTGATGCATCGTGCCCGCCGCGTGTTTGTCTTTGCTTCGGGGCTCGTGCAGCGCAATATCGCCAATGAACTTACGCGGCTGTTCCTGCAGATGAATCAATATCTGTATACCATTTACGGCCCGGATGAGTTTCGCATCACGATGGAGAATGCGACGCCTGAGGATCTCTTTGTCATCATTTCACTGAGCGGCGAGAGTGACCGTGTGGTGGATTTTGCCAAGACGCTGCATGCTAAAGGCGTGCCACTGATCTCGATGACGCGGCTGCAAAGCAATTCATTGGCACGGCTCAGTACCGAAAATCTTTATGTGACGCCTAGGGCGCTTCCCGTGGCATCGAAACGTCCTTATGAGTCGACGCTGGCCTTTTTCCTGATGGTGGAAATCTGGTTTGTCAGCTATACGCAGTTTTTGGCAGAGCAGGATGGTGACAGCGAAGATACCTAAGGTAAAATGTGATATATCACGCCAGATCGTGACAAGTCACAGGCTGGGGTGACGTCTCCCGAACCCCGCCGAAACTATTGAAACCGTAACTCCTTTTGATTATGATAAAGCCATGAAATCCATTCGCGAAGGTTTTTCACAGGCAATCATTTTTGAAAGGGGTTTTTATTATGAAAAAGTCATCGATTGTTATTGCCGGCGGCGGAAGTACCTTCACACCAGGAATTGTCCTGATGCTCTTGAAACACAGCGATCGGTTCCCGATTCGCCAGATAAAATTCTACGATAACGATGCCGAGCGGCAGAAAAAGATTGCGGAAGCCTGCAAGATTCTGCTCGCGGAGCGGGCGCCGGAAATCGCTTTTTCGTATACGACCGATCCGGAGGAAGCATTTACCGATGTGGACTTCGTCATGGCCCATATCCGGGTCGGCAAATATGCGATGCGTGAGAAGGATGAGAAAATCCCGATGCGTCACGGCGTCTTCGGACAGGAAACCTGCGGCCCGGGCGGCATTGCTTATGGCATGCGTTCCATCGGCGGCGTTCTGGAGATTCTCGATTATATGGAAAAATATTCGCCGAAGGCCTGGATGCTCAACTACTCGAATCCGGCGGCTATCGTTGCTGAGGCCACGCGCCGTCTGCGGCCGGATTCCCGCATCATCAATATCTGCGATATGCCTGTCGGCATCGAAGAGCGCATGGCGGAAATCCTCAAGCTGCCGAATGGCCGCAAGGATATGGAGGTGCGCTACTATGGGCTCAATCATTTCGGCTGGTGGTGTGATATCCGCGACAAGCAGGGACATGACCTCATGCCGCAAATCAAGGCGCATGTCAAGGAGCACGGCTATGTCGTAAATCCCAATGACAAAAATGTTGAGGCCAGCTGGCAGGATACGTTTGCCAAGGCGAAAGATGTCTATGCGGTCGATCCCGATACGCTGCCCAATACGTATCTCAAATATTATCTCTATCCGGATTACGTGTTCCAGCATGATAACGAGCATCCTGACCACACGCGGGCTAATGAGGTCATGGAGCATCGTGAGAAACATGTATTTGCAGCAGCGAAGGATATCGTGGACAAAGGTACAGCGAAAGATTGTGCCTTTGCGGCGGATGACCATGCAAGCTATATCGTCGATTTGGCTGAGGCCATCACGACAAACCAGAAAGCACGCATGCTGCTGATTGTGGAGAACAATGGCGCGATTGCCAATTTCGATCCGACGGCGATGGTGGAAATTCCGTGCATCGTCGGGGCTAACGGCTATGAAAAAATCAGCATTGGCAAGATTCCGCAGTTCCAGAAGGGCTTGATGGAGCAGCAGGTATCGGTGGAAAAACTCGTGGTCGATGCCTGGATCAATGGCAGCTACCAGAAACTCTGGCAGGCGCTGACCCTTTCGAAGACAGTGCCGTCGGCGTCGGTAGCTAAGGCAATCCTGGATGATCTCATCGAAGCGAATAAAGCGTATTGGCCGGAACTGCACTAAAAGCCTGTGACGGGGAATAGGAGAGTTTGTCATGCAGATTTCAAAAGATATTGTCATGCAGAACGTCCAGCGCTTCGGTGGTGCGATGTTCACGCCAGTTTTGATGTTCGGTGTATTTGGTATATTTGTAGCAATCTCCATTCTGTGCACCAATGCGATGCTTCTCGGCCCTATCGCCGAGAAGGGCACGCTTTGGTACAATTTCTGGTATATCATCCAGGAAGGCGCCTGGACGGTTTTTCGCCAGATGCCGCTCTTGTTTGCGATCGGCCTTCCGATTGGCCTGGCGAAAAAGAATAATGCTCGGGCCTGTATGGAATCTTTTCTGATTTACATCATCTTCAATTATTTCGTCAGTGCCATTCTGTCCATCTACGGGCCGAGTTTTGGCGTTGACTTCACGCGTGAGGCCGTAGCTGGCTCGGGGCTTACGATGGTGGCGACCATCAAGACCCTCGATACCGGTATTGTCGGTGCGATTCTCATTGCAGCCATTTCAGTTTGGCTGCATGGGAAATTGTTTGATGTCAATATGCCGGAAAGCCTGGGCATTTTCCGCGGCTCGTCCCTCGTCGTGGTGGCTGGCTTCTGGCTGATGTTCCCGATTGCGCTGCTGTTCTGCGTGGTCTGGCCGCAGTTCCAGCTGGCGATTGCTTCGCTGCAGGGCTTTTTGGTCAGCGCAGGCGTAGGCGGCGTATGGGTCTATACGTTCCTTGAGCGCATTTTGATTCCGACAGGACTGCATCACTTCATTTACCTGCCGTTTATCTTCGGGCCGGCTGTGGTCGATAATGGCATCCAGGTCTATTGGCTCCAGCACCTGCAGGAGTTTGCGGCTTCGACAAAGCCGTTGATTGAGCTTTTTCCGCAAGGCGGCTTTGCCCTGCATGGCATGAGCAAGATTTTTGGCTGCCCGGGTATCGCGCTGGCACTTTACTTCACGGCCAAGCCAGAGAACCGCAAGAAAATCGGTGCGCTGGTATTCCCGGCGGCAGCGGTCGCTGTCTGCTGCGGCATCACGGAACCGCTGGAGTTCACATTCCTGTTTGTAGCGCCTGTATTGTTTGCCGTTCACGCGTTGCTGGCAGGTACGCTCTCGGCCACACTGTATGCGCTGGGCGTAACGGGAAACTTCGGCGGCGCCTTTTAGACTGCGCCCTGTTCCAGGACTGGATCCCGCTGTTCCAGAATCACTGGCCGACTTATTTGACGCAGATTGTTGTCGGACTCATCTTCACGGGAATCTGGTTTGCAGTGTTCCGGACGCTTATCCTGAAGCTTGACCTCAAGACGCCGGGCCGCGGCGATGAAGAGGTCAAGCTCTACACCAAAGCCGACTACAAGGCCAAGGCGAAAGGGGATATCCTGGCGGAGGAAGCGGCGGCATTCCTCGCAGATCTCGGCGGCCGGGAAAACATCGTCGACGTGACGAACTGTGCGACACGGCTGCGTGTGACGGTCAAGGATGACAGTCTGCTGGCCGCGCCGGAGGTATTCAAGGCCCATGGTGCCCATGGTCTCGTGCATAATGGCTGTGCGATCCAGGTCATCATTGGTTTGTCGGTACCGCAGGTGCGCGAGCGCTTTGAAGATCTTTTGGAGCATGGTGCCGTGTGAGTGAAAAAATGAGGGGAAGACGACAACACTTTGCCATTTTCAGGGATATAAAGAACAGAATACATTTCGGCAAGGACAAGCCGGTTGGTATAAGGATGAATCATTGGTAAGGAGTGAGGACTATGTCGTTGAAAAAAGTATTCCCCTTGTTGTTTTTGCTGACCTTGATGCTATCGAGCAGTGCATTTGCAGAAAAGGGGACCGTGGTTTATTACAATCCCGTGAATAAAAGCGTAGTGGTATCCGCTTTTCATGGCTACAGCTGTGGCTGGGTACGCAAATATTACGCCAAACCGAACCGGCTCGAACCAGGTGATGTCCTTGAGGGGAATTTCGTGCTGGGCTCCCATAGATGTTCCGATGAGAGTAACGAAAGAGATGTCGAAATCTATTTCGATGAGTGGTGGGTGAATAAAGACGTAGCGCACAAATGGGTCGAGAAACAGGAAGATGAGAATGGCTTCTGGTGAATACAGTAAGTTTCTGGCAAATAATATTCCCCCGTGGATTATCCACGGGGGAATATTATTTGCCAGAAGAAAGGATACAAAAAAAGCTTTCCGCAACTTCATAAAGAAGACTGCGGAAAGCTATCTGAATCAAAGTGGTGCGCTCGGCGGGAGTCGAACCCACGCTTTCAGCTCCGGAGGCTAACGTCCTATCCACTGGACTACGAGCGCATGATTATTGTCCTAGACAACAATTGATAGTATAGCATGGGTCGGCATTTTTGTCAAATTCAGGAAGATTATGCTGGATTTGCTTCTGACTAAAAACGTGTTATAATGAATCCCGACAGGGAGGAATAATCATGGAACTGAAAAACTGTATGGAAGAAGTTGTCCAGGACAAATTGGACATTGTACTGGAACAGTATCCAGATTGCTGCCGCTGTGAGCAATGCCGTTCAGATATTGCGGCGCTGGCGCTCAATCAGCTGCCGCCCCGCTATGTATCCACACGCAAGGGCGATGTTTTTGTCCGCGTCAGTGAGATGACTACGGAAGGTGAGGTTACGGTTATCCAGGCAATCGCTAAGGCGATTGAGATAGTGAGCAAAAATCCTCACCATACTACAAAATCCTGAAGAAACGATGAGCCGGAAAGCGGTTGCTGCTTTCCGGCTCATTTTTATTTTTTATGATGCTTGAGGAAATTGTCGATGCGATTGAGTGCCTCGGAAATCTTGTCGATGGAGGTCGCATACGAGCAGCGGACATGGCCTTCGCCGCAGGCACCGAAGGCACTGCCGGGGACGAGGGCGACATGTTCAGCTTTCAATAGCTCTTCGGCGAATTCATCCGACGTGTAGCCGGTTGAGCTGATGTTGGGGAAGATATAGAAGGCACCTTTTGGTTCGAAGCATTCAAGGCCCATCTTGATGAAGCCATCATAAATCAGACGGCGGCGGCGATCGTACTCCGAGACCATCTTCTTCATGTATTTCTCGCCGTGGCGCAGTGCCTCGACGGCGGCAATCTGAGCCGTGATTGGCGCACAGAGCATCGTGTACTGATGGATTTTCGTCATGGCGGCGATGATGGTCGGATTGCCGAGCGCATAGCCGATGCGCCAGCCCGTCATGGCATAGGCTTTGGAAAAGCCATTGAGCAGGATGGTGCGCTCCTGCATGCGCGGCAGCGAAGCGAAGCAGACATGCTCTTCGCCGCCATAGGTCAGGTCGCCGTAGATTTCATCGGAAATGACGATAAGGTCGTGTTTTTCGGCAAAGTCCGCGATGGCCAGGAGATCCTTGCGTGTCATGATGGCACCGGTCGGGTTGTTCGGATAGCCAATCAGCAGCACCTTGGTGCGCTCCGTGACATGCTCCTCAAGTTCAGCCGGCGTGATGCGGAATTCGTTCTCGATTTTCGCGGGAACGGCCACAGGAACACCACCGGCCAAAATCGTGCAGGCTTGATATGAGACGTAGCAAGGCTCGGGAATCAGCACTTCATCGCCAGGTGCGAGGATGGCGCGCATGGCGATATCGAGAGCTTCGCTGACGCCGACCGTCACCAGGACATCGGTGGCGGCATCGTAGTCGGTCTGATAGCAGTCGTGGAAGTGCTGGCAGATTTCCTGCCGCAGCTCGGGCAGGCCGCGGTTGGCCGTATAGGATGTGTAGCCCTGCTCTAATCCGTAGACACAGCTTTCACGGATAGACCATGGTGTGACAAAGTCCGGTTCGCCGACACCAAGGGAGATGACATCCTCCATCTGGGCAGCGATATCGAAGAATTTGCGGATACCCGAGGGAGCGATGGCATTGACGCCGGGGGAGAGGCGGTCTGCCCAGTTGTTTTTCGTTTCGATCATGGGGACACCACCAATCTGCGGTCACGCTCTTCGTCGTTGATGATGATGCCATCCTTCTTGTATGGCTTGAGCATGAAATGGCTGCGCGTAGCCGTGACGCCCTCGATGGTGGCCAGACGTTTGGCGACAAAGTTGGCGACGTCCTTTAGCGACTTGCCCTCGATGATGACCATGAGGTCGAAACTGCCGCTCATCAGATAGACGGTGCGCACTTCGTCAAAGCGGTAGATGCGCTCGGCGATGGCATCGAAGCCGACTTCGCGCTGCGGCGTCAGATTGATTTCGATGACAGCCGTGACTGTATCGTCCCCGAATTTTTCCCAGTTGATCAGCGTATTATAGGAAAGGATGATCTTGTCCTTTTCCAGATTCTTGATGTCGCGCTCGACTTCGTACTCGCTGCGGTTCAGCATGGAGGCAAGCTCGCCGACTGGACGGCGTGCATCGTGTTCGAGCAGCTCTAAGAGTTCACGCATGGGTTATTCCTCCCTTATGTTTCTACTATAAAAGCCCTCATCCTGTAAAGGACGAGGGCTTATTCCCGTGGTACCACCTTAATCGGATCCTGCAATCGGCAGGAATCCACTCAATGCCTTAACGCGGCTGACGGCAGGGCTTATGGGGCCATGCAGGCTCGTGAGCAGCTTTCTCTGTGTCCTCCCGGCGGTTTACACCTAACACCGCCTCTCTGGAGAGAAGATGGACAGATACTCTTTCAGTCATTGCCTTTTGCAATATATGACAATCATATCACAGGGGCTGTCTGTTGGCAAGATATAATTTACAGATGGTCTTTTGAGAGGAAACAGATGATGGAGAATTTTGGGGCGCATGTCCTTTTGTAGAAAAATTAAGCGCTTTTTGATAAAATAGCCCTGTATCCTTGCAATACGCATCTGTTTTAGGTAAAATGATATTGAAGACAAGCGGGATGCTTGTCAAAGATGTTAGTTATGAGAATGGGAAGAGGGGTATGGCATGATTATTGGCAGCATTGATTCGCTGGATGACAGCCATGTAAGATATCCAGCTATGGTGCAGAAAGCGTTGGATTATCTGCGCGAACATGATTTTACACAGCTGGCGGATGGCCGCTATCCAATCGATGGGGATAAATGTGTGGCAAATCTGCAGCGTTATACGACGCGCTCGTATCGTGAATGCCATCCGGAGACACATACGAAATATGTGGATATCCAATTCGTCGTGGAGGGCGAAGAGTATATGGGATGGTGCCCGTTCAGCCCGGATCTTACGGTGTTGAGCCCTTATGATGCCGAAAAAGATATAACGTTCTATGAGTCCTTGATACCGGAAAGCAATATCGTGCTGTCTCCGGGGCGTTTTGCTGTGCTCTATCCGGAAGATGTACATCGTCCGCAGGGAGCAGTAGATGATACGCCAGGCAAGGTAACCAAGGTAGTCGTCAAGATTGCAGTGGATTGTTTGTGATGCAATAGGCATAGCAGGCCGGTAGGGGGCTTGCTATGCCTATTTTATCTATATAAAGCTTTATGTTTTCAGTATTTTTTCATTTGGAGGAAAAGAGCACTCATGACTGTAAGAAGAATTTTCGTAGAGAAACGACAGGGATTCTTTGACATCCCCGCCCAGCAGCTCTGCAGCGACCTCAAGGAGACGTTCCGCCTCGAGGAACTGAAGGCCGTCCGCATCATCAAGCGGTACGACATCGAAGGTCTCAGCGATGAAGAGTATGCAGCGGTAAAGTCGGTGGTATTTGCAGAGCCGCCGGTGGATGTAGTATATGAGGAAAAACTGCCGCATTTTTCGAATTCGCGGACATTTGCGGTGGAATATCTGCCCGGCCAGTATGACCAGACGGCAGACTCGGCGGCCCAGTGCGTACAGCTGGTCACGCAGAAGGAGCGCCCGCGGATCGCTACGGCCCGCGTCATCGTCATTGTCGGTGATGTGAGCCGCGAAGACTTTGCGAAAATCAAGGATTACTGCATCAATGCAGTCGAGAGCCGTGAGGCAAGCCTGGAAAAGCCGGAATCGCTGGATATGCACTATGAGGAGCCGGCGGATGTTGAGGTGCTCAAGGACTTCAACGGGCTCGATGAAGCAGGCCTCAAGGCGTTCATGGCGGACAAGGGCTTTGCGATGAGCTTCGAGGATCTGCAGTTCTGCCAGAAGTATTTCCGGGAGACGGAGATGCGGGCACCGACCATCACGGAGCTGCGCGTCATCGATACCTACTGGTCTGACCATTGCCGTCACACGACCTTCACGACGGCCATTGATATGGTGGACATCGAAGAGGGCTATTTTTCTCCGGCTATCACGAAGGCTTACAACAAATATCTGGAAGACCGCAAGGAAATCTATGGGAGCAATCTCCGCGATGTGACGCTGATGGATATTGCCGTTATCGGCATGAAGGCACTAAGGAAGCAGGGCAAGCTCGAAGATCTCGACAAATCGGAGGAAATCAATGCTTGCAGCATTGTCGTCAAGGCAGATATCGATGGCAAGGACGAGGAATGGCTCGTCATGTTCAAGAACGAGACGCACAATCATCCGACGGAAATCGAGCCGTTCGGTGGTGCAGCTACCTGCCTGGGCGGTGCTATCCGCGATCCGCTTTCGGGGCGTTCGTATGTCTACCAGGCTATGCGCGTGACTGGTGCTGCAGATCCGCGCCGTCCGTTCAAGGATACGCTATCTGGCAAGCTGCCGCAGAAGAAAATCACATTGGGGGCTGCGGCTGGCTACAGTGCTTATGGCAATCAGATTGGCTTGGCGACGGGACAGGTACGCGAAGTCTATCATGAGGGCTACATGGCTAAGCGTATGGAAATCGGTGCGGTCATTGCGGCTGCGCCAAAGGTCAATGTCGTCCGCGAGCGTCCCGCAGCCGGGGACCTTATCGTGCTCGTCGGCGGCCGTACGGGCCGTGATGGCTGCGGCGGGGCAACGGGCTCGTCCAAGGAGCATACGGAGGAGTCGCTGACGAGCTGCGGCGCTGAGGTGCAGAAAGGCAATCCGCCGACGGAGCGCAAGATTCAGCGCCTGTTCCGCAATCCGCAGGTCAGCCGCATGATCAAACGCTGCAACGATTTTGGTGCTGGCGGTGTGGCCGTTGCCATCGGCGAGCTGGCCGACGGGCTTGTCATCGATCTCGATGCAGTCAAGAAGAAGTACGCGGGACTTGACGGCACGGAGCTTGCCATTTCGGAGTCGCAGGAGCGCATGGCTGTCGTCATCGATCCGGAGGATCTGGAGGCTTTTGTCCGGTTCGCCGACGAAGAGAATCTGGAGGCGACAAAGGTCGCCGAGGTTACAGCACTGCCGCGGCTTATCATGAAATGGCGCGGCAAGCCCATCGTGCAGATGAACCGCGAATTCCTCGATACGAACGGTGTGCGTCAGCATGTCACTGCTGTAATCAGCAGCCCCGATGAGAAGAAACGCTATCTGCATGAAATCCCGGCGGCGGTCGAGGCCTGCGGCAAGGATCTGGAGAAGGCCTGGCTGGCCAATCTGTCGGATCTCAATGTTTGCAGCCAGAAAGGCCTGGCCGAGCGTTTCGATTCAACAATCGGCGGCAATACGGTGCTGATGCCGTTCGGTGGCCGCAAGCAGCTTACGCCAGCTGAGGGCATGGTCGCGAAATTGCCGGTCCTTGGTGCAGAGACGAATACGGCAACGGCGATGACCTTTGGGCTCAATCCGGCTTTTACGGAGTGGAGCCCGTTCCATGGCGCACTCTACTCGGTTGTCGAGTCGGCAGCTAAGATCGTTGCTTTGGGTGGCCGTGCGGATAATATCCGCTTGACGTTCCAGGAATACTTCGAAAGTCTCGGCAAAGATCCGAAGAAGTGGGGCAACCCGTTTGCCGCGCTTATCGGTGCGCTCTGGGCGCAGCATGAGCTTGAGATTCCGGCCATCGGCGGCAAGGATTCGATGTCGGGAACGTTTGAGGACATTCATGTACCGCCGACGCTGGCAGCCTTTGCTGTCGATGTCATGAAAGCCGATTGTGCGGTTTCGCCGGAATTCAAATATCCGGGCAACAAGGTCTATCTGGTGCCTGCACCGAAAGACAGCCAGGATTTGCCAATCTTTGCGAAGATGCGGCGCAACTGGGAGAAAATCAGCCAGATGACGGCGGGCAAGAAGGTCTTTGCGGCGCAGAGTGTCGGCGTTGGTGGTATCGCTGCGGCGGTCACGAAGATGGCGCTCGGCAATGGCATTGGGTTTAAGTTCGCCGAGCAGATAACGATGGAGAAACTGTTCACGCCGGATTATGGTTCGATCATCCTTGAGGTGGCCGAACATACCGATGTTGAGACGCTGCTGGCCGGAACTGGCTACCGTGAGCTCGGTGTGACGACGGCTGGCCCGAGCATTGTCTGTGATGCGACGGTTGTTATGCTGGCCGATGCAGAGACAGCGTTTACGACGCCGCTCGAAAAGATTTTCCCGACGCAGGTCAAGAAGAGCAGCAAGGAAAAGGCAATGTATATTCCCTACGAAAAGGGCAATGTGCTGCGGCCACAGACGCATATCGCCCGGCCGAAGGTATTCATTCCGGTATTCCCGGGCACGAACTGCGAATACGATTCGGCGCGGGCCTGGGAACGTGCTGGGGCTGAGGCGCAGACATTGGTTGTCCGCAACCTTACGCCAGCTGCCGTTGAGGAAACGGTCGAGGCTATCGTCAAGGGCATCCGCGGCTCGCAGATGATTATGCTGCCGGGCGGCTTCAGTGGCGGTGACGAGCCGGATGGTTCGGGTAAATTCATTGCCGCCATGTTCCGCAATCCGCGCATCAAGGAAGAGGTCATGAAGCTTTTGAATAAGCGCGATGGCCTGATGCTGGGCATCTGCAATGGTTTCCAGGCACTTATCAAGCTGGGGCTGGTACCGTATGGCGATATCCGTGATCTCTCGGAATCTTCGCCGACGCTTACGCATAACAACATCGGCCGCCATGCTTCGTGCATGGTGCAGACGAAGGTCGTATCGAACTTGTCGCCATGGTTCAATAATGTCAAGGTGGGCGATATCCATACGATTGCGATCTCGCATGGTGAGGGCCGCTTTGTCGCCGATCGGGAAATCATTGCAAAGCTGCGCGTGCGCGGGCAGATTGCCACGCAGTATGTCGATGCGTCGGGCAATCCGTCGATGGCTATCCCGTTCAATCCGAATGGTTCGGTCAATGCCATCGAAGGTATCACGAGCCCGGATGGCCGTGTGCTTGGCAAGATGGGACATTCGGAGCGCATTGGTGAGCATATTGCTGTCAACGTGCCGGGCAGCAAAGACCAGCAGCTCTTTGAGGCTGGCGTGGCTTACTATAAATAATAGATTTGTTGCAATTGCAAAAAATTATGGTACAATAGGATACATTGATGGAATGCGGTCAGACATCTGGCCGCATTTTCAAATAAAGCAGGAGAGAAGGGACGGCGTTGGTAGGGATTGTAATCGTATCACATAGCCAGAAGCTGGCCGAGGGCGTGAAAGAGCTGGCGGAAATGATGGCGCGCGATGCGCAGATTGCCGCAGCTGGCGGACTGGACGATGGCATGCTCGGGACAAGCTATGAGAAAATCACGCTGGCTGTCGAGGAAGTTTGTGGTCATGATGGTGCTGTAATCCTCATGGATATGGGCAGTGCTGTCATGACGGCTGAACTGGTGCAGGAAAATCTCAAGGATGATATGGTAAAGCTGGTCGACTGTCCGTTGGTTGAGGGAGCGGTTCTGGCGGCAATAGCTGCCAATGGCGGCGCTGGCGTAGCTGAGGTGGCGCAGCAGGCAGAAAGCGCCCGTCAGATGATGAAGCTTCAGTGAGTCAGTCACAGCCGGTACTTGACAGATTTGTTATCATGATAGGGTACACAGTAACGAAAGTGTGTCATCAGGAGGATGATTATCATAGAATTCCGTGCGTTGACGAAAGCCGACAAGCCCTTGCTTGACCGGTATTTTAAAAGTCGTTATTATGAAAATTCCCATTTCAATTTCACGAATCTGTTCATGTGGCGCAAGCCATATCATATCAAGTGGTGCGAAGAGGACGGCGTCCTCTATATGACTGCTGAATGGGATGGACAGCTGATGGCCTTGCAGCCCTACGGCCCCGAGGAGAAGATGCAGGTGGCTACGGCAAAGTTTTTGGCCTACTTTGAGGCGCAGGACAGGCCGTTCTTCATGACTGGTATGGAAAAAAGCTATGCGGCTGTGCTGGAGCAATATGAAGGGGCTGCTTTTTCCGTTGAGGCAGATCGCGACAATTACGATTACGTCTACTTGGCGGAAAAGCTCATTACCCTATCCGGGCGCAAGCTTCATTCCAAGAAAAACCATTTGAATGCTTTTCGCAAGCTATATCCGCAGGCGGAGTATCTGCCGATGACGCAGGAAATCCTGCCGGCTTGCCTGGATGAGCTGCAGCGCTGGTATGACCTGCGCATCCAGGATGAACCCGATGATCCGTTTATCGGCTGGGAAAGCCAGGCTATCCGTGAGGTGTTTGCGGATTTTGAGTACTTCGGGCTCAAGGGCGGAGCTATCCGCCTTGATGGGCGCATCATTGCGTTCACCTTCGGCGAGCAGCTCAACACCGATACCGTGGTCGTGCATGTGGAGAAAGCCGATCCGGATATCCGTGGCGCCTATCCGGCCATCAATCAAGGGTTCATCGAACATTGCTGGCAGGGCATGACCTATGTGAACCGCGAGGAAGATATGGGCCATGAGGGCCTGCGCAAGGCTAAGGAATCTTACAAGCCTGAGAAGATGATTGAAAAATTCAATGCCAAACGCATAAAATAAACAGCAAGGTGGATGGTTCGATAAGGCAATCCACCTTGCTGTTTATTTTTATAAATCAGTGTGTACCGCAGCTGGCGGTGCAGGTTGTGTTTTGGTTCGTAAGGCCAAGTGTGCGCAGCAAGGCCATGTCTTCCTTGATGGTCGTGCCGGAAGTCGTCAGCATGTTGCCGGTAATCGAAGCCGAGGCGCCGGCGCGGAAGGCGGTCGCACCGTTTTGGGGCAGCAGCTTGCGGCCGGCCGCAAGACGGATATTGGCTGCTGGATTGATGAAGCGGAAAATCGCAATGGTGCGCAGGATATCTTCAGCAGGCAGGGCAGGCCGGTTGGCAAGCCCTGTGCCTGGAATCGCCATCAGCGCGTTGATGGGAATGGATTCGATGCCGAGCTCAGCCAGGCTGATAGCCATATCGAGGCGGTCTTCCCAGGTCTCGCCCATGCCGATGATGCCGCCCGAGCAGACACAGAAGCCTTCTTCCTGAGCAATCTTGATGGTATCGATGCGGTCTTGATACGTATGCGAGGTGCAGATTTGCGGGAAGAAACGGCGGCTGGTCTCGATGTTATGATGATAGCTCGTGACACCGGCAGCGCGCAGCCGCTTGAACTGCTCGCGGGTCAGCAGGCCATGGGAGGCGCAGAGGCCGATGGTGAGTTTGTCGTGCATGGCCTTGTACGTATCGATGGCCTTGTCGAAGTCTGCTCCGGCAAGGGCGCGCCCAGAAGTCACGATGGCGAAGCGATTGGCACCAGCATCCTGATTGGCTTTGGCGTTGCGGAGAATCTCTTCCTTCGGCAGGAAGCTGTATTCCTCAATGCCTGTATGATGGCAGGCAGCCTGCGCACAGTACTTGCAGTTTTCACCGCAGCGTCCGCTGCGCCCGTTGATGATGGTGCAGAAATCGATGTGGTTGCCACAGAAATGATCCTGAAGCCGGCGGGCACCTTCTTGCAGCTCCTCCAATGGTGCGGTGAGCAGATAGGACAGGTCGTCCCCGCGTTTGATGCGCAGCCCGGCGATGATTTTATCCGTGAGTTTGTCGATAGCAGTGATTTTCATAACGAAGCCCCTCTCATGAAGATAAGAATCTATTGTAAACATTATAAAATCATATAAGTTCACAGTCAACATTATAGAATGTTAAGGTTGACTCAGTTTATGGAGAGAAAAGCAAGAGCCAGCGCAGAACCTCTTCCGTCGCGCGGGGCGTGCCATCTTCCACAGGGGAGAAGGCATGGGAGAGGAAAAGTGAGATTCAGCGTAGAACCTCTACTGGTACGCAAGGGGGGATTTTTTAGAATGGATGACCAAGTGGGGGCTAGAGCCTTCCCCTATGGGGAAGGGGGACCGCGGAGCGGTGGAAGAGGTTCCCGTGCAGTCATCAGCATCAAAGCGAGGCGAGCTGAATGTACTCCAATTGGAACTTGAAGAAAGTTTCCCAAACGCTGAGAAAGAATATGACACCACAGGAGCGTCATTTGTGGTACGATTATCTGCATACCTATAAACCAGCATTTCATCGGCAGAAAACGGTTTTGAATTATGTTTTAGATTTTTATTGTCCCAAAGCGAAGTTAGCCGTGGAACTAGATGGTTCACAACATTATGAAGAGGAACAGCATCAGTACGATGCAAAGAGGACTGAGAAATTGCAACGGTTGGGGGTGATGGTGCTGCGGTTCACGAATCGGGAGATAGATAAGCAGTTCGAAGCTGCATGCAGTTATATTGATATGCTGGTAAAGGAACGGTTGCAAAGTGATAGTACCAGGCACTGAAAAACTTTCGTAGGAGGAAGGCAGAGGAGAAAAAGCCAGAGCTGGCATAGAACCTCTTCCGACGCGCAGAGCGCGCCACCTTCCCCAGAGGGGAAGGCAGAGGGAGAAAAGCAAGAGCCAGCGCAGAACCTCTTCCGTCGTGCGGGGCGTGCCATTTTCCACAGGGGAGAAGGCATGGGAGAGGAAAAGTGAGATTCAGCGTAGAACCTCTACTGGTACGCAAGGGGGGATTTTTTAGAATGGATGACCAAGTGGGGGCTAGAGCCTTCCCCTATGGGGAAGGGGGACCGCGGAGCGGTGGAAGAGGTTCCCGTGCAGTCATCAGCATCAAAGCGAGGCGAGCTGAATGTACTCCGATTGGAACTTGAAGAATATTATCCTGAACGAAGAGGAAGAATATGGCAGAACAGAGGTGTCATAGAACCTCATCGGACGCGCGGGGCGCGCCATCTTCCCCAGTGGGAAGGCCTGAGGAGAAAAAGTAAGTGCCAACGTAGCACCTCTTCCGGTACGCAGGGCTTTTTGCTATAAGTATTTTTGACGCGGGCTTGATATGTGGTACAATGGGACTATATATATTTGTTTATTCGATAGAAAGAAGCAGGTGAACAGGTTCTTTGCAGCAGGCATTAGAAAAGCAGATCATCTTTCAAGATCATAAAGAGGCTTATTCGCTTTTGGGTGAGCGCGATGAATTCCTGCAGGTCATGCGGGAGAATTTTGACTGTCAGTTCATAAGCCGTGGCGACCGCATCGAGATTCTCGGCGAGGCCGCGATGGTGGAGCCGGCGGCCAAGGTGCTCGAGGAGCTCCAGTATCTCTACCGTCAGGGCACGACGATTACGATGCATGAGGTACGCTATGGCATCGGGCTCGTCAAGGGCGGCAAGGGGGAGGCTCTGCACACGCTGTTTGGCGATACGATTCTCGTGACGTCGCGCGGCCGTCATGTGCGGCCGAAGACGCTCGGCCAGCGGCTTTACCTTGATACCATCCGTCACAATTCGATTACCTTTGGCATCGGGCCGGCTGGTACGGGCAAGACGTATCTGGCAGTCGTCATGGCGGTGGCGGCCCTGCGCAACAAGGAAATCAATAAGATTATCCTGACGCGCCCGGCTGTCGAGGCTGGCGAACGGCTGGGCTTTTTGCCCGGCGATCTGCAGGATAAGGTCGATCCGTATCTGCGGCCGCTTTACGATGCTCTGCAGGATATCTTAGGGCAGGATGCATACCAGAAGCTCATGGCCAAGGGCGTTATCGAGATTGCGCCGCTGGCTTATATGCGCGGGCGCACGCTTGAGGATGCCTTCATCATTCTCGATGAGGCGCAGAACACGACGGATAAGCAGATGAAGATGTTCTTGACGCGCTTGGGCTTTGGCTCCCGTATGGTGGTTACGGGCGACCTCGGGCAGGTCGATTTGCCGCGCGGCGTGACCTCGGGCCTGCGCGAAGCGGCAGAGGTGCTGAAGGATGTCAAAGGCGTCGGCATCGTGCGCATGGCGCCGATGGATGTTATCCGCCATGAGGTCGTGACACGCATCGTTGAGGCGTATGGCGACTGGGAAGCAAAGAAGAAAAAAGCCAAGGCCAAAGCTGAGGCAGAGAGACAGGGAAAGGCATAAGGAATGGAAGTAATCATCAGCAATTATCCAGAGGAGCTTACGTTTCCGCAGGAATATATCGACAACGTCAAGGCGGCAGCTGAGATGGTCGGCAAGCTCTACGATGTGGAGAATGGCGAGGTCAGCATCACGCTGACCAACAATGCGTATATCCATACGCTCAACAAACAGTATCGCGGCATTGACCGTCCGACGGATGTCCTGTCGTTTGCGCTCAATGAGAGCGAGGAGCCGGAAATCGAAGGCGAGCCCGAAGTCGACGTGCTGGGCGACCTCATCATTTCGGTGGAGCGGGCCGAAGAACAGGCGGCAGACTATGGGCACAGCGTGCGCCGCGAGATGGCTTTCCTGACGGTTCACGGCATGCTGCATCTTCTGGGCTATGACCATATGGAAGATGCGGACCGTGAGGAGATGGAAGAAGAGCAGCGTTATGTCATGGGGCAGCTTGGCATCTCGCGCGAGGATAAGGCGGAGAAAAAGCCGGAAAAGGCGGCAGCAAAACAGCCGGCTGCAAAGAAGGGCAAGCATAAATCAGGGTTTATCGCCGTTATCGGCCGCCCGAATGTCGGCAAATCGACGCTGGTCAATACACTGATCGGCGAGAAAATCGCCATCATGAGCGATAAGCCGCAGACGACGCGCAACCGCATCCTCTGCATCCTGACGCAGCCTGATGCGCAGATCGTATTCCTCGATACGCCGGGTATCCATAAGCCGAAGCACAAGCTCGGCGAGTATATGGTAAAGGCCGCCGAGGGCACGCTGAAGGAAGTCGATGCGATTTTCTTTGTGGTGGATGCTACGCAGAAGCTGGGCCCGGGCGAAATGTTTATTCTCGAACGCTTGCAGGCGACGAAGAAACCGGTTATCCTTGTCGTCAACAAGATCGATTTGATTGAGCGGTCGCAGGCTTTGCCTATCATTGCCAACTATACCAATAAGTATAATTTTGCTGGCGTTGTGCCGATTTCGGCCAAGGAAGAAACGAATCTTGACAGTTTGCTTACAGAGGTCAAGAAATACCTGCCTGAGGGGCCGCAGTACTATCCCGATGATATGATTACGGATCAGCCGGAGCGGCTTATCGTGGCCGAGCTTATCCGCGAGAAAGCACTGCATCTCACGCGTGATGAGATTCCGCATGCGATTGCTGTCGATGTCGATGAGATGACGACGCGTCCGAATGATGATGTCTATATCCGCGCGACGATCTATGTCGAGCGCGATTCGCAGAAGGGCATCATCATCGGAGCCAAGGGCGCAATGCTGCGCGAGATTGGCGCGCTGGCACGCAACGATATCCAGAACCTGCTCGGTTCGAAGGTGTTCCTCGATCTGTGGGTCAAGGTGCGCAAGGATTGGCGTGACCGTGATGGCATCCTGCGCAACTTCGGTTTTGGTGATGAACGATGAGCGGGGGTACGGGCGATAAGCCGAATCGCAGCTGGTCCCGCTGCATTTCCCGCCGCTTTATCAATGGACTGATACTGCTTGTGCCATTGGCGATCACGTTCTTTGTGGTGGCTGAGACGTTGCATTTTACGGAGGGAGTCCTTGGCAAGCATCTGCCCTTTTACTTCCCCGGGATGGGGCTCATTACGCTATTGGTGATTATCTATGTGACGGGGTGGGCATCGTCGTATTGGGCAGGCCGCCGCTTGATCCATATCGGGGAAACACTGCTCGGGAAGATTCCCGTCGTCAAATTCATCTATAATAGTGTCAAGCATCTGTCCACGGCGGTGTTTGAGTCTAACAACATGTTCGACCAGGTGGTGCTGGTACCGTTCCATCAGTCACAGGCACTGGGCTTTATCATGGCTGATGTTCCGGAGATGCTCAAGGAAAAGCTCGGTGATGAGTATGTCTGCGTCTTTATCCCCTGGAGTCTCAATATGACTTCGGGTACGAACTTGTTTGTGCGCAAGACCGATGTTATCTATCTCGATATCAGCAGCGAATCGGCTTTGCAGTATATGCTGACAGCTGGGGCAGTCATGCCAAAACGCCAGTCTGCGCCGCTGGTGGCCGAGCCGGGCGATCTGTCAAAGGCAGCGGCCAGCGCGCTGCTGCAGAAGGAAAAGAAATAATGGCAATCTATCAGACCGAAGCGGTAGTGCTAGGCGCGAAGAACTGGGGCGAAGCCGACAAGATGATGACGTTCTTCACGCGCGAGCGCGGGCTGGTGAAGGCTGCGGCCTTTGGCTGCCGGCGGCCGCGCAGTCCGCTGGCTGGCGGGATGCAGATGTTCTCGCTGCTGGAGCTCCAGCTGGCCGAAGGGCAGCGGGTGGATACGGTGAAGCAGTGTACGCTGAAACAGCATTACCGCAAACTCAGCGAGGATTTGACGGCTATGTCGTATGGCAGTTTCGTGGCGGAGTTCCTGCGTGAGTTCCTGCCGGAAGGACAGCCCGAACCACAGATGTTTTCGCAGCTTTTGCTGATCTTGTCTGCCTTTGAGACGCGAAATCCGCGCGTGACGGCTTTGGCGGCAGTTTATCAGCTGCTGGAGTTTACGGGCATGCAGCTGCATTATGAGCACTGCGTACACTGTGGCCGGGAAATCAATGGCGATGCGTATTTCCAGCAGGCCGCGGGCGGCGTGCTCTGTGCAGATTGCTGCGAGGCGGGCATGATGGCTTTTCCTGCTGAGCTGCGGCGCTTCATTCTGAGCTTGCGGGATTTTGACTGGTCAGAGGCTGCGCAGCTCAAGGTAAGTGCGCGTTTGCTGGTAAAGGCGGAGCAGCTGCTGCTGAGCTATCTGCAGTCGCTGCTGGGACGGCCGCTCAAATCCTTGGCCTTTATCCAGCAGCTGTAAACGGTCATTTTGATGAAAGGGTTAACGCAATGAAGAAACACAAGATACTGCTGGCAGCGTTGATGTTGCTGCTGACGTGTATATTTCTGACGGGCTGTTTTGGCGATAAGCCGCTGCAGCAGGTATCCGTGCAGGGGCAGGTATATAAGCTTTCAATGGAGCTGCCATTTTCGCTGAGCGGTTCGATGAAGGATGTGCCAGTAAGTCCGCAGCTGGCTGTGGCTATCCAGAAACGTCAGAGCTGCATGGAACGGCCGACTGGCGAGGATATCCATCTGGCCGAGTTCACGGCCAATACGTTTAACCGCCAGGGCATCGAGCAGAACTATGGCCCGGCACAGGAGCCCAAGGCCCGCCAGTTCTATGCGGACATGGGAAAAGCCATGCGCACGGGCTATATCCAGTCGCTGGCCAAGGCCGCTAAGATGACAAACATTTCCCAGCAGGAAAAGCAAACGACCATCGACGGCCGCGAGGCCATCGTGACCACGGTGGACTGCAAGCTGCGTGGCGAGGATGAGGTGCTCAAGGTGGTCTACCTGGAGGACGCGGACGAGTCGTGGCTGGTCACACTGGCCTATCCCAAGGAAAAAAGTGATGGCATTGGCAAGCAGATCGACGAAAAGATCATTCCGGGCATCAAGCTGGCGAAGTGATGCCGGAGTTGACAAGTGTCTTTGATTTTGCTAAACTCGTAAGCAGCGATGAAGAAGAGAAGTAGTCTCTCCCCTTAGCGAGACGGCGATGGTGAAAGGCCGTCAATGAGATGAAAGGCACTTTGGAGCGGAATCCAATACTTTGAGGCGGGCTTCCTTTGAGGAAACCAATCAGGGTGGAACCGCGGGATTTTGAAAGATAGGTCTCGTCCCTGTAACGATAACGTTACGGGGGCGGGACTTTTTTGCGTTTCCGTAGCAGATTTATTAGAAGAGGAGTTGTTCCCATGAAATTTCAGGAAATCATCCTGGCCCTGCAGAAATTCTGGTCGGAACAGGGCTGCATCCTGGCCGAGCCGTATGATGTCGAGAAGGGCGCCGGCACGATGAACCCGTCGACGTTCCTGCGCGTGCTCGGCCCGGAGCCGTGGCATGTTGCTTATGTCGAGCCGTCGCGCCGTCCGGCTGATGGCCGCTATGGCGATAACCCGAACCGCCTGTACCAGCATCATCAGTTCCAGGTCATCATGAAGCCGTCGCCGGATAACATTCAGGAGCTCTATCTCGAGAGCCTGGAGCGTCTCGGCATCGATCCGAAGAAGCACGATATCCGCTTCGTTGAGGATAACTGGGAGTCGCCGACGCTGGGCGCCTGGGGGCTCGGCTGGGAGGTCTGGCTCGACGGCATGGAAATCACGCAGTTCACGTATTTCCAGCAGGTAGGCAGTCAGGACATCAAGCCGGTCGCATCGGAGATCACGTATGGTTTGGAGCGTCTGGCGATGTACATTCAGGGTGTCGAGAACGTCTATGACATTCAGTGGACGGATGACTACACCTATGGCGATGTCTTCCATCAGAACGAGTATGAGCAGTCGGCGTATGCTTTCGATCTTTCCGATGAGAAGCTCCTGTTCGAGCTCTTCGATAAATACGAGGCCGAGGCTGTCCGCGTCATCGCCGAGGGCTATGTCCATCCGGCTTATGACTACGTGCTCAAGTGCTCGCATACGTTCAACCTGCTCGATGCACGTGGCGCTATCTCCGTATCACAGCGCACGGCCTTCATTGGCCGCGTCCGCAAGCTGGCTCGTCTCTGCGCAGAGTGCTATCTGAAACAGCGTGAGGAACTGGGCTATCCGATGTTGCATAGAGGGGAGAAGTAAGCATGAGCAAGGATTTATTACTCGAAATCGGCACGGAAGAAGTTCCGGCCCATGTCATGCCGGGCATCCTTGCCCAGCTGAAAGAGAATGCAGAAAAAGCATTCCAGGAGAACCGCATTGCCTTTGGCAGTATCCGCACGCTGGGTACGCCGCGCCGTACGGCACTTATTGTAAAAGATTTGGCTGAGAAACAGGAAGATGTCTCCAGTGAGAACCGCGGCCCGTCGGTCAAGATTGCCTTCGATGCGGACGGCAATCCGTCCAAGGCAGCACAGGGCTTTGCCCGCGGCCAGGGCGTTGACCCGAAAGACCTGGTCGAAAAGGACGGCTATGTCTATGCGATGGTGCATGAGGAAGGCAAGGCTACGGCTGAGCTCTTGCAGGAACTTTTAAAAGACCTCATCTGCGGTCTTTCGTTCCCGAACAACATGCGCTGGCGCGACCTTGACTTCAAGTTCATCCGTCCGCTGCGCTGGATCGTGGCACTGCTCGATGACGAAGTCATCCCGTTTGAGGTAGCTGAGGTAAAATCCGGCCGCACGTCCCGCGGTCATCGCTTCCTGTCGCAGGGCGATTTTACGATTGCCGATGCAGACAGCTATGAGAAGGCTTGCGAAGAGAACTTCATCATCGTCGATCAGGACAAACGCAAGGCGATGATTCGCGAGCAGATTGAGGAAGTAGCCAAGAAACAGAATGGTACGGCTGAGATTACCGAGGATCTTCTCGAAGAGGTTCTCTATCTTGTCGAGTATCCGACGGCACTCTGCGGCAAATTCGAGGATAAATACCTCAAGCTGCCGGCTGAGGCAGTCATCACGCCGATGCGTGACCATCAGCGTTATTTCCCGGTCAAGGCTGCGGATGGCAGCCTGATGCCGCTTTTCATCACGGTCCGCAATGGCGGCAGCGAGCATTTGGAGATTGTCCAGCACGGCAATGAGCGCGTGCTGCGCGCCCGTCTTGACGATGCCCAGTTCTTCTTCGATGAAGACCGCAAGAAGAGCCTCGAGGAGCATCGCGAGAAACTCAAGACGGTAGTCTTCCAGCAGGGGCTCGGTACGATGTACGAAAAATCCGAGCGCCTTATGGAACTGGCAACGTTCATCGCGGATGAACTCGGTGCGGATGAAAAGACGCACAAGCATGCCAGACGGGCAGCGGAGCTCTGCAAGGCTGACCTGGTGACGGGCATGGTTCAGGAGTTCACGGAGCTTCAGGGCATCATGGGCCGCGAGTATGCCAAGCTCGATGGCGAGTGCGAGAAGGTCGCTATTGCTATCGATGAGCACTATATGCCGCGCTTTGCTGGCGATAACCAGCCGCAGTCTGAGGCTGGCCGCATTGTTTCGGTAGCCGATAAGATCGATACGATTGTCGGTACGTTCAGCCGCGGCAAGATCCCGACGGGCTCGCAGGACCCGTTCGCCCTGCGCCGTCAGGCTCTTGGCCTTGTGCACATGATGATCGAGGCGAAATACACGCTGAGTCTTTCCAAGGTCGTAGCTAAGGCTATGGATCTCTATGATATCAAGGACGAGGCTGTTCGTACGAAGATGCAGCAGGATGTGGCTGACTTCATGCGCCTGCGTCTCAAGAACGTTCTGGAAGACGTCCGCTATGATGTTGTTGATGCTGTACTCGAGAATGTCGATGACCTCTATGCGGTCAGCCTGCGTGCAGCAGCTGTGGCGAAGTTTGTGGCCAGCGATGCTGCAACGGCTAACATCCAGGCATTTGTCCGCGCGGCAAACCTCGCGAAGAAGTCCGAGTCGGCAGCTGTCGATGCGGCTCTCTTCACAGTCGCTGAGGAGAAATCCCTTTATCAGGCCTACACTTCGACGGCAAGTGCAGTCGAGAGCCTGGTCAAGGGCCAGGACTACACGGGCGCTATCGATGCGCTGACGGAGCTTTCTCAGCCCATCGATGCTTTCTTTGATGGCGTCATGGTCATGGATAAGGATGAAAAGGTCAAGAACAACCGTCTGGGCCTGCTCAAGTCGATTGATATACTGATCAATCGCGTAGCTGACTTCTCGAAGGTTGTCCTGTAAGCTGAAATAAAAAAGAACCCTTGCAGAAGGTGATGATCCTTCCTGCAAGGGTTCTTTTTGTCAGTGTATCTCGTTGTTTGCCAGGTCGAATTCCAGATGGCTGGCGGCGCGGTGCTCGCCTTTGTAGATGCAGAGCACATGGCCGTCAAAGACGGCGGTCTGTCTGTCCCAATGATAGGCCATATTATCGGAGTGGATGGCAAGGCCGGGGCGTTCCAGACTGCAATTCGGGCCAAAGAACCAGGCGACATTGCCAGCCAGCTCGGCATAGACAGCCCCGCCGGCGAAGCAGAGCTCGCCTTCGGTGAGCTTCGTATTGCCTTCGGTCCACAGCTGCAAAGTCTGCGTGCTGATTTTAGCTGCATCGGTCAGGATGGTGCGGTTGCCAAACTGGATCTTGACGTTGCCGCGCAGCGTGTAGCGGGCGGTGTCTTCGTTGTAGGTGCTGTGGTCCGCCGTGACGATGGCTTTATCCTGCCCTTTGATGATTTGATCTGTGACGCTGAGCGTGATGGTCTGTGGTGCAGCCTGCCCAGGCAGTGCCACAGACCATGACATGAGCGCGGCAATGGCTGCGGTGAGCAGCCAGCGTGCTGGTTTCATCGGCAAATCCCTCCTGTTCATGACAGATTCTTTCCTATATTGTACGTCAAAGTATCTTTTTTTGCAAAATTGCAGGCTGCATAGCTGCGGACAGTGGTGGGGGATTTTTGGCAACCAAAGGAAAATAAGAAAAAGACGAGACTTTTTGACGGAAATAGTGTAAAATAAGAAGGAAACCCTGTTAAAAGGAGGCTTGAGCATGAATGTAAGGGAGCGCATCGAAGCGCAGGAATATGAAATCCTTTCGCCATTGGCGGCTAAGAGCCGTGAAGCCCGCCGGAAATATCCGATGGAGGAGTGCCCGTTCCGGACCTCGTTTCAGCGGGATCGCGACCGCATTTTGCATTCTAAATCCTTTCGCCGCCTCAAGCACAAGACGCAGGTCTATATCGTCGCCGGCGATCATTATCGTACGCGCATGACGCATAGCCTCGAAGTTTCGCAGATTTCGCGGACGATTGCGCGCGGACTGCGCCTTAACGAGGATTTGACGGAGGCAATCGCTCTCGGGCATGATGTGGGGCATACGCCGTTCGGTCATGCAGGCGAAGCCGCGATGGCTGAGCTTACGGGGCATTTCTGCCACAATGAGCAGAGCCTGCGCGTGGTGGAGTTCCTCGAGCGTGAGGGACAGGGCTTGAATCTGACCTTTGAGGTCAAGGATGGCATCGTGAACCATACGGGAAGCGTGCTGCCGAAGACCCTTGAAGGGCGCATCGTACGGACTGCTGACCGCATCGCCTATCTCTGTCATGATTACGATGACAGCTTGCGGGCGGGGCTGCTGCAGCCCGGCGATCTGCCGGCTGTGGTCTATGAGAGGCTCGGGGAAGACACCTCGCATATGATCACGAGCATGGTTTCGGATATGATCCTTCATTCGCAAGGAAAAGATGACGTTGGTCTTTCCGATGAAGTGAAGGAAGTTATGGACATTTTCCGCAACTTCATGTTTGAACATATCTACCATTCGGAGACGCTGGCCCATGAGCGCCGCCAGGCGGTGTTTGTGCTCCGCGAACTCTATGGATGGTTCCTGAAACATTTCGATGAACTGCCGGAGGAATTCATCCGCCGGGAAAAACGCTGGGGCAGGCAGAAGATCGTCACGGACTATGTGGCTGGCCTTACGGACAGCTATGCCGTGCAGCTCTTCCATGAAATCTACATGCCACCCGTGGGACTGATGGTCCATTGAGACAAATTTTTTCAAATTTGTCAATAGGAAAAAGGATATTGGCAAGTTTGCGGGAATATTAATAGTAAAAAGGGCTGTATGTCATCAAGGCTGCTTTCATAAGAAATTTTCACGAAAAGCAGGAAATTTGCCGTTGACGGCGAATCACATACAGGTACCTTATTATAAAGTATCTAATTTGGTATCAGCAAGGGGTCGAGTATGCGCAGCGAGAGAATGGACGAGTTTGTGGAGCAGGTCCGCTCCCAGTCCGACATCCTGAATGTCATCCAGAGCTATGTTCCCTTAAAGCGCAAAGGTAATCGTTATTGGGGCTGTTGTCCTTTCCATAACGAGAAGACTCCTTCTTTTTCCGTCGTTCCGGATAAGGGATTCTTTTACTGCTTTGGCTGTCATGCCGGTGGCAATGTGTTCAAGTTCATTTCACTGATTGAGAACGTCACGTATTTCGAGGCCATCAAGCTGCAGGCAGAAAAGCTGGGAATCCCTTTGCCGGAGCGGCAGCGCACACCGCAGGAAATCGCCCGTGAACGGGAGATGGCGGATTTGCGCAAAGTCAATGAGATGGCGCGGGATTTCTTTCATAATTGCCTGACCATGACACATTATGGTGAGGCAGGCAAGGCATATTTTGCCGGACGGGATATCTCGCCCGAGACCATCGAAGAGTTCAAGCTGGGATTTGCCCCGAATGCCTGGGATAAGTTGTCCACGGCCTTTACGAAGCGTGGAGTGAAGCAGGAGTTTTTGTTGGCATGCGGGCTTTCAGCAGAGCGTAATAATGGCGGCGGCCTGTACGATCGGTTCCGCAATCGCGTGATCATTCCGATCGCGGATGAGCGCGGGCGGGTGGTTGGTTTTGGCGGCCGGGTGCTCGATGACAGTACACCGAAGTACCTCAATACACCAGAGACGATATTATTTAATAAGCGAAAACTCCTTTTTGGTCTGGATCGCTCCCATCGGGCAATCCAGCAGGCAGGCTATGCCATCGTTGTTGAGGGCTATATGGATGCGATTTCCGTGTTCGGCGCTGGCGTCAGGAACGTCGTGGCGTCCCTGGGAACGGCATTCACAGCCGAGCATTGCCAGAAGCTCCTGCGCTATGCGCCGGACATCTACTTCTGCTATGACAGCGATGAGGCCGGCCAGAAAGCTACCATCCGGGCGTTGTCTATCGTGAGGGATACGGGCGCCGTAGTCAGGGTCATCGTAGTACCAGATGGCAAGGACCCGGATGAATACATCCGCAAGCATGGTGCAGA
The DNA here is from genome assembly GCF_900113715.1 of Pseudoselenomonas ruminantium. GTDB lineage: Bacteria > Bacillota > Negativicutes > Selenomonadales > Selenomonadaceae > Selenomonas_A > Selenomonas_A caprae. The sequence goes on along the minus strand of NZ_FOQK01000003.1, from coordinate 43,205 downwards.
TGCTTTCCGGGCATTAGTCAAGGAAGCACTGCCGCTTGTCGAGTACCGTCTGCAGTATGTCCTCAAGCATGTCAATTACGACACACTCGATGGGAAGGTGAAGGCACTGCATGAGATGCTGCCCGTGCTGGCTGGCATCAAGGAGACAGCGGTACGCAGTGAATATGAGAAGAAGCTCGCGCAGATCTTATTGCTGGACGAGGGTGTCGTGCGCGATGAGCTTCGGCGCTATGCCCGGGGAGCAGTGGCTGAGGAAAGTGCGCCAGTGCGTGCTCCTATCAGGCAGGCGGTGCAGCAGCAGGATAATGCGATCCGGCGCGCTGGGCGCATTATCGTCCGCATGGTGTGGCAGGATGTCTCGCTGATCCACCATGTGGAGTCGGTGCTGCCGCTTGCTGGCATCGGTGATCCCGTCCAGCGGGAAATCCTGTTGTTCCTGCAGGATCTGAGCAACCAGGGGCAGGCTCCAGATGATGTTACGGCCGCGGAGAACCTCAGTGAGGACGCGGCGGCAGAACTCTCTCGGGCACTGGTAGAAAATTTAGGCGGACGTGCGGAAACCGAGGCCTACAATGACTCCCTGAAAGTGCTTAGGAAAGCCTATCTTAATATGCTGTTCGTGGAACATTCCCGCAAGGCAGATGCATATATGAAAGCGGGAAACGCAGCCTATGTCGATGAACTGAATGAGGTTATGAAGATCAAAGATGAAATGGATGAATTGTGAGTTGGATAGATTGGTAGTCATGGAATGTGAGGAAAGGGGGATGCTGAATGGCTGAGGCTAAAAAGATTCAGGCTGAGGCTGGCAGCAGAAACCGCAGCTCGGAGATAGTAGAGAATCTTTTGTCGAAGGGCAAGAGCAATGGCGGTACGTTGACCTATGGGGAGCTGGTCGAAGCACTGCAGACGCAGGATCTTTCCCCGGATGAAATAGACAATATGTATGACACCTTCAGCAGGAAAGGGATTGAGATCATCGATGATTCGAACAGCAACGATCAGTCCGATGATGAAGTCGATATCGATGATAAGGATGATGAAGTCGAGATCGATCTTTCCGTGCCGGAGGGCGTCAGCATTGACGACCCTGTCCGCATGTATCTCAAGGAGATTGGCCGCGTACCTCTGCTGACGGCTGAGGAAGAAGTCGTGCTGGCCAAGCGCATGCAGGAAGGCGACGAGATGGCGCAGAAACGCCTGGCTGAGGCTAACCTGCGACTGGTTGTCAGCATTGCCAAGCGCTATGTTGGCCGTGGCATGCTGTTCCTGGATCTGATCCAGGAGGGCAATCTCGGTCTTATCAAGGCTGTCGAGAAATTTGATTATACGAAGGGCTATAAATTCAGTACCTATGCTACCTGGTGGATCCGTCAGGCCATTACGCGTGCTATCGCGGATCAGGCGCGTACGATCCGTATCCCGGTGCATATGGTCGAGACCATCAACAAGCTCATCCGCGTTTCCCGCCAGCTCTTGCAGCAGCTGGGCCGCGAGCCGTCGCCGGAGGAGATTGCCAAGGAGATGGATATTTCGGTCGAGCGCGTCCGTGAGATCATGAAAATCGCGCAGGAGCCGGTTTCCTTGGAGACGCCGATCGGCGAGGAAGAGGATTCGCATCTGGGCGACTTCATCGAGGACCAGGATGCACCGGCACCAGCCGATGCAGCTTCGTTCATGCTGCTCAAAGAGCAGCTCGAAGAGGTGCTCGATACGCTGACGCCGCGTGAGGAGAAGGTACTGCGCCTGCGCTTCGGCCTGGATGATGGCCGTGCCCGCACGCTGGAAGAGGTTGGCCAGAACTTTGGTGTAACGCGTGAGCGTATCCGCCAGATCGAGGCCAAGGCACTGCGCAAATTGCGTCACCCCAGCCGCAGCCGTAAGCTCAAGGATTTCTTGGATTAAAAAAAATCCTTGACATGAACCGTGCTGATGCGTATAATAATTGATGTTGATGCAGAGCATTGACAAGTTAATTCCTCGATAGCTCAGCCGGTAGAGCACCTGACTGTTAATCAGGCTGTCGCAGGTTCGAATCCTGCTCGAGGAGCCATTAGAAACACAAGGGTGTAACGGAAGGTTACACCCTTTTTATTTTTTTTAGACAGGGGGCGTCATCATGCAGTTGGATGATAGACTTCAGGCATTGGCAGATTTTGTGCCGGTCGGCTGCCGGGCGGCAGATATTGGTACAGACCATGGCTATCTGGCTATCGACCTTATCCGCGAGGGCAAGGCGAATTTTGTCGTGGCCGGAGATCTGAATGAGGGGCCGTATGAAGCTGCTAAGCGCACCGTGCATGAGAATGCTATGGACGCCGATCAGATCTCGGTGCGGCTGGGCAATGGCCTGCAGGTGCTGGAGCCCGGTGAGGTGGACACGGTCTGCATCGCCGGTATGGGCGGCGTGTTGATGACGCAGATATTGGAACAGTCGCCAGATGTGGTGAAGAAGCTGACGACACTGGTGCTGCAGCCGATGAATGGTGCACCGGAGCTGCGCACCTGGCTGTACCGCCAAGGCTGGCATATCGCAGATGAGGCGCTGGCTGTGGCAGATGGCCGCATCTACGAGATCATCAAAGCCGAGCGCGGGCGCGTGAAGCGTCCGGCACCGCTTGATCTGCTGATCGGGCCGGTGCTCTGGCAGAAGAAGCCACCTTTGCTGAAACATCATATCGAGTCGCTGCTGTTCCAGCAGCGGCGGGTGCTCACTGGGATGGAAAAGAGCCCGCGGGCATGCAAGACGAAAAAGTATGAGGTCATCAAGGAACAAGTCAGGGAATTGGAGGAACGGCTCACATGGTAAAATGTCAGGTGGTCATGGATGCGCTGGAGCGCATCGCACCGAAACGGCTGGCCGAGGATTGGGATAATCCGGGACTGCTGGTCGGGGCCTTGGGGCAGGAGGTGCACAAGATCCTCGTCTGCCTCGATGTCAGTGATGCAGTGGTCGAGCAGGCCGTGGCCTGCGGTGCGGATATGATTGTCGCGCATCATCCGCTGATCTTCAAGGGCATCCGCAAGCTGCGCACGGATCTGCCCCTCGGGCGGCGGCTGCAGCAGCTGCTCAAGCATGATATCGCTGTGGCGGCAGCGCATACGAATCTTGATATTGCCGAGGGCGGTGTCAACGATGTGCTGGCGCAGGCCATCGGGCTTTCGAAGTTGTCTGCCTTTGTCATTGAGCGCCAGGAGGCGGATGGTTCTGTCATCAGCATGGGGCGTGTCGGCAGCCTGCCGCAGCCGATGACGGTGCAGGACTTTGCTGCGCAGGTGCGCGATGCCTTGCCGGCTGAGCATGTACGGCTCGTGGATGCCGGGGCTCGTCCTGTGCGCAAGGTGGCTCTTTGCAGCGGCAGCGGTGCCGAGTTCATCCAGCGTGCCGCTTTCTTGGGGGCTGACGCCTATGTGACTGGTGACGTGAAATATCATGAAGCACAGCAGGCTGTCGAGCTTGGCATGCACGTGATCGATGCGGGGCATTTCGGCACAGAATTTCCGGTGGTCGCTGTGCTTTGCAAGCGGCTCGCAGAGGAGCTGGAAGAGGCAAAGGGGACAGTCGAAGTGCTGGCGGACCAGTCATCGCAGGACTTTTTTCAGATGATTTGATGGACGATAAGGATGAGTGATTTGGGCATAAAGAAACATGCAGGCAGATATATCCAGATTGCCATAGGCTGCCTGATTGTCTGCTTGGGGTTCAACCTCTTTATCATTCCGGCGCATTTGCTGACAGGCGGCATCAGTGGTATCGCACTGATTGTCTACTATCTGACCGGTTTGCCGGTAGGTATGCAGAACCTTGCGTATAACCTGCCAATCTTGTATCTGGCCTATCGGGTATTCGGCAAGCTTTACGCCTGGGATACGATTGTCGGTACTGTAGTGCTGTCGCTGATTCTCGATGCGACGCATTTCATGGTCGATTGGAACGTGACGCAGGACGGTATGCTCAGTGCGATTTTTGGCGGCGTCATGGCCGGTATCGGCTTTGGCATGATTTTCCGTGCCAATGCGAATACTGGCGGTTTGGATGTCGTTGGTGCTGTGGCAAAGAAATTCTATTCGCTGGATGTCGGAACGGTAGTATTCTTATTGAACTTTGTCATCGTCATGGCTTCGGCATGGATGTTCAGTGTTGATGAGGCCCTGTACACGCTGGTTTCGATCTATGTGACCGCTGAGCTCACGAATCGTGTGGCCGCAGGCCTCAATCGTGAGAAGTCGATTTTCATCGTTTCGCCAGCGGCAGAAAAGATTTGCCAGGATATCATGGAGAACGTCCATCGCGGCGTTACCTATATCGAGGGCAAGGGAGGTTTTGCGCGCGAGCACAAGGATATCCTGTTTATTGTCGTTCGTCTTACGCAGGTCAGCCGTGTCAAGACGATCGTTGACCATTACGATCCGCAGGCTTTCATGATTGTATCGGATACCTCGGAGGTTTCGGGCAAGGGATTTACGCTCGAATGCGAGTCGTATCAGGATGCACGGCGTAAATGGCAGGAAGAACAGGAAAAACAAAAGTTTTTACACAATGAACACGATTGACAGTTGACGCTATGCCTATTGTTACGGTATAATAGGCTTTAGCTGTAAAACGCGAATTTCAATCCCCGGCTGCATTTTGCAGGCGGGGATTCGTATATTGTAGGAGGAGATTGTGTTGGAGAAGTATTCACCGCAGGAGATTGAAAAGAAGTGGCAGGATAAATGGGAAAGCGAAGACGTCTACAAGACCGAGGCTGACCCGAACCGTCCGAAGTATTACGCGCTGGAGATGTTCCCGTACCCGTCGGGCAATCTTCACATGGGGCATGTTCGCAACTATGCCATCGGCGATGTCATGGCCCGCTATAAGACCATGGAGGGCTTCAATGTCCTGCATCCGATGGGCTTCGATTCCTTCGGCATGCCGGCTGAGAATGCGGCCATCAAACATGGCGTAAGTCCTGCGGACTGGACGTTCAGCAATATCGAGAACATGGAGAAGCAGCAGAAGAAGATGGGCCTCTCCTATGATTGGAACCGCGAAGTGCTGACCTGCACGCCGGAATACTACAAGTGGACCCAGTGGCTTTTTGAGCTCTTCTACAAAAAGGGCCTGGCTTACAAGAAAAAGGCATCGGTCAACTGGTGCGATACCTGCGGCACGGTGCTGGCCAACGAGCAGGTCATCGACGGCAAATGCTGGCGCTGCGATTCGGATGTCCACAAAAAGGATCTTTCCCAGTGGTTCCTCAAGATTACGGATTATGCCGATGTGCTGCTTAAAGACCTCGACAAGCTCGAAGGCTGGCCGGAGCGCGTCAAGACGATGCAGGATAACTGGATCGGCCGCAGTGAAGGCCTTGAGATTACGCTGGACGTTCCGGAGCTTGACGAGAAACTCGTCGTCTATACGACGCGTCCGGATACGGCTTACGGTATCACGTTCGTGGCGCTGGCACCGGAGAATGCGCTCGTTGACAAGCTGATCGAAAAGAGCGATAAGGCCGAAGAACTCAAGGCATTCTGCCAGAAGGTCCGCAACCAGTCCGATATCGAGCGCACGTCGAGCGAGTCGGAAAAAGAGGGCATGTTCACGGGCTTCTATGCAATCAATCCGTTCAATGGCGAGAAGGCCCAGCTCTGGATTACGAACTATGTCGTCGCTGACTATGGCACGGGGGCTGTCATGGGCGTTCCGTCCGGTGACTCCCGCGACTGGATGTTTGCGAAGAAATACGATTTGCCAATCATCCTGACGCTGCAGCCGAAGGATAAGGAGCTGGTGCTCGAGGAAATGACCGAGGCTTATGTCGAGAAGGAAGGCCGTCTGGTCAACTCGGCCCAGTTCACGGGCATGGATATGCATGAGGCAGTCAAGGCCATTATGGACTATGCGGAAGAGCAGGGCTTTGGCAAGCGCAAGGTCAACTTCCGCCTGCGCGACTGGCTGATTTCGCGCCAGCGCTACTGGGGTGCTCCAATTCCGGTCATCAACTGCCCGCACTGCGGCGAGGTACTGGTACCGGAAGAGCAGCTGCCGGTCATGCTGCCGACGGATGTCTCCTTTGAAGCTGGTTCTGTTTCGCCGCTGGCCAGCAGCGAGAAATTCCTGCATTGCAAGTGTCCGAAGTGCGGGGCGGATGCTACGCGTGAGACCGACACGATGGATACCTTCATCTGCTCGTCCTGGTACTTCCTGCGCTATACGGACCCGCACAATGACAAGGCGCCTTTCGCTAAGGATAAGGTAAACTATTGGGCACCGGTCGACCAGTACATCGGCGGTATCGAGCATGCCATCCTGCACCTTTTGTATTCGCGTTTCTTCACGAAGGTGCTCAAGGATGCTGGTCTCGTCGATTTCGATGAGCCCTTCAAGAACCTGCTGACCCAGGGCATGGTCCTGAAAGATGGTTCGAAGATGTCCAAGTCCAAGGGCAATGTCGTTTCGCCAGAGGAAATCATCGGCAAGTACGGTGCCGATACGGCGCGCCTCTTTATCCTGTTCGCGGCACCGGTTGACCGCGACCTCGAGTGGAGCGATCAGGGCGTCGAGGGTGCATATCGTTTCCTCAACCGCGTATGGCGTATCCTCGGCCACTTCGAGGAGAGCATCAAGGCTGGCAAGGACAATTATGATGTGACGGCTCTGACGAAGGACGAGAAAGAGCTGCGCCGCATCCTGCACGTTACCATCAAGAAGGTAACGGAGGATGTTCGCGACCGCTTTATGTTCAACACGGCAATCTCGTCGGTCATGGAGCTCGTCAATGCGTTCTATGGTTTCCAGGACAAAGAGCTTAATGCCGGTCTTGCGCGTGAGATGGCGGTAAACCTCGTCAAGATGCTCGCACCGTTCGCACCGCATATCACCGAGGAGCTCTGGAGCCATCTGTTCGTTGAGGGCAGTGTCCATCAGCAGAAGTGGCCGGCCTATGATGAGGCTGCCATGAAGCAGGATGAGATCGAGATCGTCCTGCAGATCAACGGCAAGGTCCGTGATAAGATCATGGTATCGCCGGATCTTGACCGTGCAGCAATGGAAAAGGCAGTCATGGAACTGCCGCGTGCCAAAGAGCTGACCGAGGGCAAGCAGATCGTCAAAGTCATCTGCGTGCCGAAGAAGCTCGTCAATATCGTAGTGAAGGGCTGACAGCCTATGGAAAAGCGCTCCGCGTTTGCGGAGCGCTTTTTATCATTTGTGCAAAGATGTATACGGATTGCGCGTGGATATGGTATAATTATTCTTGTATTCAAGGACAGGCAAGTGGCGCAAGACCACTTCTAAGGGAAGGATGATAACTCGTGTTGAAGGCGTATGCAGTGGAGAATCTGCGTCCTGGCATGGTTGTAGGGCGGGACGTGATGGATGGCGACATGAATGTATTGATTGGCCAGGGCATTAATCTGACGCTGGAGCTGATCTACAGTCTGCTTGATCGCCCTATTTTTTCGGTGTATATCGAGGAGGAAGATGAGACGGTCGATATCCCGGGCAAGGAATTCCTGCTTGATGACGCCTACACGAGTTGCTATGATACCGTCTATCGCAAGCTCAAGCTCATGTTTGAGAATCTGGCGGAGCGTGGGGAGTTCGATGCGGCAGCCTTGCAGGATATCATGGATGAAAAGAATTTCCGTGAGCTGTGTGATGGTGCCAAGGCCGTATCCCAGATCCACAATATGGCGCGTGAGGGCAGCTATCTGATCAATCATTGCCTGCATGTGGGAATCCTGGCCGGCCTCATGGGCAAGTGGCTCAATCTGTCGATCCTCGACCAGTATAACCTCGTCATTGCGGGATTGTTCATCGATATCGGCAAGATGCGCATCTCGTCGGAGATCCTGGAGAAGAAAGGACGGCTGACCGAGGCGGAGTTTGATGTCATCAAGAAGCATACCCAGTTCGGCCATGACATGATCGGCATGACGACGCTGAGTGCAAATCGTGACATCATGGATGGCGTGCTCCAGCATCATGAGCGCTGCGACGGCTCGGGCTATCCGAACGGCCTGCCGCGGGCACAGATCTCCCGCTTTGGCCGCATTCTCGCTATCCTGGATATCTACGATGCAATGGCTGGTGACCGCATCTTTGCCAAACGCCGTTCGCCCTTTGACGTGTTTGCAATCTTGTACGATGACATCCTCAACGGCAAGCTCGACACGGAATACGGCGTGCTGTTCATCAAGAACCTCTGCCACGCCCTCAATGGCAATTGGGTGCAGCTCAGCAATGGAGAACGCGGCCGTATCGTCTATATCGATGAGAGCCGTGTCAACTCACTGCCAGTGGTGCAGACGACCAAGGGAGAGTTCATCGATCTCAATGCCACGCGGCAGGTGAAGATCGAATCGATCCTCACGGCGGCCGAAGTCAGCGCTTGATAGGAGAGCAATCGCGCTTTGGGGTCTGCAAAGGGAAGACGTGCTGGTAGACGAGCAGGAACAGGCTGACTTCCAGCGGATAGCAGAGCAGGTTCTTCAGCAGACGGCTGAAGAAGATGGCACCTGCGGCTTTATCATAGTAGAGGACGAGCCAGAGCGTATTCAGTCCGAGATGGATGAGACACATCACCAGCAAGAAGGGGAGCCAGGCGGTTTTCCAGGTGATGTGTCTTTTGGTATGGAGAAACCAGCCGTAGATCCAGCCGGTCAGGTAGCCGGAAAGCGCGAAGCCGGGAAAGAAGGTGCTGCCGCTGAGAAGTATCGAGCCGATGATGTCGGTCAGTGCGCCGACAATGCCAGCGCGCCAAGGGCCGAAAAGCGCCCCGTATAGCGCGAGGGGCAGGAAGCCGAAGGTGATGCGGACAAATGGTGTCTGGATGGCGAAGACATAGGTGAGAAGGATGGCTAAGGCAGTGAAGACGCCGCCGTAGACGAGGGCTTTGGTGGATGAATCTTGCATAAGTGATCTGACAACTCCCAACTATCCGGCACATGATGTACTGGTTTTACTCTGCTTGCATAGATACTGTCACTGTATCATTGAATGGCAGGAGCGTCAAGCTGGTGGGGCGCTTGTGCAGCTTGATGCTGTGTTATACCGAGGAAATAGATGGTGAGGGATGGATTTTGCAGAATACGTGGATAAGGATTGCCCTGTTGTTGGCTATCGCCTTGTTGTTTCAGAGTATCCGGCTGCTTATGCCGATGATACCGGGGCCGGTCAATATGTTTTTGATCGGCAGCCTGCTCAATGCTGTGATGGTGCTGGCTGCCTGGCAGACAGGCAGCCGTTGGGCGGCTGTCATTGGCCTGCTGCTGCCAGTGGGAGCGTTCCTGCAGGGGCAGCTGCCGCTGGTCCTGATGCTGCCGGTGGTGGCTGCTGGCAACGTGATCTATATGCTGGGAGCGGCGCATTGGCAGCATAGCCGCGCCGTCTATCTGACTCCTGTCATCAAGGCCATTGTCTTGTATGCCGGGACCGTAGCTGTCATCCGGCTGGTGGATCTGCCGCCGCAGGTGGCAGCCGTGCTGCTGTTCATGATGAGCTGGCCGCAGCTGGTGACGGGAACGCTCGGGATCATTCTCGCCAGGAGGATATTGTGCCGTTTGCCGTGAAACGTATGGGGTTCAATGACTATTTGTCATTGAGCCTTTTTTTATAATGCGGTATAATAGAGTACACACATTCGCTAAAGCTGGAGGAGGTCTTGATATGGCAATGGTGCCGAAGCTGAATACAACACAATTTGATAAGAATATTCCCTTCAAGGTGGTGGCGCCCTTTGAACCCATGGGGGATCAGCCCCAGGCCATCGATGACCTGGCGGCGGGCATCACGAATGGCCAGGAGGCCCAGGTGCTGCTTGGTGCAACGGGTACCGGCAAGACCTATACCATTGCCAAGGTCATCGAGAAGGTGCAGAAGCCGACGCTGGTCATCGCCCATAACAAGACGTTGGCGGCTCAGCTGGCCAGTGAGTTCAAAGCCTTCTTCCCGGACAATTACGTTGGTTACTTTGTCAGCTACTACGACTACTATCAGCCCGAGGCTTATATCGCCTCGACGGATACTTATATCGAAAAGGATTCTTCTATCAATGATGAGATCGATGAGCTGCGTCACTCGGCGACCTGCTCGCTATTTGAGCGGCGCGATGTCATCATCGTGGCTTCGGTTTCGTGTATCTATGGCTTAGGCTCGCCGGAGAGCTATCACGAGATGGTATTGTCCTTGCATAAGGGGCAGGAGGTTGAGCGGGAGGCCATCCTGCGCAAGCTGGTGCAGATCCGTTACGAGCGCAATGACATCGCTTTTGAGCGCGGCCGGTTCCGCGTGCGCGGCGATGTGGTGGAAGTATTCCCCGCTGGCTATAACAACCGCGCGGTGCGCATCGAGCTCTTTGGCGATGAGATTGACCGCATGGTCGAATTTGATGTGGTGACTGGCGAAGTCTATGGCGAGCGCACGCATGTGATGGTCTTTCCGGCTTCGCATTATGTTACCGAAGATGAGGACCTCAAGATTGCCATGGCCGATATCCGTACGGAGATGGAGCAGCAGGTGGCAATGTTCCAGCAGCAGGGAAAACTGTTGGAGGCCCAGCGCATCGAACAGCGCACGAAGTATGACCTCGAGATGATGCAGGAGATGGGCTATTGTTCGGGCATCGAAAATTACTCGCGCCATCTGACGCATCGCAAGGCTGGCGATGCGCCGTATACCTTGCTCGATTATTTCCCGGAGGATTTCCTCATTGTCATGGACGAGTCCCATGTTACCCTGCCGCAGGTCCATGCGATGTACGCGGGCGACCGCAGCCGCAAGGTTTCTCTGGTCGAAAACGGTTTCCGGCTGCCGTCAGCCTTTGATAACCGGCCGCTGACTTTTGAGGAGTTTGCTGCGCGCATCAATCAGATCATTTACGTTTCGGCAACGCCGGGAAAATACGAACTCGGCAAAGCCCAGCAGGTCGCCCAGCAGATTATCCGGCCGACAGGCCTGCTAGACCCTGAGATTGAGGTGCGGCCGCTCGATGGGCAGATCGATGATCTGCTGGCGGAGATAAAGATTCGCATTGCGAAAGATGAGCGCGTGCTGGTCACGACACTGACCAAGAAGATGGCTGAAAACCTCACCGATTACCTGAAGGAAACGGGCATCAAGGTGCGCTATCTCCATTCGGACATCGCCACCATTGAGCGCGCTGAGATCATCCACGACCTGCGCGCCGGCGAGTTTGACGTGCTGGTGGGAATCAATCTGCTGCGCGAGGGCCTCGACATGCCAGAGGTGTCCCTTATCGCCATCCTCGATGCCGATAAGGAGGGCTTTTTGCGTTCGGATACGTCGCTTATCCAGATCATCGGCCGCGCGGCGCGCAATGCCAATGGGCATGTCATCATGTATGCCGACCGCATCACCGACTCGATGAAACGGGCCATGGACGAGACGGAGCGCCGCCGGGAAATCCAGCAGGCGTACAACCACGAGCATGGCATTGTGCCCAAGACCATCAAGAAGCCCATCAAGCCGCTCATCGAAACGACTTTGGTGGCTGAATCGTCCGCGGGCTACGCGGCCGATGGCAAGCGCAAGAAGAAAAAGCTTACGAAGAAGGATAAGGAGAATCTCATCAAGACGCTTACCCGTGAGATGCAGCAGGCGTCCCGGGCACTGGAATTCGAGCGGGCGGCAGAGCTTAGGGATATGATATTGGAACTCGATGGCAGCCTGCCGTCGAAGAAATAAGAGGGAAAGGCAATGGAAAACAGCATCAAGATAAAAGGCGCAAGAGCGCATAATCTCAAGAATATCAACGTGGAAATCCCGCGGGATAAGCTCGTGGTCATCACAGGGCTTTCGGGATCGGGAAAGTCATCGCTGGCCTTTGATACCATCTATGCCGAAGGACAGCGGCGCTATGTCGAGTCGCTGTCCTCCTATGCCCGCCAGTTTCTCGGGCAGATGGATAAACCCGATGTGGATAATATCGAGGGGCTGTCGCCGGCGATTTCCATCGACCAGAAGACGACGAGCCACAATCCGCGTTCGACGGTCGGTACGGTAACGGAAATCTATGATTATCTGCGTCTTCTCTATGCCCGGGCTGGCCGTCCGCACTGCCCGAAGTGCGGCAAGCCGATTACCCAGCAGACGGTCGACCAGATGATCGACCAGATCAAGGAACTGCCGGAGCGCACGAAACTGCTGGTCATGGCGCAGGTAATCCGCGGCAAGAAGGGCGAGCACAAGAAGGTCCTTGAGCATATCCGCCGCGAGGGGTATGTGCGCGTGCGCATCGATGGCGAGGTTTACGATGTCAACGATGCAATCCAGCTCGAGAAAACGAAAAAGCATACGATTGAGGTGGTCATTGACCGCTTGATCGTGCGCGAGGGCATGGAACAGCGGCTGGCCGATTCTTTGGAGACGGCGTTGAAACTTGGCGAAGGGGTCGTCTATGTGCAGATTGTCGATGGCGAGCTTTTGATGTTCAGTGAGAATTTCGCCTGTGTCGATTGCGGTATCAGCCTGCCGGAAATCACGCCGCGCATGTTCTCGTTCAACAGTCCCTATGGTGCTTGCCCGGTCTGCATGGGCCTTGGCAGCCATATGGAGTTTGATGAGGAACTCGTGGTGCCCGATGCGTCCCTGTCGGTGGCACAGGGCGTCTTTGCGCCGCTATCGAAGAACCCGCATTCCTATGGCATGTGCGTGATTACGGCCGTGCTCAAGGACTATGGCTATACGGTGGACACGCCCTGGAAGGATATGGACAAGAAGACACGCCATGTACTGCTTCATGGCGCTGGCGATGAGAAATTCCGGTTCCACTACACGAATATGTTCGGCGAGCGCAAGGAGTACAATGTGGAATTCGAGGGCGTACTGCCGATGCTCAACCGCCGCTATCAGGAAACGGATTCCGATGAGATGCGAGAGTCTTATGAGAACTACATGACGGAGATTGACTGTCCGGTCTGTCATGGGGCGCGCTTGAAGCCCGAGACCCTGTCGATTACGGTGGGGGATAAGAGCATTGCCGAGCTTACGGCTATGACCATCCGTGAAGCGGATGTCTTCCTGGCAGGCGTGGAATTCACACCACGTGAGCAGAAGATTGCCGTGCAGATCCTGAAGGAAATCCATGCGCGCTTGAGTTTCCTGCTCAATGTCGGCCTTGATTATCTGACGCTTTCGCGGGCGGCGGGTACCCTGTCGGGGGGCGAGGCCCAGCGCATCAGGCTGGCTACCCAGATTGGCTCGGGGCTCCAAGGGGTGCTCTACGTGCTCGATGAGCCGAGCATCGGCCTGCACCAGCGTGACAACAACCGCCTGCTGGCAACGCTCAAGAACCTGCGGGATCTCGGCAACACGCTGATTGTGGTGGAGCATGATGAGGATACGATGTATGCAGCCGACCATATCATCGATATTGGACCCGGGGCTGGTGCTCATGGCGGAAAGATTGTTGCCCAAGGTACCGCGCAGGAAATCATGCAGGTAAAAGAATCGGTGACCGGTCAATACCTGTCGCGGCGGAAATTCATCCCGGTTCCGGGGAAACGACGTCCCGGCAACGGCAAGTTCATCGAGGTGGTCGGTGCCCAGGAGAACAATCTCAAGAACATCGACGTCAAATTCCCGCTGGGGACGATGACGCTGGTGACTGGTGTATCGGGCTCGGGCAAGAGTACGCTGGTCAATGAGATCCTGTATAAAGGCATCGCCTCACGGCTCTATCATTCCAAGGGCAAGCCCGGCAAGCATAAGAAAATCAAGGGGCTGGAGCATATCGACAAGATCATCGATATCGACCAGCAGCCCATCGGACGCACGCCGCGTTCCAATCCGGCAACTTATACGGGTGTCTTTGATGCAATCCGTGAGCTGTTCAGCCAGACTCCGGAAGCCAAGATGCGTGGCTACAAGGCCGGGCGGTTCAGCTTCAATGTCAAGGGTGGCCGCTGCGAGGCATGCAAGGGCGATGGTATCTTGAAAATCGAGATGCATTTCCTGCCCGATGTCTATGTGCCCTGCGAGGTCTGCAAGGGGGCACGTTATAATCGCGAAACCCTGGAGGTACGTTATAAAGGTAAGACCATCTCCGATGTTCTCGAAATGACGATTGACGAGGCCGTGGAATTCTTCCAGAATGTACCGCGCATTGCCCGTAAATTGCAGGTTATCCAGGATGTTGGCCTTGGCTATATCAAGCTCGGACAGCCAGCAACGACCTTGTCGGGGGGCGAGGCCCAGCGCGTCAAGCTGGCGACGGAGCTCTCGCGCCGTAGCACGGGCCGCACGCTCTACATCCTCGATGAGCCGACAACGGGCCTGCATACGGCCGATATCCATAAGCTGCTGGATATCCTACAGCGGCTCGTCGATGGCGGTGACACTGTTGTCATCATCGAGCACAATCTCGATGTCATCAAGACGGCCGACCACATCATCGACTTGGGCCCCGAGGGTGGCAGCAACGGCGGCACGATTGTGGCCGAGGGCCGGCCGGAAGATATCGTCAAGGTGGACTCGTCTTATACAGGCAAATTCCTCAAGCCGTTGCTGGAGGAGAAAAATGAATAAGGGGTGACGAGGAAAGCGTACCTGTCCTCGTCAGTGCTACGTATTGTCGAATTCCTTTCCGTATGGATAGAGAGAGGAACGCTAAGGCAGCATGAAAAAAGCCAGTTGACGTTTTTACGTCAACTGGCTTTTGATGTAGCAACAGGTATGTTTTCCGGACGTTACGTTTCTTGCGGGTCGGAATAATGGTCGGTATGCAGGTATTCGCGGTCGATGACCTGTCCGTCTTTTTTCCAGATGCGGTAGAGCGACGGATTCTTGGCGGAGCCTTCGGTGACGAGGGCGATGGTTTGGCCTTGCAAGTCGGCCTTGGTGCCAAGGACGTAGATGGTCAGCGCCGAGCCCGTGTTGGCGACGCGCAGGTAGACCGGATGGGGCAGCGGATTGCGGAAGGCGAAGTCCAGCAGGTTGTCGGCAACGGTGGCGTCGCGGCCTGCTGGCACGTAGGCCGAAGGCAGGGAGTGGTTCGAGCGCTCGGTCGGGGTCATGCCAGCAAGCAGGACGGCATTGTAGAGCGTGCTGCTGACCTGGCAGACACCGCCGCCGACATCGACGCGATGCTCGCCATCAATGATGACGCCGGCATCCTTGTAGCCAGCTTCATAGGTGCGCTGGCCGACGATACTGTTGAAGGAGAGCGTCGATTGGCTGCGGATGAGTGCCCCCTGCAGATGACTGGCGGCAAGGCCGATATTGTCGCCGCGGTCACCAGGGTAAAAGCGCGTGGTGTATGAGGCAAGTACGCTATCGATTGCAGCCAGATCCGCGTCCATGATGAAAGGCGGCTGCTCTTTGGGCTGTAGTGTGACCTTGGCGGTCAGCTTCAGCGCTTCGAACTGCGGCGTGAGCTCGGCGGCTATCGGGGCCGTATCGAGTGTAAGGCCGGTAACGCTCGGGGTTTTCTTGATGGTGCCGTTCTTTTGCAGCTGCGCTTCGGCATTGACCGGCTCAGTATGGAGCTGCTGCTCGATTTTGGCAAGCTGGGCTGCCAGTTTATCTTTGTCGAACGATGCTGTCATCGTGATGTTGCGGCCGAAAAGGGCGCAGGTCATCTGGGTGATCATGTTCGTGATGCTGTCTTGGTCGCGGCCGATGGCATAGGCCGCTTCGGCTGCTTCGTTGACGTTGCCATGCAAGTCGATATCAGCAGGGGCAATGTTCCAGTGGCGATTCTTATAGGTCAGCACAGCTGCTTGACGTTTGAGTGCCTGCTGGGCCTCTTTTTGGAAGAACTCGTGGACTTCTTTCCGGGTCATACCAGCGATGCTGGTGCCATGTGCCTGGACACCCATGGCGACGCGGTTCTGATTGGTGACTGAGACCGATACGCTGCCGACGACGACGACCGTAAAGGCCATGCCGATGGTCAGGATGGCAACTATTTTGCTAAGGGATATCGACGAAAAATTCATAGCAATCCAAACTCCTACGTACAATACTAGTTATAGTATAATCGCTTCGCATATACGTTTCAATTATTAAATGATAAAATTTCGGGCGTTGCAAATATGGGGCAGGTATGATAAAATTAACGGCATCTGAATCATCAAATCGCTAACAACGAGGAAGAAGAGGAGTACAGCAATCCGGTGCCTCAGAGAGGAGACGGCAGGTGAGAGTCTCTGCATCAGATGTTGGAAGGTAGCTTCGGAGTTGCCCCGCTGAACAAGGAGTAGGCTGGGCCGTCGGCCACGTTACGGCTTTGAGTCATGCAGGCTTTGTCTGCATGGGAAGATTGGTGGTACCACGAAGGCAGGCGCTTTCGTCCTTTTGGACGAGGGCGCTTTATTTAGTTTTAGGAGGTTTATCATGGCAGAAGAAATCCAGGAGCAGGGGAACAATATCCCGAAGGTTTATGATCCGCAGTCGTTTGAGAAAAAATGGTATCAGTATTGGGAGGAGAACAAATTCTTTCATGCTGAGGTCGACAAGAGCAAGAAACCGTACAGCATGGTTATCCCGCCGCCGAACGTCACGGGACAGCTGCACATGGGCCATGCGCTAGACAATACGCTGCAGGATATTCTGATCCGGTATCATCGCATGCAGGGCTTCAATACGGTCTGGGTTCCGGGCTGTGACCACGCCGGCATTGCAACGCAGGCCAAGGTCGAGGGCGCACTGCGCGAAGAGGGCACGAACCGCTACGAGCTCGGCCGTGAGAAATTCCTCGAGCGCGTCTGGGATTGGAAAGAGCAGTACGGCAACCGCATCATGTACCAGCTGCGCACGCTGGGTTCCTCCTGTGATTGGGACCGCCAGCGCTTTACGATGGACGAGGGCTGCTCGAAGGCTGTCCGCGAGGTATTCGTAAGTCTTTATGAAAAAGGTCTCATCTATCAGGGCACGCGCATCACGAACTGGTGCCCGGACTGCAACACGGCAATCTCGGACATCGAGGTTGAGCATGAGACGGAGCAGGGCCATCTCTGGCATTTGCGCTATCAGGTCAAAGGCACGGACCAGTATGTCGAAATCGCTACGACGCGTCCGGAGACGATGTTCGGCGATACGGGTGTTGCCGTTCATCCAGACGATGAGCGCTATAAGGACATCGTCGGCAAGACGCTGATCCTGCCGATTGTCAACCGTGAGATTCCGCTGTTTGCCGATGAATATGTCGATAAATCCTTCGGTACTGGTGCCGTCAAGGTCACGCCGGCCCATGACCCCAACGACTTTGAGATGGGACAGCGTCATCATCTGGAGGAAATCAAGGTCATCAGCAACACGGGCAAGATGATGGCAGGCGCTGGCAAATACGAGGGCATGGACCGCTATGAGTGCCGCAAAGCCCTGGTCAAGGAGCTCGAGGAACTCGGCGTCCTCGTTTCGGTCGAGGAGCATGAGCATGCTGTCGGCCATTGCTCGCGCTGCCATAGCACGATCGAGCCGCTCGTTTCCAAGCAGTGGTTCGTAAAGATGGACTCGCTGGCCAAGCCGGCAATCGAGGCGGTAAAGAGCGGCAAGATCCAGTTCGTGCCGGAGCGCTTCTCCAAGATCTATATCCAGTGGCTTGAAAACATCCGCGACTGGTGCATCTCGCGCCAGCTCTGGTGGGGCCATCGCATTCCGGCCTGGTATTGCGATGACTGCGGGCAGACGAGTGTATCGCGTACAGACCTTACCGAGTGCCCGCATTGCCATAGCAAACATATCCATCAGGATGAAGACGTGCTCGATACCTGGTTCTCGTCGGGCCTTTGGCCGTTTGAAACGATGGGCTGGCCGGAAAAGACTGAGGAACTCGAGCATTTCTATCCGACGGCTACGCTCGTTACGGGCTATGATATCATCTTCTTCTGGGTTGCCCGCATGGTCATGATGGGCCTGGAGTTTGGCAAGGATATCCCGTTCAAGCATGTATTCATCCATGGTCTTGTCCGCGACAGCCAGGGCCGCAAGATGAGCAAATCGCTCGGTAATGGTATCGATCCGGTTGAGGTTGTCGAGAAATACGGTGCCGATACGCTGCGCTTCATGCTGATTACGGGCAATACGCCGGGCAACGATATGCGTTTCTATTGGGAGCGTGTCGAGTCGGCCCGCAACTTTGCCAACAAGATCTGGAATGCATCGCGCTATATGCTCATGAACCTTGAGGGCTTTGATAAGGATTTCGTGCCAAGCGAAGAAGATTATACGCTGTCTGACCGCTGGATTCTCTCGCGCTATGCCCGCACGGTCCGCGATGTCACGGAGAATCTCGATAAGTTCGAGCTCGGCGAAGCTGGCCGCATGATTTATGAATTCCTCTGGAATGAGTTCTGCGACTGGTACATCGAGCTTACGAAAGCCCGTCTCTACGATACGGAAAATGTCCGGGCCCGCAATACGGCACTCTATGTGCTTTCCCATGTCCTCGAGGGCACGCTGCGCTTGCTGCATCCGTTCATGCCGTTCCTCACCGAAGAAATCTGGCAGAAAGTCCCGCATGCAGAAAACATCAAGAGCATCATGATTTCCGAGTGGCCGCAGGCTGATGCTGCCCGTATCAGCGATGATATCGAGGCACAGATGACGGCTATCATGGAGAGCATCAAATCCATCCGCAATATGCGCGCTGAAGTCGGGGCTGCTCCGAGCAAAAAGAGCGAAGTCATCCTGAACTTCAAGGATGAGTCCCTGCGTGCGGTATTTGCTGAGAATACGGGCTACCTTGATAAGCTGGCATCTTCGGAGCCGGTCACGATCCTGCCGGCTGGCGCTGCTGCACCGGAAAATGCCATGGCGGGTGTCGTAAATGGCGTCGAGATTTACCTGCCGCTCAAGGGCCTTATCGATGTCGAGAAAGAAACGGCCCGTCTCAATAAGGAACTCGAGAAACTGGAGAAGGAAATCAAACGCCTTACGGGTAAACTCAGCAACGAAGGCTTCCTCAAGAAGGCGCCGGAGCAGGTTGTCGCTGGTGAGAAAGAAAAACTTGCCGGCTATGAAGAAAAGAAAAAATCGGTGGAGAGCCGCATCCAGGATTTGGCGAAGCTCTAAGATAGGAGAATCGTAACATGAATTATCAGGAAGCCCTCGCCTATCTGGAAGGGCTGAATATCTTTGGCATCAAGCTGGGGCTCACGCGCATCCAGCGGCTGCTGGAGCTCCTGGATGTGCCGCAGGACAGGTATCGTACCATCCATGTGACCGGTACGAATGGCAAAGGCTCGGTGTCGGCGATGCTCGCCGGCATCCTGCGCCGTTCGGATATCCATACCGGCATGTACAGTTCGCCGCATCTGGTTTCTTACACGGAACGCATTCAGGTGGATGGCCAGCCCATAAGTGAGCAGGAATTTGCCGACTGCCTGAGCACCATCCGTACCTATGTGGAGCAAATGGTAGCAGAGGGGGACGAGTGCCCGACACAGTTTGAGGTACTCACAGCACTGGCTTTCTTCTACTTTGCCATGCGCCATGTCGAATATGCAGTCATCGAGGTTGGCCTTGGCGGTCTGCTGGATTCGACGAATGTCATCACGCCGGAGGTTTCGGTCATCACGAACGTGACCTTTGAGCATGCGGACCGCTGCGGCGGAACGCTGGAGGGGATTGCTCACCATAAAGCTGGTATCATCAAAGAGGGCGTTCCCGTTGTCACTGCGGCTGCGGGCATTCCCTTGGATATCATCCGTCAGACGGCTGAGGAAAAAAATGCTGATGTTTTTGTATCGGGCGAGGATTTCCAGATGGAGTATCTGTCCTGTGATGGGCACATGCAGCAACTGCGTTTCACCTCGGCACTCCTGGGGGTAGCGGATATGCCGTATGAGCTGCGTCTCTTGGGCCGTCACCAGGTGGATAACGCTGCGGTGGCAGTCATGACGGCACAGCTCATCCATAACATCGATGGACGTGTCACAGAGAAAACCATTGGTGAGGCCTTGAAAATTGCCAGCTGGCCCGCCCGCTTCGAGCGCATCGTGCTTGGACATCAGCCGGTGATTGTCGATGGGGCGCATAATCCCGCTGGCATGCAAGCATTGCGCACGAGCCTTGACCTGTATTTCCCGGCTGAACAGCGCGTATTGCTGCTAGGTATTCTCAAAGATAAAGACATCGAGACGATGCTGGATATCCTGCTGCGGCCCAATGATACGGTCGTGGTGACTGTCCCTGATTCGGAACGGGCGGCTGATCCGCAGGAGCTCGCCAAGCGGGTAGCACCTCATGTCCAGCATGTCGAGGCTATCGCTGATAATGGCGAAGCACTGGATAGAGCGCTAGAGCTGGCCAACGGGGAAAAACTGCTGGTCATGGCGGGGTCGCTGTATCTGGTTGGCGGTGTCCGCCAGCTCTTGCTTGAACGGAAGGGGGTAATGTGATGGCTGTGGAGTCTGATTCCATGCGCGAGATCCATCAGCGCCGTCGTGACGCCTTTCGGCAGAAGTGGTGCAAGCGGTTCAAGGATTGGTCCTGGTATGCTGTGCTGGCTGAGGTATTCCTGTTGGCCCTCTGGCCGGCAGGGGCTACGCTGGCTCTGCTGGCAGGCGTCGTGCTTACGGTACTGCGCTTCCGCACGGATCGCACATTCAAGTTCCGGCAGCTGCCGCTTGATGTCCCTGTTTGCCTGTTCCTGCTGCTGAGTGGCGTCTCGATCCTGGCGTCGCCAGATCGCGGCTTCAGCTTCTATAACTGGTACAATCTCGTGGGCGTCTACGCGTTGACGTATTTCCTTGTGGGCCAGCAGGTCCGCGATGGGCAGCAGGTCCGGCAGATCTTGCTGGCCATTGCGGGGGCGGCTGTGCTGGTCGTGCTTTATGGTATCTACCAATTTGTCTTTGGCATTGATATCAGCGCGATGAAATGGGTCGATGGGGAAGCATTCCCCGAGCTGCGCAAGCGCGTTTTCTCCACTTGGGAGAATCCCAATATCCTGGCGGGGTATCTCGATATCATCATCTGTTTGGCCTTTGGACTATTTACCAAGGCTGACAGCAGGGCAAAGCGTATCCTGCTGGGCACATTCATGGTGGCTGCAGCAGCCTGTCTGGCGATGACTTATGCGCGTGGTGCCTGCCTCGTTATCGCGGTTATTTTCCTGGTGTATGGCATGTTCAAGGATTGGCGTGTGTTATTGGGGTGTGCTGTAGTAGGCGGAATCCTGCTGCTGGCCGATCCGGTTCTCTATGAGCGGCTGACTTCTGTATTCACGAAGGTTGATACTTCGGCTGAGATGCGGCTAGCCTTTTGGGAAAGCACCGTGGCAATGATACAGGATCATCCGTTCCTCGGCATTGGCTGGGGAGCGTACTGGATGGTTTATCCGGAATATGATTTCTACTTGCAGGGGGCGGATATCCGCATTGTGCATGCGCATAACCTCTACTTGAACTATGCTGCAGAGATCGGTATCCCCGGAGCGCTGGCGTTCCTGTGGTTCTTCTTCGGCACAATGTTTTCCGCCTTGCGGCAGCGGTTCGAGCCGCCTGCTGCTGAGCCGGTGGAAGCTACGCCGTTCGACCTGCGGGAAGATGCGGCGGCTGATGCTGAGCTGCAGCGTGTCGAGCAGAGCATGCAGGCTGCAAAAGAGCAGCCTGAGACTCCCTTCTGGCAGGATTGCCGCGATTGGCAGGATCACCGCCTGTTAGGCGGTTTGTCCCTGGGGCTGGGGCTGGCTGTCCTGTCGGTGGCGCTCAATGGCTTCACCGACGATCTGCTGTTCAATATCCCCTCGTCGATGTTCCTGTGGATGATGGCGGCACTGGCAGCAGCTTTAGCGCTCATGCATGAAGTGAAAGAACAACAAGAAGGATAGGGAGGCGTTTTATGAAAGGTCAAGTGAATATAT
Source organism: Pseudoselenomonas ruminantium (assembly GCF_900113715.1). GTDB lineage: Bacteria > Bacillota > Negativicutes > Selenomonadales > Selenomonadaceae > Selenomonas_A > Selenomonas_A caprae. The sequence goes on along the minus strand of NZ_FOQK01000003.1, from coordinate 21,390 downwards.
CCAAGGCAACGATCGACCGCCTTCCATTATATTTCCGGACGTTGCGGCTGGCACAGGATGAGGGGATCGATATCATCTCCTCCGATGAGCTGGGCCGCCGGCTGGGCATCACGCCGGAGCAGATCCGCAAGGATCTGGCTTCGTTTGGCCAGTTCGGCAAAAAGGGCGTAGGCTATTATGTCAATGAACTCAAACGCAATGTCGGTGAGATTTTGGGGCTTAACAACCATTGGAATATTGCTGTGGTCGGCATTGGCCATCTGGGAGCGGCATTGGCGAACTATCAGAACTTCGTGACGCTGGGCTTCAACCTTGTGGCCCTGTTCGATCAAGATCCCAATGTCATTGGGACGACGGTCAATCATGTCAAGGTAGAAGATATCCGTGATATGAAGAAAATCGTCAAGGAACGCAATATCCATATCGGTATCATTGCTGTACCTGCAGCCTTTGCGCAAGGGGTGGCGGATAAGCTTGTCGATGCGGGAGTCAAGGGCATCTGGAATTTTGCCCCAATTAAGATGGAAGTTCCTGAAACCATGCATATTGTCAATGAAGATTTATCAATTGGTCTTAGTAGCTTGTCATATCATATTACCCGCAAATAAGCAAAAAATAATATATGTGAAGTATTGAACGAATTCTCGTCAAACGCCGTCAAGACTATCTTGACGGCGTTTTCTTTTCGTGCTATCCTTAGTCATGGGACATAATCACAGCATAGTGTTACAATAATCTATGATTATAATTCATGGTGTTGATAACTTCGTGTTATACTTCCACATGCCGTGAATCATAACAAGGAATTCGAAACAAGATGCACCGTCCCGAACGTTAAAATCTGCTGCCGGAACCGAAGATGGGTCGGCACTGATGAGGGAGGATTTTCCATGATTGACATTCTCGATCGCGTACGCAATAAGGCATTGCAGGCGAAAATCGTAACGGCTGAAGAAGCAGCAGCTTTTTTCAAACCGGATATGAACGTTGCAATGAGCGGTTTTACCGCATCCGCGTATCCGAAGGCTGTTCCACTTGCACTTGCTGAACGCATGAAGAAGGAGCCATTTGCGATTAATCTGTGGACGGGAGCTTCTACTGGTCCGGAACTGGATGATGCACTGGCATCGGTTCATGGCATCAAGCAGCGTCTGCCGTATCAGACAGATAAAGCTCTGCGCAATGAGATCAACGATGGCTCGGTTGATTACCTTGACCTGCATCTGTCAGAGTCGGCCCAGCTTAGCCGTTGCGGTTATCTGGGGCATGTTGATGTCGCTGTTGTCGAGGCGTGTGCAATCACGGAAGAGGGAAATATCATCCCAACGACTTCCCTGGGCAATGCTGCATCGTATGTACAGAGTGCAGATGTTGTCATCGTCGAGGTCAATACCTCGCAGCCGCTGGATCTTGAAGGCATGCACGATGTCTACATCCCGATGGACCCGCCGAACCGCCTGCCAATTCCAATCGTCAAGGCCAATGACCGTGTGGGTACGACGTATATCCCGTGTACGCCGGAAAAGATCAAATACATCGTTCCCTGCGATATCCCCGATCACACGCGTCCATTGAAACCAATCGATGAAGATTCGAAGAAGATGAGCGAGTTCACGCTCGAATTCCTCAACAAGGAAATCGAGGCTGGCCGCATGCCGAAGAACCTGCTGCCGCTGCAGTCTGGTGTCGGCAACGTTGCCAATGCAGTTATCGCCGGCTTCGTCGATTCAGATCTCAAAGATTTGACGGTCTACACCGAGGTCATTCAGGACGGCATGCTCGATCTTATCGATGCGGGCAAGCTCAACTTCGCATCGGGCACGGCATTCAGCCCGTCCCCGGAGGGCATGGCACGTTTCTATAAGGATGTAGCGAAATACAAGAAATATCTGCTGCTGCGTCCGGAGGAAATCTCCAATAGTCCGGAAGTTGTCCATCGCCTGGGCGTCATTGCCATGAATACGGCCATTGAGGTTGACATCTATGGCAACGTCAACTCGACGCATATCACAGGCACCAAGATGATGAATGGTATCGGCGGCAGCGGCGACTTTGCCCGCAACGCTTACTTGACCATCTTCTACACGCCATCGATTGCCAAAGAGGGCAAGATTTCGGCAGTAGTTCCGTTCTGCTCGCATATCGATCATACGGAGCATGATGTCGACATCATCATCACGGAGCAGGGCATCGCCGATCTGCGTGGCAAGGCACCGCGTGAGCGTGCGCTGGAAATCATCAACAACTGCGCGCATCCGGATTACCGCCCAATCCTGCTCGATTACTTCAATCGTGCGACTGAGGCAACGAAGCATGCCCATACGCCGCATATCCTTGAAGAGGCGCTTTCCTTCCATGAGCGTTTCGTCAAGACGGGCAGCATGGCTAAATAAGAAAATCACATACAGATAATATAGATATATAGATTGACTGAATGAATCAGGAGGAATTCCCAAATGAGCAATGAGAAAATCCAGGCTGAGCTCGCCAAATACGAAGCCAGCGTTGAAAAAGCAATTGCACGTTTCCCGGAGCGTGAGCACCTGCCGGAAAAACGCCTCTATACGCCGATTGACATCAAGGATACGGATTATGCCGACGAGATCAGCTTCCCAGGCGTCTATCCGTATACGCGTGGTGTCCAGCCGACAATGTATCGTGGCCGCTTCTGGACGATGCGCATGTATGCTGGTTTCTCCACGGCTGAGGAATCCAACAAACGCTATCGCATGCTGATCGAGAACGGTGCAACGGGCCTGTCCTGTGCCTTTGACCTGCCGACGCAGATCGGTTACGATTCCACGGACCCGATTTCCGAAGGTGAGGTCGGCAAGGTCGGTGTTGCTATCGACTCCCTCGCAGATATGGAGACGCTGTTCGATCAGATCGACCTGGGCAAGGTTTCGACGTCAATGACGATCAATGCACCGGCTTCGGTCCTCTTGGCTATGTATATCGCTGTAGCTGAGAAACAGGGTGTGCCAGCTGACCAGCTGCGCGGTACGATCCAGAACGATATCCTCAAGGAGTATGCCGCTCGCGGTACGTATATCTTCCCGCCGCGTCCGTCCATGCGCCTTATCACGAATATCTTCGAGTATTGCTCAAAGAATGTACCGAAATGGAATACGATCTCCATTTCCGGCTATCATATCCGTGAGGCCGGTTCGACGGCTGCACAGGAAATCGCCTTCACGATTGCTGATGGTATCGCTTACTGCGAGGCTGCTATCAAAGCGGGCCTCAAGATTGATGATTTCGCTGGCCGTCTGTCCTTCTTCTGGAACGCACACAACAACGTTCTCGAAGAGGTGGCGAAGTTCCGTGCTTCCCGCCGTATCTGGGCAAAAGTCATGAAAGAGCGTTTCCATGCGCAGAATGATAAGAGCATGAAGCTGCGTTTCCATACGCAGACGGCAGGTTCGATGCTGACGGCTCAGCAGCCGAACAACAACATCGTCCGCGTTGCCCTGCAGACGGCAGCTGCTGTCATGGGCGGTACGCAGTCCCTGCATACGAACTCCCGTGATGAGGCTCTGGCTCTGCCGACGCAGGAATCCGTTACGATTGCCCTGCGCACCCAGCAGATTGTTGCGTATGAGAGCGGTCTGGCTGATGTCATCGATCCGCTGGCTGGCTCCTACTATGTAGAGTCCATGACCAACAGCATCGAGGCTGAGGCTTGGGACTATATCAAGAAAATCGACGATCTCGGCGGCGCTGTCGCTGCAATCGAGAAGGGCTACATCCAGAAAGAGATCCAGGATTCTGCTTACAAATGGCAGATGGATGTCGAGTCTGGTGCCCGCACCATCGTCGGTGTCAACAAATTCCAGATGGAAGAAGAACCTCCAAAAGGCCTGCTGAAAGTCGACGAGGCCGTCGGCGAACGTCAGAAGGCTAAAGTCGAGGCTATGAAAGCGAAACGCGATAATGAGGCAGTAAAAGCTGCACTGGCTGACCTCAAGAAGGCTTGCCAGGATGAGAACGAAAACCTCATGCCGCATATCCTCGCTGCTGTCAAGACGTATGCAACCCTTGGCGAAATCTGCAACGTCATGCGCGAGGTATTCGGCGAGTATGAGGCTCATGTCAGCCTGTAAGCGTCTCTATCGCGAACAATCGGACAAGAATAGCGTTTACGTTTTTGGAGGAATTCAAAATGGAAAAGAAAATCAGAGTATTAGTTGCTAAACCGGGCCTTGACGGCCATGACCGCGGCGCTAAGGTCGTTGCCCGCGCGCTGCGTGATGCTGGCTTCGAGGTCATCTATACGGGGCTTCGCCAGACGCCGGAGCAGATTGCTGAAGCTGCTCTGCAGGAGGACGTCAATGTTGTTGCTATGAGCATTCTTTCGGGTGCTCATGGTCATCTGTTCCCGAAAGTCGTCGACCTTCTCCATAAGAATGGCATGAACGATGTATTGATCATCGGTGGTGGTGTCATCCCAGAAGGCGATATCCCGGCTCTCAAAGAGGCCGGTGTTGCGGAAGTGTTCACGCCGGGCACTCCGACTGGTGATGTTGTCAAATTCATCAATGAGCATGTAAAACTCTAAGAAACAATGGTGCTGGGAGGGAGAGTCAGGAGACACATTCCGGTCTCCGGCTCTTGCCCGGCCTTATTTATGTAGAAACTACCGAAAGGTGGTGGCATTTTGGATATCGCAGAAGAACTGCTCAAAGGCAACCGGCTGGCACTTTCACGGGCCATCACGGCTATCGAGAATGAATACGATGAAGCGACAGACATCATGAAGAAGCTTTATCCCCACACCGGTCATGCTTATGTTTTGGGTATCACGGGGCCGCCAGGTGCAGGCAAGAGTACCCTCTCGGACAAGATTGCAAGAGAGTACCGTGCACAGGGAAAGACCGTTGGTATAATCGCTGTTGACCCGACCAGCCCGTTCACGGGCGGTGCCATCTTAGGCGACCGCATCCGCATGAATGGACTGACACTTGACGAGGGAGTCTTTATCCGCAGTATGGGCACCCGCGGCAGCCTGGGTGGTCTTTCGCATAAGACCGCCGATGCTGTCAAGGCAATGGATGCTTTTGGAAAGGACATCATCATCGTCGAGACCGTCGGTGTTGGACAGTCAGAGGTAGATATCGTCAAGGCCGCGGATACGACGATGGTCGTATTGATTCCGGGCATGGGCGATGACATCCAGGCAATCAAGGCAGGCATCCTGGAGATCGGGGATCTCTACTGCATCAACAAGTCTGATCTTGATGGTGCGGACAAGCTGGTCCGCGAGATCAACATGATGCTTGATCTTGACAGTCTGATGACGGATTGGCGTCCGCCGATCACCAAGGTGGTAGCCAGCCAGAATGAAGGCATAGCCGAACTGTTAGGAACTGTAGATAAGCACAGGACGTATATCGAGGGCAATGGCGAGCTAGCCAAGCGCCGCACGAAGCGTACCCGTGATGAGATGCTTGACATCCTCAGCAGCAACATCGGCAGCTACATCAAGAGCAAGATTGTCGATAGTGGCAGACTGGATGGCTATGTAGAGCAGATCAAGCAGCATAAGACCGATCCGTACACGGTAATCGGTGAGGTTATGGGCGAGATGCTCAAATAAATCTTTTATCCGAATGGAGGAATTCATCATGTTCAAAGTATTAGGTGTAGATCATATTGGTATTGCTGTTTCGGACCTCAAGGAAGTCGGTTCCTTCTGGAGTGATATGCTTGGCCTGCCGGCTAACGGCGAAGAGACGGTTGCTGAGCAGAAAGTGACGACGGGCTTCTTCCCGACGCCGAATGGCAGTGAGATTGAGCTCTTAGCAGCAACGGATGAGACTTCCCCGATTGCAAAATTCATCGAGAAGAATGGCGGCCGTGGTGGCATCCAGCACATTGCCCTGCGTGTAGACAACCTGGAGGCAGCTCTGGCTGATCTCAAAGAGAAAGGTGTCCGCCTGATTGATGAAACGCCGCGTATCGGTGCCGGCGGTGCTAAGATCGCCTTTGTCCATCCGAAGGCTTCGCATGGTGTCCTGCTCGAACTTTGCCAGCGCGATTAATACCTGGTAATAAATTAGTCTTGCAATTTTCACACAAATAGTGCAAAATAGAGATTGCAGTACATGAGGATTTTGTCATTGACAGGATGCTCACAAGCTAATTATAGGAGGTATATAATGGCTACTGTTCAGGAAAAGATTGAATTAATGCATGCAAAAAAAGAGCATATCATGCAGGGCGGCGGTCAGGCTCGTATCGACAAGCAGCACGCAAAGGGCAAACAGACGGCCCGTGAGCGCATCAACAAGCTGTTTGATGAGGGTACGTTCGTCGAACTCGATATGTTCATGAAACATCGTTGCTCGAACTTCGGCCAGGAGAAGAAAGAACTCCCGGGCGAGGGCGTTGTAACGGGTTATGGTACGGTCGACGGCCGTCTGGTTTATGCTTACGCACAGGATTTCACCGTTGAGGGTGGTTCGCTGGGTGAGAAGCATGCCCATAAGATCTGGAAAGTCATGGATCTGGCCATGAAGATGGGCGCTCCATGCATCGGCATCAATGATTCGGGCGGTGCCCGCATCCAGGAAGCAGTCGATGCTCTGTCTGGCTACGGTGGTATCTTCTATCGCAATACGGCAGCGTCGGGCGTCATCCCGCAGATCTCGGTCATCATGGGACCGTGCGCCGGCGGTGCTGTATACAGCCCGGCTATCACGGACTTCATCTATATGGTCAAGAACACGAGCCAGATGTTCATCACGGGCCCGGCTGTCATCAAATCGGTAACGGCTGAGGAAGTGACGGCTGAGGCTCTGGGCGGTGCTATGACCCACAACACGCGCAGCGGTGTTGCTCACTTCGCAGCTGAGGATGAGGACGACTGCATCAAGCAGATCCGTTACCTGCTGTCCTTCCTGCCGAGCAACAACATGGAAGATGCACCAATCATGGAGACCGGTGATGATCCGGATCGTCAGGATGAGGAACTCAACACGGTCATCCCGGATAATCCGAATGCGCCGTATGATATGAAGGATGTCATCCGCTCCATCGTCGATAACGGGGAGTTCTATGAGGTCCATGAGCATTTCGCTACGAATATCATCTGCTGCTTTGCTCGCTTTGATGGCCGCAGCGTAGGTATCATCGCCAACCAGCCGAATGTCATGGCTGGCTGCCTCGATGTCGATGCCTCGGATAAGTCGGCTCGCTTCATCCGTTTCTGCGATGCCTTCAATATCCCGCTCGTCAACCTAGTCGATGTACCGGGCTTCCTGCCAGGCGTCGATCAGGAGCACAACGGTATCATCCGTCATGGCGCGAAGATGCTCTATGCATACAGCGAGGCTACGGTTCCTAAGGTCACGGTCATCACGCGTAAGGCATACGGCGGTTCCTATATCGCTATGTGCTGCCGTGAGCTCGGTGCAGACCAGGTCATGGCTTGGCCGACGTCGGAGATCGCTGTCATGGGCCCGGCAGGTGCTGCGAACATCATCTTCCGCAAAGATCCGGATAAGGATGCCAAGACGGCTGAGTATGTCGAGAACTTTGCTACGCCGTACGTTGCTGCAGAGCGCGGCTATGTAGACATGGTCATTGAGCCGAAAGAGACGCGTCCGCGCATCATCACGGCTCTCAATGCACTGGCCAGCAAACGTGAAGTTGGCCCGGCTAAGAAGCACGGCAATATTCCGCTTTGATCGGAGGGTGTGCTATGAAAACAGAAGCAAATGGCGTATCGCCTGAGGTAGTAGCTGCTATCACGGCTGCTGTCCAGATGATGATGTCGAATAAAGTCATCGCTGTCCGCATCAAGCGCAGCGATGTATGGGCTCTGTCCGCTCGTGGCGGTCTGGCCAAACAGTTTTGATTGATTCCGAAGTTGAAGGTATTTGGAGGAATTATTAATGAAAAAGTTCAATATTACCGTTAACGGCAATGCTTATGAAGTAGAAGTCGAGGAAGTGAAAGCCGCTGCTCCGGCAGCTCCGAAGGCTGCTGCACCGGCTCCGAAAGCTGCTCCGGCACCGGCTCCGGCTGCACCGGCAGCTCCGAAGAAAGAGGCTGTTGCCGCTGGCGCTGGTGAGCATTCCATCGATGCTCCGATGCCGGGCAAGATCGTCAAACTCGTTGCCAGCGAAGGCCAGGCTGTCAAAGCCGGCGAGACGCTGCTGATCCTCGAGGCTATGAAGATGCAGAACGAGATTGCTGCTGATGCTGATGGCGTTGTCAAGAAATTCAACGTCGATGCTGGCCAGAGCGTCAAAGCTCATGAGTCGCTGGTGATCCTCGGCTAAGCCGTACAGATCGGATATTGCGTGAAGCTCCCTTCAGGATTTTCCTGAGGGGAGTTTTTTGTTGCCGGTGATGCCGGGATGTTTTTCACGTGTCAAGCAGGGAAAAACTGTCATTTTGGCGAAATCCTAAGGATAACAGTGGCATAAACTGCCTTAGGATCATGATGTAGAGGAGCGCTGATCAACGTGCGTAAATGGAGTGTAGAGGAGCTGCCAGCCGGGCAGCAGGGAAGTCTTCGCCAGCTGTATGGCGCACAGCTGGATGAACGCCGGGGATATACGGCCCATCGGATACAATATGTCAGGGACTTGACGGAAAGCGAGCGGCAAGTGGTGACGTATGGGGAGACAACGCCAGTGAGTCCCCTGCGGCAGAATCTCTATAAGCTGGAGGGGAAACTGCTGCCCCTGCGCTTCAATCTGGCAATCCGGACGCTGACTGAGCAGGAGGATGTCCTGCGGACGAATTACTGTGTGGCCGGAGACAAGATGCTGGCTGTGGTGTTCAAGGAGCGGCGGAATCTGCCGGTGATCATCTATCGCAATCTGGAACAGACCTCGGGAAAGGATCTGGATGAGCAATTGCGGCGCCTGATGGAGGCTGATCTGCGCCAGGGCTTTGATCTGCGCTATGGCAGCCTGCTGCGTTTTGCGGTCTATCATACGGGGGCCTCGGAGTATGCGGTAGTCGTGACTGGTGTGCAGGCCGTGATGGATAATTTCGATGTCCGCAACATTTTCCGCTATATACACAACCTGCCCTTGGAGAAGGCGCCGGCAGCGGCGACTGCCACGGCAGGGGGAGCCGAGTCCATCCGCAGCTATTGGCGGCAGCTGCTCAGTGACCTGCCAGGGCTTTCCCGCCTGCCATATGAAGAGACAGGCGCTGGCGGACAGGATGCCGGACAGGAACGCCAGGAGCAGAATTATCTGACGCATATCCCCAGTGCCGTGCTGTCTGATCTGAAGGAATTGTCGAAGGACAACAAGAAGGTCTTGATGTCTGTCCTGCAGACGGCCTGGGGCTTGCTCCTTCAGGGAGAGAACGATTGCCGCGATGTGGCCTTCTGCCTGCTGGCACCGGGCAGTGAGGCGGGCCGTGGCAGTCAGTGCATGCTGCCGCTGCGCGTCCGCGTGGCAGAGGATCCCAAGGTGCAGGAGCTGACGGAGCAGGTGTTCAAGCAGTTTCTGGTCTCGACTTCGTATGCGGCGTTGGCTCGCAAGGATATCCAGGCGGTGCTGGACCAGCAGGAAAAGGGCTTTTACCATGTATTGAATTTCGGTGATTTCCTGCAGGATGAGGGAAGCTATTCGCAGCGCCAGGGCAAGCGGGAAGGGCGCATTGTGACGCAGGAGGTATGGGATACGCGGGAGCTGCATCTGGGTGTGCGTTTCCGTTATGCCGAATGGGAGATTGCCATAACCTTTGCGTATGACTGCCGGTATTTCCAGCCAGCCGGGATCGAGAAGCTGGCGCAGGATTATATCCTGCTGCTGCGCCAGATGGTCATGGATTGGCAGCAGCCTTACAGTGCCTTCCGCGCGAACTGGAGCCGGCGGCGGTCCCAGAGCATGGCGGCCAAGCCGGTGCAGCAGCGGACGAACCTGCTGGATGCACTGCTACAGCTGGAGCTCCTCCAGTCGTGCGACAAAGGATTGGTGCAGGCCTTTGCAGGGACGGCTAAACTGCTTACTTGCTATGAGGGCGACAGGCTTTTCGGGCAGGATGTGGAGGAGCAGCTGTTGTTTGTCGTGCGGGGCAAGCTGGCCCGCAGCATGGAAACTGGCGATGGCTGGTATAATACGCTGGACATTGTCGCGGAGAAAGCCTGGGCAAATGATAGCGTCCTTTTGCCCAAGCGCAGGAATCAGCTGGCTTTGGAAGTATTGACCGATCAGGCACTGTTGCTCGTCATTCCGCGGATCACCATGGAAAGCGTCATGCGCAGGGAGCCGGCGATGGCACAAAGCATCATCATGCATTTTGGCCGCCAGCTGGAAAAATACCAGCGGCTGTGGCTGCAGTCCTAAGCTTGGCTTGACACGTTTGCTACAATGAATCTGTAATGGCAGAGGAAAGCAGAATCAGCCCATGGGGCTAAAGGAGGATTTGTTTGAAAAAAATAGCAGCATTGCTGCTCGTACTGGTGCTGGCCTTTACGGCTGCTGGGTGCAGTTCTTTACAGCAGAGTGGCAATAAGAAGAATTTTACGATCGTGACTTCGTTCTATCCGATGTATATCGATGTCATCAATATCACCAAGGGTGTCGATGGCGTGGAAGTCGTCAATATGACGAAACCGCAGACGGGCTGCCTGCATGACTATCAGCTGACGACTGAGGATATGAAGACGCTGGAGAAGGCGGATGTGTTCGTGGTCAATGGCGCGGGCATGGAAAGCTTCCTCGATAAAGCTGTGAAGCAGAATAAGAAGCTCAAGGTCATCGAGGCAGCGGATTATAAGGATATCAATCTTTTAAAGACTGGTGAGCAAGAAAATCCGCATGTATGGACGTCGGTGACATACTCGATTGCGCAGGTCAAAGCCATCACGGCCAAGCTCTGCGAGGCGGACCCTGCCCATCAGGACGCGTATCGCAAGAATGCGCTTAAGTATTGCACGAGGCTTGAAGCGCTCAAAAAAGAGATGCACGCGGCGCTCGATGAACTGCCGCATAAGGATATCGTGACGTTCCATGAGGCTTTCCCGTATCTGGCCAAGGAATTCAAGCTCAATATCGTCAGCGTCATCGAACGCGAGCCGGGCACGGAGCCGACGCCGCAGGAGCTTGAGGATACCATCGCGAAGGTCAAGGCACTGCCTGTCAAGGTCCTGTTCGTCGAGCCACAGTACTCGCCGTCGGCGGCTGAGACTATTGCCCGTGAGACAGGAGCCAAGATCTATACGCTCGATCCGATCGTAACGGGCGAGGCAAATGAATCTGCTATGGATGCATACATAGATACGATGAAAAAGAATATGGAAACCCTCAAGACTGCACTGCAGTAAAGCCTTTCCTTTGGAGCAAGGTGGCAGACGAAGCCTGACGGATGAGGACAAAAGGAGCTGATGCGTCAGCTCCTTTTTGTGTACCATATTTTCCCAGTAGCAAAATTTTTGCAAAGGCGCTATAATAGAGTAAGATAAAAGTCAAATGGTCAATTATAATAGAAGGTGATTAACGTGAGCAATATCGCAGATTTGATAGAGGCCTATATCCTGCGCCAGCTGGCGGCACAACAGGATGGCAAGGTAGAGCTGCGGCGTACGGACATTGCCGATGAGATTTCCTGTGCGCCATCGCAGATCAGCTATGTGCTGTCGACAAGGTTTACACAGGATAAGGGCTTCGTCGTGGAATCCCGCCGTGGTTTGGGCGGCTTTATCCGCATCGTACAGGTGCCGACGCGCAATATGGTCTATCAGGACATGCTCGATAAGATAGATAAGGATACGGAGCTGCCGATGGTACAGTCCATGGTCCATTATCTGCTGCAGCATCAGATGATAACGAATCGTGAGGCGGCACTCGTGATGCAGGTCGTGGTATCGGCATTCGAGTCGCCGAACTGTACGGATGAGGAACGTGTGCATCTTTTGAAATCCCTGCTGCTGACATTGGAAAATTTCTCGTAGCAGATCGTAGTTTCCGCAAAGGAGGAGAAGCAGATGTTATGTGACGATTGCGGCCGCAACGAGGCGGTCGTTCATATTACCCAGATTGGCCCCGACGGGCGCGTGGAGAAGAATCTCTGTGAGAAATGTGCGGCTGCGTACGGTGAGTTCATGGCAACCGAGCATCATACACGCAATGTATCGATGGATGATTTCCTCAAGGGAATCTTCAGCAATCATACGGATGCAGAGGAAGTGCAGCAGGCGGGGCAGCGGGAGCTGGTCTGCCCGAGCTGCGGCATGAGCTATCGCGACTTCCAGCAGTCGGGCAAGATTGGCTGCGCAGACTGCTACAAGACGTTCCGCCAGCAGCTTGAGCCGCTTTTGCGCCGCATCCATGGCTCGAGCCTTCATCGTGGCAAGATCCCGCATCGCACGGGCGGCACGATTGAGCTCAAGCATGAAATCGGTATGTTGCGCCAAAAGCTGCAGGAAAGTGTGGCCCAGGAAGAATACGAGCGGGCTGCAGAACTGCGCGATAAGATACGGGCATTAGAGGCACAATTGGCGCTGAAGGAAGGAGGTGCAGCTGATGGCAATCAATGAACTGCTGCGGGATAAGGATATTACCTGGCTGAAGAGCGGCGGCACGGATAGCGATGTCGTCATTGCCAGCCGCATCCGCCTGGCACGCAACCTGCGCGGCGAGCCGTTCCCGAACCGGGCCGACTTCAATCAGCTGGCGAAGGTGCTTGTAGCGACGGATGGTGTTTTGCCGGAACTCGAGAAATCGATGGGGATGCCGTTTGACCGTGTCGATGTCGAGCGGTTGTCGACGGTACAGCGTGAAGTCTTGATTGAAAAGCAGTTGATTACGGAGAATCTCGTCAAGAATCCCCAGCATCGGGCCGCTTATGTGTCGGATGACCGCTGCATCAGCATCATGGTCAACGAAGAGGATCATTTGCGTATTCAGTGCTGGGCGCCGGGGCTCAATCTTGACCTGCCGATGAGTACAGCTTCGACGCTCGATGATCTCATCGAGTCCAAGCTCGACATTGCCTTTGATGAAAAGATGGGCTATCTTACGTCGTGCCCGACGAATCTTGGCACGGGCCTGCGTGCTTCGGTGCTGCTGCATCTGCCGGGGCTGGTATTCACGCGTAATGTCGGCAGTATCATCAATATTTCGCCGCAGCTCGGGCTGGCCGTGCGTGCGGTATACGGCGATGCGAAGGAGCCGGTGGGCTGCCTGTTCCAGATTGCCAACCAGCTGACGCTGGGCTTTTCGGAGGAGGAGCTCATCGAGAACCTCAAGAGTGCTGTGACGGAAATCGTTGCGCATGAACGCCGGGCCCGCAAGGCATTGGCACTCTATCGCAAAGAGCAGCTCGAAGATGAAGTATGGCGCGCTTATGGCACGCTGGCCTATGCGCGGCTGCTGTCCGAAAAGGAGACGATGGAGCTTTTATCGAAGGTTCGTCTCGGCATTGATCTCAAGCTCATCAGTGAGGTAACAGCTGACTGCTATGCGGATATCCTGACGGTAAGCCGCAAGAGTTATCTGCAGAATCTGGCCGAGAATGCGAACATGTCCAAGAAAGAAATCGACCGGCTCAGGGCCCGCAAGACGCGGCAAGCGCTGCTGGACCATCGCGTGAGCGCGGAGGAACATCCATGAATTTTCGAAATCACTTTACCAATCGAGCCATCAAGGCGATTGAATTTGCGCAGTATGTGGCGCAGGATTTGGAGCAGGACTACATCGGTACCGAGCATATCCTGCTCGGCCTGCTGCACGAGCGTGAGGGCGTAGCAGCCCAGGCGATGCAGGCGCTCGGAATTACTTTTGAGGCAGCTGTGAGCCAGATCCGCAGTCTCGTGGCCAAGGAGGCGGAATATCCATCGGATAATCCGTACTATACGCCGCGGGCCAAGCGTGTCATGGAGGGGGCTGTCGAGGAGTCGCAGACCCTCGGCCACAGCTACATCGGCACCGAGCATATCCTGCTGAGCCTGTTGCAGGAGACTGAGGGGGCGGCCGTCGAGGTGCTCGAACGGCTCAGCATCGATCCCGATGCCCTGCAGAATGAGGTCATGGACCGCATCGACCAGCCGCATTCGGAGGATGACGGCCCGCAGGAGACGCGGGCGCGCGGCCGCAAGGAAAAAGGTGCGCCGCTGCTCAAGAAATACGGCCGCGACCTCAATCATATGGCCGAAGAGGCGCAGATGGACCCTGTCATCGGCCGGGAAAAGGAAATCCAGCGCGTGATTCAGATTTTGTCACGGCGCACGAAGAACAATCCCATCCTGCTCGGTGAGCCAGGCGTCGGCAAGACGGCAATCGCCGAGGGGCTGGCCCAGCGCATCATCGAGGGAGCCGTGCCCTATATGCTGCAGGACAAGAAGGTCGTGTCGCTGTCGATGGCCTCGCTCGTCGCCGGCGCAAAATACCGCGGCGAGTTCGAGGAGCGGCTCAAGGGCATCATCGAGGAAATCCAGCGGCTGGGCAATATCATCCTGTTCATCGATGAGATGCATACATTGGTAGGGGCTGGTGCTGCCGAAGGCGCGCTCGATGCGGCCAATATCTTGAAACCGGCGTTGTCGCGGGGAGAAATCCAGATTATCGGCGCGACGACTCTCGATGAATACAAGAAATATTTGGAAAAAGATGCGGCGCTTTCCCGCAGATTCCAGACCATCGTGGTCGAGGAGCCGGCACCGGAGGACGCCATCAAGATCCTGCATGGCCTGCGTGGCAAGTATGAAGAATTCCATCGGGCAACCATCGAGGATGCAGCCATCGAAGCGGCTGTCCGTCTGTCGCAGCGCTACATTACGGATCGGTTCCTGCCCGACAAGGCTATCGATCTGATGGATGAGGCAGCTTCCAAAGTACGCATGCGTCAGGTATCCCCTCCCGGCAAGGTGCAGGAAATCCGTGAGCAGCTCGGCAGGCTGCATACGGAGAAGGAAGCAGCGGTCGCTTCGCAGGACTATGAGCGGGCAGCCAAGCTGCGCGATGCCATGCAGACAGCCGAAACTGCGCTCGACGAAGCGCGGCGCAAATGGGAAAAGCGTGGCAATAACCACATTACGGTCACGGCCGATGACATCGCTGATGTCGTAGCCCTCTGGACGGGCATCCCTGTCCGTCAGCTGGCTGCCAAGGAATCGGAACGACTGCTCAATATGGAGAAGATCCTCATGCGGCGTGTCATCGGCCAGAGTGAGGCCGTGACCGCAGTAGCCAAGGCCGTCCGCCGGGCAAGGGCAGGGCTGAAAGATCCGAAGCGTCCGATTGGCTCGTTCCTGTTCTTAGGCCCCACAGGTGTTGGTAAGACTGAGCTTGCCAAGGCACTGGCAGAAGCCTTGTTTGGCAGCGAAGATTCGGTTATCCGCTTTGATATGTCCGAGTACATGGAAAAATACAGTGTATCGCGCATGGTCGGTGCGCCGCCGGGCTATGTCGGCTACCAGGAGGGTGGCCAGCTTACTGATGCGGTGCGCCGCAAGCCGTACTCGATCATCCTTTTGGACGAGATTGAGAAAGCTAATCCGGATGTGTTCAATATCCTGCTGCAGGTGCTCGACGACGGCCGTCTGACCGATGGTCAGGGACGTACCGTGGACTTTCGCAACACGGTCATCATCATGACCTCGAATGCGGGCGCAAGCTTCCTCAAGAAGCAGAATACGTCCTTAGGCTTTGCCATCGGCAGTGCTGCTGATGAGGAGGCACAGGCTGAGGAGAATGCCCGCAAGCGTGTGCTCGGCGAGGTCAAGCGCATCTTCAAGCCGGAGTTCCTCAACCGCATCGATGAGCTGCTGGTATTCCGTCCGCTCGGGCGGGCTGAGCTTGCGAAGATTGTCGATATCCTGCTGCGCGATGTCAAGAAGCGCCTCGAAGAAAAGGAAATCAAGCTCGAAATCAGTCCAGCGGCGAAGAACAAGCTCGTGGATGCCGGTATGGACTTCAAATACGGTGCGCGGCCACTCAAGCGCGCTTTGCAGAAACACATCGAAGATGCGATTGCTGAGCGTTTGCTTGCGCGCAGTTTCAAGGCGGGCGATACCATCTATGTCCGCAAGAATGGCGACAGCCTGGACTTTGTAAAGAAGGAACCGAAGGCGGCCAAGAAGGAGCAGGCTGATGCCGAAAAATAAACTGGCCCCCAAAAGCCTTGGCGGCAGAGTGCTGGATTTCATCCTGAACCTGCTCTGGGCTATCATCTGGCTGGGCCGCTGGACCATTCGCCTGCTGAAAAGGATAGGAAAATGATATGGCAAAGAAAAAGAAAACGGTCTACGTTTGCCAGGAATGCGGCTACGATGCGCCCAAGTGGCTCGGCCGTTGTCCCGGTTGCGGAGCGTGGAATACGATGGTCGAAGAGACCATCACGCCAGAGCCGGCTGGGGGCGGTGGCCTGCGGCTCGGATTATCGGATGCCGTAAAACCGCAGCCGATTGCCGAGGTGCAGGTCGAGGATTTGCCGCGGTTTGCGACAGGCTCGGGCGAGCTTGACCGCGTGCTGGGGGGCGGCGTGATTCCTGGCTCGATGGTACTGATTGTCGGCGATCCCGGCGTTGGCAAGTCAAGCCTCACGCTAAAAGTCTGTGCTGACGTGGCACGCGGCGGCCGCCGTGTGCTTTATGTGACTGGCGAGGAAAGCACACGGCAGGTGCGCATGCGTGCCGACCGGCTGCAGGCAATCGCCGACACCCTTTTTGTCGTCAGCGAGACGAATCTGGAGACGATTGAAGCTCACGTGGCCAATATCAAGCCGGATCTTTTGGTCATCGACTCGATACAGACCATCTTCAAGCCTGACGTGCAGAGCGCGCCGGGCAGTGTCTCACAGGTGCGTGAGTGCTCGGTAGACCTCCTGCGGATTGCTAAGACGAACGGCATTGCTGCTTTTGTCATCGGCCATGTGACCAAGGAGGGCAATCTGGCTGGCCCGCGTGTCCTTGAGCATATCGTCGATACGGTGCTTTACTTCGAAGGCGAGCGCAATGCCGAATACCGCGTGTTGCGGGCGGTCAAGAACCGCTTTGGCAGTACGAACGAACTCGGACTTTTTGAGATGCGTGAGGTGGGACTCGTCGACGTGCCGGATGCATCAAAACTCTTTTTGTCTGATCGCGTGGGCGACAGCGGTACGGTCATCATACCGACGGTGGAGGGGACGCGTCCGCTGCTTGTCGAGCTGCAGGCACTTGTCGCACCGACGCCGTATGTGCCGCCGCGCCGTACGGCTGATTCGGTCGATATCAAGCGCATCCAGCTCTTGCTGGCCGTGCTCGAAAAGCGTGTGCATCTGCAGATCGGTGCCTGTGATGTCTATGTCAAGGTGGCGGGCGGCATTCGCATCGACGAGCCGGCTGCTGACCTCGGCATCTGCGTAGCCATGGCGTCAAGCTTTGCCAACCGCCTGCTGCGGCCTAAGACCATCGTCTTTGGCGAGGTGGGCTTATCGGGCGAGGTGCGCGCCGTTGGCCAGGCTGACATCCGCATCAACGAGGCCAAGCGATTAGGCTTTGAGCATGTCGTGCTGCCGATGAAGAACTACCGGCAGCTGGCTCGTGAGACTGACGGCATCCATCTCTATGGCGCTGAGACCATCAGCGATGCGCTGCGGCTCGCCATGCCAAAAGATTGATTGGCCTCGGGTGCACAATGACAGATAACGTGCTATAATAGTAGAGCCTTTCCAAGTAGGAAGGCTCTATTTTTTATGAGGGAGTTGGGAGAATTTTGAGGTTTTTTCGGAAAATCCTGGCAGGTATTTTGACCGTTTGCCTGCTTAGTATACAGATGCCCCTGGCTGGCGCAGAAGATGGCGAATTGGAGCCGCAGATCAAGGCCAGAGCGGCGATTCTCATCGAGGCATCGACAGGCCGCGTCATCTGGGAGAAAAATGCTGACGAGCGGCACTACCCAGCCAGCATGACGAAAATCATGACGGGAATCCTCGGGCTGGAAAACATCGGCCCGCATACGGAGATTTTCATCTCGCCGACGGCGTCGACCACCGAGGATTGCCCGCTGGGCATCAAGGCAGGGCAGCGCTTGACTGCTGACGAGCTGCTTACAGGTATGCTGATGGTATCGGATAACGGTGCTGCCGTAGCTGTGGCTGAGCATATCGACGGCAATGTTGCAGCCTTTGCCACGCGCATGAACCAAAAGGCGCACGAGCTTGGCATGAAGGATACGAATTTCGTCAATCCGAATGGACTGACGAATGGCAATCATTATTCGACGCCGCGGGACATGGCCAAACTCGCGCGCTATGCGATGGAAAATCCAAAGTTCCGCGAAATCGTTGGGCAGAAGAACGGCTATATCCGCTGGGCTTTTCCTGCCAATCACTCCTTGCCAGTAGAGAATACGAACCTGCTGCTGGGAAAATACGAAGGCATGACGGGCATCAAGACAGGCTGGACACAGGCATCAGGCGGCTGCCTCGCGGCGTCAGCCAAGCGCAATGGCGTGGAACTGATCGCTATAATCATGCAGGCTCCGACATTGGATGACCGCTTTACCGATGCAAAGGCAATCCTTGACTACGGCTTTGACCATGTGAAGATGGTAAAGGGACTGTCCAAGGACCGCGTAAACCGCCGCGTCTGGGTAAAAGGTGCCAAACAGGCAACTGCCGATGTTTATCTGGCCAGTGACATCAACTATCCACTGCTCAATGGTGAGGACGCTTCGCATTACACGGTCACTTACGACCTGCCCAAAGTGATCGAAGCCCCCCATAAGGACGGCGATGTAATCGGCAAAGCCATTATCAAATACGATGGCGAACAGATTGGCACCGTCGACATGACCGTCGGCAAAGTCGACAAGGGCTTCAGCGTCGGCTCCTGGCTCGTAAAGATTTTTGAACCATTGCTGGTGCGGTCGTGAATAATAAATTTTAAAGATGTAAATACTTGAAAGGTATTAGGGGAAGTAGTATAATTTAGATACAAAAAGGACGGCTGATGTGTAGCAGCGTCGGCTCTTCCCTTGTAACTAGTATGTGAGAAAGGCCGCAACCGCTAACAAGCGGCTTTTTTCATATCACAAAGTAGAAAACTACTTGAATAATCCTAAGATGGAGACAATCAGCGTTAGAAATGCCAAACATAAGGATAGCTTTTCATATAGCGTCATGGCTTCACCTCCCCTTGCGGGAAAGTCGACTCATCAACCGTCGCATTAGATTATAACATATATTTCTTGATTGCTCAAAGTTTGACAAGCAAAAAAAAGAAGTATATAATAAGTAACGTTCTCTTATACTGGAGAGTAATGCGGATGTGGCGGAACTGGCAGACGCGCTGGACTTAGGATCCAGTGTCTCACGACGTGCAGGTTCGACCCCTGTCATCCGCACCACTTGAAGATAAGGCCCGTTGTATCGAAATGATGCAACGGGCTATTTTTGTGCCTGAAATATAGAAATACCAGAAAGAGCATGGAAACACGATAGCGTGTAACCATGCTCTTTTTTGTGCAATAGATATGGCTGAATAAATAATGTGCCGTCTCAAAAAGTGTACTTTTTGAGACGGCACATTAGCAAGTTTTATTGTAGCACATAGCAGTGCAAGTGTCTATTTTTTTCATCATTTATAGAAGGAATTCGGACTTTTTGAGACAGAATGATGCTTTTTTATGCAGATTCTAGCGCATATCAAAAAGTACACTTTTTGATAAAACTTGCACGAGTAAAGCTGGCACAAAATATACGAGTAAATACAGATTATGAAGGAGCGACGTAACGATATGGAACACGAAGAGAGCATTGACCTGGGAAGACTCATGCAGATCATGCTGGAGCGGAGGAAGGTAGTAGGCGGTATCATTGCCGGCTGTACGGTACTGGCCCTCGGTACGGCCTTTATCCTGCCAAAACAGTACGAGTCTACGACAATGGTGCAGACGCGTACGGCAGGAAAAGACCTTGGTGGTGCTGCCGCTATGGCTGCCGCTATGGGAATAGGTGGCGGCAGCTCGAATGCCTCGCCGCTCAACTATATCGAGCTGATGAAGTCACGCCGCGTCTTAGACCCGATTATCGATCAAATGGAGTGGCCGGATGAAAAGAAGCCGGAGGCAAAAAGTTTTGCCAAGAGCAACTTAAAAATCGAAAATACCAAGCAGACTAATCTCATCACAGTAACGGCTACGGGCCGTACGCCAGAGGAAGCACAGATGATCTCGCAGGGCGTGGTGGATAACTTCCTGCAGATGCAGACAGAAAATAGCCAGCAGACTCAAAGCCTGCTCATCACATTCCTCAACGACCGCATTGAAAATGCCAAAAAGGATGCTGATGAATCGGCAGCAAAACTTGCTGCTTTCCAGCGTGAGCATAAGATTTATAGCCCAAGCGATCAGGCAAAGCTGGCCATTGAGCAGCTCGCGGCCTTTGATAAAACCATCGGTGAGATGCAGGTAGCCCAGAAATCTGCACAGGCGCAGTATGATGTCGCGACACAGAAACTCGGGGAGCAGAAGGCTGGGGCGCGCAGCTACAACATTAACGACAACAGCACGGTACAGAATATCCGTGCGCAGATTGTAGCCAAGGAAGTCGAGCTCGTCGGTGCACGGCAGAAATACACGGATAGCCATCCGGCAGTAATTACTGCGCAGCGTCAGCTCACACAGCTTAACCAGTCGCTGGCTGATGAAGTTGGTGCCATCGTAAATTCCAATGCGGCCAGCCTCAATGCTGCGCAGATGGAACTGCTGAAGAACCAGGCAGTGGCCCAGGCTCAGGCCAGTGCAGCAAGTGCCAGTGAAAAGGCTATCCGCGAGAAAAAAGCGGAGAAGGAAGGGGAAATTGCCAAGCTGCCAGAGGGCATGATGGATTACATGAAACTTGAAAGCGATGCCAAAATCAAGCAGCAGATCTATACGAGCCTTGTTCAGCAGTGTGAACAGGATAAGATCCAGGAAGCCATGGAAAGCATGGATATTCAGGTTATCGATGCAGCCAACTTGCCGGATGAAGATAAACCAGCTGGCCCAAGGAAGAAGCTGATTATGGCTATTGGTTTTGTTATCGGCTGTTTAATCAGCTTTGGCTATGGATTGATTTGTTACAAGCGCGAAGAAGCATAAAGGAGGCATGTGCGTGTATACACGCAAATTCCCAAAATCCCGGAAGTTAATATTATTCCTAGGTGATGTAGCGCTTATTATTGCTGCTTATATTATTGCCACAAGCATAGCTCTGGATCGTGATATTATCGTTAGCAATATGTATCTTTATTCGGGGATGCTGCCGATAATCTTGATTATCAGTAGTTTGCTTTTGAATATCAATGGTTTGTATTCTATTGGTAGAAAACGTTTTGCAGAAATTATTTTAAGCACGGCTGTGGCTACACTATGTACCTTTATTCTCGTTACTGCATTGAGTTTTTTTATGCATGAGTTTTCGTATTCGCGAATGGTGATTGCGATATGTTCTATT